>CAYZIL010000006.1:0-75914 GCA_964478515.1 uncultured Faecalibacterium sp. | reverse complement strand
TGGTCTTAGGAGCCATTGCGCAAGCATGCAGGTTCAAGTCCTGTCGTCCGCACCACGGCGTCGCAAGTTTTGTATTGCTTGCGACGCCTCTTTTCATTTTTTGTTTTGCGGCGTCTGCCGCTCACGCCGCTGCGGCGCTGTGCAAAAGCCACATATTTAATCGCAATATAGTGCATTATTGTAATACATAATTGAGTTTTTGTTTCTTTTGTTCTATAATACAAATTACAAGTATACTATTTGCGAAAAACGACTGATTCTCGTAATTTTTTCGTGCAAAAAGCTAAGTAAACTTCGCAATTAAAAAATTTAACCGGAGAGCGGCAATGAAAAAGAAATATTGCGCGGCACTTTTAATTCTGGCGATGGCAATGAGCTTGCTGCCGGCAACGGCATTCTCTGCAGGCGGCACCGAAGTCAGAGTGGGCGAAATTACTCTGTCAAGCGGTCAATACACTACTGACGGCCTTCATGTTGCCGCCTCAGTTCCCACAGACAACTACGCTTATTTTGAGACGGACGGAGCCACGTCAACGCTCACTTTGCACAACTTTTCCCTGAGTTAAGCTTTTGCCGACAGTTCTAACGGATATCGCTCGTCTGTCAGTTCCTTGTCCAATGACCTCACTATCAAACTCGAGGGGACAAACACCATTTCGTCTTCCGCAACTCCTTACTACAACACATATTACGGTATAGAGATTAACGGCGGAATCCTGACCATAACCGGCGACGGGTCTCTTACATTGAACGCCGGCAAGGCTCTGGTCTATAACTATGGAATTCTTGCCAGCAAAATATACATGACGAGCGGCACCGTCGTCGTCAACGGCGGAGAATTGACCGGCACTACACAATCGTCGCCCAAGAGTTACGGCGTGCGCGCCACCGGCGGCCTGCAGATTTCCGGAGGCTCGCTTACGGCCACCGGCGGCACTGCCACCGCACCGGCTGCCGCTAAAACCCCGCTGAGCTGCGGCATTTCTTTCGGTTCCGGTTCGCTTGTCATTTCAGGCACAGCACAGGTAACGGCCAACGGCGGCGCTTCCTCTGCCATCAGCTGCGGCGTGCGTGCAGACGGCACATCGTCCGTTTCGGTTTCAGGCGGTTCATTGAATGCCGCGGGCGGCAGCGGCGGCACCGGCAGCTACGGTATCGGCAACAACAACGACCAAGTCACTCTCAGCTGTACCTGAGGAACAATTTTCGCAACGGGAAACACCCAGGCGGTCAACGGCTTTAAAAGCCAACCATCCGGCGTAAAAGCGCAGGGCGCCAACGTCTATAACGCCAGCACACTTTATGACGCCACCTGGTCGAGTTCAAACTATGTATATTCCGGCGCCATTGTCAAAACCATAAAGTTTACGTCGCTGATTGTAATCACCGTCGCCGATGTGACTGTGTCCGGCACTCGCAGCGAGGCAATTACGAGCACCGACGTCGCGCTGAGTATTGTTGCCAGCTCCTTCAGCGCCCTGAGCGCGGAGCAGGACATTTCCGCTTGGTTTACGAACCTGCCCGCCGGTCTGTGTGCCAAAATAAAAACGGCGGTGAGCGCGGGCGATACAAGTGTGACGGCAACAATTTCCGGCACGCCCACCCAGACGAGTTCAGCCGCAATGACAATCACCGTGCCCGCCACGGCGCTCGCAATCAGCTCGCCGCTGAGCGTCGCCGCTAATTCCAGCGCCAAGTGGTCAATCACTACGCTCGCTCTTTCCGGAGTCACACTCTCCACCCAGAGCCCGGCTTCGGGCACGCAAATAACAACAACGGTAACGCCGACGGGCGGCACGGGAACTTATACATGGTACACTAACAGCAGCGCTTCCGTCAGCGGCGGTTCGGTTATTTCCGGCGCGACCGCTTCAAGTTATACTCCCGGCGCTGCCGACGTAGGCAAGTATATTGTTGTCAGTATTGAGGGGACCGGCCGTTACTCCGGAACACAAAGTGCGGTGACAGCCAACAAGGTAAGCGCTCCCGTCACCGGTATAACCCTGTCCACCAATTCGCCGGTTATCGGCACCGCTGTCACGACGACCATAGCGCCCGCCGGCGCCACTGTAAGCTACCAGTGGCAGAGCTCCGACGACGGCGGCGCGACCTGGACAGACATCTCAGGCGCAACAAGCGCAAGCTTTACGCCGACTTCTGTGCAAGCGGGCAAAATTATTTCGGTCACCGCCACAGGCAGCGCAAGCTATACCGGAACCGCGTTTGCACAGACAACCGGTGCAGTCAAAACGGGTCTCGCCAGCGTAACGCTTTCCACCAGCGCGCCGACAGTGGGAACGGCGGTCGTGGCGACAATTGACCCCTCTGCCGCTACCGCCAGTTACCAGTGGTATACCAACACTGCAAGCACCACGACGGGCGGCACGGCAATAGCGGGCGCAACAGGTACAAGCTACACTCCCGTAACCGGCGACATCGGCAAATATCTCTATTTTGTCGCGACCGGCACGGCGAACTACACAAGCAGCGTCAGCGCCGTAACGACAAGCAAAGTTACCGTTCTTGTAACGGACGCGACGGTCTCAACGAGCGCGCCGAGTACCGGAACACAAATCAGCGTGAGCGTAACGCCCGCTGACGCGACTTTAACCTACCAGTGGAAAAGTTCCGGCGACGGCGGTGTTACTTGGACAGATATACCCGGCGCGACTGGCACATGCTACACTCCCACCAATGCAGACTTCGGAAAAACGATAAAGGTAGTAATTACCGGCACCGGCAATTATTCCGGCACTACCGAAACCGTCCTGTCTACACCGTCCGCTCTGGGTGCGAGTCTCACACCGAGCAGCACTTTCGTGAGCGGTAGCGCCTCGGCTAACATGAAATACACCGTAGGCGAAGGCATACCCGCCGCGAACCTCGGAGCCGCCCATTTCGGCGGTCTGACTATGGACGGTGTCGCCGTGACGCCGGCGGCAAACACCTTTACAGTATCGGACGGCTCGCTAATCATCACCTTTGCGCAAAGCTATCTCAATAGTCTTTCTGTCGGAACACATACGCTCAGCGTCACAATTACGGGAGCTTATGCCGGAACATACAGCGCATTAATAAAAGTTACCGCTGCGCCTGCTTCGAATTCCGCCGGCCCCAACACCGCAGACGCGGCCAACAGCTCGCTATGGCTCGGCATGCTGTGTGCGTCCTGCGCGGCGCTGCTATGCTGCGGCACACTCGCAAACAAGAAAAAACGAGCGGCCGGTAAGGCCGGGTCAAAAGACTAAAATAGCGACCGTTCGCTGCGGCTACATATGGAAATACAGAAAATACCCACCGAAAAGAAGTCCTTTTCGGTGGGTATTGCTTTATGTAGGATTATGCTAATATCTACACTACAAATGAGAAAATAATTTTTGCCTGATTGGAAATCCGATTTGCTTGGTGAGCGCCCCTTTGAATTGTTTGATGATGCGAGACAATGTAGGGGCGAACTGTGTTCGCCCGCTCTCATCGGATGATATCCTTATAATTGCGTGATGTGGTCTGGCATAACGCAATAATTATATACAACAACATTTTCATATATGGTATTTAATTTTTGAATTTCATCATCAACGGTTTTCCAATATCGGACAATGGCGGCGACTCATCCGGGCGAACACAGTTCGCCCCTACATTCCATAACAATGCGTTTGTGTTCGCAACGCAAATCGTCACGAAATATACTCCGCACGAGGAATAACCGTACCCCGCTAATCGCATCATTTTACGTTTTGGCAATTTCATCTCATCACCACATCGAGAAAAAATTAGCAATCCCACCCGCAGGTGTTCTATTCGCGCGAACGCAGCGTTATGCCGGATAATATCCCCCTGCTCTTTTGCACTCGCTATAAGTTGCCGTTGCAAAATTCATCCCTATCCCCTACAATCAATTCATAGCTGTTTATTTTATTATTACACGCCGAAAGACAAGGACGAATATATGGATGTTGCGATAATCGGCGGCGGCGCCGCGGGAATGATGGCGGCTTTAAGCGCCGCAGAAAACGGCAGTCGGGTAACTTTGCTGGAAAGGCAGCCCCGTGTCGGCAAAAAGCTGTTGGTGACCGGCAACGGCCGGTGCAATTTATCCAACACCGACATGAGCGCCGCGCACTACCACGGCCGCGACGGCTCTTTTGCCGAAAAAGTGCTCAGTCAGTTTGACGTAACCGCCACGCTTGATTTTTTCCGCGCTCTGGGGCTCTTGACCGTTTGCGAGAGCAGCGGCCGCGTGTACCCGCTGTCTGACCACGCCAACAGTGTGCTCGACGTCTTGCGGCTGGCGCTCGAACAGACCGGCACCGAGCAGCTCACCGGGTTCGAGGTCACGTCCGTAACGCCAAAGCGCACGGGCGTTTTTTTGCTACGCAGTGCCGAGCGGCAACTCACGGCCGACAAAGTCGTCGTCTGCTGCGGCGGACTGGCGGGCACAAGAGCGGGCGGCGGCGCCGGCGGCTACGAGCTGCTGCAAAGCCTGGGTCACAGCCGCACGCAACTGTACCCCTGCTTGGTGCAAATAAAAACCGACGGCGCCTTTGTGCGCGCGCTGAAGGGCATTCGCGCCGACGCGGCAATAACTTTGCGGCGCGGCGACACAGTGCTGGCAAAAAGCGCCGGCGAACTTCAGTTCGCAGACTACGGCGTCAGCGGCCCGGCTGTTTTTGAACTGTCCCGGGCGGCAGCTACAGCGAGCGGTGCCCTTACCCTGCACATAGACCTGCTGCGCGACTTTTCGCCGGCGGAAATAACCGATATTCTGCGCGGGCGGCGGCAGGCGGCGCAAAACTTAAATATAGATAATCTCCTCACCGGTGTTTTGCACAACCGGCTCGGCAGAGTTATTCTCAAACAGGCCGGGTACACACTTACCGCGAGCGTGCGCACCTTGAGCGACGGCGACCTGCGCGCAATAACTGCCGCTTGCAAGGACCTTGCTTTGAACGTTGAGGGAACGCTCGGTTTCGACTCGGCCCAGGTCACTGCCGGCGGCATACTCACCGCGGAATTTGACCCCGCAACGCTGCAAAGCAAAATTGTGCCGGGACTGTATGCCGCGGGCGAGGTGCTTGACGTGGACGGCGATTGCGGCGGCTACAATCTGCAATGGGCCTGGTCGAGCGGCCATCTTGCCGGACAGACGCGCCAATAAAGAAATTTTTGATATATACGTTTCGAGCGGCGCGGCCAAATGGCCGCGCCGCTCGTTTTGTCAGTTGTCTTTCATATTCTCTATGGCAAAATCTATACAGCGGTTAATAAACTCGCTGCGGTTGGTGTCGTATTTTCGTGCCAGCTCGTCTATGCGCTGTAACTTGTCAATATCTATGCTAACGCTTATCGGTTCTTTTTTGTAGGGTTTGGGAATAAAGGAGCTCAAAATATCACCTCGTTTCTTGACATAAGCGTAATTCGTTTAGTACGATTAAAATAGATTACAATTTGTCATACAAGGCGGCGTAGATATGTACACAACTGAATATTTTTCGCTGTTCAACACAATTTCGGACGCGCTGGAATTGCTTGAAGAGGGCAATATTGACGCAGCCGCGGCAATTCTTAAGGCTGCTGAGGATGCCTGCGCGGCAGCGCTCAGCGAAACCGAATCTTTTCAGTAAGGCGCATTTTAACTGCAAATTCCGTCCCATAAAAATAAATACGGCAGTTTGGTTGAATCCGGCCAAAATATGTAACTTTTTTTGTTGAATTCTATTTAAAATATTGTTATAATTCCTTCATAGGGAGGGATTTCCATATGTCCAGAGAACAAGATTTGCAACAACTTCAGGCCATGAACGACGAGTTAAAGATGGTAGAGGCAGCAACGTGGCGCCGCAATGAAGATTTAAAAAAGATTTCCGACTTGCAAAACCAAATAGCCGACTCCGGCAACTTGCAATTCGAACCTGAAGACGCCGACAATTACGAAGACCTTCTGGAAGAGTTTTCAGATACTTGGTACAACAACCACGCCTCGCCCTCAAAGGCGACTACAGTAATGTTACTTATAAATATATTGCTCGTAGGCATACCGGCAATTCTGATGGGCGCGGATATTCTTTTCAAAACCGGATTTATTATTCCGGTCACAAAGCTCGCTGAGGTAGCCAACAACATGCCTCTTGCAGTTGCCGGCGTTATCTGTCAGGTGCTGCTGTTCGTCTTGATTGTTTGTTCTCCAAAATTAATCAAGGAGTAACGATTTATGACAATATTAATAATAATCGCTATCCTTCTCCTGCTCTCATATATTGCGTTTATGTCTACCATGGGATTGTGGCTCTATCCTTTAATCCTTTTAGGCGTCGCGGCAGCCATGTTTGTTGCCACCTTAATTACTGTCGCAATAAGAAAATCCCAGGCCGATCATCCCGTTTTCAGCGCCAGGCAGAAGCTGGCTTTGGATGAGGCGAAAAGAGAAGACGCGCGCATTACTGCCGAAAACGACCGCCAACTGCGAATTGCCCAAGCAGAGTGTAACAAGAACCGTCAGAACGTCGAAGCCGGCAGTGCTGCCGCCATCAAAAAGCTGCAAATCGACGCCGACGCCTGTACCCATGTAATACAAAACCACACTGAAAAACTCAATTCAATGGGCGCTCTGCACGCGGACGAAAAAAATTTGGAAGTCATCAACTGGCTTATTTATTTTATGGAAACGCACCGAGCCGACAGCATTAAAGAGGCGCTGCACGAATACGACAAGGCGCTTGTCAACCAGCAGCTCTTTATGCTTGAGCAACAAAAACTGGAACTGCAAAGAGCCAAGGCCGCCAATGAACAGGCCGACCGTCAAAGGCAGCTGGAGATGGAAGCAGAACGGCAGGAGATGGACCGCAGACACCAGTTCGAGGTTGAAAGCCGCCTAGACGAGCAAACAAGGCTCAAAGAACATATGAGTCGAGATTTGGGCATTGTTGCCAGGGAAGAAATATTCCGCAACAGCTAAGCCGCCGCCGGTCTTTCAGAAAAGCAAATTTTGTGAAAAACGATAACAACCGGGAAATGCCGTTTTCGGCATTCCCCGGTTGTTTTTTACTCGTTATCAGATTACAATGTAAGTTATGAAGTCGCTTGAAAAACATCATAATCGCGGTTTTACCCTTGTCGAGATGATAGTGGTGCTGGTAATTCTGGCTTTGCTCGCCGCGCTGCTCATTCCGGCAATGACGGGGTGGATAAAAAAGGCAAAGTACCAGGCCTGCCGGGTCAGCGCGCTGGAGGTAAGCCGCTACTATCTGGCACTGGCCGCTTACTGTGAATACGAGGTGGGTGACAGCGAACCGCTGCTCAGCGAGGCCGCAACAGAGTTCGGCGGCAGTGTGAGCACCGCAAACAGCTACCATGCCGAATGCGGCGGCGATATCACCGTCACTTATTCCGCCGACCGCACCCGCATAATCGGCGCCGTGTGCAGCGTTCACGGCGAGCTTTTCGATTACAGCGACGGCGGCTATACCGACTCCCAGCTTGCCGACGGTATCTATGCCGCCGTCAGCGCCGCCGCCGCGTCGCTGAGCGCCAAAACATATTACAGCGGGGTGCCGAGCGAGGGTTACAGCACACTGCTGGACGCTGTCCCCGGCGCTATGCTCAGCAGCCTTGCCGGCAAAACCTGGCTCGTCAACCGCACCTCTGCCGGTTATGCGAGCTTCGACGTCTACGTTTATGACGGCGACGTCTCTGCGCTGCCGGGCAATACCTACAGTGTACACGTAACTGTATACAGCTACGACGCCGCCGGCCTTACGGCAACGAGTGAAAAAGACGTCTATCTCGGCACCAAAACTGTCAACGGCACCACTTACCGTGTTTTGAGCGCTTAAAAACGCCGTCTTTCCCTGCCGTCAAATCTGACACCGGTATTTCATCCGGCGGGCTTTGTCCCGCCGGATGTTATTTTATGTTCGAAAGATATTGACATTCGCGGCAACACTGTTTATACTGTGTATGCTGTATATGTACGGAATGGGAGGACATATGGACATCATCATCAGCAACGCCGGCGGCATTCCTATCTACAAACAGATATACGACGGCGTGCGCGACGCCATAATTACCGGCGCGCTTGCCGAGGACGACCCCCTGCCCTCAATACGCACGCTCGCCAAAGACCTGCGCATCAGCGTAATTACCACCAAGCGAGCCTACGACGAGCTGGAGCGCGACGGCTATATTTACACCGTCGCCGCCAAGGGCTGCTATGTTGCCGCCAAGGACACTCAACTGGTGCGCGAACAGTATTTGCGCCGCATTGAGGAGCACCTGCAAGCGGCAGTGGCACTCGCCGCACCGCTGGCACTGGACGCCGACGAGTTGTGTAACATGCTGCGGCTGGCCGCAGAGGAGGAAGAAAAACAATGAACGCTATTGAAATCCACGGACTGAAAAAAGCATACGCAGATTTTCAACTCGGGCCGTTTGACCTTTCGCTGCCCGATGGCACAATAATGGGTCTCGTCGGCGAAAACGGCGCCGGCAAAAGCACCACCATCCGCCTGATAATGGACGCCGTTCGCCGCGACGGCGGCAGCGTTTGCGTGCTCGGCACAGACAACCGCAGCGCCGAATTTCGCGCCGTCAAGCAGGAGGTCGGCGTAGTGCTGGACGAGGCGTATTTCCCCGAGGTGCTTACGGCCGCAAACGTCGGCCGGGTCATGCGCCGTACCTATAAAAACTGGGACGACAGCACATTCAACAGTTATGTGCAGCGCTTTTCGCTGCCGACAAACAAGATGTTCCGCGACTTCAGCCGCGGCATGAAAATGAAATTTGCCATCGCCGCGGCGCTGTCGCACTCACCGCGTCTGCTGATACTCGACGAGGCCACCAGCGGTTTGGACCCAATGGTGCGCGACGAAATACTTGACCTGTTCAACGATTTTACCCGCGACGAGACACACTCTGTGCTCATCTCGTCCCACATCGTCAGCGACCTTGAGAAGATTTGCGATTACGTCGCCTTCCTGCACCGCGGCAAACTGCTGTTTTGCGAGGAAAAGGATCGCCTGCCGGAACGCTTTGCGGTGGTAAAGGTGAGCGCAGAGGACGAAAGCGCCATTCCCGCCGCCGCTGTAATCGGCAAAAAAGCCACGCCTTTCGGCGCCGAACTGCTTATTCGGCGCGAGCAGCTGCCGGCCTCATTCACGCCGGAACACGCGACGCTCGAGGACATTATAATACTTATGGCCAAAGGAGACGACAACAAATGAAGGGTTTGTTTATAAAAGATCTGTACACCCTTGCCAAACAGATGAAGATCTTTTTGTTGATGATAGTCGTGTTCGCCGTTGTTCCCAACGGCTCTATGGCCGGTTTCGCCATAGTCTATTCCGCAATGCTGCCCATGACCTCGCTCGCTTATGACGAGCGCAGCCACTGGGACGAATTGGCGGCAACTATGCCCTATTCCGACTTGCAGCTCGTTGCCGAAAAATATCTGCTCGGCTGGAGCGCCGTGGCGGCCGCGCTGGTTTTGTCGCTGCTGTCACAGTTTGTTGTCGGCAGCGTGAGCGGTAATGCCCCTGCCGGCGGCGACATTACGAGCATAGTTGCCAGCGCGCTCGCAGCTGTAACCATACTGGCGCTGTGCCTGCCGTTCGTATTCTATTTTGGCGTCGAAAAAGGGCGGCTTGTTTTTCTCGGCGTCGCGGTGGTAGTCGCCGTCGCCATTGTCGGCGGCGGCGCGCAAATCGGCAGCTGGCTCGGCGCGCTCGACTCCGCCGTACTGCCGCTGACAGCTTGCGCCGTCGGCGTTGTAGCGCTCAGCGCCGTCTCTGTTGCAGTGTCGCTGCGGCTGCGCCGCCGCCGCGCCGCGTAAGCGACTGCGCGCCCGGTGCGGCTTTTTGCCGCTGTCGCTTTTTTCTTCGACATACTGCCGCCCTTCGCCTTTCGCGGGGGGCGGTTTTGTCGTCCGCTCGCGGCTGACTGCGGCGACGTCCTGTTGCGCTGCTAAAAAAATATCCGAATGCCTCTTGACTATTTAGTTAGTCGGTGCTAACTTATATGTAGTTAGCCACGCTAACTTGAAAGGACATTGTTATGACACTCGACGAACTAAAAGTCGGCGACGCTGGAGTCATTACCTCTGTCGAAGGCACGGGCGCGCTGCGGCTGCGGCTGCTTGACATGGGGCTGACGCCGCGCACGACCGTTTCGGTGCGCAAAATTGCGCCGATGGGCGACCCGATAGAATTTTGCGTGCGCGGCTACGAGCTGACGCTGCGGCGTGAGGACGCGCGCAATATTACCGTAAAGGAGGTTGACAACAGCAATGGTATTTGCGCTTGCGGGAAACCAGAACTGCGGTAAGACTACGCTCTTTAACGCGCTTACCGGTTCCAACCAGCATGTCGGCAATTTTCCCGGCGTCACCGTAGAGCAAAAAACCGGTCTGATACGCGGCGCCAAAGACTGCACAGTCGTCGACTTGCCCGGTATCTACTCCATTCGCCCCTACACCAGCGAGGAAATTGTCAGCCGCGACTTTATTATTGACAGCAAACCCGACGGCATTATTAACATTGTCGACGCCACCAACATTGAGCGTAACCTCTACTTGACGCTGCAGCTGCTGGAACTGGGGCTGCCGACAGTCGTGGCACTCAACATGATGGACGAGATGCGCGCCAACGGCGGCACTGTCGATACGAAAAAAATGTCACAGCAGCTCGGCGTGCCGGTAGTGCCAATCAGCGCCGCCAAGGGCGACGGTATTTCCGAACTCGTCGACCGCATGCAGCAAGTAGTGCGCAGCCGCACACTGCCAAAGGTCCAGGATTTTTGCAGCGACGGCGCCGTGCACCGCTGCATACATTCCACCGTTCACCTTATTGACGACCACGCCCGCACTCTGGGAGTGTCGCCGCGCTTTTGCGCCGTAAAATTAATTGAGGGCGACGCGCAGCTGTGCGAGCGGCTGGAGCTCGACGAAAACGAAAAAGAACTGTTGGAGCACAGTATAGTCGAAATGGAAAACTCTACCGGCTTTGAGCGCAACGAGGCGCTCGCGGACATGCGCTACTCGTTTATTGAGTCTGTCGTCGCCGCCTGTGTAGTCAAATGTCACGAGAGCCGCGAACAGCGCCGCAGCGTCGCCATTGACCGGCTGCTTACCGGAAAATACACTGCCATTCCCGTTTTCCTGCTCATAATGTTTCTCGTCTTCTGGCTAACCTTCGGCGTAGTCGGCAACGCGCTGTCTGAGCTGCTCAGTGCCGGAATAGACGCGCTCAGCGCGCTGGTCGACCGCGGACTGAGCGCCTACGGCATAAACCCGGTAGTGCAAAGTCTCGTCATCGACGGCATATTCGCCGGCGTCGGCGGCGTGCTCAGCTTTTTGCCGATAATCGTCGTGCTTTTCTTTTTCCTGTCCATATTGGAGGACACCGGCTACATGGCCCGCGTCGCCTTTATTATGGACAAGCCGCTGCGCCGGTTGGGCCTGTCGGGGCGCAGTTTCGTGCCAATGCTTATCGGCTTCGGCTGCACCGTGCCGGCAATCATGTCGGCGCGCACTCTCGCGTCCGAGCGCGACCGCCGCATGACAATAATTCTCACACCCTTTATGAGCTGTTCGGCCAAGATTCCCATCTACGCGGTGTTCTGCGCGGCCTTCTTCCCAAAACACGCCGCGCTGGTAATGATAGGGCTTTATGTCAGCGGCATAGTGCTGGCGATACTCGTCGCGCTGCTGCTAAAAAACACCGCCTTTCGCGGCAAGCCGGTTCCCTTTGTTATGGAACTGCCAAACTACCGGCTGCCCTCGCCGAAAAGTGTTTTGCTGCTGCTTTGGGAAAAAGCGCGCGATTTTTTGCAGCGCGCCTTTACGATAATCTTTATGGCCACATTGGTCATCTGGTTTTTGCAGACGTTTGACACCCGACTCAACGTCGTTGCCGACAGCTCGCTGAGCCTGCTTGCCGACATCGGCCGGTTTGTGGCGCCGGTGCTGCGGCCGCTGGGCTTTGACGATTGGCGCGTTGCCACCGCGCTAATAAGCGGTTTTACCGCCAAAGAGGCAGTTGTCAGTACGCTCAGCGTACTGACCGGCGCGGGCAGCGCCGCGCTGCCCGCCGCGCTTGCGGCGCTGTTCACGCCGCTTTCCGCCGTCAGCTTTTTGCTGTTCACGCTGCTTTACACACCCTGCGTCGCCGCTGTCGGCACTATTCGCCGTGAATTCAATTCCCGCCTTGCCGCCGCCGGCATAGTCGTTATGCAGTGCGGCGTCGCCTGGCTTGTAGCCTTTGCCGTCTACCAGCTTGCGGGGCTGCTGCTGTGAGCGCCGGTGACATTGTCGTGCTGGCGCTGGTGGCGCTGGGAGTGGTTGTCGCGCTCGTGTCGCTGCGGCGGCACGGCGGCCGCTGCGGCGGCTCCTGCTGCAATTGCGCCTGGCGCGAGCAGTGCAGCCGCTGCGACAAAAAGCAGCCCTGAGCGCGTGTTTTTTTCTAAACGACTAATGCTCCTGCGCTTTCGGTGTTTATTTTCCGGCATCCGCGACCGCGCCGGAAAAATTTGGTGTGCTGCGCAGGACCTGCATGGCCAAAATACTGCCGGCACCCAAAGGCGCTTTTGCAACGACAAACGAACAGAGCTTAAATTAAGTAAAAGAGCGCTTGTGCTCTGAGCAAGAAAAACGTTTTTACAAAGTGCCGGGAAAACGTCCTGATTTGTCCCCCAATCTCCCAACACCACTTTATCTATAGCTCAGCAGGCGAATCCCTTGAGCCCTGTGAGCCTCGCGCCGACGGCGCGAGGCTCATTTTCGTTGCCGGCGTTTTTTCGGGCAATCGTTTTGTATTTGCGAAGCCTCACTCACACCCGCACCGCGGGCGGTCTTTTGCCCTTCACTGCGGCTACGACTCGACGCTAAAACAAAATGCAGGGCGCTGTCGCTCAATGCGACGGCGCCCTGCCAGGTTTTCTGTCAAATTTTTTTGCCGCGGCATTTGCGATGCGGTGCATATAATTTTCGCGCCAAGCGGCTGTAAAGCCCTGCTGTCGCTCGCCGTTTCAGACAATTTCGCGGCACTCAAGATAATAGCGTTTTTCCCGCGCCTCGCCGAGTGAAAAGCTTTTGCGCACAAAAGCGCCGCGCTCGCGCACGGTGTCAAAAAGTCCCTCGCGCTCAAAGGCGGGAAAAACTATTGCCAAACCGTTTGTCTGCTGTGCCAGCCGCCGGCATTCGTCGGCGCCGTGAATGTATTCCAGCGTCAGCTGCGGGTGTTTTGCCAGCCATTCGTCCAGCTGCGGCTGCAACTGCTGCAGCGAGGGCGGCTCAAGCGGGTCAAAGCCCAACTGCCGCGGCGCGTCGAGCGCGCCGTCGCCGGTAAGCAGCCGGTGAATCGGCTTTACCGACAAACCCGGGTCATAAAGACTTATTATTTCGGCAAGCGCCCAGCGCGCCGGGTGGCTCTGCCTTTGCTCAGCCGACAGCTGCGGTTTCAGCGCGTCCCAGCGCGCTTTGGCAGCCGCAAAGGAGTGGTTGCCGTCGCCCATAGCGTAGAGAAAGCCGTCGCCGCTGTCGTCAAGCAGCTCGCCGAGCGCCGTCGCCAAAGCCAGCAGCGGCCGCTCTGTGTCAATAATATCGCCGCGAATATGGCCGCCGCCGAGCATGAGCTCAAAATCATAAAGCGACCGCGCCTCTCGCGCCGCGGCATTCAGCGCCGCCGCAAAGACGCCCTTGCGGTCGTCGACGAGCACCAAAACGTGCGGCATTTCCAGCGGCGCGCGCTCGCGCAGCGCTATGCGCGCGGGCAAACGCTCGACTACCGTCGCCTCGGTGGCACGAATCATCGCGCGCGAGTTTTTGCTGTAGTCGTACTGTTCAAGGTCAAGCGCCAGCATCAAGCCGCTGCGCACACCGCTGTCGGTCGTGCGGCGCACTGCCACCGCGCCCTGCGCTGCGGGCGCAAACACGCCGCTGTCAAGGTAACGGCGCATGTTGCCGGTTATCCGTTCGGGGTCGTCGCGTTCGCTGCCAAGCCACGCCTCGGGCAGCATCAGCTCCACTGCCGACGGCACGCCGTCGGCTATGGCAACGACCTCGTCCCAGTATTCCGGCCGCGCCGAAAACTGGTCGCAGGCGATAACGGCAAACTTCTCTAAACTCACGCCGCTTGCCGGCAGCAACACGCGCGGCACTGCCGCGCCGACACGGGCAAAGGCGGCGGTGACCTTTTCGCTGACGCCGCTCACGCTATTACCCGCACGCGGATAACGCCGTCAATAGCGCGAATGCGCTCGACACACTCGTCACTCGGCGCACCCGGCAAGTCTATTATTGTATAGGCGTAGTCGCCGCGGCTTTTGTTGAGCATATGGTCTATGTTGTAACCGGCCGCCGCAATGGCCGCAGATATCTGGCCGAGCATATTCGTAATATTGCGGTTTATTATTGTTATGCGTGCGCCCTCGCACTGCGGCAGTTCGCAGTCGGGAAGGTTGACGGAATTGCGAATTGTGCCGCTGGTAAGGTAGTCGTCCAGCTCCTGCGCCGCCATCTGCGCGCAGTTGTCCTCAGACTCTGGGGTGGACGCGCCGAGGTGCGGCGTCGAAATGACGCCCGGTTTTCCGGAAATCGTTTCGTTGGGAAAATCGGTAACATAGTGCGACAGCTTGCCGCTGTCGAGCGCGGCGAGTACGGCCGCGTCGTCAACAAGTCCGCCGCGGGCAAAATTGAGCAGCACCGCGCCGTCTTTCATCGCCGCAATTTGCGCCGCGCCGACAGTATTGCGGGTCTTGTCGTTGAGCGGCAGGTGCAGCGTGACGTAGTCGCAGCTGTTCAGCAGCGCGTTGAGGTCGTTCAACCGCCGCACCGAGCGCGTTAAATGCAGCGCCGCTTCTACTTGCATATACGGGTCGTAGCCGACCACTTCCATGTTTAGTCCGAGACTGGCGCTGTTGGCGACCATTACGCCGATTGCGCCAAGACCGATAACGCCCAGCGTCTTGCCGGCAAGCTCCGGCCCGACGAATTGATTTTTGGCCTTTTCAACCAGTTTTTCTATGTCGCTTGCGCCCTGCTGCGCCTGTTGCTTTACCCACTCAATGCCGTCCACCACGCGGCGTCCCGAAAGCAGCATACCGCAGATAACCAGCTCGCGCACGGCGTTGGCGTTGGCGCCGGGCGTATTGAAAACCGCTATTCCCTTTTGGGAGCACTCGTCGAGCGGGATGTTGTTGACGCCGGCGCCGGCGCGGGCAATGGCAAGCAGTCCGTCGGGCAGTTGTGTCTCGTGCATATTTGCCGAGCGCACCAGCACGCCGTCAAAATCGCTGTGGTTGTCGCTCACGTCGTAGCGGGCGGCGTCCAGCCGCTCGGCGATGACGGGCGATATTTTATTGAGAGTCTTAATTTTATACATTTTTATTCCCTTTCAGGCGCGGGCGCCCTTTTCAAAATCGCTCATCGTCTGCACCAGTCTTTCAACGCCCTCGCGCGGCATGGCGTTGTAGATTGACGCGCGGCAGCCACCGACCGAGCGGTGTCCCTTAAGCGATATCATACCGCGCTGCGAGCACAGTGCGAGAAAGCTTTTGGTCAGCTCTTCGTCTTGCAGTGTAAACGTCACGTTCATTATTGAGCGGTCCTGTTTGCGAGCCGCGCCGCTGAACATTGCCGACGCGTCGAGATAGTCGTAAAGCAGCGCCGCCTTTTCGCGGTTGCGCGTCTCCATGGCAGCGACGCCGCCGGTGCTTTCCACCCACTCGAAGACCAGCCCGGCCATGTATATGGCGTAACAGGGCGGCGTGTTGTACATGGAGTCGGCGTCGGCGTGCGTCTTGTAGCGCAGCATTGTCGGCACCACGTCGTCAAGCTCGTTTTCGAGCAGCGAGCGCTTAAGAATGACCACCGTCAGTCCCGCCGGCGCCATATTCTTCTGCGCTCCGGCGTAGATAAGCGCAAAGTCGCGCACGTTGAACGCGCGGCCGAGAATAATTGAAGACAAATCGCACACCAGCGGCACGCTGCCGGTCTGCGGCAGATTATTGTACATAGTACCGAAAATAGTGTTGTTGCCGGTAATGTGCAGGAATTTTGCCTGCTGCGGCACCATATCGGCGCTTATCTGCGGGATATAGGAGTACTTCTCCGCCTCACTGCTTGCGACGCAGGCGGCGTTGCACCAGCGCTTGCCCTCGGCAAAAGCCTTTTTCGCGAATTGACCAGTCACCGCATAAGCGGCGGTATCGTCGCGCCCGGCAAGGTTCATTGCCGTCATGGAAAATTGCAGCGAGGCGCCGCCTTGCAAAAACAGCACGGCGTAGTCGTCCGGTATGTCCATCAACCGGCGCAGAGCGCTCTCGGCAGCGGCGAGTATTTTCTCGAACGGCGCCGAGCGGTGACTCATCTCCATAACACTGCAACCTGAGTCGCCGTAACACAGCAGTTCCCGTTGCGCCTGCTCCAGCACCGGCAGCGGCAGCATAGAGGGGCCTGCCGAGAAATTAAATACTCGTTCCATGATTTTTCCTCCGTTTTCTTTTGACCTTATAAGTTTACATTATATTTGCCGCCGGTTGGTTTTTCAATAGAAAAATTATTTTGCGCCGGTATTGATACAGAACGTCTCAGCATGATAAAATATTCACAAATGCAGGGAGGGCAAAACATGACGGAAAAGTATGTAGAATCGTCCCGCGGGCGCACATATTATTGGACCGCCGGCAGCGGCAAGACGGCCTTGGTAATGCTGCACGGTCTGAGCGCCGACCACACACTTTTTGAAAAGCAGGTTGAATACTTTTCGCCGCGCTGCCGCGTAATTGTATGGGACAACCCGGCGCACGCGCGCTCGCGCCCCTACCGCGATTTCAGCTACGACAACTGTGCCGAGGAGCTGCTGAGCATTCTCGACGCCGAACACATAGAAAAGCCGCTGCTTGTCGGGCAGTCAATGGGCGGCTATGTCATTCAGGCCTTCCTGGCCGCCTACCCGCAGCGCTGCGCCGGTTTTGTCGGCATTGATACTTGCCCATTCGGCGCGCAATATTACAGCAAATCCGACCTTTGGTGGCTGTGCCAGGTCGGCTGGTTGTCGCGTCTTTATCCCGACGGAATCTTGCAGCGCGGCATTGCCGCGTCGTGCTCGCGCACCGCTTACGCCCGCGCCAATATGACAGCGGCGCTGAGCTACTACACAAAAAAAGAACTCTGCGCGCTGCTGGACACCGGCTACCGCGCGTTCATTGCCGCCAACCGCGAATTGTCAATTCCCTGCCCCGTACTGCTGCTTGTCGGCGAGTACGACCGCACCGGCAAGGTACACGCTTACTGCAACGCCTGGTCGCGCGCTTGCGGTTATGAGCTGCAAATAATTAAAGGCGCCGCGCACAATTCAAACGCCGACGCCCCCGAACAGGTCAACGCCGCAATAGAAAGTTTCCTCTGCGTGACAAAGTAACCGCAACTATTGCGCTGTGACACCCGTTTTTGGTATACTGAAATTGTACTGCAGCGTTGCTGCAATATTATTGTCAGTAAGGAGACGACCATGGGACTTTTTGATAAACTAACTCAGCAGGGACTCGGCGCGCTCAAGGAATCAATCGAAAAATCCACCGGCATCGATCTCGACGAGGCGGCAAAGCAGTTTGTCAATTCGGTACAGCAAAACAGCGCCGCACAAAACAGCGCCGCGCAAAGCTTTCCGGCAGCGCCGAGCGCCGCCGCACCCGTTGCCGCAAGCGGCAATATCCAAAGCTATTTTAACGGTATTCTCAGCGAGAGCTTTCCCGACTGCGAGCTGCGCGCGGGCGCCACGGCGGCGTCACTCGGCCTCACCGCGGCGGCAAACGCCAAGCCCTATGACTTTGCGCTGCTGCGCGGCGGGCAACCCGTAGGCGTCGTCATGCTCACACCCCACAACCGCGACAACAACGCCGCTTTCAAAAGTGCGCGCAGCGCCGCGGAAACTGCCCGCGTGCCTTTCGTCAATTTTTACACCCACTTCCCCAACGAAAAGAATTACGTAGTCCGGCGGCTTAAAAGCTTTATAAACTGACCCTGCGGCCGCGCGCCGCTTGAAAACTGAAAAAAGAGAGGGAAACGCGGGCTTTGCCGCCCGCACCCGCGAAAGGGCAAAGCGACGGCCGCTAAACGGTCTTGCGGGTGACCGGCCGCCGTTCAGTCCGGTGTCAGCATTGCTGCCTTCAAAGCAATTTTCCCTCTCTTTTTTTATTTTTATATTTTTGAATGTTGGTGACGTGCCGTGAGCATAATGCGTGACATATACGACCCGTCCTGCTGGCAGGCTTTTGTCGACTATCGCTGCCGGCGCGGCGGTCTTGACGAGCGCGAACTGCGGTATTGGCGCAATTTTATTGCCGCGGCGCGGTATTGCGACGCCGGCACCCACGCGAATGACGGCGTTTTGGAATTTTCCGTCCCCCGGCGCATTCTTGTCAACAAAGGCAGCAGCGGCAAAAAGCGCGTCGTCTACAGTTTTGAGCCGGCAGAAAACGCCCTGCTCAAAATGATTGCCTTTTTGCTCTACCGCTACGACGGACAATTTGCGGCGAATCTCTATTCGTTTCGCCGCAATATCGGCGCCAAACAGGCCATTCGCGCACTCACCGCGCAGCGCAATATTGACTCGCTGTGGTGCTACAAGCTTGACGTGCGCGACTACTTTAACTCTGTTGACACCGACTTGCTGTTTCCTATGCTCGACGGCCTGCTTGCCGACGACTTGCCGCTGCTCGCCTTTTTGCGCCGGCTGCTCAGTCGCGACACGGCGCGCGGCGGCGACGGCGGCGTCATTCACGAAAAGCGCGGCGCTATGGCCGGCACACCCATCTCGCCTTTTTTGGCAAACGTCTATCTTTCCGGGCTCGACGCCCTTTTCAGCGAGCGCGGCATAACCTACGCTCGCTATTCCGACGACATAATTATTTTTGCCGACAGCCGCGAAAAAATTGAGGAATACCGCCGGCTGGTGCTGCGCGAACTCGCGCGGCTGAAACTAAGCGTCAATCCCGACAAGGAGTCGCTGTCGGCGCCGGGCGAGGCGTGGTGTTTTCTCGGCATTGAGTACCGCGGCGGCAGGCTTGACATTGCTCCGGCGTCGCTCAAAAAAATGAAGGGCAAAATCCGCCGCAAGGCGCGCGCACTGCGGCGCTGGCTGTTGCGGCGCGGCGCCGGCGAGCCGCGGGCAATGGCGGCTTTCGCGCGCTCAATGAACCGCAAGCTGTTCGGCAGTGCCGCCGCGCCGCAGCAGTTTTGCTGGTCGCGCTGGTTTTTCCCGCTGTTAAATGTCAGCGACCGCCTGGGCGAGCTTGACCGCTACATGCAGCAGTGCATGCGCTTCGTCGCCTGCGGACAGCACGCGCGCAGCAACTACCGGGTGCGCTACGCCACACTCAAGCGCTGCGGGCTGCGCAGCCTCGTAAACGATTACTACCGCTACCGCAAAAAGCCCGACGACTATTTTCCCGACTTGTCGCTGCTGTAAACGGCAATTTCGTCGCGCTCTTTTGCAAAGCGCCAAAAAAATATTGCGGCGCCCGCCAAAAAGGGGCAATTCCCTGCGGCGAGCGCCGTATTTAGTTGCGTTTCGTTGCGGTCTTTTCGGACCTAGAATTCGTATTTCAGTACCGGCTCGCGGGCGGCGCGCACGTCGTCCGGGCGACTAACAGGCGTAGTGTGCGGCGCGCTGTGGGCGCGCTGCGGGTCGGCAAGCGCGTCGTCAAGCACCTTTTTAAAGGTGTCTGCGACGGCGTCGAGCGTCTCGCGGCTCTCAGTCTCGGTCGGCTCTACCATCAGCGCCTCGTGCACCAGCAGCGGAAAATACATCGTCGGCGGGTGGATGCCGCAATCGAGCAGCAGTTTGGCAATGTCCATGGCGCTGACGTCGTGTTCCTTTTTCTGCCTTTGCAGACTGACGACGAACTCGTGCATGCAGCCGCCGCCGTAGGCCATGTCGTAGCTGTCGGCCAGGCGGTGCATGAGATAATTGGCGTTGAGCACCGCCGTTTTTGCGGCCTGCGGTATGCCCTGCTTGCCAAGCGACAGTATATAGCAAAGCGCCTTGACTACCACTGTAAAGTTGCCGTAAAAGCCGCGCACTCTGCCAATGCTGTGCTGCGGGTCGCTCAGCTTCCAGCCGTCGCCGTCGCGGCAGACAACGCCGCGCGGCAAAAAATCGGCCAGCTCTTTTTTGCAGCCCACCGGCCCGCTGCCCGGACCGCCGCCGCCGTGCGGGGTGGCAAAGGTCTTGTGCAGGTTCAAGTGGACAATGTCAAAGCCCATGTCGCCGGGGCGCACCACGCCCATAACGGCGTTGAGATTGGCGCCGTCGTAATAGTTTAGACCGCCGGCGCGGCGCACTATTTCGGTAATTTCGAGAATGTTTTTGTCGAACAGACCGACCGTGTTGGGGTTGGTCAGCATAAGTCCCGCCGTGTCCGGCCCAACGGCGGCGCGCAGCGCCGCAAGGTCCACGCAGCCGTCCTCGCCGGAGGGGATATTCACTACCGTAAAACCGGCCATAGCCGCGCTGGCAGGGTTGGTGCCGTGCGCCGAGTCGGGAACGATTATTTTAGTGCGGGCGCTGTCGCCGCGGCTGCGGTGCCAGGCCTTTATCATCAGCATGCCGGTAAACTCGCCGTGCGCTCCGGCCGCGGGCTGAAAGGTCATTGCGTCCATGCCGGTTATCTCGCACAAATACTCGCCGGCAAGGCCGAGCGCCTCAAGACAGCCCTCGGCCGTGCCGAGCGGCTGCAGCGGGTGGACGCCGGTAAACCCGGGCAGCGACGCGAGCTGCTCGTCGACTTGCGGGTTGTATTTCATAGTGCACGAACCGAGCGGGTAAAAGCCGTCGCAGACGCCGAACGAGCGGCGCGCCAGCGCCGAATAGTGGCGCTCCACGTCCACCTCGGCAAGCTGCGGCAGTCTCAGCTCACTTTTGCGCTGCAGCCCTTCGGGCAGTTTGCAGCGCTCTACGTCGCATTCCTCCAGCAGCTGCTGGCGCCGCCCTGCGGCGGATTTTTCGTATATCAGTTTCATCGGCCACACTCCTTTCGCAGCAGCGAAACAAGCTCATCCATGTCGTCCTTGGTACATTTTTCGGTGGCACACCACAGTATGCCCCCGTCTACCGGCAAACCGCCGAGAATTCCCTTTTCGGCAAGCGCCGCCTCAATTTTTTCGGCGGCGACCGGCACGCGGGTAACGAATTCGCAGAAATATTCGCCCGGGTAAACCATTTCTATACCAGGTACCGAGCACAGCTCCTTTGCCAGGTAGCGCGCTTTGGACATACACTGCACCGCCGCGTCGCGCACGCCGTCGGGACCCATGGCCGCGAGATACGCGCCGGCGCGCAAAGCGCACAGCGCCTCGTTAGAACAGATATTGCTGCCGGCCTTTTCACGGCGGATGTGCTGCTCGCGCGCTTGCAGCGTCAGCACAAAGGCGCGCTCGCCTTTAGTGTCGAGCGTCTCGCCGACAACGCGTCCGGGCAGACGGCGCATAAGCTCTTTGGTGCTGGCCATATAGCCGAGATAGGGCCCGCCGAAAGACAGCGGCAGACCGAGCGGCTGCCCCTCGCCCACCGCGACGTCGGCGCCGCACTCGCGCGGCGTTTTGGCGACAGCCAGTGCCAACGGGTGACAGCTCATCACCAGGCGGGCGCCCTTTGCGTGCGCCAGGGATGCTATCTGTTCGCAGTCCTCAAAAAGGCCGTTGCGGTTGGGCGATTGCACCAGCACGCAAGCGGTGCTTTCGTCCAACAAGGCGGACATTTGCTCTGTGTTGCTGACGCCGCCGCGCTGCGGCACGACGACAAGTTCGGTGTCGCTGCCTAAGCAGTAGGTGCGCACCGTCTCGAGCACGTCGGGCTGCACGGCGGCGCTGACCAGCGCGCGGCGGCGCTTGCGGTCGGTACACATGGCCACCGCCTCGGCGGCGGCCGACGCGCCGTCGTAGACCGAGGCGTTGGCGACGTCCATACCGGTAAGCTCGCAAATACCCGTCTGGTATTCGAATATTGATTGCAGTATCCCCTGACTTATCTCAGCCTGGTAGGGCGTGTAAGCGGTGACGAACTGGTCTTTGGCGGCCACCGCGTCAACCACTGCCGGAATGTAGTGGTCGTAGGCGCCGGCGCCGCGAAAAATGCTGCGAAAAACGGTGTTTTTTGCAGCAATAGCGCCGACACGGCGGCGCAGCGCCTGCTCGGCAATTCCGTTTGGCAAGTTCAGCTCGCCGCAGCGCACCGACGCGGGCGCGTCGCGGTAGAGCTCGTCAATATCCTTCACGCCGATGTCGGCGAGCATGTCGCGCCGCTGCTGAGCGGTGCTCGGCAGGTAGTCGGCCATGTTACTCCTCCTCTTTGCAGACGTCGGCATATTCACCGGCGCAAAGCAGGTTTTCCCTGCCGCCGGCGTCGCTCAGTTCCACCAGCCAGGCGGCATAGGGATCGCGGTTGAGCGCTGCCGGGTCGTCAAGCAGACTTTCGTTTACGGCGCTGACCGTTCCCGACACCGGAAAAAATACGTCGGACACGGCCTTGACGGACTCGACGTCGCCGAGTGTGTCGCCGGCGTTTACAGTGTCGCCGACCTCGGGCAGGTTGACAAAAACAATGTCGCCGAGGGCGTTTTGAGCGAAATCCGTAAGACCGACGACGGCGCCGCCGTCCTCCTTAAAGCGAACCCATTCGTGAGATTTGGCATAGAGCAGTTCTTCGGGGATATTCATTTTGTTTCTCCTTAAAAGATTTATTATTTACTGTTTTGCGGCGTCTGCACGGCGCCGTCAGTTTTCTTTTTTATAAAACGGCAGCGGCACAACCTCGACCTCAATTTTGCGGCCGCGCACGTCGGCGCTCAGCGTCCGGCCTGGCTCGCAGCAATCGGGCTCCAGCATGGCCATGGCGTAGGCGCCGTTGAGCTTGGGGCAAAACGTGCCAGATGTGGAGGCGCCGACCGGCCTGTCGCCGTCGAAAATGTCGCAGTGCTCGCGCACTATGCCGCGCCCGGTCACTTTCAGACCGGCGCGGCGACGGCGCCCGGCTGGCCGCGCCAGAATCCCCTGTTTGCCGATAAAATCCGGTTTGTCCATCTTGATTGCAAAACCGAGTCCCGCCTGGACCGGGTCAATTTGCGCCGACAGTTCGTGGCCGTAAAGCGGCATTGCCGCCTCCAGCCGCAGCGTGTCGCGCGCGCCCAGCCCGCAGGGAATAAGGCTGTCCTCACTGCCGGCGTCCAGCAGCTTGTCCCACAGCGCCGCGGCGTCAGCGGGCGCACAGTAAAGCTCAAAGCCGCTCTCGCCGGTATAACCCGTGCGCGACAGCAGACATTTTATGCCGGCGACAGTGCAAACGGTAAAGCTGTAATAGCGCTCGGGAATGTCGGCCGGCGCGGCGACTTTTTCGATTATTTTCTGGGCTGCAGGCCCTTGCAGCGCCAACTGCGCGACCGACTCGGAAATGTCGCTGAAGCCCGTTTCGGGCGAAATATGGCCGCGCATCCACTCTACGTCCTTGGCGCGGTTGGCGGCGTTGACGACGACGAGATAGCTCTGTTCACCGGTGCGGTAGACTATCAAGTCGTCCACTGTGCCGCCGTCGTCATAGCACATTACGCCGTAGCGCACCCGGCCCACGGCCAAATTTGTGTAGTCGTTGGTGAGCAGGCGGTTGAGCTCGGCGAGCGCGCCGGCGCCGCTGAAAACCACCTCCCCCATGTGGGAGACGTCAAACAGCCCTGCGGCTGTGCGCACCGCCATATGTTCGGCAATAACGCCGCCGGGATACTGTACCGGCAGCAGATAGCCGGCAAAAGGCACAATTTTGCCGCCGGCTGCCAAATGGCGCTCGTAAAGTGGTGTCTTCGCTTCCATAATGCACTCCTGTTATTTGTTATTTTGGTTTTGTCGCAAAATACAAAAAAAGACGCGCGAAAAATCGCGCGTCTCCGTCGTGTGACCTGAAAGATTCTCCCCGTACGGGGATTGCTTCTTCGGTGCCGGCTTGCGGCTCTACGGAGTTCTGTCGGGATCCGGTCCTTTTGCCTGAGAGTTCTACGCAGTCGTTCCCCTTCGGCGCCGCTATTCGGCGGTCTCTCCCGGACCCGTCATTCAGGATATTTCTCTTACCCCCTGCCTTTAATGTAAGTATAAGGAATCAGAATGCTACTGTCAATCGAAAAAATCAGTGTTTTCGGACGATTGTATATTTATACCATCGCGATTGGTATATTTTGAAACATTATTCTCAACAATTTTTCAGTCAATATCACCAACGAAATCACATTTTTCCCCCTTTTCTTATCACATCGACCAATAAATTCTTTTGGTCATTGACAATTGCCGAAGATAATGTTAGCTTGTTAAAAACTGAATAACATCCTTGGTAGAGGAGCGACGACCATCATTAATCCGCGGCTATGGAAACAGCTATTTCCGCTGCGGCCGAAAGGGGATCGCCGCCGAAGTACCGCTCACGGCTGAGTGCGCGGTGCTGGTCCGGCGCAAAATATGCGACGGACTGTCACATTAAGTGGAGCGCTATCCAATGGCCGTGAATACAGATTTTTTCTGTGACCATGAACCTGCGCTTTGCGTGCAGGTTCATGTTTTTTTATGCAGCAGATTTCAAAAAAGAAAGGAAATAAAAATGAAAAAGCTTGTTTGTGTATTGCTCGCGCTGGCACTCGTAGTGGTAATGACCGCCTGCGGCGGCTCCTCTGACAGTGACAGCAACGTCCTGCGCGTCGGAATGGAGTGTGCCTACGCGCCCTACAACTGGTCCCAGAGCGACGACTCCAACGGCGCCGTCCCCATCCACGGCAGCAGCGAATATGCCTACGGTTACGACGTCATGATGGCCAAATACATCGCCGACTATCTGGGCATGGAACTGGAAATATACCAAATTGAGTGGGATTCCCTGCCCGTCGCACTGCAAGCGGGCACTATCGACTGCGTCATTGCCGGTCAGTCTATTACGGCAGCGCGCCTGCAAACCGTCGATTTTTCCGACCCCTATTACTACGCGTCCATCGTCTCGCTGACCACCGCGGGCAGCCCCTATGCCGACGCGACCGGCCTGTCGGACCTTGCCGGCGCGACTTGCACCTCGCAGCTGAACACCATTTGGTATGACGTCTGCTTGCCGCAAATTGAAAACGCCGACATTCAAACCGCCATGGAGAGCGCCCCCGCCATGCTGGTCGCTCTTGAGTCCGGCAAGGTCAACCTCGTAGTGACCGACGCGCCCACGGCGCTCGCCGCGACTTTTGCTTACGGCGATATGATAATGCTCGACTTCACCGGCAGCGACGACAACTTTGTTGTTTCCGACGAGGAAATAAACATCGGCATATCCGTGCAAAAAGGCAACGACGAATTGCTCGGCAAAATCAACGAGGCGCTCGCGACTCTCACCGTAGAGGACTATGAGCAGATGATGAACGATGCCATCGCCGCCCAGCCGCTGAGCTCGGGTAACTGAGATGAGCACGACGATACCTCAAGATTTCTTCGGCAGAATTCTCTACATCCTGCAAAATAACGGCACGGCTTTGCTGCGCGGCGCCGGTACGACACTGCTCATTGCGGTCGTCGGCACGGTCGTTGGCTGCGTAATCGGTCTTATTGCCGGTATCATTCAGACTATCCCTGTGGAAAAGAACGACAACGTCTTTAAAAAGGTCGTCGTCAAGTTTTTCAAACTGATTCTGACCATCTATGTAGAGGTGTTTCGCGGCACGCCGATGCTGGTGCAGGCGATGTTCATCTATTACGGCTCCATGACATTGTTCCACATTAACATGGGCATGTGGTTTGCCGCTTTCTTTATCGTCTCTATCAACACCGGCGCCTACATGGCCGAGACTGTGCGCGGCGGCATACTGTCTATTAATATCGGCCAGACCGAGGGCGCCAAGGCCATCGGCATGAACCACACGCAGACGATGCTCTACGTCATATTGCCGCAGGCGCTGCGCAACATCATGCCGCAGATTGGCAACAACCTGATAATCAACATCAAGGACACCTGCGTGCTCGCCGGCATCGGCACCGTTGAACTGTTTTTCTCGACCAAGTCCGTCGCCGGCGCCTATTACACCTATTTTGAGGCCTACACGGTGGCCATGGTCATGTATCTGTGCATGACGGTGTTCTTCTCCTGGCTGCTGCGCCGTGTTGAGCGCCGCATGGACGGCCCCGCCAACTACGACCTCGCTACGACAGACACGCTCGCCCACACCAGCGGCATGGCGCACTACACTCCGGCGAATAAGGAGGGCAGCGCAAAATGAGTCTCTTACAGGTAAATTCTCTGGTCAAATCGTTCGGCGGCAACCAGGTGCTCAAGGGCGTGGATTTCTCCATTGAGCGCGGTCAGGTCAAATGCGTTATCGGCTCGTCCGGCTCGGGTAAGTCGACGATGCTGCGCTGCATTAACCTGCTGGAGGAACCGGATTCCGGTGAGATAATTTTTAACGGCGCCGATGTTCTTCAAGGCGTCGACGCGCCCGCTTACCGCGCCAAGGTCGGCATGGTCTTTCAAAGCTTCAATCTTTTTGCCAACCTCAACGTGCTTGACAACTGCACTATAGGCATCCGCCACATTCTGAAAAAGGACAAGGCGACTGCCGAGAGCGAGGCGATGGTCTATTTGGAAAAGGTCGGCATGGCGCCCTACGTCAACGCCAAGCCGCGCCAGCTGTCCGGCGGCCAACAGCAACGCGTAGCAATCGCCCGCGCGCTGGCCATGCAGCCCGAACTGCTGCTATTCGACGAACCTACGTCCGCGCTCGACCCGCAGATGGTCGGCGACGTGCTGGACGTCATGAAAATGCTGGCAGACGAGGGGCTGACTATGGTCGTCGTCACTCACGAAATGGCCTTCGCTGCCGAAGTTTCCGATGCGGTTCTCTTTATGAAGGACGGCGTAATTTGGGAACAGGGCACGCCGGAAAAACTCTTCCGCTCGCCGCAGCGAGAGGAAACAAAGCAGTTCTTGGAGCGCTTTCGCACCCGGACAATCTAATTGCTGCCGCAAAGCTCGCTTGCTTGCGGCAAAAACAGGTTGCAGTGTGTGTACAGTTTTCGAGTTCAATCAGATACAAAAAACCACAGTAAGCCCTAAAGCTTACTGCGGTTTTTTAGTTTGCTGAAATCAAATTCCAACTGTAAATCGCGGGTGTCCAGCTGGTAGAGTTTTTGGTTTATTTCTTTTGCCTCTTCGCAGCCTAACGCAAAATAAAAAGCGATGGTTTCCTCCGCTGACGCCGCGCAAATGTAGAATTTATCTATTCCCTTTTTTGCAAAATCACCGGCCATCCTAAAAAAAAGGTTTTTCCCTATACCTTTGCCGCGCAGTTCTTTTGTGATAAAAAGTTGGTCAAGAAGGGCGTATTTGCATGTCTCACCCCAGCATTTGCTGTTTGCGCTGCAGTACCCTACCAGACGTTCTTTATAAAACGCTCCCAGCACACTGCCGCCCGTCTGTATTGTGGAAACCAGGCTTGCCAGATGATTTTCGAAACCGTTGGGAAAATCAGCTTGCGAATAATCTATTTGCACAAGCTGACGGCGCCCTTGCGCCTCTCGCCAGGCCCGCCCAATATATTGCGAGGGGTCTATCTCCCTAATTCTGCTGCATTCCTCAAGCGTCAATTTGCGGTAAAGTATTTCCATATATCTGTCTCCATGTCAATCGCATCTTCCTGGGAATAATGCTGGCCGGTCATCCGCAAATTGCGGCGGCGCAGCACTTGTGCCGCTCGCCGTTTGCCAAGCGCTGTTCGCAGCGCCGTGTAAAAGCGCTATTATCTTGCCGCGCGTTTGCGTTACGCGCTTTCTTTTAGCCGAAAAACATCAGGCGCTTGCCGTCGGTTTCGGCAAGCGCCTGCTGAGTTTGCCATGTGCCAAACTTGTCAATCAAGAATATTGTACATCAGCCGCGCGGCTTCCTTGTTCTGGTCCTCGCTGAGCGCCAGCACCTCGGCGTTTATTGTGCGCTCGCCGAGCTTAATGCTTATTACGTCGCCGACTTTAACGTCATACGAAGCCTTTACGGCACGGCCGTTTACGGAAACGTTACCGGCGTCGCAAACCTCGTTTGCAACGGTGCGCCGCTTTATGAGTCGGGAGTTTTTCAGGTACTTGTCGATTCTCATAATTTTCTCCGAAAAGTTAAAGCCGCTTGCGCGGCTTTTCACTCGTTTATTTTGCGACGGCCTCTTTAAGGGACTTGCCTGCTTTGAAAGCCGGAACGCTGGTCGCGGCAACGTCGACCTTTTCTTTCGTGCGCGGGTTGATGCAGGTGCGGGCCGGGCGCTCGCGAACTTCAAACCCACCGAAGCCGGCTATCTGGACCTTCTCTTTGGCGGCAAGCGCCTCGGTCAGCGCCACAAATACGGCGTTAACGGACGCCTCGGCGTCTTTTTTGCTCGCGCTGGTCATCTCGGCGACCTTCTGTGAAAGTTCGGATTTAGTCATGTTTTTGTATTTCCTTTCCGTTGTTCTGCTCTTTGGAATATTTCCAAAGCTCATTGAGTATATCGATACCGCTGCACTTCATATCTATGCCTTTTGCCTGTGCGGCGGTCTCAACCGTTTTATAGCGGCAGACGAATTTGTTGCAGGCTGCCTCTGCCGCTTGTTCTGCGTCTATCCCGCAAAAGCGGGCAACGTTGACAGCGGCGAAAATTACGTCTCCCAGTTCCTCGGCGACATTGGTGTTTTCGCGAACCGCGGTGTCCAGCTCGACAATTTCACTGTGCAAGTCGCTGAGCGCGCCCTGCGTGTCCGGGTAGTCGAAGCCGGCGTCTGCGGCGCGCTTTTGTACCTTTTGACTGCGCGCGAGTGCCGGTAAGGCCGCGGGCACGTCGTCTATCGCCTGGGAGCCGGCCTTTTGTCCCTTGGTCTTTCTCTTAATGGCCTCCCAGGTGGTAAGAACCTCGTCACTGGTCGCGGCCGTCGCTTCGCCGAAAATGTGCGGGTGGCGCACCACCAGCTTGCGGCAAATGCCGTCTATGACGTCGCCGACGTCAAACCCGCCGCCCTGCCGCTCTATTTCGGCGTGCAGCGCCACTTGCAGCAATACGTCGCCAAGCTCTTCGCACAGCAGCTCGGAGTCCTTTTTGTCGATAGCGTCGCAGGCCTCGTATGTCTCTTCAAGAAAGTTGTGCCGAATGGACTCGTGCGTCTGCTGCTTATCCCAAGGACAACCGTCCACCGGGTCGCGCAGCAGGCGGACTATATCGAAAAAATCGTCGGCCGTGTAATGCTCTTTATTTGCGTATTTCTTAATTTCCATAATTAATTTTACTTTAATGCACCTATTTTTTCAAGCAGTGCGGCAATGCGTTTTCCGCCCGGTAAACCGAGCACATCCTCGCGCGGCAGCACCTTCATCACCAGCGACGCGGCAATATACGCTACGCCGCCGGCCATTATTCCCACCGCTGTGGACAAGGTGTTGCCCAGCCGCGAACTTACGGCAACATAGCACAGCAGAGCCGTACAGCCGCACAGTGCCGCCGCTATGAGCGGTTTCGCAAAACAGCTAATATAATCTATTTTTATTTTGGCGTACCTCGCAAGGAACGTCAAACTTGCAAGCACAATAAACAAGTAACACGCCAGCGTGCTGTAGGGAGTGGCGCGAATATTTATTGAGGGTATGCCGACAAGGAAGTAGTTGCCCAATATTTTTATGACGCCGCCGACTACCGCAAGCTTGAGCGGCATGTCGGTGCGGCCGAGCGCGTTGAGCATACTGAATATTGGCGACGACAGCGACAGGAATATTGCCGCTATGCCAAGCGATTGCAGCAGGGGGTAGGTAATTGCCACTTCCAGGGGGCTTGTGGGAAACACCATAGTGAGAATGGGCTTTGCCAGCATCGCCATGCCAATGCCGATAGGCGCGGCGATAAATGTGGTCATGCGCAAAACAGTGTTGACGTTTTGACGAATGCCGCTGTAATCCTTGACCGCCCACAGCGCCGATATCAGCGGCAGTGCGCCGACGCCGAACGAGACCGTCAGCGACGGAATCAGGTTGAACAGCGTCACCGGGCACGCCGTGTAGCTGCCGTAAATAAAGTTTGCTATCTGTTCAAGCGGTTTGTCGTCGAGCAGTCCACCGTAAGAGGCCAGCAGCGCTTGCGGGTTCTTGGCAATTATGCTGTCAAGGCGGTTCATAATTGTCGTAAGGTCTATAAGGTTAGTCAGACTCGGCACCGCCGCGCTGAGCGATATTGGCAGGCCCAGGCGCAATATTTCGCGCCGATAGTAGGACTTGCTGCGCGCAAGCGGGCTGTCGTGAATCATTTCTTTGGTTATGCCGTCGCCGACTATTTTGTCGTAGATAAGACAAAACAAGTAACCGGCGAAAACCGACAGCGTCACGCCGAAAATGGCGCCAGCCGCCGCGTAGGAAAGTATGGTTATTTCGACGTCGTCGGCATTATTTATTACCGTGCCGAAAACCGTTCCGAAAGACTCGTATTCCGCCGTCAGCCGGGCAATGAAATAGTAGGCGCCGACCAGCCCAAACGCCGTCTTACACACAACCTCAACAAGCTGCGAGAGCGCCGTGGGCACCATATTGCGCATGCCCTGACTGTAGCCGCGGTGAGTGGACATCAAGCAGCTGAACATAAGCGAGGGCGCGACCGCCAGCACACAGAACAGCGCCGGGGTGTTGTGTACCAGGTTAACAAACGGTTTTGCCAGCGCGAATATTACCAGCGTGCCGCTTATGCCTATAAGCGCAAACAGGCTGTACGAGACGCGGCGCACGCGGCGCACGTCGTTGTAGCGCTGTTCGGTACTCAACTGGGCGGTGAGCTTAGCCGTCGCGGAGGGAAAACCGGTCACTGCCAGAGTATATACCGGTCCGTACAAATTATAGGCAACATTGTAAAAACCCATGCCGTCGCCGCCCAGTGTTGCGGTCAGCGGAATACGGTAGGCCCAGCCGATTATCTTGACTACTAAACCGGCGACGGTGAGCATGAGCGCGCCGGTGACGAGCGACTGTTTCTTTGCTGCCATTTCTGCTTGCTATCCCATCAGTTTGTCAGAGTTTCTTGTTGCATTCCGGGCAATACTCGCTGTTGCTGCGCACGTCGGCGCCGCAAAACGGGCACTGCATATTTGCGGTCAGCGGTCTGTCAACGGCGCACTTTACCGACTCAAGACGCTTTTTTTGCATTGTTATGGCCTGCGCCAGCTGCTCTTTTTGCAGCGAAACGTCGGTGTCCAGCACCATCTCTTCGTAGCACAGCTCGCCGAGCTTTTGGTAATTGCGGCGAATGTCGCTGTTGAGCTTGGCGATGTTGACCTGCTTTTTGCCGCGGTTGTAAGCGACGGCGGCCACAGCCGACACGTTGTCAGCCGTTTTCCGCGCGGCGCCGGCTACGTTGTTCCAGAATTTATTATTATCCATAATCTACCTCCGGGGTGATATAAATAACCAATTCATTATATCCCAAAAGCGCCCGTAAAACAATAACCGGCGGTGTTTTTCATCCTCAACCGATAAATTCGCGCAACATTGAGTCTGCCGGTATGTCTTTCTCGTTGACCGGGGCAAAAGCCGCAAATTCGTCGCACAGCTTAAGCAGCGTTTCGCGGTACTCGCCGCCGCTGGTCGGCTCGGCGGCCAGCTGCGCGAGCAGCGGCGCATAAAGACCGGGCTCGTAATCGAAAGAAGTGTTGAGCAGGCAGTCGGCGTCGGGCTTAAAGACCTTTATCCACTTTTCCTCGCCGCTGCATATCTGCGACCAAATTGACAGCGTGCGCTCAACTTCGTAACTGCGAAAGCGCAAATCGCGCAGCAGGCGGCGCACAATTCGCAGCTCGCGGGTCTTGAGCATACCGTCTGCCATGCGGTATTCTGTGCGCAGTCCGGCGTACACCTTAAGCACGTTCTCCATCGACACCCCGGCAAAAAGCACGGGGTTGAACGCGTGAATGCCCTCAAATATAACTGTGCCGCCGCGCGGCAAAACCAGCTCGCGCGTCTCGGCGCTGCGGGTCTGGCTGGCAAAGTCAAAAACCGGTAGCCGGGTACGGCGCTCGCTGAGTATCTCGCGCAAACAGCGGTTAAAGGTTACGGCGTCGATGGTCTCAACGCTCTCGTAATCTTTTTCGCCGTTTTCCAGCAGCGGGTAGTCGGTGAAATTTTTGAAAAAATCGTCAAGAGATACGACGCGCGCCTCGTGTCCCATATCCACAAGGCCGGCGGCTATTTTGTGCGCCGACGTCGTTTTGCCGCTTGCCGACGGACCGGTGACCATTACTACGGCGGCGGCGCGGTCTGTTACCGTGCGGCATATTTCCGAAACGTCGCTGCGATAGCGGCTCTCGCATTCGCCGATGTAGTTTTCGACGTCGCCGCGCAGACGGCTGTCGACCTCCGCAACCGGCAGTACCTTTTTTGCTTTAAATTGAACCTTCATAAAAATCCCTTATTCCTTTTTTGCGCGCGAGTATCTCGTCAAACCCACGCAGATACTCGGCGGGATATTTGTAGTTGTAAATGCGTTTTATTGTGGGCGTCTTCCCGTTAAACCGCACCAGCTTGCTCACGGCCGCGGCTCCGCAGGCGGCAATTGTCTGCATTTCATCCATAATAAGCACATTATAAATTCCCTCGGTCCCGGGCTTTGCGTAGCCGACATTTTCCAAATTGTCGAGCGTCGCTTTTTGGCGGTACATATAGTATGGCCGGTAACCGGCCTTCGCAAGCATTGCGGCGGCGCCGCTGACCATTTGCGCGGCGCCCTCGCAGTGGCGCGGCGCTCCCGCAAGGTCGCTGGCGCGTTTGAGCGTCAGCGCGTGTACGGTTATATTGGCCGGCGCCAGCGATATTAACTGCGACACGCTGCTGAAAAAACTGTCGGTCGTGTCCCCCGGCAAGCCGGCGATAAGGTCGGCGTTAATGTCGTTGAACCCCGCCAGGCGCGCCAGCTCAAAAGCCGCAAGCGTCTGGGTCGTACTGTGGCGGCGGCCGACGCCGCGCAGAACCTCGTCGTTAAAGGTCTGCGGGTTAATACTCAGCCGGCTGACGCCACACTCGCGCAGCACCTGCAGCTTTTCCGCGTCGATAGTGTCGGGGCGCCCGGCCTCAAAGGTAAATTCGCGCGCCGTGCTCAAATTGAAATTGTCGCGCACGCACGTCAGCAGCTTGTTAATTTGCGCCGCCGACAATATGCTCGGCGTGCCGCCGCCGACATATACCGTGTCGAGTCTTAGCGCACACTGCGCCGCAATGCGGCCGACACAGACAAGCTCGCGACACAAGTGCTCTACATACTCGCGCAGCAAGGGAGAGTCGCGCTCGGTACTGCGAGATACAAACGAGCAGTAGCTGCAGCGGCTGGGACAAAAGGGAATGTCGATAAACAGCGAAAACGAGCGCGGCGTCAAAGAGGCGCGGACTTTTTCGGAAAATTCGGCACAGCGCACACACAGCTGCACCTTGTCGCCGTCAAGAAGATAAACGTCCCGCAGCCGCCGGCTAACCTGCTCGCCGTCGCCGCCGGCACGCAGCAGTGCCGCCGTGAATTTTGCCGGCCGCACGCCGGTCATAACGCCGAAGGGCGGTTTGACACCGTATATGCGCGACAACAGCAAAAACAACGTGCGGCAAACGCACAGTTCCCGCGCGTCCTTGTCGCCGCTGCCGAGCTCCCTGCTTTGAAAAAAGCCGTCGCCGCACGCCACAGCGCACAAAAAGCGCTCGCCGCCGCTCACTTTCGCCGCGCGCACATAAATATAATCTTCGCCGCGCTGCGGCCTGCCCTCGCGCAGTTCGTCTATTGCGCAAAACATCCGCGCCACGTTTTCCAGCTCGTAGCGATAAGCTGTCCCGTTAAAGTATATGTCCATTCTATGCCTCGCCGCCGCGAAGCCAGCTATTGTACTGCTTTTCCCGTGAGAGCGTGGTCTGTTCGTCGTGACCGGGCAGCACAGTGTAGTCCAGCGGCAGCCGCGCCAGCTTTTTGAGTGAGCTCGCCAGCAACTCGCTGTCTCCGCCGGGCATGTCGGTGCGGCCGACGCCGCCGCAAAACAGCGTGTCGCCGCTGAAAAGACAGTCAGCGCAAATATAACACACGCTGCCCTCGGTGTGCCCCGGCGTTTCCAGTACTGCAAAATTCAACTTTCCGCATTTAATATCCTGCCCTTGTGCGGCGTGGGCGTCGGCCGGCTCGTCGAGCCGGTATTCGTCCGCAGCGCCGACAATAAGCGCGGCGCCGTACTTGCGCCGCAGCCGCTCCACGTCGCCGATGTGGTCAAAATGGCCGTGGGTGAGCAAAACAAGCTCAAGCCGCAGCTGTTTATCGGCCAGCAGCTTGTCTACCTTGTCGCTTTTATAGCCGGGGTCTATGACCGCGGCGGCACTGCCGTCGTCCACAAGATAACAGTTGGTTTTGTAAACGGGCCCGAGCGGCACCAGCGTCACATTCATGCTTCCCACTCCCTTGTGTCCATAATTATCGTCACCGGGCCGTCGTTGGTCAGCGATAGTTGCATGTCGGCGCCGAATTCCCCGCTGGCGACGCTTTTTATGCCCGCGAGCAGCAATGACTTTTTGTAAAGTTCGAACGCCTCGTTGGCGAACTGCGGCGAGCCGGAATTGATAAAAGATGGTCTGCGACCCTTTTTCGTGTCGGCAAACAGGGTAAAGTTGGGCACTGCCATTATTGCCAGACCAAGCTCCAGTGCCGAAATATTCATCTTGTCCTCGCTGTCGGAAAACACGCGCAGGTTTGCCGTTTTTGTTGCCAGCAGCGGCGCTTTGTCAAGCGTGTCGCCCTCGCCGGCAGCAAAAAGCGCCACCAGTCCCCTGCCTATTCGGCAGCGCTCCCGGCCGCCGATTTTTAGCGTCGCTTCGGTAACGCGCTGTATCACGACTTTCATGGCTCAACCTTTCTGTCCACCGTCATTTCTGGGTGCGCTCTACGGTCTGCACGTCGCGTATTTTAGCAAGGCGCGAAATAACTGTTTTGAGATGTTCGGTATTTGTCACGCCGATAGTCATATTGATTATGCCGCGCCCGTCGAGCGTCGTGCGCGAATTAAGCGCGAATATCGGTATATGCAAGCTTGACAGCTGCGCGGTGACGTCGGCGATTATACCGTTGCGGTCAATGCAGTTGAGCTCCAAAGAGGCTTTGAATTCCTCTTTTTCCGCGCCCGACCAACTGACGTTTATCCAGCGCATCTCGCTGTCGCCGCGCTTGGCGGTGACTACCGGACACTCGGCCTGGTGTACGGTGACGCCGTGACCGCGGGTAATAAAGCCGACAATATCGTCGCCCGGCACCGGGTTGCAGCACTTGGCGAAGCGCACCAGACAGTTGTCCAGTCCCTCGACAATAATTCCGCCGCGCGGCTTCTGTTTGGCGGTAACAACCTCTGCGGGAACAATTTCGGGCGGTTTGTCCTGCTCGCCGAACATTTTCGCGTAGGTGTCCTTGGCGCGCAGCGCCAGCCGCGACATCTGTATGCCGCCGTAGCCGAGCGAGGCGAACAGCTCGTCCGCCGTATTAAGGCGCTGGCGCTTGACCAGCTCGTCTACAAAGGCGTCGTAACTTTCGGGCGGCACGGTCAATTTCATGTGCCGCAGCTCTTTTTCAAAGGCGGCTTTGCCCTCGGCAATGTTTTCGTCGCGGCGCTCGTGCTTAAACCAGGAGCGAATCTTCGACTTTGCCTCGCTGGTTCGCACAATGTTCAGCCAGTCGCGGCTCGGGCCCTTGTCCTTGGGCCCGGTAATTACCTCGACCATCTCGCCGGTTTTGATGACGTAGGTTATCGGCACAATGCGGCCGTTTACCTTGGCGCCTATCATGCGGTGGCCGACGGCGGAATGGATAGCATAGGCAAAATCTATTACCGTGCTGCCGGCGGGCAGATTCATGACGTCGCCTTTCGGCGTAAAAACGTATACCTCTTCCGGCAGCAGGTCGCTGCGGATGTCGCGCAAAATGTCGACGACGTCCTCAGACGCCTTTTGGCTTTCGAGCAGCTGCCGCACCCACGCAAGGCGGTCCTCCAGCTTGTCCTTGCCGCTGATGCCAATTTTGTATTTCCAGTGCGCGGCAATGCCGTATTCGGCGTCATAGTGCATGTCGTAGGTGCGAATTTGCACCTCAAACGGCATGCCGCCCTCGCCGATAACAGTCGTGTGCAGCGACTGGTAGCCGTTCGGCTTCGGCGTTGAAATGTAGTCTTTGAAACGGTGCGGAATAGGCACGTACATGTCGTGCAGTATGCCCAGCACATTGTAGCATTCGGCTACGGTATTTAATATTACGCGGATTGCGTAAATGTCATATATTTCCTCCGGCGAGCGGTTTTGCACAAACAGCTTGCGGTAGATTCCGTATATGCTTTTTTTGCGGCTGACTATGCTGTAATTCGTCAGCCCCATATCGGTCAGGCGCTTGGAGATAGCCTCGGTCATGCTCTCAATCGCAGACTCGTCGGAATAGTCGCGCTCGAGCAGGTCGACTATTTCGCGGTAGCCTATCGGGTCAAGGTGCTTTAGCGAGAGGTCTTCCAGCTCCTCTTTAATGTTGCTCATGCCGAGTCTGTGCGCAATCGGTGCGTAGACCTCCATCGTCTCCAGCGATTTCTGGCGGCGCTTGTCCTCGGGCTGGGCGTCAATGGTGCGCAGGTTGTGCAGACGGTCGCACAGCTTAATTATCATCACGCGCACGTCTTTGGTCATTGCCAGCAGCATTTTGCGCACGTTTTCCGCCTGCTGCTCTTCGACCGACGAGAAGGGTATTCGACCCAGTTTGGTAACGCCGTCGACAAGCAGTTCAATATCCGGACCGAAATCGTGGCGGATTTGCTCCAAGGTCGTGTCGGTGTCCTCTACGACGTCGTGCAGCAGCGCAGCCGCCACCGACTCGGAGTCGAGCCCCAAGTCAACGAGCAGTTTCGCGACCCACAGCGGGTGCGTTATGTAGGGCTCGCCGCTGAGCCGCATTTGGCCCGCGTGCGCGGTCTCTGCCGCCTTGTAGGCGCGAAAAATGAGGTCCATGTCGTACTGACGGCCGCTGTCCTCTATGGTCTTTTTAAGTTGTTCATAATCAATAGTCATTCGTTTATCCTGGCAAAGGTCGGCGAATCCTGGAGATCCTTCTTTTCGGCGCCGCTGTTGCAGCGCAAATATCCCTGTCTGTTTTCCGTGTAGCGCTGCACCAGACCGAGCTCGCAAAGCACGTCGAGCGCCGCCGCAGCGCGCCCGGCGCTAAGGCCGCTGTCACAGGCGAGCCAGGTGAGCTCCTCGGCGCAATCGCGCCGCCGCAGCAGTACTTTCCAGACCGCCGCAACATCGGCGCGCGTCAACGCCACGCCCTGCGAGCGGGCGCTGTGTCCGGAGCTGAAACGGCGGTAGGCGCTGTAGGAGGCAAATTGTCCGTCGCCGAAAGCGGACGGTCTTATATCCACCGCGCTGAGCGACACGCCGCTGCCGTGCTCGCTGTTATATATACCGGCGCGCAGCAGCAAGTCGACTTTGTCGCCGGCGCGGCAGGCGGCGCGCTCCGCGACAAGTGAAAACCTGGCAACTGACAGTTTTTTTTCGCCGCAGTCGAGCCGCAACCGCGTGTGCTTGCCGTTGCCCATTGCGCTTACCTGCTCTACCGTGGCGCCGCGCAGCATAAGCACCGGTTTTTCGTTGCCGCTGCCACAGGGCTCCAGCAGCGACAATTCCCGCACGGCACTCTCGCTTAAGTCGGCGGCGCTTATTTCACAGTCGGCGTAGAGTTGGCACAGCGGCATGTCGTCGAGTGCGCGGCTGTATTCGTTGAGCATACGCCTGAACTGCGGTATGTTGGCAGCCGGCAGCGTCAGCCCCGCGGCCAGTTCGTGGCCGCCGTATTTGCTCAGCAATTGCCGGCAGTGGTCAAATGCGTCATAGATGGAAAATCCGCGCAGACTGCGTGCCGAGCCCTTACCCTCGTCGCCGTCGACAGTAATTATTACCGCCGGCTTACCGTAGCGCTCCACAAGGCGCGAACAGGCAATACCGATAACACCCGGGTGCAGTCCAGCGGCGGCAACTACTATTACCGGCTCGCTGACTATTGCGGGGTCGGCGTCAATAGCGGCGTTGACCTGCTGCGCAATTTGCTGTTCTATTTGCTGGCGCTCGGCATTGAGTTGGTTGAGCTTTTCGGCAAGCTCATGAGCTTGCTGCTCGTCGTCACACAACAGCAGTTTTAACGCGTCGTGCGGGTCGCCAATGCGGCCGGCCGCGTTGAGTCGCGGCGCAATGCCGAAGGCGATTTGGTGCGTGTCTATCGACTCAAGGTCAATGTCGGCAACGGCGCACAATTCACGCAGCCCTATATTGTCGCAAGCCGCGAACTGCGCAAGTCCGCGGCGAACAATCTCGCGGTTCTCACCGCATAGCGGCATAATATCGGCAATAGTACCTACGCTTACGAGCAGCGCGAAATCATCCAGCGCTTGCTCTACGCTGCAATCCAGCAGCGCCGCAGCCAGCTTGAGCGCCACGCCGACGCCGGCAAGTTGCTTAAAGTTACTGGTGTCGTCCGCTCGCCGCGGGTCTATTACCGCCACGGCCGGCGGCAGCTGCGCCGGAGCAAGATGGTGGTCACAGACCACGCAATCTATGCCCAGCTCGGCCGCCTGCGCTATCTCCTTTTGCGCTGAGATGCCGTTGTCCACTGTTACCAGCAAACTGACGCCGTCCTGTGCCAGCTTTTGGATGCTTTCGGGCCCCAGCCCGTAGCCCTCGCCGCTGCGCTCGGGCAAGGCGCAAACGACGTCCGCACACAGCGTCTCGAGACAGATGCACATCAGTGCCGTCGCAGTAACTCCGTCTACGTCGTAGTCGCCGAAAACCGCAATCTTTTCGCCCTCGTCGACAGCGCGGTTAATGCGCTGCACTGCGGCATCCATATCCCGCAGCGCTTCCGGCGGCTCAAAGCTGCCGCCGCCGCTGACAAACTCCTGCGCGTCGCCTATCTTTTCGCTGCGCGCGGCCATCACCGCCGCTACCAGCGGACCGACGCCGAAACTGCGCGAGTACTCCTCCGCCAGTTTTTTGTCGCCGCCGCGCAGATTCCATTTCCTGATCGACATATCTCTCCATCTATAAAAAAATAATTATTAATTACTCCGGCGCCGTCACAGCGGCGCAAAACGGCCGATAACCGCCGCCGCCGTGCGCAGCCCGTCGACCGCCGCGCTCATTATGCCGCCGGCATAGCCGGCGCCCTCTCCACAGGGATAAAGCCCGTCGACTCCCACAGCACAGCGGTCGTCGGCGCGCACAATACGCACCGGTGACGACGTGCGCGTTTCCGGCGCGGTGAGCACGGCGCGCTGGGAAAAGCCGCGCAATTTGTGCTCGAATGCCGCAATGCCGCTGCGCAAGCAGCCGCACAGCTCGTCGCCGAACAGCTGCTCAAAGTCCGCAGCTGCCACGCCGAGCGGGTAGGTCGGCTGCGGGTTTCCGCTCAAGTGCAACCCCGCGCGCGCCGCAAGAAAGCTGTCGACGTCGGTCGCCGGCGCCCGCCAGCTGTCGGTGAGCGCATAAGCCCCGTTTTCCAGCCGGCGCTGCCATTCTATTGCCGCAAAGGGGTCGCCGCCGAAATCGCCGCCGCTGAGCGAGACCGCCAGCGCGCTGTTGGCGTTTTCGCCGTCGCGCGCGTAGGTGCTCATGCCGTTGGTGACTATACCGCCATCCTCGCTGGCGGCGGCAACCACACTGCCGCCGGGACACATACAAAAAGTATAGACGCAGCGCCCGCCGGTCTTATACGAAAGCGCATACTCGCCTGCCGGCAAGCGCGGGTCACCCGCGTGCGCGCCGTACAGCGCGCGGTCAATGTCGCTTTGAAAATGCTCAATGCGCGCGCCGACCGAAAAGGGCTTTGCCTCAAGTACTGCGCCGCACTCGCGCAGCGCCGCAAAGGTGTCGCGCGCACTGTGGCCGCAGGCGATTATCGCCGCACCCGTCTTTATATCCGCGCCGTCACAGCGCACTGCGCTCAGACGGCCGTTTTTAACAAAAAAACCCTGCGCCGGCGCGCCGAAACGCACCTCGCCTCCCAGGGCGATTATTTCGCCGCGCAGCTGCTTGACGACGGCGCGCAGCTTGTCGGTGCCTATGTGCGGCTTTTGCCGCCAGGCAATGTCTTGCGGCGCGCCTGCCGCCACCAGGGCGCCGCTGACATACTCGCACAGCGGATCGCCTATGCGGGTGGTCAGTTTGCCGTCGGAAAAGGCTCCGGCTCCGCCCTCGCCGAACTGGACGTTTGTCTGCGGGTCGAAAGCCCCGCCGCCGAAGAACTGCTCCACTTTGCTTTCGCGCGTATCGCTGTCAGCGCCGCGCTCCAGCACCAGCGGCCGGTAGCCCTTGCGCGCCAGCAACAGCGCCGCGAATATGCCGGCCGGGCCGAAGCCGATAACCACCGGCCGGCCGTTCAGCTTTTCGCAGCCGCACTGCGGCTCGAAAACTATTGGCTCGTAATATGAAACGCAGGGCACCGAGTCGCTTATGCGGCGCTCGGCACCCTTGTCGCGCAATTCAAGACGCACCGAGTAGACGCGACTCACCGCGCCGTGACGGGCATCAAAAGAAAGCTTGCTGGTGTGTTGGGAAATAATATCGCTCGCGCGCAGCCGGCAAAGGGCGGCGGCGCGGGCAAACGCCTCGTCCTCGCCGCGCTCAAGCGGCACGCGAATCCCGCTGACAGTTATCATCAGCTCGACGAGACCTCAATGACTACCGTATAGCTGCCGACGACCCACGACTCGGGGTAGGACGGAATAATAAATTCAACCGGCACGGTGTACTGTCCGCGCTCGTAAACCGCGGCGGAAAGGTCGACTATGGCCACGACCGAACCGGCGCTCAACAGCTGTACCTCCGCAGACGGCCCGATTACGGTAACGCTGTTTATCCGCGAGCTGACCAGAGTGTAGGTGTACTGGTCGCTGCCGTTTTCCAGACGTATATCGCTAACGTTAACCTTTTTTGTCGTCAGGTCGTCGCTCGGGAACGTGACGGTAACTTCTGTAATATTGTCCATATTGACAATACCGGTACTCAGCGTTATTTCGAAGGTATAGCTCTGCTCGGCGCTGAACTGCGCAAGGTCGATATACCCAATGGTTTTGGTGGTGAGATTGTCGATAATACTTTCCGGCCCGGCAATGGCAATTTCATTTACCGAAAGCCTGTATTCCAGCGAGCTGATGTCAAATCCGTCGGGAATATTGATAAAGCCGATATCAAGCGCCAGCGTGCCGGTTTTGTACACCGGCACCGTCACATCGACAGTGTCAACGTCTATAATCAGGTTGTCCGTGCTCAGACGTTCGCCGTTGGCGTCAAGCAGCGCTATTTCGCTGCTGCCGGTATACGACGAGGACAGCTCGCCCTCAACATCTACGTAGGCGACAACGCGCGCTATTTCGCTAATGCGCTGCTGCGTGCCGGTAATAGTCACCTCGGAAGGCTGGGTGACTATGGTTTCAATAAGGTATCCGTCCGGCGCCGTGACGGTACCGGTAACTACCTCAATCGGGTAGGTGTTGGAGGTGACCGTCGCAAAGGTGAGCGTTATATAGCCGGGCGTGATGTTGGTAATTTCAAAATTTGCCGACTCGCTGTTTTGTGTCGCTTGCAGCGCCAGCTCGTAGGTGCCGGCCTCGGTAACATTGGCAAATATCGGCGTGACTGTCACGCTGTTGCGGTTGAGCGCGCCGACAATGCCGCGCTCGCCGCTGACGGTGACGTTGACGGAAATATTCTGCCACTCAAGGTCGAGTATGTCTAAGCCCAGGCTCTGGTAACTGTTGCCGGTGTCGGGTATAGTCACCGGCACGTTGTAGATTGTTCTGGTCATGGTGCTGTTAACAGTCGAGACGACAGCCACCCAACTGACAAAAGCGGCAATAAAAGAGATTGCCAAAATCACGACGCGACGCGAGAAGAATTCACTGATTTTCTTATTCTTCATTTTTGAAAAACCTCATGATCCGCGGCTTGTCGGGTTGGTTGGGAACAATCTCTTTTTTCAGTATTTTGGCAAGTCCGGGGCGGTCCAGCTTTCGCACCAATACCCCGTTTTGCGCCACTGAGATTATTCCGGTTTCCTCGGAAACTACAATAACAATGGCGTCGGAATTTTCCGACATTCCCAGTGCAGCGCGGTGTCTGGTGCCGAGAGAGTGCCCTATGTCCGTGTTTGTTGACAGCGGTAAATAACAGCCGGCTGCACACACGCGCGCGTCGCGAATTACTACCGCGCCGTCGTGCAGCGGGCTGCCGTTATAAAATATTGTCCCCAGCAGTTCCTGAGTGGTGCTGGCGTCCAGCCCGGTGCCCGTGGCGATTATTTCGCCGAGCCCGGTGCGGCGTTCTATTGCAATAAGCGCGCCGGTCTTTTCCTGAGCCATACTTTCGACCCCGGCGCAAATTTCCGTAATGGCGTCCAGCCACAGCGCCTGCTCACGTTCCGACGCGCGCGAACCGATTAAGTTGACACTGCCGCGGCCCACCTGTTCAAGCGCCCGGCGCAGCTCGGGCTGAAAGACGACAATAACGGCGATTATTCCGTATTGCAGAAATTTGTCCAGCACAAAATTTATTGTCTGCAGACCCAGTTCCTGCGAGAGCACATAGCAGATAAGCAGAATTATCAGACCCTTGCCGAGCTGCGCCGCTCTGGTGCGCTTGGCGAGCATAATGAGCTGATATATCAGATACGTCATTATCAGAATATCCAATATATCGGCAATGCCTATCGTGTTGAAGACGCTCTTGACCGAGCTGATTATTCCGAGCATTTTGCTCTCCCAAAAAAAAGATTCTGCTACTATTCTACCATATATCCGCACTCAAAAAAAGCGCTTTTGTCCCAAGAGAGCCGATATATTCAGCGTCGACGCAGCATAACTGCCGCATAGGCGCTCATTCCCGCGCCGCTGCCGGTAAAACCGAGTTTCTCCTCGGTCGTCGCCTTGACGCCGACCTGGTCAAGCGCGCAGTCCGTCGCCGCGGCAAGCCCGGCGCGCATCTGTTCAATATACGGCCGCAGTTTCGGCGCCTGGGCGACTATCGTAACGTCGGCGTTGACAAGCTCGTAGCCGTCGGCGCGTATTTCCGTCATTGCCGTGCGCAGCAAGCCGAGACTGTCGGCGCCGCGGTAGCGCTCGTCGCTGTCGGGAAAATGACTGCCGATATCGCCGCACGCGGCGGCGCCGAAAAGCGCGTCAATCAGCGCATGAGCGGCGACGTCGGCGTCGGAATGGCCGAGCAGCCCCTTTTCATACGGGACCGTGACACCGCACAGTATCAGCGGCCGACCGCTGACCAACCGGTGAACATCGTAACCGTAACCCACGCGCGGGCAATCCAGCCCGAGAATGTGCCTGGCCTTTTCAATATCGTTCGGCCCGGTAATTTTTATGTTGTCCGCGTCTGCGGTAACAGCAAACACCTTGAGACCGACCTTTTCGGCAACGGCGCAATCGTCCGTCTCGCTGCCGTCGGCGAGCGACACTGCTCGCCTGTAAGCGGCGGCAGCAAACACCTGCGGCGTCTGTACGGCGAAAGTGGAGGCGCGCTCGACATTGCGCACAATAAACCCGTCCTCGACAGTTTTCAGACTGTCTGTGCAGGCCAGCACCGGCGCCGCGGCGCCGTGCTCCTTTGCTGCCGCCACCGTGCGCTCTATAAGCTGCGGCGTGACCAGCGGGCGGGCGCCGTCGTGGATACAAAGCCAACCGCAATCCCCCGCCGCCGCGACGCCGTTTGCTACCGACTGTGCGCGCGTTGCGCCGCCGTCAACAACTTTTTCAAGCTTGTCTATGTGCCAGGACCGTATGGCAGCGCCGTTGTGCGCTTTGGTGACAACAACAATGGCGTCAACCGCGGCGCAGCCGGCAAACGCGCGCAGGGTGCGTTCCAGTACGCTGCAGCCGCCTATCTCGACGCTGAGCTTGTCGGCGCCGAAACGCGTCGCACTGCCGGCAGCCACAATTATTGCCACAACTCTGTCGCTCACTGCTACTACTCCTTAATATAATAAAAATATAATATATTATACTAAAAACCGGCGGCCGGCACAATCATGCCGGCCGCCATAGCATGTTATTTGCTGTAATTTGGTTCGTCAGAGGTTATTTCTATATCGTGCGGGTGGCTTTCGCGCAGGCCGCTGCCGGTCATTTTTACGAAACAGGCCCGTTCATACAGCGCCGTCAGACTGGCCGCGCCGCAATAACCCATACCGGAGCGCAGGCCGCCTTGCAGCTGGTAGATTATATCCGCGAGTTTGCCGCGGCAGGGCAAGACGCCGGCTATCCCCTCCGGGACATATTTTTTGGTCTCATTTTGAAAATAGCGGTCGCCGCTGCCCGATTTCATCGCCTGAGTCGAGCCCATGCCGCGGTAACATTTATATTTTTTGCCGCCGCGCTCCACTGTTTCCCCGGGGCTCTCCTCCGCTGCGGCAAAAAGCGAGCCGAGCATTACGGCGTCTGCGCCGGCTGCCAGCGCCTTGACGACGTCGCCGGAATACTTTATTCCGCCGTCGGCAATAATGGACACGCCGCACTCCTTGCCGGCGGCGGCACAGTCCATAACTGCGCTCAGCTGGGGCATACCCACACCGGAGACTACGCGCGTCGTGCAAATTGAACCGGGGCCAATGCCGACTTTAACGCAGTCTGCGCCGGCAGCGGCAAGGTCCCGCACTGCCGCGGCTGTCGCCACGTTGCCGGCAATTATTGCAATGTTCGGGTAGGCGGCGCGCAGGTTTTTCACTGCATTTATGACGCCCGCCGAATGGCCGTGCGCAGTATCGACGGTAAGTACGTCCACACCCGCGTCTATAAGCGCGCCGGCGCGCTCAAGCATATCTGCCGTCACGCCTACGGCAGCGCCGCACAGCAACTGTCCTTTTTCGTCGACTGCGGAATCCTCAGCTCCCTTTTGCGCTTTTACCTGCGCCACCTGCTGCGCTTGCAGCTTGGCGCTCATACTTTTGTGAATTATACCTATTCCGCCCAACCGGGCAATTTCGGCGGCAAGGCGGGACTCGGTGACCGTGTCCATACCGGCGCTGACAAACGGTACTTTCAGCCGCAGTTTGCCGCACAGCACGGTGGAAACGTCCACCTGGTTCGGCAGTACATCGGAACGCCGCGGCACCAGCAGCGCGTCGTCAAAACTTAGTCCCTCGTTTTTGAGTATTTCCATCTGATTCCTCCACCCATTGCCGGAAAAGCTCACGGCCGGCTGTGTAATTATTTATATTATTATAGCACCCCTTGCACTGTGTGCAAGGGGTGCTTAGCGTCAGTAGCTGATTAGCTGTTGATCTTGATAACGACGCCGGAACCGACCGTGCGGCCGCCCTCGCGAATAGCGAAGCGCAGGCCCTCTTCAATGGCGATCGGGGTGATAAGCTCTACGTCCATCTCGACGTTGTCGCCGGGCATGCACATCTCAATCCCCTCGGGGAGCTTGACGATGCCGGTAACGTCGGTCGTGCGGAAATAGAACTGCGGGCGATAGTTGTCGAAGAACGGGGTATGGCGGCCGCCTTCATCTTTTTTCAGAATGTAAACCTGGCCGCGGAATTTGGTGTGCGGGTTAATTGAACCCGGCTTGCAGACGACCTGGCCGCGCTCAATTTCCTTGCGGTCAACACCGCGCAGCAGCGCGCCGATGTTGTCGCCGGCCTCGGCGAAGTCCAACTGTTTGCGGAACATCTCAAGTCCGGTAACGACGGTGTTCTTTTTCTCCTCGGACAGGCCGACTATCTCGACCGGCTCGTTGAGCTTAACAATACCGCGCTCGACTCTGCCGGTGGCGACGGTGCCGCGGCCGGTAATGGTCATGACGTCCTCAACGGGCATCAGGAACGGCTTTTCGTCGTCGCGCTGCGGGGTCGGAATATACTCGTCGACAGCGTCCATGAGTTCAAGAATGCACTTGTACTCGGGGGCGTTGATATCGGTAGATGTGCTCTCAAGCGCCTTAAGCGCGGAGCCCTTGACGATGGGGACATCGTCGCCGGGGAAGTCGTAGTCAGACAGCAGCTCGCGAATCTCCATTTCCACAAGCTCTACGAGCTCGGGATCGTCGACCTGGTCGATTTTGTTCATGAATACTACGATGTAGGGCACGCCGACCTGACGGGCAAGCAGGATGTGCTCGCGGGTCTGGGGCATGGGGCCGTCGGCAGCGGACACGACCAGAATGGCACCGTCCATCTGCGCAGCGCCGGTGATCATGTTCTTGACATAGTCAGCATGGCCCGGGCAGTCGACGTGGGCATAGTGGCGTTTCTCGGTCTGATATTCGACGTGAGAGGTGTTAATTGTAATACCGCGCGCGCGCTCCTCAGGAGCCTTGTCGATGTTCGCGTAGTCAACATACTGCGCCTCGCCCTTGAAGCTGAGCACCTTGGTGATTGCCGCGGTCAGGGTAGTCTTGCCGTGGTCAACGTGGCCGATGGTGCCGATATTAACGTGGGGCTTATCGCGATTGAATTTCTCTTTCGCCATGGTATAAAGTCCTCCTTATAGATGAATCATCATTCACAGCTAAATCTTATTTTAACAAGAAGATATAAAAATAGCAATAGTTTTTTGCCGCCTGCATGCGGCGTCAGCACCCGGGCGGTTTTCAGCCCTTGCGCTGGGTGGATATTTGCTCTATGACAGACTTCGGCGCCTCGACATAGCGGTCCGGCTCCATGCTGTACTGGCCGCGTCCCTTGGTTTTGGAGCGCAGGTCGGTGGCGTAGCCGAACATGGTCGACAGCGGCACGAGTGCGGTCACCTGGCCGGTACCGTTGACGGTGTCCATGCCCTGAATCTGGCCGCGGCGAGCGTTAATGTCGCCGATAACATCGCCGAGATACTCCTCGGGGATGATGACCACGGTCTTCATTATCGGCTCCATTATGACCGAGTCGGCCTTTTTGAGCGCCTCTTTGAGCGCCATGGAACCGGCAATTTTGAACGCCATGTCGGACGAGTCAACCTCGTGGAACGAGCCGTCGTAAAGCGTTGCCTTAACGTCGACTACCGGATAACCGGCAATTACGCCGGATTTCAGCGCGCCCTGGATGCCCTGGTTGACAGGTTCGATAAACTCCTTGGGTATCGCGCCGCCGGTAACGGCATTGACAAACTCGTAGCCCTTGCCGGGGTTCGGCTCAACTTTCAGCTTTACGTGAGCAAACTGTCCGTGTCCGCCGGTCTGGCGGGAGAAACGGGTGTCAACATCCGCAGTTTTGCGAATAGTCTCGCGGTAGGCAACCTGCGGTGTGCCGACGTTGGCCTCTACCTTGAATTCGCGCAGCAGTCTGTCGACGATAATTTCAAGGTGCAGCTCGCCCATGCCGGCAATTATTGTTTGACCCGTCTCATCGTCCGTATAGGCGCGGAAGGTCGGGTCCTCCTCCGACAGTTTGGCCAGCGCAATGCCTATCTTCTCCTGACCGGATTTGGTCTTGGGCTCAATGGCAACGCGAATGACCGGGTCGGGGAATTCCATCGACTCAAGGATTATCGGGTCGCGCTCGTCGCACAGCGTGTCACCGGTCGTCGTGTTTTTAAGACCGACGGCGGCGGCAATATCGCCGGCGTAGCACACGTCAATATCCTTGCGGTGGTTGGAGTGCATCTGCAGTATTCTGCCGACGCGCTCGCGGTTGTCCTTGACCGAGTTGTAAACAGTGCTGCCCGTCTTGACAAGACCGGAATATACGCGGAAGAAACAGAGCTTGCCGACGTAGGGATCGGTCATTATCTTGAAAGCGAGCGCCGAAAAGGGCTCGTCGTCACTGGCGTGACGGTCAACCTCTTCGCCTGTTTTCGGGTCGGTACCGCGAATAGCGGCAACGTCTGTCGGCGCCGGCATGTAGTCGACGATGGCGTCGAGCAGTTTTTGCACGCCCTTGTTGCGGTAGGACGAACCACAGGTCACCGGCACGAATGTGCCGGCTATGGTACCGGTACGGATAGCGGCCTTTATCTCGGCGGCGGACACCTCTTCACCGGAAAGGAACTTCTCCATGATGTCGAGATTCTCGTCCGCGAGCGCCTCTATCATGGCACTGCGGTACTCTTTGGCCTTTTCGACATACTCGGCGGGGATGTCCTCGCCGACTACGTCGTGGCCGATAGCCTCAAAATCGGTATATGCCTTCATGTCGACCAGGTCAATAAGGCCGACAAACGCCTCCTCGGCGCCGATGGGTATCTGGATAGGCACGGCGTTGCATTTAAGCCGCTCTTTCATCATATTGACAACGCGGTAGAAGTCGGCGCCCATAATGTCCATTTTGTTGACATAGGCCATGCGGGGCACGTTGTACTTGTCCGCCTGGCGCCATACCGTTTCGGACTGGGGCTCGACGCCGCCCTTGGCGCAAAATACCGTAACCGAACCGTCAAGAACGCGCAGCGAGCGCTGCACCTCCACGGTAAAGTCGATATGGCCCGGGGTGTCTATGATGTTTACACGGCAGCCGTTCCAGTAAGCTGTGGTCGCCGCGGAGGTGATGGTAATGCCGCGCTCGCGCTCCTGGTCCATCCAATCCATGACGGCGGCACCGTCGTGCACCTCACCTAATTTGTGGGAGATGCCTGTGTAAAAAAGTATACGCTCTGTCGTGGTGGTTTTTCCGGCGTCGATGTGCGCCATTATGCCGATGTTGCGGGTCTCTTCCAAAGAAACATCTCTTGGCATATTTTACCTCCTTTCACGCGGTAACGCGCTTGATAAAAGTTGTGTTTAATATCTGTAGTGTGCAAATGCCCGGTTAGCCTCGGCCATCTTGTGCGTATCCTCGCGCTTTTTGACCGCGTTGCCGGCGCCGTTGACGGCGTCCATGATCTCGCCTGCCAGACGCTCACGCATAGTGCGCTCGTTGCGCGCGCGTGAATAGGACGTCAGCCAGCGCAGTCCCAGTGTCTCGCGGCGCGCGGGGCGCACCTCCATAGGCACCTGGTAGGTCGCACCACCGACCCGGCGGGCCTTGACTTCCAGTTCGGGCATGATATTCTGCAGCGCCTTGTCGAACATCTCGAGCGGATCGTTACCGGTCTTCTCGCCGACTATTGAAAAAGCGTCGTAGACTATCTTCTGGGAAACGCCGCGCTTACCGTCGTACATAATACTGTTGATAAGGCGCGTGACCATTTTGGAATTGTACAGCGGGTCAGGTAAAACATCCCGCTTTTGGATTTTGCCTCTTCTCGGCATACCTTCTTCCCTCCTTCACATAATGATATCATCGGTACTCGAAAGTTTACAAAACTCCCGCAGTATGCCCGGAAAGCGACATATATTACATATATAAAGCTTTCTGGCATACAAAGCTGAAATAAAGTCTTGCTTACTTCTTCTTGGGGCGCTTGGCGCCGTACTTGGAACGGCTTTGACCGCGGTTTTCAACACCCTGTGTGTCGAGCGTTCCGCGCACGATGTGGTAGCGAACACCGGGCAGGTCTTTGACACGCCCGCCGCGCACCAGCACCACGCTATGCTCTTGCAGGTTGTGTCCTACACCGGGGATATAGCCCCATACCTCGATACCATTCGTCAGGCGGACCCTCGCTACTTTGCGCAGCGCGGAGTTAGGCTTCTTCGGCGTCATAGTTTTAACGGTAGTGCACACACCGCGCTTTTGCGGCGAGTTTACATCGCTCATAACGCGCCTTTGGGAGTCATAGCTCTTTTGCAGCGCCGGCGACGCGGATTTTGAATACGACTGTTCGCGTCCCTTGCGAATAAGCTGGTTGAATGTCGGCAAGTTTACACCTCCTCTTAATTTATTTATTGTCACAGCGCAATATTTTGCGCCGTTCAACACAAAAAGGCAACTGGATTAGTATAACACACTTATTTGTCGTTTGGCAATATTTTTTATTGCTGCATCAGCTCGTAATCGGCCGATGAGAAGCAATCCATGCCGGTTCCGGCCGGAATCAATTTGCCGATTATGACGTTCTCCTTGAGTCCCATAAGGTGGTCGGTGCGCCCGCGAATGGCGGCGTCGGTAAGCACCTTGGTGGTCTCCTGGAACGAGGCGGCAGACAGGAAGCTGTCAGTGGCGAGCGAGGCTTTGGTTATACCCAGCAGCACCGGCGTGGCCTCGGCCAGCCGCAAGTCCTTTTCTCCGGCGTCTATGCGCGCTTGAACGGCGGCGTTAGCCTGCTCGTAATCGCTGTTGTCGGCCAGCTGGCCGCCCATAAGTCCGGAATCGCCCGCGTCGCCGACGCGCACTTTGCGCAGCATCTGGCGGACTATGGCCTCTATGTGCTTGTCGTTAATATCGACGCCCTGCATCTGGTAGACGCGCTGCACTTCCTGAATCAGGTAGTTTTGCGCCGCCAGCTTGCCCTTAATGGCCAGAATGTCGTGCGGGTTGGCAAGACCTTCGGTGAGCATGTCGCCGACCTCGACCTTGTCGCCCTCGTCGACTTTAAGGCGCACGCCGTAGGGGATAAGGTAGCTGCGCTCTACCGGCTCGCCGTTTTCGCCGACGCCGTTGACTACCGCATAGCGGTTCTTCTTCGACTCGTCAATATGGACTTCACCGGATATTTCGGTGAGAATAGCGAGGTGCTTCGGTTTGGGCTTGCGGCCCTCAAACAGTTCCTCAACGCGCGGCAGGCCCTGCGTAATATCCTCCTCAGAGGCGACGCCGCCGGTATGGAACGTGCGCATTGTCAGCTGCGTGCCGGGCTCGCCGATAGACTGGGCGGCGATAATGCCGACCGCCTCGCCAATGCCGACTATGCGGCCGTGTGCCAGGTTGGCGCCGTAGCACTTGGCGCAAGCGCCGTGCGGGCACTTGCAGTTGAGCAGCGAGCGAATCTCCACTTTGGTAACGCCGGCGTCAACTATCCTCTTCGCTATTTCGGCGTTTATCATCGTGTCAGAGTCGCACAGCAGCTCGCCGGTTTCGGGATTGACCACATTGCGCACCGGGAAACGGCCGAGCAGCCGCTTTTGCAGCGACTCAATTATCTCGTTGCCGTCGCGAATGTCGCTGACGACTATGCCGACGTCGGAGCCGCAGTCCTCTTCCCGAATAATAACGTCCTGCGCCACGTCGACCAGACGGCGGGTCAAATAGCCCGAGTCGGCCGTTCTCAGCGCCGTGTCGGCAAGGCCCTTGCGGGCGCCGCGGGAGGAGATGAAATATTCCAGTATGTTCAGACCCTCGCGGTAATTGGAGCGAATGGGTATCTCAATCGTCTTACCGGAGGTGTTGGCAATCAGGCCGCGCATGCCGGCCAGCTGGCGAATCTGGTTCTTTGAACCGCGCGCGCCGGAGTCGGCCATAATGAATATCGGGTTGTCCTCGTCAAGGTTGTCGGTCAGCGCCTCGGCGACTTTTTCGGTCGTCTCGCTCCAGATGTTGATGACCTGAGAATAGCGCTCGGAATTGTTCATTATACCGCGGTTGTAAAGCGCGTTGACTTTTTCCAGTTTTTCCTCGGCCTCGGCGATATATTCCTTTTTCTGCGGCGGGATTACGGCGTCGGAAATGGAAACCGTTATGCCGCTGCGGGTGGAATAGCGGAACCCCTGTTCCTTTATTTTGTCGAGCATTTCCGCCGTAACGGTGGCGCCGTGAACATTAATGCAGGCGTTAATAATTTTGCCCAGCTGGCTTTTGCCTACCAGATAGTCGACTTCCAAATCAAGCAGCTTGCTCGGGTCGCTGCGGTCGACAAAGCCGAGATCCTGCGGGATGGGGCGGTTGAATATCAGCCGGCCGACCGTCGTGTCTATTATGCCGACTTTTTTCTCGCCGTTAATTTCGCGCTCCAAGCGCACCTTTACCTTGGCGTGCAGCGTCACCTCGCCGTCGGCATAGGCCATCATTGCCTCGTCAACGTCGCGGAACACCTTGCCCTCGCCGCGCTCGCCCTCGCGCACCATCGTCAAATAGTACGAGCCGAGCACCATGTCCTGCGTCGGCACCGTTACTGGGCCGCCGTCGGAAGGTTTGAGCAGGTTGTTGGTGGACATCATCAAAAAGCGCGCTTCCGCTTGAGCCTCGGAAGAAAGCGGCACGTGCACCGCCATCTGGTCCCCGTCAAAGTCGGCGTTGTATGCCGTGCAGACCAGCGGGTGCAGCTTAATTGCGCGTCCCTCGACCAGTATCGGCTCAAAGGCCTGAATACCCAGTCTGTGCAGTGTCGGCGCGCGGTTCAACAGCACCGGGTGGTCTTTTATAACGACCTCGAGACTGTCCCAAACCTCGGGCTGCGCGCGCTCAACCTTTTTGCGGGCGCTCTTAATATTGTTGGCGACCTCGTTTTCGACAAGGTGCTTCATGACAAAGGGCTTGAAAAGTTCCAGCGCCATCTCTTTGGGCAGACCGCACTGGTACATCTTCAGTTCCGGGCCGACGACAATAACCGAACGGCCGGAGTAGTCAACACGCTTACCCAGCAGGTTTTGACGGAAGCGTCCCTGCTTGCCCTTGAGCATGTCGCTGAGCGACTTGAGCGGGCGGTTGTTGGGACCGGTCACCGGACGGCCGCGGCGGCCGTTGTCTATAAGCGCGTCCACCGCTTCCTGCAGCATGCGCTTTTCGTTGCGAACGATAATGTCCGGCGCGCCGAGCTCCAGCAGCTTTTTAAGCCTGTTGTTGCGGTTGATTACGCGGCGGTACAAATCGTTGAGGTCGCTGGTCGCAAAACGTCCGCCGTCCAGCTGCACCATGGGTCTGATGTCGGGCGGTATTACCGGTACCACGTCAAGTATCATCCACTCGGGGCGGTTGCCGGAGCTGCGGAAGGCCTCGACAATGTCGAGCCGCTTTATCAGCCGCAGTTTCTTTTGGCCGGTTGCGGTCTCCAGCTCTTTTCTCATAGACACGGCCATCTCGTCGAGGTCTATCTTTTGCAGCAGTTCCTTAATAGCCTCGGCGCCCATGCCGGCGCGGAACTCGTCTTCGTAGCGCTCTAACATATAGCGGTACTCAGTCTCGTTGAGCAGCTGTTTTTCCTCAAGCGGCGTAAAGCCGGGGTCGGTAACTATATACGACGCAAAGTAAAGGACTTTTTCCAGTTCTTTAGGGGACAAGTCGAGCATAAGCCCCAGTCGCGACTGAATGCCCTTAAAGTACCAGATATGCGACACCGGCGCGGCCAGCTCAATGTGACCCATGCGCTCGCGGCGCACCTTGGCCTTGGTTACTTCAACGCCGCAGCGGTCGCATATTTTGCCCTTGTAGCGGATGGTCTTATATTTGCGGCAGTGGCATTCCCAGTCCTTAGTCGGTCCGAAAATGCGCTCGCAGAACAGGCCGTCGCGCTCCGGCTTCAGTGTGCGGTAATTTATTGTCTCGGGCTTTTTGACCTCGCCGTAGGACCAGCTTCTGATCTCGTCGGGGGATGCTATACCTATTTTTATAGATGCAAATTCGCTGTGTTCCATTTATGCCCTCCGTTATTATTGATTGTCAGCGGCTGCCGGTCGGGGTCTATTTCTCTTCCCCTTCGGAATCGTCGGGCTCGTCGTCATTGTCATTGTCTTCGGGATAGTTGTCGTCGGTGTAGTCGTCTACCACCACCGAGTCAGACAGAACCTCTTCTGCGTCGGCAACGGAATAGCCGTCGCTGAAACCGCTCTCGTCCTTGCGGTCGTACTTGAAGTCGCCGAGCATCTCGTCCGCGGCTTTTTCCGCGGCGCTGAAGCCGATGTCGTCGTCAAAGTTCTGCTTCAGGTCTATTTCGTTCTCGTCGCGGTCCAACACCCGGACGTCGAGCGCCAGCGACTGCAGTTCTTTAATAAGTACGCGGAAGGATTCGGGTATGCCGGCTTGCGGGATGCTCTGACCCTTTACGATAGCCTCGTAGGTCTTGACACGGCCGACGACGTCGTCGGACTTGACGGTCAAAATCTCCTGCAGCGTGTAGGCAGCGCCGTACGCCTCCAGCGCCCAAACCTCCATTTCGCCGAAGCGCTGTCCGCCAAACTGGGCTTTGCCGCCCAAAGGCTGCTGCGTTACCAGCGAGTAGGGTCCGGTGGAACGGGCATGGGTTTTGTCGTCGACCAGATGGTGCAGCTTCAGGAAGTACATGTAGCCGACTGTGACCTCGTGGTCAAACGGCTGGCCGGTGCGGCCGTCGTACAGCTGCATTTTGCCGCTGGTATCGTAGCCGGCCTGAGCGAGGCAGTCCATTATGTCGTACTCGTTGGCGCCGTCGAATACCGGCGTCATTATTTTCCAACCCAGTTTCTTGGCTGCAAGACCCAAATGGACCTCCAGCACCTGGCCTATATTCATTCGCGAGGGAACGCCCAGCGGGTTAAGCACTATGTCGAGCGGCGTGCCGTCGGGCAGGAAGGGCATGTCCTCCTCGGGCAGTATGCGCGAGACGACGCCCTTGTTGCCGTGTCGGCCGGCCATCTTGTCGCCGACGGAAATCTTTCTCTTTTGGGCAATGTAGCAGCGCACGACCATATTGACGCCGGGGTTGAGCTCGTCGCAGTTTTCGGGCGTGAACACCTTTACGTCAACAACTATGCCGTACTCGCCGTGCGGCACGCGCAAAGAGGTGTCGCGCACCTCGCGCGCCTTTTCGCCGAAGATGGCGCGCAGCAGCCGCTCTTCGGCAGTAAGCTCGGTCTCGCCCTTGGGCGTGACTTTTCCTACGAGAATGTCGCCGGCCGTAACCTCGGCGCCGATGCGGATTACGCCGTGCTCGTCCAAGTCGCGCAGCGCATCCTCGCCGACGTTGGGAATGTCGCGGGTTATTTCCTCGGGTCCCAGCTTCGTGTCGCGGGCCTCAAGCTCGTACTCTTCTATATGTATAGAGGTAAAAACGTCGTCGCGAACTATCTTTTCGTTAATCAGCACGGCGTCTTCGTAGTTGTAGCCCTCCCAGGTCATAAAACCTATCAGGACGTTTTTGCCCAGCGATATTTCGCCCTTGTCGGTGGCGGGGCCGTCGGCAATGACGTCGCCGGGCTGCGCGCGCTCGCCTTTGGTCACTATCGGCCGCTGGTTGAAGCAGGTGCCCTGGTTGGAACGCAGGAATTTGATTATCTGGTACTCGCCGGTCGTGCCGTCGTCGTTGTCTACGACAACGAGGTCGGCGCTGACGCTGCGCACCGTGCCGGCTTTTTTGCACATTACCATGACGCCGGAGTCGGTGCCGGCCTTATATTCCATGCCGGTGCCGACAATAGGCGCTTGCGGCATCAGCAGCGGCACCGCCTGGCGCTGCATGTTGGAACCCATCAGCGCGCGGTTGGCGTCGTCGTTTTCGAGGAAGGGTATCATCGCCGTGGCGACCGAAACGACCATCTTCGGCGAGACGTCCATAAAGTCGACCTTTTCGCGGTCGGACTCAATAATTTCGTCGCGGTGACGGACGTTGACGCGCTTGCGGGCGAAACGGTGCTGCTCGTCGAGCGGCTCGTTGGCCTGAGCGACAATGTACTCGTCCTCGACGTCGGCGGTCATATACACGACCTCGTCGGTGACTATGCCGGTCTGTCTGTCGACGCGGCGATAGGGCGCCTCAACAAATCCGTAACGGTTTATTCTGGCGAAGGTGGCGAGGTACGAAATAAGTCCTATGTTCGGGCCTTCGGGGGTCTCTATAGGACACATGCGGCCGTAATGGCTGTAATGAACGTCGCGGACTTCGAAACCGGCGCGGTCACGGGACAGGCCTCCGGGTCCGAGTGCCGAAAGACGGCGCTTGTGCGTCAGCTCGGCAAGCGGGTTGGTCTGGTCCATGAACTGGCTCAGCGGCGAGGAACCGAAAAACTCTTTTATTGCCGCCACAACAGGTCTTATGTTGATAAGGGACTGCGGCGTGGCGTTTTCCGCCTCCTGCGACTGGATGGTCATGCGCTCGCGAATAATGCGCTCCATGCGCGCAAAACCGATGCGGAACTGGTTTTGCAGCAGCTCGCCCACAGAACGGATGCGGCGGTTGCCGAGATGGTCTATGTCGTCTGTGGTGCCGATGTCGCTGTCAATGCCGTTGAGGTAATTCATTGACGCGAAAATGTCGTCCACCGTAATGTGTTTGGGTACCAGTTCGTCGGCGCGCGTGCGAATCTCGCGCTTGAGTTCCTTTTCGGGCAGCGATTTTTCCAGAATATCGCGCAGTACGGCAAAGCTTACCTTTTCGGCTATGCCGAGCGGCTCGCAGTCAAGGTCAATAAAGTCGTTGATGTCGACCATGCCGTTGGAGATGACCTTAATCTCCTTGTCCTCCACGGTGACATAGACGACGGACACGCCGCTTTTGGCAACGGCGTCGCCGCTGTCGCGGGTGATAGTCTCGCCGGCGGCAACCAACAGTTCTCCGGTCAGCGGGGCGATAATGTCGCGCGCCGCGACCTTGTCGTATATGCGCGGGGTGAGCGACAGTTTTTTGTTGTACTTGTAGCGGCCGAAACGGGAAAGGTCGTAGCGGCGCGCGTCAAAAAACAGATTGTTGAGGTGAGTTTTGGCGCTGTCAACCGTGGGCGGCTCGCCGGGGCGAAGGCGGCGGTAGGTGTCGAGCAGGCCTTCTTCCTGGTTGGTGGTTGTGTCCTTTTCCAGAGTCGCAATTATGCGGGGGTCCTCGCCGAAGAAGTCGAGTATCTCCTGGTTGGTGCCCAGACCCAGCGCCCGCAGCAATACCGTAAGCGGCATTTTGCGGTTTTTGTCAATGCGCACATAGAATATGTCGTTGGCGTCGGTCTCGTACTCAAGCCAGGCGCCGCGGTTAGGAATAACGGTGGCGGCGTAAAGCCGCTTGCCGCTTTTGTCGCGCGTCTCGTCAAAATAGACGCCGGGCGAGCGCACCAACTGCGAGACAATAACGCGCTCGGCGCCGTTGATAATAAAGGTACCGCTGTCGGTCATCAGCGGGAAATCTCCCATGAAGATCTCCTGCTCTTTTATTTCGCCGGTCTCCTTGTTGTACAAGCGCGCGCGAACGAACAGCGGCGCGCTGTAAGTGGCGTCGCGCTCCTTGCAGACGGCGACGCTGTATTTTGGGGAGTCCTCTTTGAGTTCGTAATCAATAAAATCGAGCACCAGGTTGCCGGTGTAGTCCTCTATTGTGGATATGTCCCTAAAGACCTCTTTGAGGCCGTCAGTCAAAAACCACCTGTATGAGTTTTTCTGCACCTCTATGAGGTTAGGCATGTCCAGAACTTCTTTGATCTGGGAAAAGCTCATTCTTTCGGTCTTGCCGAGTTTTACCGGATGCGGACTTGACATTGGCTGACACTCCCATTCCATAAATTAAATATATACTAAAAGGAAACGTCGCCGCGGTCGAAACTTTGGCGTTTTTTGCGCGTTTTGCGCACACCGAACCGCGAACTCATCCATATTAAAGCATACTTTATAAGTATAAGAGGTCATTTCGTCTATGTCAACAATTTTGTGTCAATATTTTTAAGCATTTCTCACAAATAAATTGACAACTCACCCGGGTGTTTCCAAAGCGCGCATTTCTGCCGCAATTTGCCGCCAGGCGTCGTGCCACAGCAGATTCATTGATTGACACTGCATTGCAGAGATGATAAACTGACACTTGTATCACTTCTGAAGGAGATAGCAGCGAATGAATGACAAAGATCTGAAGAAATTCGCAGCCGAAATCCGGCTTGAGACGGTAAAATGCGTCGCCTCTCGCGGGTTCGGCCATCTTGGCGGCGCGCTTTCCATCGTCGACACCCTGGCGGTGCTTTACGGCGGCGCCATGAAGTACGATCCTAAAAATCCCCAGTGGGACAAGCGCGACTTGCTGGTGTGTTCCAAAGGTCACGCCGGCCCCGCTATTTACGCCACGCTGGCGCTCAAGGGCTTCTTCCCCATTGAAGAACTGGCCACCCTTAACCAGCCCGGCACCAGCCTGCCCAGCCACTGCGACCGCAACAAGACGCCCGGCATCGACATGACCACGGGCTCGCTCGGCCAGGGCATCGGCCTTGCCACCGGCATGGCCATGGGCGTTCAGGGCAGCGGCCGCAACGTCTTCGCCATTATTGGCGACGGCGAGAGCGACGAGGGCCAGGTCTGGGAGGCGGCAGAATTTGCCGCGCATTACAAGCTTGACGACCTCACCCTTTTTGTCGACTGCAACAAAAAGCAGCTCGACGGTTTTTGCAAGGACGTTATGGACCCGCGCGACCTCGGCGACAAGTTTACCGCTTTCGGCTGGAACGTCATCCGCGTCAAGGGCAACGACACCGCCGAAGTTTCCGCCGCTGTCGAAAAAGCCAAGGCCTTTAAGGGACAGCCGACCGCAATAATCCTTGACACCGTCAAGGGCGCCGGCGTGCCGGACGTGGAAAACGCCGCCAGCAACCACCACATGAAGCTCAAACCGGAAGCATTCGACAAGATGATAGCGTATCTTGAAGAGCAGCTTGCCGAGCTGAAAGCGTAGGAGGTACAGGGATTATGTATAAAATGATTTATAACGGCCAGGACGGCGAAAAGGCCGTTCGCGACGAATTTGCCGCCGCGCTCGCTGAAACCATGCGCAGCGACCCGGACGTCGTCTATCTCGACAGTGACTTGATGTCCTCGTTCAGCACCGCCAAACTCAAAGACGAGTTTCCCGGCCGCATAATCAACTGCGGCATTCAAGAGGGTGACATGATCAGCGTCGCCAGCGGCATGTCCGCCGTCGGCAAAAAGCCCTTCACCCACACCTTCGGCGTTTTTGCCACCCGCCGCTGCTTTGACCAGGTGTTTCTGTCGGCCGCCTACGCCAAAAACAACGTGCGCATGATAGGCTCTGACGAGGGCATTGCCGCCGAATACAACGGCGGCACCCACATGCCGCTCGAGGACATGGCGCTTATGCGCGCCGTGCCCGGCGCCACCGTCATTGACGTTACCGACGGCGCCATGATGGCCTACCTCGTTCCCGAGCTTGCCAAGCGCGACGGCGTCTACTATATGCGCACCGCGCGCAAAGCCGTTCCGGCGGTTTACGAGCACGGCAGCAGCTTCGAAATCGGCAAAGGCAACCTGCTGCGCGAGGGCAGCGACGTCGCCATTTTTGCCTGCGGATTGCTGGTGTGCACCGCGCTCGACGCCGCCGAAAAGTTGGCTGCCGAGGGCATAAAGGCCAGCGTTGTCGATATGTTTACCGTCAAGCCTCTTGACGAAAAACTGGTCGTGGAACTTGCCGAAAAATGCGGCGCCGTCGTCACTGCGGAAAACCACAATGTCATCGGCGGCCTGGGCAGCGCCGTAGCCGAGACGCTCGGCGAGCATTGCCCTGTTCCCATGCAGCGCATCGGCGCGCGCGAAAAGTTCGGCGAGGTCGGCTCGGCGAGCTATCTGCGCGGCGTTTTCGGCATGAATGTCGAGGATGTCGTCGCCGCCGCCAAGGACGTTATCGCCCGCAAGTAAACACACGCAAAAATTTGCAAATACCCGCCGTCCTCACCGGACGGCGGGTATTTTTGTTTTCTGATTCAGTCTTATGCTCTTTGCCGCGGCGAAGGTCTAAAAAACCGGCCGCGGTGCAAGGTGTTGCTAAGCGCCCCGGTAACACAAAAGCACCGTCAACGAAAACGAGCTTCGCGCCGCAGGCGCGGAGCTCTAAAAGGCTCAAGAGGTTCCCCCTCTCACCGTTAAGGGCTCAACGGGGTATCCGGAAGCACAGGGCGAGCCGTAACGTTCTTTTTGCCTCTTACAAAAAACGTTATTTGTGCTCAAAACGCAGCACACTGATATTTATTCAGACTTAGTTCGTTTACCGCTGCCACAAGCGTCTTGCGGCGCCGGCAGCACTTTTGCCCTTAGGCCGCGTAAAAGCCACGCTTTCAGGTGTTGTTAAAATTTACAGCGCGCTGCGGCGCTCAGGCTTCTTTTGCCTGCGGCTTTTCCAGAACGGAGATATAACGGCGGTCGCAGTGGCGCCACAGCAAAAGCGTCATGGTAAATCCCACCGCCTCCGCGACTGTGAACGACCACCAGACGCCGTCCAAACCGGCCACCGCGGCGAGAATGAATATTGACGGCAGCAGCACCAAAAGCTGGCGGGTAAGCGTATTAATCAAACTCAGGTATCCCTTGCCAATGCCCTGGAACGAACCGGCCACAATTATGGACACCGCCGACGGGATAAAGCAAATTCCGATGACCCTAAAAGCGTGCACGCCGATACTCAGCATCTCCTCGCCGGCCGAAAACAGCGCCAGCAGCCGGTCGGGCACAAGCTCGAAAGCCGCCGTCCCCAGCGCCATAATCGCGCAGCCGAAAATAATGCCGCAGCGCACCGTTTTGTATATCCGCTTTTTGTCGCGGGCTCCGTAGTTGTAGCCGGCAATCGGTATTACGGCGCTGTTTATGCCGAAAAGCGGCATATATACAAAGCTGTTTAGCTTGAAATAGGCCCCCAGCACCGCCACGGCAGTGTCTGTAAAACCAATAAGTATCTTGTTGAGCACCAGCGTCATTACGGGGTTAAGCACCTGCATGACTATTGACGGCAGACCGACGCGGTATATTTCTTTTACTGTCTGTTTGTGCAGTCGCAAGCAGTGCCAGCGCAGCTTAATTTCGCTGTTGTAAACAATATTGACCGCAAAACCGACCGCCATGGCGACGAACTGACCGATAACCGTTGCCAGCGCGGCGCCGCGCACGCCCATTTCGGGAAAGCCGTACCGCCCGAAAATCATTATCGGGTCGAGAACAATATTAGTCACCGCACCCGAAAGCTGCACAAACATGGCCGCCATTGTCTTGCCGGTCGACTGCAGCAGCTTCTCGTTGGCAACGCCAGCAAACACGCCCAGCGAAAGCACCATTACCAGCGAGAGATACTCCTCGCCCATACCGGCAATACTTGCGTTTGAGGTGAAAAAGCTGAAGTACCAGCCGCAGCCGCACAGCCCGAAAATAATAAATGGCAGCGACGAGAGCATTTCCAGCAGCAGACCGTTTCCGGCCGCTATATTTGCCCGCTCAAATTCCCGCGCGCCGAGACTGCGCGAGACCAGCGAGTTGAAGCCGACGGAAGTTCCTATGCACAGCGATATCATTATCATCTGCATGGGACTGGCGAGAGACACTGCCGTCAGCGCGTCTTGGGAAATGCGCGCAACATAAATGCTGTCCACAATATTGTACAGCGCCTGAATGAGCATTGAGAGCATCAGCGGCAGTGCCATTCTCACCAGCAAGCTGCCAACCGGCATAACTCCCATTTTGTTTTGTTTTATTTCTTGTGACATCTTCTTGTCCTTAATTTTATTTATTGTATTATAACAGCAAAATGCACGTCTCTGCGGGTTCGGTAAAAATATCGTCATATATTACAAAACTTCCGCTGCCACGCCACTGCTGTTTGTTATCATTTCGCGCCTGGGGCGCTGTTAATTTTACAGGTGATACTCAAAATTTTAACAATTGCCCGCCGTGCCGGTGATATAATGTAGAATATAATTTTACATTAAAGGTGTTTACATTGGTCAAAAACGAAACCTACTCAATCGGAGGAATGTCCTGCGCCGCCTGCTCGCGCGCCGTTGAGCGCGCCGTCGGCCGGCTGGAATTCGTGCGCAGCGCCGGCGTCAACCTTGCTACCGAAAAGCTTTCGGTCACTTTCGACGACCGGCTCGGCAGCGAGGACGACATTCGCGCGGCAGTTGAGCACGCCGGTTTTACTATGTTCAGCGCCGCCGCGCCAAGACAAAACCTCACCCGCGAAAAAAGCGAGGAATACCGCCGCGCCCTGCGGCGACTGTGGGTTTTAATTGCGTTTTCACTGCCGCTTATCTATGTCGCTATGGGTCCAATGCTTGCGCTGCCCTACCCAAACGCGCTGCTGCCGGCCGTTAATCGCGTACTCAACGGCGCCGTGCAGCTGGTGCTTTGCGTGCCGGTGTTGGTGATTTGCCGCGACCTGCTCAAAGACGGTTTCACGGCGCTCGTCAAGCTGCGCCCCAACATGGACTCGCTGGTCACACTCGGCGCCGCGGCCGCTTTCCTTTACAGCGTCGGCGCACTGCTTTTCGGCGGCTCACAGTCGCTCTATTTTGACTCGCCGGCAATGATTTTGACCCTTATAAGCGTCGGCAAGACGCTGGAGATGCGCCAAAAAAGCCGCACAGGCGAGGCCATTGCCCGCCTTTACTCGCTGGCGCCGCCCACAGCGCTGGTCTTGCAGAGCGACGGCAGCTTTGCCGAAACGGCTCTGGAACTCGTTGAGCGCGGCGACGTCTGCCTTGTCAAGCCCGGCGCGCGCGTACCGGTTGACGGCGAAATAACCGAAGGCAGCTCGGCAGTCGACGAGTCCATGCTCACCGGGGAGAGCGTACCGGTGGAAAAGACCGTCGGTGAACACGTCACCGGCGCCACAATAAACATTACCGGCGCGCTGCGTGTGCGCGCCACCAGTGTCGGCGAGGACAGCACCCTTTCTGGTATTATTCGCATAGTCGAAAGCTCAGCCGGCAGCAAAGCGCCAATACAGCACCTTGCCGACACAGTGGCCGGCTGGTTTGTGCCGGCAGTGCTGGCCGTCGCGCTGACGGCAATGGTAATTTGGCTGCTGTGCGGCGCAACCTTCGCTTTTGCTCTTAACATATTCGTCTGCGTGCTGGTAATAAGCTGTCCGTGCGCGCTGGGTCTGGCCACACCGACTTCCATTATGGTCGGCACCGGCCGCGGCGCCGCAATGGGCATTTTATTCAAAGACGGCGAAGCACTGCAAAAAGCGCGCGACATCGACACCGTCGCGCTTGACAAAACCGGCACAATAACCTGCGGCGTGCCGCGCGTCACCGATGTTTTCCCTGTCGACGGTCTTTCTGACACGGCTTTGCTGCTCAGCGCCGCCTCCGCCGAGCGCTTTACCGAGCATCCGCTCGGCGCCGCCGTTGTGCGCGAGGCGCTTGCGCGCGGTCTGAAACTGCAGGAATGCACCGATTTCACCGCTGTCAGCGGCGGCATGACCGCCAGAGTCGGCGGCCGGCTCATCAGCGGCGGCAATCTGCCAATGATGCAGCAAAGCAATATCGACACCGCCGCAATGGACGCCCAGGCAAAACTGAGCGCCGCGGCGGGAAATACCCCGCTGTATTTTGCCGCCGACGACCGCCTGCTCGGCCTTATTTGTGTTGCCGACGCCGTTAAAAACGACAGCGCCCACGCCGTGGGCACGCTGCGCGACATGGGCGTGCGCACGGTTATGCTTACCGGCGACAACATTCTCACCGCGGCAGCGGTCGCAAAGCAGGTGGGCGTCGACAGCGTCGAGGCCGGAATTCTGCCCAGCGACAAAGCCGCCGCCGTACAAAAACTGCGCCGCGACGGCCGCACCGTAGCAATGGTTGGCGACGGAATAAACGACGCGCCGGCGCTCGCCAGCGCCGACATCGGCATAGCAATCGGCAGCGGTTCGGACATCGCCGTATGTTCTGCCGACATCGTCCTTATGGGCAGTTCGCTCGACGCGGTTCCGGCAGCTATCCGGCTGTCGCGCGCCGTTATACGCAATATTCGTCAAAATCTTTTCTGGGCGTTCTGTTACAACTGCGTGAGCATCCCGGTCGCCGCCGGAGTTCTTTACGCGTTGGGCGGAACGCTGCTAAGCCCGGCTATTGCCGCGGCGGCAATGTCTTTGTCTTCCGTATGCGTCGTTACCAACGCGCTGAGACTGAATTACATCAATCTTGAAAGGAACTGATTTAAAATGGAGCATCTTCTTCATATCGGCAGCATGATGTGCGACGGTTGTGCCGGACGGGTAAAAAAAGCGCTGGAGGCCGTACCCGGCGTGCGTAGCGCGAGGGTGTCTTATACCGACGGCACTGCGCTGGTAGTTTGCGACGGCGACGTGCCGCTCGCTGCGCTCGCAAACGCAGTTGAGCAGACCGGGTACGAAAATCTCGACCACTGACTGACCCGCAGTACAAAAAAACGGCGCCGGACTTAATTGCCGGCGCCGTTTTGATGTGTAAAAAATATTGCGATTCGCAAGCTTTTTGGGCGTGTGCAAATCAAAAGGGGAAATCCATGTATGTATTTTGCTTTATCAACCGTATTTCCTTGACATTTTGTCGTAAAAGAAGTAATATCAAGTAAAGCAAAAGTTATTAATTTTCGTTTCGTAATTATTTTTCGGTCTGTGCCACTATGAGTTGAATATTCTTCTCGCGGCAATAATCGTAATACTCGTCCGGCACTGTGCCGGCGGTGATAATAATATCGGCCTGGTCGAGCGTGCCGACATTCATAAAAGAGGTGCGGCCGAATTTGCTCGCGTCGCTGACGACGATTAGTCGGCGCGAAATGCTGCGCAGCTTGGCAAAAATACTGCACTCGACCGAATTGGAAAGCGAAAATCCGAAATTAATATCTATTCCGGACACGCCCACAAAAGCTGTATCCGGCGCAATGCTGTCGAGCGTGCGCAGCAAAATATCGCCGTAAAGAAACGGGTATTCGGCGGCAAAGACATTGCCGCCGGTCATCAGCACGTTGGCCTGCGACGACGCTGAAAGCTCCGCCGCTATTTCCAAGCTGTTGGTGACCGCGTTCACGCGGCGGGAACTCAACGCGCGGCAAAGCGCAAAACAGGTACTGCCGCTGCCGAGAAATATCCAGGCGTTGTCACTGACTAATTCCGCCGCCGCCGCTGCCGCCGCCTGCTTGTCCGCGGTCATTTCTTTTAGCGGCTCGCCGCTGCCGACGGCATTACTTACCGCGCCGCCATGTGTGCGCAGCAGCATTCCCTGCTGCTCAAGCTCGCTCAGATCGCTGCGGATAGAAACCGCCGAGACTCCCAGTTCGCGGCTCAGTTCCAACACTGAAACCCGCTCGCCGCTGCTGACGCGCTGCAATATAGTCTTTTTGCGATCTTTCTTTCTCATCTTGCGCTCCGTTAAGTTTTTTCTATTATGAAACATTTTGGGGCATTAAGTCAAGTTAATTCTTTTAATTCAAAACGCGGAGGTTTTATATGACAATTTCCGAATTGCAGCGGCTGGCTTTCGCCTACCGACGCAGCGCCCTGAAACTGGTCCACGACGCCGGTATGGGGCACATAGGCGGCGCGCTGTCGAGCGCCGACATACTCACAGCGCTCTACTGTGAATTGCTGCGCATAGACCCCTCGCATCCCGACGAGGCTGAGCGCGACCGTTTCATTCTCAGCAAAGGTCACTGTGTGGAAGTCTATTACAGTATACTTGCCGACCGCGGTTTTTTCCCGGCGGCGGAGCTTGGCAGTTTTTACGCCTTTGGCAGTCGGCTTATTGGCCACACCAACCGCGAAATACCCGGCGTAGAGATGAGCACCGGCGCGCTCGGCCACGGTTTGAGCGCCGCTTGCGGTATGGCTCTTGCCGGAAAGATGGACAAGCGCGCCTACCGCGTTTTTTGTCTGCTCGGCGACGGTGAGCTGGCCGAAGGCTCGGTCTGGGAGGCGGCAATGTTTGCCGGCAATTACAAGCTCGACAATCTCTATGTTGCCGTTGACCGCAACAAGCTGCAAATAAGCGGCCCGACCGAAGACGTGATGCGTTTGGAACCTCTTGAGGCAAAATTCCGCGATTTCGGCTTTGACGCCGTCACTGTCAACGGCAATGACATGGCCGCTGTTGTCGCCGCCTACAGCGACGCATTCCGGCGCACAGGCCGCCCCAAAGCTTTTATTTTTGACACTGTCAAGGGCTGCGGCGTCGATTTTATGGAAAACCGGGCCGGTTGGCACCACGGCACGCTTACCGACGAGCAGCTTGACGCGGCGCTCGCCTGTTTGAACCGCAGAGAAAAGGAGTTGTCACTATGAGCAAGCATGCCTGCCGAAAGGTATTTTCCCAAACACTGCTGAGTCTCGGCCGTGAACACAGTAATATTGTCGCCGTTACCTCCGACGCGCGCGGTTCTGTCACAATCGGCGATTTTGCCGCGCAGCTGCCGCAGCAATTCGTCGAGTGCGGCATTGCCGAACAAAACGAGGTCGGCGTCGCCGCCGGTCTTGCCAGCTGTGGCAAAACAGTGTTTGTCTGCGCTCCGGCGCCGTTTTTGAGCGCGCGCAGCTATGAACAGGTCAAAATAGACGTCGCCTATAACCACACCGACGTAAAAATAATCGGCGTCAGCGGCGGCGTCAGCTACGGCACGCTCGGTTACACCCACCACGCGCTGCAGGACATTTCCGCAATGCGCGCCGTCGTCGGTTTACCGGTGATAATTCCCAGCGACGGCCGCATGACCGCCGCGCTAACCGAGCTGCTCGCCGCCACCGCCGGCCCGTTTTATGTGCGGCTGGGGCGCGGCGACGTTGAGGATATTTACACCGAACTGGACAGCTTTGAACTCGGCCGCGCCAAACAACTGCGCGACGGCAGCGAGCTTACTATTGTTGCTTGCGGCGAGATGGTCGCGCCCGCAGCTGCGGCAGCGGCACTGTTGGCCGACAAGGGCGTCGACGTTCGGGTGTTGGACATGTTCTGCATAAAGCCGCTCGACACCGACGCGCTCACGCGCGCCGCGCGCGAGACCGGCGCCATACTAACTGTCGAGGAGCACAGCATTTACGGCGGTCTGGGCTCGGCAGTGTGTGAATGTGTCTGCGCCGAATATCCGGTACCGGTCGACATTATGGGATTCCCCGACACCCACGTCATCGCCGGCGAAGTGCCACAGGTATTCGAGCATTACGGCTTTACCGCCGGGGGAATTGCCGAACGCGCTTTGGCGCTTTTAAACAGGAAAAAGGAGCTCGCAAGAAAATGATCAGACCCTTCAAAGACGGCGACCAGCATGAGTTCTACACCATGGCGCACACGTTTCACTTTTCCGACGCTGTCGGCCACGACACGCCGAGCGAACATTTTGCCAAGACCTTTGCAAATTCGCAGAGCGCAAGACCCTGGGTCGACGGCTATATAATCGAGCAGGACGGCAAAGTGGCCGGCTACGGTTTAGTGCACTACACCTTTTCCAATGAGGCCGGCGGCATGCTTTATACCTGGGACGAGCTGTATATCAAACCAGAATTTCGCGGCCACGGTCTTGGCAGCAGCTACATCGCCTTTTGCGAACAGCGCTACGTAGACAAGGCGGCAATGTTCCGTCTTGAAGTTGAGTACGAACACGACAAATTATTCAACCTGTACGGCAAGCTCGGTTACCGGAAAATCGGCTATTTGCAGCTGACAAAATTTCGTGACGACACCACTCTTGCGCCGTACGACCAAAGCGTCGCCCGTCCCTTCACCGCGTCGGACCGGGAATTATTTCTCAGGCTCGAAGGCGAATACCACGCCTACAATACCATTGAGCTTTCCGAGCGCCCGCAGGACGCCGCGCACACTTTTGACACTGTACTCAGCGGCAGCCAGTTCGTTGACGGGTTTATTCTTGAGCAGGGCAAACAGCCGGTCGGCTACTGCCTTGTCAGCATCCTTTACGCCAACGAGGCCGGCGGGTTAATTGCAAACCTTGACGAGTTGTACATCTCACCCGAGTACCGCGGCCGCGGCACCGGACGTGCTTTTATTGATTATTACGAGAATTATTATTATGACCGCGTCTCGTTTTACCGCCTGGAAATTGCCGCAAACGACCAAAAGCGCATCGACTATTTTAAACCGCTGGGCTACGAGTGGCTCGAATACCTGCAAATGCTCAAGCGCCCGGGCGAAAAAGAGCTGAACTTAAAATAATTTGTATATTATTTTAGATGTAAACAATTTGTATAATCCGGATGTTTTATGTCAAAAGCGCCGCCCGACAGCAAGATAATGCTGCCGAACGGCGCTCTTTTATGGCTATTTATTTATTCTTTAAGTATTTTACCGCGTTTTTTATACTTAAGGTATCGGAATTTTCCACCGCCGCGCCGCGCACGACTCTGCGCACCATATCAAGAGCGTGCATCGTCGCCAGCTCGCGGTTATAGTCGCGTTGGTGCTCGCCGAGTTCCAGCCGGCGCACCGTGAGCTCGCCGTCGTAACAGACTGCCGCATAGACAAGACCGGGCTGTTCACCACCGGGGCCGGCCCAACCGGTTATACCGACGCCGACGTCCGAGTCGGCATTTTCGCTTATACCTATGGCCATTTGGGCGGCCACCGCGGCGCACACGGCGCCCTGCTTTGACAGCACGTCTTTGGGCACGCCGAGCTTGCTCATTTTGACCCGGTCGGAATAGGTGACCACGCCGTATTCAAAAATTTCCGACGCGCCGGCGACGTTGACGAGCGACGAGGCAATCATCCCGCCGGTAATGCTCTCTGCCACAGCAACGGTGACGTCAGCCTCTTTCAGCGCGGCTACTGTCGCGGCGGCCATATCGCTGTCGTCCTCGCCGTAGATATGCTCGCCGAGCACGTCGTAAAATTCGCGCGCTTTTTGCGCGCACATTATTTGCGCATGCTGCGTCGACGGCGCTTTGGCTGTGACGCGTATATGCACCTCGCCGCGCTTGGCATAGAGCGCCGCACTGGGGTTGCTGCCGTGCAGCAGTTCGCCGAGCTTCGTTTCCAGCGCCGACTCGCCTATGCCGAAAACGCGCAGAGTTTTAGATATTATCGCCTCGCCGCACATGGCTCTCAGCAGCGGCGCCAGCTTGTCGTTGAACATCGCTGTCAGCTCGTGCGGCGGCCCGGGCAAAAGCGCTACGAGCTGGCTGCCGCTTTGCACGACCAACCCGGGAGCGGTGCCGTTGTCGTTGGCGAGCACCGTGCCGCCGGCAAAAACATTAGCCTGGCGGTAGTTGTTGTCTGTCGCGTGCTTGTGGCAGCTGGCAAAATAGGAATTAATTCTGTTGACCGTCTGCTCGTCGCGCACTAAACGCAAGCCGAGCGCGGCGGCTACGGACTCGCGAGTCAGGTCGTCTTCGGTGGGTCCGAGCCCGCCGCTGAGAATAGTCACGTGGCTGCGGCCTACCGCGGCGACAACTGCCGCCTTGACGTCGTCGGGGTTGTCGCCGACCACTGTTTGGTGGTGCATGTCGAAACCCAGCTCAGCAAGGCGCTGCGACAGAAAAACGGCGTCGGTGTTGACAATGTTGCCGAGCAGCAGCTCGGTACCTACCGAAATTATTTCTGCTTTCATCGTTTAAGTCTCCTTGTGCGAGATCATAATTTGTCGTAAAAATGTACCATGTGAAGCTCGGCACCGGCGGCGGCTTTCGCCTCCATTTCGCTCAGGTTCAAGCAGGCGCTCTCGGCCGCCTCTACGTCCGCTATGCGTGGCTTTGTCTTGGGGTGTTTGGGCGTGAAAATTGTGCAGCAGTCCTCGTAGGGCAAAATAGACGTCTCGAACGTGCCGATGCGCCGGGCGATGTCGACTATTTCGTTTTTGTCCATACCGATAAGCGGGCGCAGCACCGGCAGCTTTGCCGCCGCGTCGGTACAGTTGATAGCTAGCAGCGTCTGCGACGCCACCTGCGCGAGACTTTCTCCGGTTATCATCGCGTGGCAATTTTCGGCCGCGCAGATAATATCGGTGACGCGCACCATGCTGCGGCGCATAAGCACCGTAAACAATTCCTCCGGGCAGTGGTCGCGCAGTGCCAGTTGGATTTCCGTGAACGGCACCGCGAACACCGCAATGTTGCCGACATAGCAGCTGACTATCTGGGCGAGGTCTATGACCTTGGCGAGCGCTCGCTCGCTGGTATAGGGCGGGCTTTGAAAGTGCACCGCCACCAGGTCCAGTCCGCGCTTGGCCATCATATAGGCGGCCACGGGACTGTCTATCCCGCCGGAAAGCATAAATGCCGCTCTGCCGCTCGTGCCGGTTGGCATACCGCCGGCGGCGGCAATTTTGCCCTTGTGAATGTAGGCGCCGAAATCTCGTATCTCCACATTGACGTCCAGCTGCGGGGTTTGCATGTCAGCTTTGAGCTTGGGGTGGCGCTCAAGCAAATACTCGCCGAGCTTTGCGGCCAACTCCATAGAAGTAAGCGGAAATTTTTTGTCGGCGCGCTTGGCCGAGACTTTGAACGTGTGCGCCGCTGCCAGCTCAGCGCTCAAATAACTGTCGGCCGCGCGGCAGATAGTGTCCAGGTCCTTTTCAACTACCGCGGCACGGTCGAGCGCCGCAATGCCGAAGACCCGCCCCATCATGTCGAGCGCGAAACCGATGTCGCAGTTTTCGTCCTGCGGCTCTACATATATTGTGGACTGGGCGTGCCGCACCCGAAAATTTCCGGCGCGCGCCACTCGGCGGCTGACTGTTTTGGTCAGCACCGACTCAAAGCTGCTTTTGTTAAGCCCCTTGAGCGCCAGCTCGCCGTATTTTGCCAAAATCACTTCGTTCATAGTTACTTGTGCGCCAGAGTGTCTCTGGCCTCCTTTATTGCCGCGACAAATTCCTCGGCCTGCGCGGGCGTATTCTCACAATCGAGCGAGACGCGCACGGCGCCGTCGACCGTCCATGCCGGCAATCCCATCGCCAGCAGCGTGCGGCTGGGCTCGCCCTTCGAGCAAGCTGAGCCGCTGGAAACATATATCTGTCTGTCTTCCAAAAAATGCAGCACCGTCTCGCTGCGAAAGCCCGGCAGCGAAAAATTTACCACAAACGGCGACGCGTCCGGCGGTGAATTGACGCAAACTCCGTCAATAGCCGCCAGCCCGCTTTTTATGCAATTGCTGACAGCGGCCGCCTTTGCGGCGTCGGTGCGCGCGGCGGTATACTTGAGCGCGGCGGCAAAACCGGCCGCGTAGGCGACATTTTCCGTTCCGGCGCGGCGGCCGCGTTCCTGGTGCCCGCCGTATATATACTTTTGCATGTTGAAGCCGTCGCGGACATACAGCGCGCCCATCCCCTTCGGGCCGTGTATCTTGTGGGCGCTCACGGACACCGTGTCCAATTTTGTCCCGGCGACACTGAGCGGGTGTTTCAAAAAGCCCTGCACCCAGTCGCAGTGCACTGCCGTGCGGCGGTTTTTCTGCTTGACCAGCTCGGCGAGAGCGGCGGCGTCCAAACGCGCGCCGGTCTCGTTGTTCACGCCCATAGCGGCTACCAGCGCCGTTTTCGGCCCGACGGCGGCCGCCATCTGCTCAATGTCGACAACGCCGTTTTTCGGCGCTATTTCTATAACCGTAAAGCCCTCTTTTGCCAGCGCCGCAACGCTTTCGGCAACGCTCGGGTGCTCAAAGGCAGTGACGACAATCTCGCTGCCGAAATTGCGCCGCGCCCGCGCCGCGCCGAACAGCGCCATATTGTTGCTCTCGCTGCCCGAGGCGGTGAATACCAGTTCCTTGGGGCGGCAGCCCAGTGCCGCCGCTACGGTCTGCCTGGCGCTTTCCAGCTCTTTTTCGGCCTCGAAGCCAAGCGAATACAGCGAGCTTGGGTTACCGTAACAATTTTTTAGCGCCGCGCTCACGGCGGCGACACATTCGTCGCACACCCGTGTGGTCGAGGCGCTGTCGAAATATATCATGCTGCTCTTCCCGAAAAGTATTTTTTTTATTATATAACAAAGCAGCCGTCATTGCAATTTGCGGCGCAACAGAAACAAAACCGCGCCAGAAAGGCGCGGTTTGCTCGAAACCTGTAAAGAAAAAACATTGCCGGCGCTGTGCGCCGGCAATGTTTTTTCAGTTTGGCAATATTTATAACTTTACCTGCACGTGTCAGTTGTTTTCTGCAAGCGCCCGCCGCGCCGCAGCGCGGTCGAGTGTCCAGTCCTGCCAGCGGCTGTACCGCCCGCCGTCAATGTCCTGCTGCCGTTCGGCGCACTGCTGCTCTATGCGCGCGCGCACGGCGGCGGCGCGCGCGCTGCCGCTTTGGGCGTAGTCTGTCATCTGCTGCCAGGCGGAGGGCGCAAGGTCACTGAAGACATACTCAACGTCAAGCTGCGAGTGCGCGCCGCGCTCGTATTGGGCAATATTGTAACGCGCAGTCAGCGCGTCGGGGTCGCTCCAGCACAGCGCCAGGAACATCACGACAGTAAATATCACGGCTGTGCGCACCACCGGTACGGCAACGCCGCAGCAGCGGATGATAATAAGAATAAAGACCACCGCGAGCACCGCCATAAACCAGGCGGCGTTTACTCTTGTCAGCGTCAGTCCATAGTTGCCGATATACATTAGCAGTTTTGAAAAAGCCGTCGCTATCAGCAGCAGCGTAAAAGCGGCAATGCCGACGCTGAAACCGCGCAGGACCTTTTCCCTGCCGCTGCGGGTAAACACCCACACGGCGGCAATTACGGCGGCGTTCAACACCGCCAGAGCACAAATCTCGAAAAAACCGCGCCGCGCATACTCCGCATAGGTAAAGCCGCGCGGCAGCAGCTCGCGAAAGGCCGAAAAGAAATAGACGCTCTGTGAAAGCAAAAAGAAAACGTATACCGCGCACAGCACCGCCAACAGCGAGAAAACGCTGAGTTGCGGCAAAAAATGAAGCGAATTTTCCAACTTTTGCGCGCCGTTTTTGTCCAGCGTGTGGCGCGTACTGCCGGCCGCCGCGCCGTAATAGCGCGCAAATATATAAGCACCCAGCGCCGCCCCGCCTATATGCCGCAACAGCGCCGAAATTATTGAACCGCTGAACAGCTCGCCGGCTTTGTCCAGTACGGCGGCAAAGGCGGCGTCACTGCTCAGCAGCGCCAAAGCGGCCGCCGCCAGCGGCAGCGCAATTACCAGCCCCAGCAGCGCCTGCATTGCCGCGCCGCGCTTGCGGCCGCGCCCGACAGCGAAAACGGCGCCGAAATTGAACAGCGGCCGCAAAACGTAAACATTCAGTTCGTCAAACAGCGCGCCGCTGTCGGCGGCGACGGCGGTTTCGGTTGTAATTGCCAGCCAAAGACCGCACAGCGCCACGAGCAGCAGTGAGCAGACGCACGCGTAAAAGGCGTTGCTGTGAAAGGTGTAGTAAAGCGCGCCCATCACCGCAGCCGCGAGCACCGGCAAACTTTTCCGGGTCTGTTTGTGTCCGCGCGCCGTCAGGTAAGCACACCCGCAGCCCAGCGAGACCAGCAGGTACAGCGTGTTCGCGACGCCCGCCTCAAACGGCGTGCGGAAATAGCACCACATTATACCCAGCGCCAGCGCCGCCGGCAAAAAATACGTATCAGCTTTTTTAATCACATATTTGCCGCTCTGCGGCGGCGCCGCAACGACTGCGGCGGTTTTTTCTGAAATTTCGCTCATTCTTCGCGCTCCTTACAGTATTCAAGTATATCTGCGGGCTGGCAATCCAAGGCGCGGCACAGCGCGTCAAGCGTGGAAAAGCGCACCGCCCGCGCCCGGTTGTTTTTTAATATAGAAAGGTTCGCCGGCGTGATGTCAACCTGCTCGGACAGCTCGGCGAGACTTACTTTCCGCCGCGCCATCATCACGTCGAGATTCACAATTATCGCCATCTTGTCTTCCCCCTATACTGTCAGGTCGTTTTCCGACTTAATCTCGCAGCCCTTGGCGATAACGTCGCGCACGACCAATAAGCACAGTGCGAGAAACGCGGCAGCGGCGCAGACAAACACCGTGCTGGTAAAATATTTGGCCATGAAAACGAATATCACTGCCACCGAAAAGGCGCACAGCACAATTATCAGCAGCAACCGGCAGCTGGCCGCAGAAAATACCCGACCTTGCGTGACAAGGCGCAGCAGCAGCCGCAGCGACACAAGCGCTGCGAGCGCAAAAGGCACGCAGCAATAAAGGCAGACAGTCGCCGTTAGCCATTCGCGTGAACCCACGGCGTACGCCGGCGCCAGGGCGGCCACAATGCGCCCGACAAACGGCACCGACGCGAGCACTCCGGCTGTGTAAAGGTAGCACGCCGCCACCGACAATACTGCGGCAAAGCTGTTTTTCTTCATAAAATCACCTCTCATCACCGGCAATTATATCACTAATATATCGTTTATCAATATGTATATATCGTTATTTAATAATTTATTTACATTTGCAGCTACGTCAAAAAAAACAGCAAAGCTCCGGCACTTTACGCGCCGGAGCTGATTTGAGTGTTGTGCAAAGTTTTTTACCTGTCAGCCGACAAAAACTTTTTTGCCGTCCAGGTAAACTGCGGCCACGCTCAAGTCGGGGCGCAGCACCGTAATGTCGGCGGCCCGGCCGCTCTCCAGTGAGCCGCACTCGCCGTCAATACCGGCTATTGCCGCCGGCGTGGCGCTGGCCATGCGCACCGCGTCACTCAGCGGTATACCCAGCCGGCACATAGTCGCTATGCCGCGCAGCACCGGAAAAGTGCTGCCGGCAATGGAATGAGCGGCTGTTTCGTCCGCGCCTTTGAAACGGGCAACGCCGTCGCGCACAACAATGCTGAACTCGCCGCGGGAATACTCGCCGTCGTCAAGTCCGCCGAGCGTCATGTCGCTTATGAGCGCAAGCCGCCGCGGCCCCAGACATTTGCAGGCTATCATCATGGCCTCGTCGCATAAATGGATGCCGTCGGCTATAATTTCGCCGGTCATGTCGCGGCTGGCAAGAATGGCGCCTGCCGCTCCGGCAGCGCGGTGGGAAAAGGGCGGCATGACGTTGAAAAGGTGCGTTGAGTGGCTGACACCCCAGCTCTGCGACTCTCGCAGCTGCGCGGCTGTGGCGTTTGTGTGACCCGCCGCGACGACTATTCCCTGCAAGCGCAGCTTGCGCACCACCGGCTCGGCGCCGGGCAGTTCCGGCGCGACGTCCATAATACACATTGTGCCGGCCGCAGCGTCGATTATCTCCTGCGCCGTGACAATGTCCGGCTCCAGCAGCGTTGAGTCAGCGCCGCCGCCGAGGTTTTTCGGCGCGAGAAACGGTCCTTCCATTCGAAATCCCGGTACCTTTGCCCCGCCCGCTATGCCGTTGCCGGCGGCGATTTCGGCACAGTTTCTTGCGCCTTGTAACGTCATGGCAGTGGGCAAAAAGGACGTAACGCCCACGCTCAGCAGGTAACGCGCCGTCGCTATTACGGCGTCGGCAGACTCGTCCGGCAGCCGGCCGGCCACGCCGTGGATGTGTATGTCCACAAAGCCGGGACAGATTATGCCGTCGCCGTAATCGTCGACTGTCGCAGCGCCGCCTTCGCACACGGTGCCGATGCGCTCAATAACGCCGTCGCTGACGCGTATTTCAGCGCTCTCCAGCTCCCCGCCGGGCAAAATAGCGCGTGCCGCGCGGATGCTCAGCTCGCTCATAAGTTACCCTCCCCTTTAGTATCAATAGTAAATATGGTTGCGCAGCAGGCGGTCATGGTACTTTTTTATCATTCGCTCGCCCTGCTCCACCCCGCCGGGCACGTTTCCGCTCATGAATATCGGCGGCTCAAACCCGCGCTCGACCATAAGCTCAATTGCCTCTAACATCATGCCGTTGAGCAACAAGTCACAGATTATCGACGAGGTGCCGCACACTTTGCCGGGCACGCCCTCAACACTCATCGCCGCGTCGCCGTAGACGCTTTTGGTGTCCAGCACAACGTCGGCAAGCTCGTACAGCTTTTTGCCGCTTGAATGTTTCGACTTCATAGCGCACGAAACTTCCAGCGCCGTGACGGCGATTATTTTGCAGCCCCGTTTTTTGGCGCATTCGGCTATTTCTATTACCATAGGGTTTATGCCGGTGTTGGAAATCAGCACGAAAGCATCCTGCGCTCGCACGTCGCACTCGCGCATGTATTCCGTACCCACGCCCTCAACTTTTTCGTAGCGCCCCTGCGAGGGCTCGTCCAGGCACTTTACCGGCACCAGCCCGCCGGCACGGCGGCTTATTTCCATAGCGCCCTTGCGCGAGTGGCCGCTGCCGAAGGCCTGAACTATGCCGCCGCCCATTACAGTGTCGCAGACCAAGCACGCCGCGTCGTGAATCTGCTGCGCGTCCTCGCGGCGCACTTTGTCCATCATTGCAGAAATTGTGTCAAAGTAGTCGCAGTAACTCATATATTGTCTGCTCCTCCTGCCGGCCGGCGCGCTTGCCGGTCGTTTTCGGTAATTT
>CAYZIL010000005.1:60794-76266 GCA_964478515.1 uncultured Faecalibacterium sp. | reverse complement strand
GCGCCGCGCGAAGACGCAAAAAAAAGCCGCAAGCTGTAAAGCTTGCAGCAAGCTGGTGGACGATACAGGACTCGAACCTGTGACCCTCCGCACGTCAAGCGGATGCTCTTCCAGCTGAGCTAATCGTCCATAACTGCGACTTGTATATTATATTATATCGTCCGGCAAAAATCAACAGCAAATATGCCGCCGCGGTAAAAATTTATTTATTAAGCGGGACTCCCGTAGGAGTCCCGCTTTTTTACGGCAGTATCTCAGCAGCGTAAGCTGTCGTCAAATAATCCAGCGCGCTGTCGAGACGCTGTGCTTTTGCCGGCCTTTTGCTGGCGGCGTAAAGATAAACGTGCTTGTTGTCAGCCGCCGTCGCCGAACTTTTTTTGCGCGACGAGCGGCCGGAAGTCGACCTGGCCGAGCCCGCCGAGCCCGCGTCGCTGAGCGCGTTGCGCAGCTCGTACTCGCTCACCGCCCCCTCCATCAGCCGCCGCTGCTTGTCCACTTGCGCGCGGTAGTCCTCGCTGTAGCGGCCGCGCGCCGCGTCCAGCCGCGACATTGTGTCGCGGTATTCGCGCAGCAGCTGCTGCTCCACCGTCTGGCGCGCCCCGCCGGAAAGGCCCTGCGCGCGCAGCTGCTGCGGCAGTTCGCGCTCGCCGCGCCGGCGGGTTATATAGGCGTTGCGGGCGTCGGCGGCGTAGTCCTGTTCGTTGCGCCGGTATTCGGTGTTTGCGTCCTCAATAATGTCAAGATATTTCTGTTTCAGGTTGTGCACATGTGCGGCGCGCAGCGCCGCAGTCAAGTCGTCCATGACGTTTTCCTCCCTTTACAATCCGCGAGTAAGCAGCAGCACCACTATCGTCACCACGCCCGACACCACCGCGCCCAATACCAGGCGGGTAATATTCAACATCAAGTCGAGCTTGGTTTCAATTACGGCGGCGCGCTCGTTTGCGCTGGCAAGCCTGTCGTTTAGTTCGCGGCGCTTGGCGGCGCAAGACGCCGCGCTCACGCCTGCCACGGCGCCGACGCTCTCAGCTGACATCAAAGTGTACCGCACCAAAGCCGGTGTAGGAATAGCGCACGTCGCTTTGGCTCTTGAACCAACTGCACAGCGCTTTGTCGCTGACGCCGTTGCGCACACCTATGTAGCAGTCGGCTGCCTTGCCGCGCATATGGCGGCTGGTGCTGACGCCGCCGTCTATGGCGTTTTGTTTTTTGCAGCGCACGCCGCTGGTTATGTGTATTGCCTTGCCGAAGTGACTGCGCGCGCACTCCAGAACGTCCAACACTCGCCGGTCTATACCGGAAAGATTGCCGAACCCGTCGCAGTACTTGCCGCCGCAACAGCAGGCAAACTCGCTCTTTTTGAAGTGGGGCGAGATGTACCCTGCCGGCAGCGCGCCCTTTTGCGCCAACAGCTGCAAGGTCTGTTTGTCGGCTATGCCGCTTGCCGCCAGCGCGTTTTTTTGCTGAAAGCTCTTTACGGCAGCGGCGGTACTGTTTCCCGCCAGCGCGTCAATGGCAATATCGCAGCCGCACACGTTAAGCTGCCGCTGCACTGTCTTCACTGCCTCACACAGCGCCGCGTCGGTTTGGGCGCCGTAGATACCGTCGGCGACAAGTCCCGCGGCAGTTTGAAAAGCGCGCACTGCGGCGCGGGTCTCTTTTCCGGCAATACCGTCAATTTTTCCCGTGTACAGTCCCCGCCACAGCGCCAGCGCCCGCTGTCTCCATTTTACACTAAGCATCCTGCGTCTCTCCTTTCGTCTGTCGGTTCATTTCGTTTACCGCGCTTTCCAACAGCACCGTCAGCTCGTCGCTGCCGACGGCGATTCCCTTTTGGGTCAGCCACTCGGCGGCAAGCTCGGCGGCGCGGTCAAATTTTTCTTCGCCGTGTATGTCTGTAAAGACCTGCTCGACAAACTGCACGCAGTCGCGCGCAAGCGATCTTTTCACCTCGCTGTCAAGGTAGCGGCTGCAAACGTCCTTCAGCCGCAGCCCGACGTAGGAAAACAGCGCCGTCAGCGCCGCCGCAAGCAGCGTCAGCAGCGGCTCTTTAATCGCCGCAAAAATCTCCATATCTATCTCCTCCTATTCCTGCGACTCGCTTTGACGCGGGTCGTAAACTATGTCGCCGGCGACAACGCGCCAGTCACTCTGCGCGAAAAAATCGAAATTTGCCGGAAAGTTGAACAGCGCCGCGTTTTCGTTGAGCACATACGAGGTCGTGCTCGTTATTCGCCCGTCGGCGTCGGTATTGTAATTAAGTATCATTCTCTCACCTCAAATCAGTTGGTCGGTGCGCACAAGGCCGTAGATATCGCACACCACGGCGGCGATGTCGGCGCTGTGGCTGCCGGAGGAACTGTGAACCATTGAAGTAAGCTCGCTTGCGGTAAGTACATCGCCGCTGAGCGTTGCGTGCAGCGTGTAGGTCATGTTGCTCGCGGAGCTCGAGCCCGCGTAACCGGAAAAATGCGCGTTGAGCACGTTATTGATAATATGCCCTATGCCGACCGACGTGTTGTTGGTACCGGCCATGCGCACCAGCAGCAAAAAGTATTCCGAAATTCCCGGCACGCTCAGCGCGCCGCTGCTCCAGGTTCCCGACCACAGCCGCCGCAAACCGAAGCTGTTGGCAAAGTACAGCGCACTGCCGCCGGCAACGCAGTTTACCCGCGTACCGGCGGAAAAATACCCGCCGGGCAGCGCTGCGCCGCTCCACTGCTTTGCCGACACGGCCGCGCCGTTGAGCGTAAAGGTGTCGTCTGCCGCAAAGTCGTCAGTCGCAGTAAATGCTATTTGAGTGTGCATGTCGCCGGCGCGAGTCAGCGCGTGTACCGTGCCGCTTTTGGCGTGGGCATACTCGAAAGCGCCGTTGTCGGCGGCGTTTACCGTGCCGTCGGCGTCGCTGTCATAAACGCTTTTGGCCATGTCGCTGGCGCCAATTGCCACAAGGGTGTCGTCGACATATTTTTTTGTTGCCGGCTGGTAGTCGCCTGTCGGCGCGAAACTGGCGGCGTTGTCTTTAAGAAGAACGTCGGCCGCGGCGGCTTTCAGCGAAACAGAATTCTGCAGCGCGCTCAAGTCTGCTTGCACGCCGCTGCCGGCGCTGCCGATTTCGGCCGCGCCGCCGGACGACGCCAACAGGTCTACCAGTGTGTTGAATTTTGGCGCTACGACGTCCACCGTCAGCTCGTCAAACTTCTGCTGCATTGCCGGCGAGCCCAGGTCCGGCTCGTCAGGCAGCTCGCTTATCCCCTTGCCGACAAAATCACTGGCTTGAAATTTTTCCATTCTCTCACCTCCTGCTGTATCCTTTGTTTTCGTACTCGAGCCCCAACTCGAAAATACCGAACGGTTCGTTGAGCCGGTCGTTGCCGACGCGAAAGCGCATTGAGGGCACGCGCTTTATGCGCAGCTTGGCAAACACCGTGCGCGGCGTGTTGTCACACTTGAAGCTGAGTTGGGAAAACTGCAATTCCGAAAACTTCAAAAAACGCGCCGCCGCCGAGCGCTCCGCAACGGTCTGCCAGGCGCCGCGCACCAGCGCCGAAATTTTTACCGACGTGCGCCCGGCGGCGGCAAGCCGCACGGCAATGCTTTGAAAAGATTTGTTCAGGTAAAACGTGTCGCCGGAAAAATCCGGCAGCGTCCACCAGCATTCTATTGCCTGCCCGTTGTCGTTGTAGGAGGAGCGCTGCGCGGGGTCGCTGTAAAACTCCATCACCGCGCCGTCGGACGTGGCAAAACGCAGCGCGCCGCCGCGCACCCACAGCTGGCGCGCGTCAATGCCGGTAAAGACGTAGCACTCGTACTGGTACGACGAATAGGGCGAATCCTTTTGGTATTCCTTGACGAGCGTGTCCAGCAAATACAGCTTGCCGCCCACCGCAATGATGTAAAAATCGTTAAAGCAGCACGCGACTGCCGCACCGAGCGTTTCGCCGCACAGCGCCGCGTTGACGTAATAGCTGCGGTTTTGCGCGTACCAGGTGCCGGTGACGTCCATTGCCGTTACGGCGCACACGCCGCGCGCGCTCAAAAAAAGCGGCTCGCCGTTGGCCGTGGCAAAAGCCCTGCGCGACACGGCCGGCTCGCCGACGAGCGAATTGACTATGGGAAACGCCGGCTCGCCGTCGACCATTTTGCCCTCGCGAATGACAATATTGCGCGCGTCGTCGTCGCGCAGCTTGTGCGCCGCGAGCTTGTTGTCAATAATTGAATAGCCCGCGACCGCGCAGCTGTCCTGACCGAGCGCGGTAAAATCGGTCTCGGCAAAGTACGACGGGTCGTTGAGCGCGCTGTACCAGTCAAGATTGGGGTACACCGGGTTGCCGGACAAAAACAACCGGTCCGGCGCGCCGTTCACACCGTACAGCACACCTATGTCGCAGCCGTCTATGCGCGCCGTCAGCTCAGCGCGAGTCTTTTTCGCGGTGATGCGCACGTTATCCTCGCCGCTGGTCGCCGGCGCCGCCGGCGCGCTCGCAAAGTTCACCGTTCCCAGCGCGCGTTCGGCCGTATAGTCCGTACCCTCGCTGAGCTGCTGCCAGACGCCGGAAACCAGCTTTTTCACGCTCAGCGAACCGTCGCCGCTGTCAAGGTCGGTGTAGGAAAGCTGGTAGACGGTGCTTGTGCCGTCGGCGAGAAAAGACTCGGTCCAGTACGGTGAAAGCAGGTTGAGCGGCTCGTGTTCCGTGCCGCCGCCGGCGGGGTCGCGGGATATTACCAGCGTCGGCACATAGGCTAAATCGCTGAGCGTGGCGACGCTCTCGCCGTCAAATACGCGCAGCTTGCCACCGTCGGCAATATACAGTTTTTCGCCGACTTGAAAACCGCTGCTGGGCGCGTCTTTCATGTCGCTGACAAGCGGCGTCGCCGCGTCCTCCTTGAAAAGCCCGCAACCGGCGTGGACAAGGCGGCACAGCGTGTCGCCGACGCGCAGCTCAAACACGCCGCGCACCTGCGAGGGGTACGCCGACACCTGGCGGTAGCCCATGCGCTTGCGCACCTTGCCCGGCACGTCGCGAACCATGTTCGGCGCGTCGGGACTGCGGCGAAACGACACCGCCGCGGTCGAGTTTTGCAAGTCGACGCCGAGAAACTCCGGCACGTCGGCGCGGTGCCTGGTCGCCGCGATGAAACCGGCGCTGCTTTTTTTCACTCGCCGTCACCTCCGTAAACGTCGACAATCGGCTGCGGCACCGCGACGGCGCTGTCGTTGACGGCGGCGGCATATAAATTTTGAAAATAGAGGGCCTTTTGCGCGTCGTCCTCCACCAGCAGCTTGGCGCACACGCCGTAGGGCAGCACTGCCAGCAGCAGCTGCGGCTCAAAGTCCACCTCGTCCTCGGCGCTGTTTACCAGCGGCAGCTCGACCTGCGGCAGCTTTTTCGCCGATATGCGCAGCGCATTGTTCAGCCCGAAGCACTCGCAGATAAGCAGGTTTATTACCGGCAGCGCGAAATCGGCGTAGTCGCTCACGTCGGTCTTTTGGGTCGTTATCAGCGCCAGCGCATTTTCGAACAGTGTGTTAGCGGTCAAGTCTTTCACTCCTTTCGTGCGGCGCGGCGGCGGGGTTTTCACCCCGCCGCCGCAAGCAGTTTTACATAGTCGCAGACGTGAGCGCAGAGGGATAGCAGCCGGTCTTGCTCGCGCAGACCTTCACTATCGTGCCGCTGGTGGTAACGTCGCTCTTAGTACCCACCGCGGCTGTCGCGCTGTAGCGCGGGTCGCTGCCGTCGGTGGTGTAACGGAAGGTGACGTCGGCAGTCGTGCAGGTGAAATCGCCCTTCTTGCCGGTGCCGGGGCTCTGCTCGTCTTCGGTCAGTATCACCGGCGCGGCAACGACGACGGCGCTGCCGGAAGTATCTACTTCCACATAAACGCCCTCGCAGCGCGCGCCGAAAACAAACAGGTCGTAGTACTCGCGCCCTTCCAGCAGATTGCCGGAAATGCCCGGCGGGTCGGCGTGCAGCTTGGTCTCGCTGATTTTTACCGGAGCGGCCGCCGAATACTTGTAAACAATCATGAAATTGACGTTTGCCGGCCAGCGCCCTGCGGGCACCTTGACGACCGGCATATTGTCGTACTCGCCTACCTGCCCGCGCGCGAGCGACGTATAGGCGAGCGATTCCACTTTCATAAATTCATCGGACAGTCTGAGCTTGGCATAGGTAGCTGCCGAAACGAACAGCGTGCGGTGGTTCTGCGGCACTTCGGCGTCGTCCAGGTGCTGCGTTCCGGCCGAAATGCGCGCACACACCGTACTTTTGCTCAGCGTCGTGCTGTTGGCGACTACCGTGCCGGCCTTCTGGCAAAGCTGAGCAAAGCAGTAGGTGTCGAGCTCGGGGATGGCGCGCTCGCTCATCTGCAAGCCCAGCATTTTCGTCGCGGCCTTGGCGCCGCCCTGGTCAAGGTCGTTGCCCTTGTCTATGACCAGCGAAAAAGCGCGGTCCTGCGACAGGGTCATCTCCTGCATAACGTCCTGCATTTCGGTGGGCGTGCCGTAGCGGTTTGCCGACGCCGAGCGGTTGTAGTCGCTCATCGGCACGGTGGTCGGCGTAATAATTTTTACCGTGCGCGCGCCGGAAAAATCGTATTCCGGCGACAGTCTGCCGACAATAAGACTTTCGCTGGAAAAGCGCGTTACTGCGCGAGATGCGAATTTTTCAAACAGATTTACCATTTATTTCTCCTTTTCTCAGCGGGCAAACATCGAGTCGAAGATAGACTCAAGCTCTTTGAGTTCATCCTCACCCGCGTCACTGCCGGCGCTGCCGGTCGATTTTTTGCGGTTGACGTCGTTTTTTTCCAGCGCGTCCACCTGGGCTTTCAGTTTTTCTATTTCGTACTCCCGGTAGGCGTCGAGCGGTGAGTCCCCGCCGCGAATGCGCTTTTCCACCTCGGGCGGGAATTCGCTGACGTCGGGGTAGCGACTGACGAAGCGCTCCATCTCGCCGTCGTCCCCGCCGGCGGTTTTGCCTTCGCTCAGCTGTCCGGAGCCGATGACGTCAAGGGCGAAAAAACCGAATTTTGCCGCCTCCAAAAGCTCCTGTTCGCTGACCTTGCGCGTCTTTCCGCCGATGCTGATTTCGTAGGTTTTGCCCTCGTTTTGCTGGGGCGCCGCGTCATTCTTGACGGCTGCGCCGTTTTTTTCTGCTGTGGTCATTGCTTTCTCCTTTCATATTTCCGCCGCCGCAGTGCCTGTTTTGCGGCAAGCGCGTCTGTCCGCGGTCACTTCTCTTTTTTCAATATGTTCGGCGAAGCCCGGCAGCGCGCCTGCCGCGCCGCGGCTTTGCGGCGCTTTGGCGGTCTTTTCTTACAGCGCCGTCTTGCCGCGGACGTCGGCGGTTTTTACGCCGCCGCACAGCGCGCACTTGGCGCTGAGCATACCGTCCTCAACTGTGGCAGACTCGCTTTCGGGCACCCAATAGTAGTTGTCGCCCATGTAGGCGAGCACCGCGCCGCAGCAGCTAAGTGCGTTTGCGTCGGGCGCCGCGGCGTTGTATAAGCAGTAACTGCGCCGCGATGGAATGTCGCGAGCGCCGTTTTTACAATGGCGGTTGCGGCACTTCCAGTCGTGCGCCACAAACACCGCGCCGTCGCGCACTGTGGCGAAGCTGTTGACTATTTGCATTTCGCAGCCGCATTCACTGCAAAGCAATATCGCTCATCTCCTTTCCGTTTTGTTTTGACGGCGGCGCCATTGCCGCTTGCCCCAGCGACTGCTTTTGCTCTTTCAGGCGCTCCAGCAGCCGCTGCTTATTGCTGACATAGCGCTCGGGAATGCACTCCAAATAGGTAATGGCGTCGGTAATAATCCCCTTTTGGTACATATTGTCGGCCGACTGGACCTGCATGAGCTCCGACCAGTAACTGGAAGCGCCCACCTCTACCGTCAGCGACAGCGCGTCGTAGTCGACGGCGGAAAAGTCAAAAAACTCGCTGTGTATTTCGCCGCTGTCGTCGCTGTAGCTGACCTCGCGCACGCCGTAGTCGGCTCGCATCATGTCGAGCAAAATGTTGACGTAGTCTTCAACAAATTGATAGAACGCGAGCCGCTGTATCTCCAGCGGCGCGGCGGCCGCTTTTTGCAGCGCGATTATGGCCGAGCTGTTGTCGGGCTCAACGTTGCCGAGAGCCGCGTCCGACGCACCCAAAAAGTCGCGCGTGTAGCTGATAGTCTTGTCGACAATCGCCAAAAGCTGTTCCGACATATCGACCGAGCGGCCGGACGTAAACACCGCCTCGCCGGGGTTGCCGTTAATGCCGATTGCCTCGCCGACGCGGTTGGTCCACTGTTTAATTTTTTGGCGGTCGTAAAATATTTTCGGAAACGCCATGGTGTGCTGGTGACGTATGGCCATCGCCCAAAGCTTGTTTACCGCTATCTGGTTGGGAATGAGCCCCGTCAGCGGCGCCTGACCGTGGTAGGAATCGCGCTTTTTCTCGTAGCACATATAGCTCACCGGGTACAGCCTGTAACCGGTGTCGGTGTCGCCGCGCAGCACGGCGGTGCGGGTCGTCTCGCAAAAGTGGACGGTGTCGTCGCGGCGGTAAAGCTTGAGCAGCACCGTTACCAGCTGCGGCCCGCGCGCGCCGGCGTCGCTGTAAGCCCCACCGTCGCTGTCGGGCAAAATGTCGCCCGAGTCGACGCCGAGTTCTGCGGCGCGGCGGCGCACCGTGTCCAGCAGCTCGCGCTTGACAATAATGATGTAGGGCTGCTTTTGCACGTCGCTGACATACGGGTTGCCGAACAGCACGCGGGTATTGTCGACAAGGTCAAGCGCTATGTCGCCGCGCGCCAATTGCGGGTTGCGCCGCTCGCTGTCGAAATACCAGAAAAAGCAGCCGTCGCCGTCTACGACACAGTTTCGCAGCAGTTCTCTGCCCAGCGTCTTCGCTTTTGTGCGCTCTATTACGCGCTCAATCTCCCGCTGCAAAATTACGCACTCGCGCCGTGAGCGCCCGTCGCTGCGAAAAGGGCGCAGCATTACGGCAATGTCGTCGCTGACGAGCATAGCCACTATGTAGCTGCACACCCTTTTCATAAAGTTCAACACCGGCTTGTCGAGGTCGGGCGCGTTAAGACCGTCCCACTGGTTACCGAGATAGAACTGTTCGTTTTGGCGCACAGTCTCGTACAGGCCCTCGCCGACGTTGTAGGCGACGCAGCGCTCGTACTGCCGCCATATTTCCTGCAAGTCCAAATAATTATCCAATTTCCACCTGACCTTTCGCGTCCCCCTCGTAATTGAGGAAGTTTATATATTGATTTTGCATGCGCCGCGGCAGCGCCGGCTCACTGTGCCGCGGCGCCGGAGCCGGGGTGTGTCTGCGCCCTGCCGCGGTGCAAAAAAGCGCCGTTGCGGCGCCCAACGCAAAGCACAGCAGATTTCCGATAATAACTATTGCCATTTTTTCTCCTTTCAAATTCCGTAATTCATCAGTCGCGCCAACTGCTCGTCGCTCACGCAGGTGTCCGGCTCGCCGCCGGCAAAGCGGTAGTTGACGAAATAGCGCACGGCGTCGGGCGCGTGAGTCAGCTCGTGCGGCTGGCGCAGCGTGTCAGAGGGGTCGTTAGGGTCGCGCAGCAGTGCCGGTAAGCAGCGGATGGCGTTGCGGCAGCAGTCAAAAAAAACGAGTCCGGCGCTTTTTTGTCCGGTCTCGTCGCGCGTAATCTTCAGTTTTTCCTTTAAAGCCAACCAACCTGCCACTCTGTCAGCGCCGGCTTTTGACAGCGGCATTCCGGCAAGAGCGAATATTTCCGCCGCGCTGCGCCCGCTGTCCTGGCGGCGGCTCCACAGGTCGGGCGGGGCGATATATTCCCGCACCGTCTCGCCCGCAGCGGCAATTTTCGCCGCCGCCGCGCTGATTATCAGGTCGCTTTCGTATATCTCGCGGTAGACCCAGACACGTTCTTGAGTGTCGACGGCAAAAAAATAGCCCGCCAGCATATCAAGGCCGTAGTCCATGGCAAAATACCGCTGCCAGTGCGCCGGTATTGCGAACGGCCGGCAGACATGCACGCTCTCGTCCCACTCGTCAAAATAGCGCCCCTCGGCAATATCCCAGCGGCCCTCCAGCAGCGCGCGCCGCTCGCCTTCGCCAAGTTCGCCCAGCCGGCGCACATAGTCGGGGTCGCAGCCGGTCAAAAAGCCGTTGTCGCTCACCAGTGCCGGAATAAATATGCGGCTGCCGCCGGCAAAGGACTTGAGCGTGCGCGGCGGCATCGGGTCAATAAAGCGCTCCTTTACCCAAACGTGGCCGACGCCGCCGGGATTGGTGGTGCTTTTCATCTGTTTGGGAAAGCGGTTGGCGCCGCGCAGCCGCGAACGCAAATAGGTATACATATGCGCACTGAAGTGCGTCAGTTCGTCAAAGCGAATGACGTCGTATTCCGCCGACTGGTAGCGGTAGACGTCGTTTTCGCTGTCGCAGTAGCCGAAGTCGAGCAGCGAGCCGTTGGCAAAACGTCCGCAGTGGTGCGCGGCGCTGTAGCTGTAAAGCTGTGCCGGGTACATTGCCAGCGACGCGCGCACCAGCGTGCGCTCAAGCTCGGGCAGCGTGCGGCGCAGTATAAGCTGTCGGCTTCCCGGCCAGCGCACGGCGTATACCAGCGCGTCTACAAGTTGACCGACGCTCTTTCCGCCTCCGGCAGCGCCGCCGAAAAGCACCTCGTCGGCCGTTGCCGCAATGAAGTCGCGCTGCTTATGAGTAATGTGCAATTCAAATTTTTCCTGCGTCATTCCACCACCTTTACGGTTATTTCCGCCGCCGGCGGCGGCTGGCGGCGCTCACCGACTACCTCCGCTATGTACTTTGCCGCGGCCGTGTCGCCCTTGAGCGCCTTTCCAATCATCGCCATAGCTATGGCCTCGCCGTTGCGCAGTTTCGGGTCAACGTCGGCAAACAATTCGTTTAGCTGCGCCGCCGTCGCCGTGTCGACCGGCGAGTCAAGCAGCGCGGCATACACCTCGCCGAGCGGCCGCGCTTTCTTTTTTCCGGCCACATCTCTCACCTCCTTGCCGGGTCGCGGAGCCGTGCCGCCACTGCCGCGTCAACGCAGCTCGGCAGCGCGCAGTAAAGCCGCCCACACTTGCGCCAGCCGCTCCAGAGACAATTGCGGCAGCGCTCTGTCTGCCGCTCGTCCTCACGGCGCTCGCGCCGCTCAATCAGCCGCTGCATGTTCTTATTCATCTCTCCTCCTTTCCGGGCAATAAAAAACCGCCCGGCATTGCCGTGCGGTAGTTTACCTGTGAATTTTTTCGTTGTCAGCGCAATCTTTCAAATAAGCGCTGCAATGCTTGTTACTGTACAGCCAGCTATTTTGTCTGCGGCTTTTCTCCGCTCACTGCGGCAGCGAAACCGGGTTGGGTATATAGTAGAACGGCTCGCGCTCGCCGTACCAGCCGTGAACGCTGTCATACAAATAATACAGCGTCGGGCCGCAGTCAGTCATAACCAGAACTCTGTCGCAGCGCAGCAGACCGTCTTTTAGCATCACCAGCTCCCACTGCTGCATTCGCGCCGCCAACCGCCGTTGGCTGCGCGTGCGCCCGCGGCGCTGTTTTTTACTTAGCCGCCGCTGTCAGAGAGCGAATCCCTGTCGTTTTTTACAGTTTTCAGCGCTTTCTTCTTCGCGTATTTGTCTGTAATTATCATTATAACCCGCCTTTCATCTATTGGCAATCTATTCAAAACAGTTGTTTCTGTTTTGTTATTTTTACCGCAAAGCACCGCGACGGCACGCGCATGCACCGGGCACAGCAAAACAGCCGTCCGGAAAATTCCGGACAGCTGCTTCATTTTTTAGGGGTGCGTCTATCGGGAAGAAAACATTTGCCGCCCCGGTGAACATACGTTTTTACAATACTATATTATCATCTTTCCAGCGTATTTCAAGTACTTTTTGAGCGTTCACAGAAGTTTTACAATTTTGGGGGTTCCCAAACCTTCACGCCTGCCGTTCATTTTCGCGGCGCCAGCAGTCGCTCAATATACATCTGCCTTGCCACAGTAAAAGCATAGCCGTCGGTGGAAAGCGCGCCAATGTCGTCGGGAGTGCCGCCGCTGACATAGGCATAGGCTGCTGCTACTGCGGCACGCCAGTCGGGACGGCGGCTGTCGGCGCCGCTTAGGCTGAGCAGGCGCAGCAATATCAGCGCGCACATTTCCACGCAGAAACGGTCGTCGCCGTCAAGCCGCCTCGCCAGCAGGTGCGCGTCGTGATAACTGCTGTCGCTGCTCTGCTGCGGCGCCGCTATTCCCGCGCCGCGCGCCCATTCCAGCGCCTGCATGGCAGTCGAGGGTTTTATTTGACAAATGCCGAATGACGCCATCAGCCGCGGCTGCGCCGTCGCCTTGCCGGCAACGCCGGCAAGCCCGCCCAGCACACTCAGCGAGCCGCCCTCGGTAATGTCGTCGGCGCGGCTAATATAGGCCATCTCGCAAACCGTCACCGCCAGCGGCAGCGCCGGGTCCAAGCGCAGCACTCGGCAGCGTTCGCGCACAAAAGCGCGCAGCGCCCCGACCCGTGCAATAACCTCGTCAAGCTCGTAGCGGCCGCGGTTTTTGTCCGCGTTGCGGCCGGTGGGCGTGTTCCAGTAAATGCGGTTGCGCCGCAAATTGCCCTCGCTCGCCTTCGCGTAATCCCGCGTCTGCGCCAAAGTCTGCAGCAAAGACAGTTGCTGCGGACAGAGCTGTAATTTCAATTCCGTCATTAAGTTATTCATTATTACATTATATTCCCTGTCGGCGTCCGACGCAACTGAATCGCCGCCACCGTACCCGTCGATTTTCAACCGACCTGTGTTATGAAAAAAGCAACCGTAAATCGCCGGCGCCGTCACTTGCCCAGGCATTTTTTCTCTGTCGCAGCACAATATTATTCTGTACTCTGACGGCCGCCGGCGTTTGTATTTGCGGATACTTTGCCCTGTTGTCTTGAAACGCTGAGCAGCCATTGAGCTTTCTAAATCTCAGCCGCAATATTGACAAAGCACCGGCGGCCCCTAAGACGCTCCTAAAATGACAAACGACCCGAGCCGAATATAAGCGCTAAATAAGAAAATCGCGCCAAATAAAACGGAATAACGTTTTTCTAAGCAGTAAACTTGACGTTCTGTTTGACCATAAACTCCCCCGACGCCATTAAACACTTAGTGGCAAGAGGAAAAACTCTTGCGCCCTTTTGAGCTTTGCCCCGCGGCACCAAGCCCCGTCTTCGTTGAGTGCGCACCTGCGCCGCTGACGCTCTTGTACTCAGTACTGCGGCGGCGAGCCTTATTAAACAGCAAAAACCGACCGGCGTCCGCTATTGCGGCCGCCGGTCGGTTGCGCCGAGCTTTACCCGACTCATTTCACTCTGCCGCCGTTTTTCAGCCAGCGGTCGTGCTTTTTTCGTGGCAGTTGCTCGTCGGCATAGCCCAACTTTTGCGCGACGCAGCACCAGCTCTCGCCGCACACATAGCGGCGGTAGAACACCATGCGCAGCTCGCTGTCGTCAATCGCATTAATGTACCTCTGTAACGCCAGCAATTGCCCAACACAGCGGCTCATGTTCTGCTCAATTTGACCTTCAAGCTGGGCAATTTCCACCGCCCTGCTGCAAACCGTGTCGCTGCGCCGGCCGCCCTGTGTGCGCACCGACCAGCGAAGCGTCGGCGTCTCGCTCAGGCTCTTAAGGTGCCGCAGCCGCTGCCTGTCCTGTGCTATCTCTCTTTTCAAAAACTTCAGTTGTCCAAGTTCACGCTGTGTCATGCCACATTCCTTTCCCTGTTTGACAAACGTTTGTTTCTCTGCTATACTTCAATTATAGTCACTGTGCAGTAACATGTCAATGTTTTTGTTACTGTAAAGTTACACAAATTGTCTGCCTAATATTTGTCGCAATTTTTGTCCGGCGCTCACCCGCCGCCGGCGCCTTCGCGAGGTGATATTTTGTTTTTTGAACGCTACGAGCAGCTTTGCCGCGAGCGCGGCGAGTCGCCCTGCGCTGCTGCGGAAAACGTCGGTCTCAGCCGCACTTCCGTAACCCGCTGGCGTGCCGGCGCTGTGCCTAAGGGCGAAATATTGCTGGCGCTCGCGCGCTATTTCTCTGTCTCAGTCGACTATCTTGTCGGCGGCGAGTGCGACGGCGACGAGCCCTACTGCCTTGTGCCTATAGTCGGCCGCATTGCCGCCGGCTCGCCGCTGCTCGCTTTTGACGATATTGAAAACTATGCTGTCGCTGACGTCAGCGACCCGAAGGACTATTTTTATTTGCGCGTCTGCGGCGACAGCATGGTCGGCGCCGGCATTCCCGACGGCTCGCTGGTGCTGATAAAAAAACAGGACACCGCCGTCAGCGGTCAAATTGTCGCTTGCATTGTCGGCGACGAGTCGGCAACGCTCAAGCGCTTTGTCGCCGCTGACGGTAAAATATTTTTGCGTCCGGAAAACCCCGCTTACCAGCCGTTGACGCTGACGGCGGCTGAGTTTGAAAGCGGCGCCGCGCGCATTGTCGGCGTGGCGAAACGCGTGCTTTGCGAGCTTGAGTAACAGCGTCGGAGCGCCTGTTTTTCTAAACGCAGCTTATTTCAAGTAACGTCACTGCACTGCCGTTTCCGATATTTATTGTCAGCCGTCGTTCCGCCTTCCCTGCAGGGTTGTACCGTTTTTTTGCCCGCCGCCGCTATACTGCGCGACAGTCGCGCCCAGCATTAAATAAAACAGCCGCGTGCCAAATTGGCACGCGGCTGTTTGTCAGTCGTTGAATCTCAGTTAAACCAAATCGGGTACCACAAACCGCCGACTTGAATACAGATGACCTCCATGTAATCGCTCAAAGTAGCGCCGGTACTGTCAGTGAAAGTAAAGTCATAGGTTGCAGAAGAAAGGCCTGTCACCTGGTAACTTGCTCCCGAGAAGTAAGCGGCAACCAGGTTATCAAAGTCGCTGCCGGTGGTATCCTCAACAGTGCGCAGCGTGGCGCTGGTCAAAGTATTGCCGGTGCCGTAATAACCCGAATAATAGCTTTGCAGGTGGGAATTGTACTGGGACATGGTCGTTATGCTATCGTCGTCACAAATTGTGCTGATCATTGACGAGCTCAGCTCGGGCATTATGGCAAACATATAGTCTATGTTCCCGCCAAACACCCATTCCAGCGTCTGGCTTCCGGCCTCTTCAACAGTGCTGAAACCGGTTGCCTGCTGCTGTTGCTGTTGCTGCTGTTGCTGCTGCTGGGGATTGTTGGGCGTTGTGCCGCCGGAACCACCAGAGTTGCCATTGTCGGACTTGCCGCCGAAAAGCATAACAATTAAAACAATTATGCCCGCCAGCACGGCCAGACCGCCCAAAACCAAACCTATTATCAAACCGGTGTTCTTTTTCTTCTGCTGGTATACCGGCTGCTGGTAATAACCGTTCTGAGCATATTGCTGCGGTTGCTGGTAAGCGCCGTATTGCTGCTGCGCGCTCTGTACGGGCT
>CAYZIL010000005.1:0-60694 GCA_964478515.1 uncultured Faecalibacterium sp. | reverse complement strand
GGGCGCTCTGTACGGGCTGGGCGCTCTGTACGGGCTGGGCGCTCTGTACGGGCTGGGCGCTCTGTACGGGCTGCGCGTCAGTGTCAGAAGTAATTTCAGGCGTCGTCTGCGCGGGCTGAACAGGCTGTGCGGTCGGCTGAGCGGCCGCCGCATTCAGCGGATTGCCGCAGTTGACACAAAAGGCCATCTCATCACTATTTTGATAGCCGCATTTACTGCAAAACATTTTTACCTCCAAATTATACAATTTATTATATTATACCAGCAACAGTTTACAATAACAACTGCTTGTTAGACACTGCCATACAAAAAATCTGCCGGCAGCATAAGCTGCCGGCAGGTCGTTTAAGCGTACTGTGTTCTCAGTTATACCAAATGGGGTACCACTGACCACCGTCCACTTGAATGCACATGACGTTCATGTAGTCAGAATAGGAAGAACCGTTCTGAGTATACGTGAAATCATAGGTAATGGTCGTGAAACCGGTTACCTGATAATCGGCGTTGGCAAAAAAGTTGCTGACAATATTTGTAAGGCTGCTTCCCGTCTGGTTTTCGGTGCCTCTCAGAGTGTAGGTCTCCAGCTGGCTTCCTGTGCCGTAGTAGCGGGCAAAGTAGTTAGAGCCGTCCACCTTGTACTGCGCCATGTTCGTAACAGAGCTGCCGCCGTCGGCAATTTGCGCCAGCATGTCAGCGCTCAGTACGGGCATGTTGTCGTAGATAGCGTCCCAGTTCTCGTCGAAGACCCACTGAATCATCTGCTCTGAGGCCTCCTGCGGAGTGTCAAAGCCCTTGTTGCTGGACGAACCGCCGCCCACAAGCGAAATGATCAGAATCGTAAGACCGACAAGAATTGCCAGTCCGCCGAGAACTATGGCGATAATCAGCCCGGTCTTGGACTTCTTCTGAGGATAGGCAGGCTGCTGGTAATAGCCGGCCTGCTGCTGATATGCGCCCGCTGCCGGCTGCTGGTACGCTCCGGCTGCCGGCTGCTGGTACGCGCCCGCCATCGGCTGCTGGTAAGCAGCGGTTGTGGCGTTGACGTCCGGCGAAACCGGCGCAGCAGTAGCTGCGGAAGCGTCGCTAAGCGATTTTCCGCATCCTGTGCAGAAAGTCGCTCCGTCTTCGTTGTTTGTGCCGCATGAAGTGCAGAACATAAGATCTCTCCTTTATTTAAGTGATTTACCGTTTATTCAATTATATGTGTCCATCTGATAAATGTCAATCGCATAATATCGGCAAAACAATTTGCCGACTGCTGTCAAAACGCGCTGCTATTTACAGCTGATTTTTACTCCGGCCGCTGTGTCCTCCAGAACAAAACCGCGCGCGGCAATTTCGTCGCGCAGCTTGTCGGCAAGCGCGAAGTCTTTCGCTTTGCGGGCGGCGGCGCGCTGCTCGCACAGCGACGTTATCTCGGCAGGAATCTCGCTTTGCGCCGCGCGCTCACAAATACCCAAAACACCGCAAATTTCCGTCACGGTTTTCTCGGCGTCGCGCAGCGACTGCTCGCAGCTGTCTGCGCTGAGCGTGTTTATATCCTTAACGAGTTCAAAAAGCGCCGCAATGCCGTCGGCAGTATTCAGGTCGTCGTCCATAGCGGCAATAAACTGTTCCCGCCGCTGTTGGGCGCGCTCACTGAGTTGCGTCTGCGTTCCGAAGCTGCCCGACCTCAGCGCAAATTCCAGATTCTCGCGGCAGGTGTTTATTCGCTCCAGCGCCGACATGCACTGTTCAATTATTTCGGTCGAATAGTTGAGCGGGCTGCGGTAGTGGGCGTTGAGCATTAAAAAGCGAATCGGCTCATAGCCGTATTTCTCGCTGATTTCGCGCACCGTAAAAAAGTTGCCGGCCGACTTACTCATCTTGTGGTCGTCAATATTCAAAAAGGCGTTGTGCATCCAGTATTTTGCAAACATCACCCCGTTGCAGCACTCGCTTTGGGCTATCTCGTTTTCGTGGTGCGGAAATACCAGGTCAATGCCGCCGCAGTGAATGTCAAAGCTCTTGCCCAAGTAGCGGCGCGACATGGCGCTGCACTCAATGTGCCAGCCCGGACGACCCTTGCCGTAGCGCGAATCCCAAGAGGGCTCGCCCGGCTTTGCCGCTTTCCACAGCGCAAAATCCATCGGGTCTTCCTTCTGCTCGCCGACGCTTATGCGCGCGCCCGACTCAAGGTCATCGAGCGGCTGGTGCGACAGCTTGCCGTACTCGGCAAAGCTGCGCGCACGGAAATAGACGTCGCCGTCCGCCGTGGCGTAGGCGTGGTCGTTGTCGACCAGCGTGTCGACAATGTTGAGTATCTCGTCAATATTCTCAGTCGCCTTGGGATGTACCGTGGCGCGGCGGATATTCAGTCCGTCGGCGTCGGTCCAGTACTCGTTGATGTAGCGCTCCGCGACCTGCTTTACCGTAGTTCCCTCGCTTTTCGCCTTGTTAATTAGCTTGTCGTCAATGTCGGTAAAGTTTTGAATGTAGGTGACCTCGTAGCCACGGTACTCCAAATAGCGCCGCAGCGTGTCAAACACACACATGGGCCGGGCGTTGCCGATATGAATAAAATTGTATACCGTCGGGCCGCAGACGTATATGCCCGCCTTGCCGGCGTGCAGCGGCTCGAAAGTCTCTTTTGTTCTGCTGAGCGTGTTGAAAATCTGCATCGTATCCCTCTTATTTCGTCGGGTCTATAAATTGAAAGTTCTGCTTAAAGTAGACGAACAGCGTGAACAGCGTGTAGGCGCCGACCGCCCACCAGTACGCGACCGATACCTGCCGCGCCACGGCGAGAAACAGCTCGTCGAAGAACATCTCTCCTATCGCCATCATTCCCAGCGAGATACACGTCGCGCTCATCTGCAGCACGGTTTTTATTTTGCCGAACATGTTCGCGGCAATAACGGTGCCGGCAGAAGCAGCGACAGAACGCAGCGCCGTAACCGACGTCTCGCGCATAATTATTATAAAAGTCACCACCGGGCTTATGAGTCCCGGCTTAATCATGCCGATGAGCGCCGAGATGACCAGCAGTTTGTCGGCCAGCGGGTCCATCAGTTTGCCGAAAGTCGTAACAAGGTTGCGGCTGCGGGCAATGCGCCCGTCAAAATAGTCGGTTATTGACGCCGCCGCGAATACAATAAGCGCGAACAGATAATTACATGGAATACTGTCGACCATCAGAAAAACCATGAATACGGGAATAAGAAACACCCGCATAATAGTCAGCTTGTTGGGAAGATTCATTTTCTGCTACCTCTTCGGCGTCGCTGCGCGAGCGCCGTATGCTTTTTTCTATATATAGGCTATTAAGTAATTTTACCCTTGATATATAACCGTTGTCAACCGATTATTTCGCCGAACAGTTCCCCGCCCTCGGCGGAAATAATGTTCAATTTGTAAAACCGGCCTGTTTCAAGCTTGCCGGCACACAGGACAACGCTGTCAACGTCGGGCGCGTCGGCGGCGGTGCGCAGCACCCAAAGCCCGCGCGCCGCGTCAAACCCGTCGCACAGCGCGCACACCGCGGTGCCAACACAGGCCTGCAGCCGGCCGTCAAGCTGTTTTGCGAACAACATTGAAAGCTGTTCCTGGCGGCGGTTTTTGGTTTCATCGTCCAACTGCCCGTCAAGCTTTTCCGCCGGCGTGCCGTCCTCGCAGGAAAAGGCAAAGCAGCCGGCGCGCTCAAGCCCGACTTGCTCAAGGAATTTATAAAGGCTCTCAAACTGAGCCTCGCTCTCGCCGGGGAAGCCGACAATAAACGTAGAGCGCAGCACAATTCCGGGTATGCGCCGGCGCAGCGTCGCAATAAGCTGTTTTATCTGGGCGCCGTTTGTGTGCCTGCCCATGCGGCGCAGCACCGTGTCGTCTATGTGCTGCAGCGGAATGTCAAGGTATTTTACTATTTTTTCCTCGCGCGCCATAACATCTATCAACCGCTCGTCAACGCGCTCAGGGTATGCGTACAAGACCCGCAGCCATACTATTCCTTCAATGCGGCAAAGCTTTTCCAGCAGTCCGGCAAGGTCGCTGCCGTCGCCTAAGTCCCGCCCGTAAGCGGTCGTGTCCTGGGCTATCAAAATAAGCTCTTTGACGCCGGCGTCGGCAAGCGTCTGCGCCTCGGCGACGATGTCGGCGACAGGTCTGCTGCGAAAGCGGCCGCGAATGGCGGGTATGGCGCAGTAGGTGCAGCGGTTGTCGCAACCCTCGGCTATTTTTATGTAGGCAAAGTGGCGCGGCGTGCTTACCAGCCGCGGTGCGCCGATACACAGCTGTTCGGGTTCGCCAAAGACAAAGTGCTTTTTTCCCGAAAGCGCGGCGCGTACTGCGGCGACAATGTCCGCGTTGCCGCAAAGGCCCAGCGCCCCGTCAAGCTCAGGCAGTTCTTTTTTGAACTCCTCGCCATAGCGCTGCACCAGACAGCCGCTCACCAGCACCGCCCGCAGCGGGGTATTTGGGTCGTCGCGCTCGCGCAGCGCGGCAAAAATGGCATCAATCGCCTCTTTTTTGGCGCTCTCAATAAAACCGCAGGTGTTTATCAGCACGCAGTCTGCCGTCGCCAGCGTGTCGCACAGCTCGTAGCCGGCGTCCGCCAGCAGTTTTGCCATGCACTCGGCGTCAACCGTGTTTTTGTCGCAGCCCAGCGACACTATGCAGATTTTTTCCATCCTGTCTCTCCGCGCGGCACTTACTCACCGCTTCTACTCGTAAAAAAACTCTTCGTCGCCGCCTGCCAGTGCGGCGCGCACCGCGGCGGCGGAAAAGCCCGCCCGCAGCAGTGACGCGCGCACCTTGTCGCGTTTTTCGGCGTCGACCCCGTTCGGATATTTCTTTGCCACCACGCAAGCGGCTGTCGCGGCGTCGTCATATTCGGCCACGGCGTCTGCCGCAATGTCGCGCGCCACGCCCTTAGCTGTCAGTTTTGCCTGCGCGGCGCGGCGGCTGCACAGCCGGCGCTCAATCAGTTCGCGGGCGTAGCGGCGCGCAAAGCTCTCGTCGTCAATAAAGCCCAACTGGCGCGCGCGCTGCACCGCCCACTGTGCAGTGGGCTCGTCAAAGCGCCGCATCAATTTTTGTTTCAACTCGCCGGCAGCGTGCTCGCGCGCGCCAAGCAACTCAAGCGCCGCGTCCAGCGCGCGGCGGTTGCCGCTGCTGCGCTGCAGCTTTTCAAACTCCGCCTCGCTGAATTCGCGCCCCTTGCAAATACCGTAGTCGGCAAAGGTCTGCTCGTCGACGGAAAATAAAAACTCGTCACCGCAAAAAAGGGCATACCTGCCCTTTTTTGTCATTTTTATTTGGGAGATGATCACCGGCTCGGCGCTCATTCGTCCTCGTCGACCTCAACGTCAATGTCAGACTCGACGACTGTCGGTTTTTTTGCCTGCGCCGGATTGGGCGCTCCGCGCGCCGGCACGCGGCTGGAGGCGGTGAGCTTGTCGGCATTGTCTCTGATTTTCTGTTCTATTTCGGCCATCAAATCGGGGTTTTCCAGCAAAAACTGTTTGACGTTGTCGCGCCCTTGACCGAGACGCATCTCGCCGTAGTTGAACCAGGCTCCCGATTTTTGCACTATGTCGAGCTTTACGGCCATGTCGAGAATCTCGCCCTCTTTGGAAATGCCGCGGCCGTACATGATGTCGAACTCGCCTTCTTTGAACGGCGGCGCGACCTTATTTTTGACAACGCGCGCGCGCGTGCGGTTGCCGACCATCTCGCTGCCGACCTTAAGCGTTTCAATGCGGCGCACGTCAATACGCACAGACGCGTAATACTTAAGCGCCTTGCCGCCGGTCGTGACTTCGGGGTTGCCGTACATCACGCCTATCTTTTCGCGCAGTTGGTTGATAAAAATTACTATCGTGCTGGTTTTAGATATGGCGCTGGTCAGCTTGCGCAGCGCCTGGCTCATCAACCGCGCTTGCAAGCCAACATGGCTTTCGCCCATCTCGCCCTCTATTTCGGCGCGCGTGACCATAGCTGCAACCGAGTCGATAACTACGACGTCTATCGCGCCCGAGCGCACCAGTGCCTCGCAAATTTCCAGCGACTGCTCGCCGGTGTCGGGCTGCGAGACGAGAAGCGAGTCTATGTCCACGCCAAGCGCCTTTGCGTACACCGGGTCCAAAGCGTGCTCAACGTCAATAAACGCGGCGTTGCCGCCCTTCTTTTGCGCCTCGGCCACGACGTGCAGCGCCACGGTAGTCTTACCGGAACTTTCCGGACCGTATATTTCGACCACGCGCCCGCGCGGCAGGCCGCCTATGCCCAGCGCCAAATCAAGCGACAGCGAACCGGTGGAAATAGACTCGACATTCATTGTGGTGTTCTGGCCCAGTCTCATCACCGCGCCCTTGCCGAATCTCTTTTCTATCTGCGACAGCGCCAGTTCCAATGCCTTATCTTTTTCAGATTCCGCCACGTTTTTGTCCTCCAATATCAAAAAATGTTTTATATGTTTGCATATTTATTTTACACTGATTATACCACACGCGCGCAGGCAAATCAAACATTTGGTCGTTTTTTGTGCTCACTTTCCCCGCCGCGCCGAGACGACGCGCGGCATACCGAAACAGTCGTTGCCGCGATGTATGTCAACATAGCCGCACTCGCGCAGCAGCACCGCCACCGCCTCGTTTTGGGCGTCGCCGGTCTCAAAGACCAGCGCGCCGCCGTCGCTCAGGTTGTCGCGGTAATTTGCGGCGATGTAGCGGTAAAAATCCATCCCGTCCGTGCCGCCGCAAAGCGCGGTGCGCGGCTCGGTTTTTACCGTGATGTCGAGCGTTGGCCATTCGCCGTCGCACACATAGGGCGGGTTGCTGACAATAAGCGCAAAGTGTCCCCACGGCAGACGTTTTTCGGCGCCGAACACGTCGTCGCTGACAAGGTCCATGCCGGGTGCCAAGGCCGCCGCGTTACGCTTTAGGTATTCAAAAGCGGCCGGATATTTTTCCAGCGCCGTCACCGCCGCGCCGCCGCGCCGCCGCAGTGCAATGGCAATTGCGCCGCTGCCGGCGCAAAGATCAAGCGCGGCCCCGGGCGTATTTTGCAAATATTCCAGCGCCGTCAGCGCCACCGACTCGGTCTCGCTGCGCGGAATAAGCACCCCTTCGCCTATTTCCAGTTCAAAATCCAAAAACGGCCAGCGGCCGAGAATGTACTGCACCGGGTAACCGCTGAGAACCTTTTGCGCGAGCGCGTCAAAAAGTGCGCGCTGGTCCGGGCTCACTTGCGGCTCGCTTACCTCGTGTGCGGGCCGCGCGCCGAAAACCCGCTCATACACCGCCGCAGACTTGCCGCGCGGGTCTTCAATGCCTGCGTCTTCAAGCTGCGCGCGCAGCCGGCGCAAAAGCGCGTGGGCGCTCACCAGACGTCGCTTTCGCCGTCGCGCGGCAGCACCGCTTTCATTGAGGCAATGGCCACCTCCAGCTGGCTGTCGTCAGGTTCAAACACGGTCAAGCGCTGCACCCACAGTCCCGGCGCCGAAATAATTCTCGTCAACAGGTTGTCGTGCCGTCCGGCAAATTTAATTAATTCATAAGATATGCCCATGACCACCGGCAGTATCAACAGCTTGCACAGCATGCGCAGCACCATGTTACCCGCTGGCGCAAAGACCGACGCGGCAATGCTGATTATAATGACAATAAACAAAAAGCTGGTGCCGCAGCGCGGGTGAAAGCGGCGGCAGCCGCGGGCATTTTCCACTTTCAGCTCCAGCCCCTGTTCGTAACAGAATATCGTCTTGTGCTCGGCGCCGTGGTACTCAAACACGCGGTGAATCTCCTTGATGTGCGAGACCGCGGCGATATAAGCGAGGAAGACAATTATTTTTATTACACCCTCAATTACCGCGCGCAGCGTACCGGTAAGTTCAATATAGCGCCCCAGCAGCGCCGTCAACAGCGTCGGTACCGCAATAAACAAAGCTATTGCCAGCACGACACCCAACAGCGCCGTGACTATCCCCAGGTTTTCGTAGGCGCTCTTGCCCAGTTTCTTTTCCATTTTTTTGTCGAACTCACTCATAGACTCGCCGTCGGGATAGGCAAGGTCAGCCGAGCGGTTTATGTAGCGGTAGCCGTGCAGCAGGCTGCGCACCATCGCGTAGGCGCCGCGCACCAGCGGAATTTTCATCACTGCCGGCTTGTTTTCCGGGTACATTTCGGTGTGTATACTGCCGTCTGGCAAGCGCACCGCAAGGCAGGTCTGCGAGGGTCCTTTCATGACCAAACCCTCTATAACCGCCTGCCCGCCTATTGAAGTTTTGCGCGCCGCCGCGCATTTTTCATTGTTTTTCGCCATTTGTTCTCTTTTCCGAATTTTTATTATTACTGCTGTCTGCCGGCGTTTCTGCGGCCAGCGGGAAACACAAAGTAACCCGGGTGCCCTGCCCAATTTCACTATCTATCACTATTTTCCCGCCGTGCGCCTGCATTATCTCTTTGACCACCGCAAGGCCTATACCGGAACCGGTAGTGGAGTTTGCCGCTTTGAAAAAACGCTCGGTCAGGTGCGGCAGATCGCTTGCGTCTATACCGGCGCCGTCGTCGGCAACGCTGATGTCGACGGTGCTCTCGCCGCTGCCGACCGCGACTCGAATGTGGCCGCCGCGCTCGGTGTACTTAATGGCGTTGTCGAGAATATTAGTGAAAACCTGCTTTATGCGGTTGCTGTCGCCCATTACCGCGACAGGCAGCGGCGGCTCCTCGTACTCTACGGCTATGCCGGCGCGCGAGCAGCGCTGTTCCACCAGCAGCACGGCGTCGGTGAGCTCGGCAACAATGTCCAGCCGCTCGGGGTGCACCGAAAGCCCGCCGCTTTGTAAGCGGGAAAAGTCGAGCAGGTCTTCCACCATCAGCGACAGCCGCTCGGTCTCGTCGGCAATTATCTTCATACCCTTCTTGTATGTCTTTTCGTCGCCGGGGCCTATGGCCGCCAGCGTATCCGCCCAGCCCTTTATAGAAGTCAGCGGCGTGCGCAGCTCGTGCGACACCGAACTGATAAATTCATTCTTCATCCGGTCGGTCTGCGAAAGTCCGGCCGCCATCTCGTTTATGCGGTCGCACAAGTCGCCTATCTCGTCGTCGTATTCGTTGTTTATTCGCACTTCAAAATCGCCGCTGGCAATAGTGCGCGCCGTGTCGCCGATTTTATATATCGGCAACACTATAGAGCGAATAAAATATGTGCCGGACACGAGCGTGAAAACCAGAATTACCAGCACCGCGAGCGATATCAGCAGCGTAATATATTTAATCTGCCGGTCTATGAGCGTCAGCGAGGTCACCAGACGAACGCCACTTATGTCGCCAATGGGCGAGTCAAAAAGCTGCGTCACGGCGACAACATGCTCGCCTTGCGCGGTGCGCCCGACATAACTGCCGTAGCCGCCGGCGTCGCTGATTGCCTTAAGGTAGTCGCCGGGCTGCTCGCTGTTGTCCGGCGCAAAGCCGCTGGACGTTATTGACATATAGCCGCGGGTGTTGACCAGTATGAGCTCAAATTTGTCTTTTTCGTTGAACTCCTCAACAAAACTGCGCAGCACCGCCACCTGCTCGCGCGTTTGCAAAGCGCTCGACGGCAGGTTATTGACAATATTGTCCACACGCCATTCCAGCGACTGTATTGCCGAGGAATAGTAGCTGTTGCGGACCATGACAACTATGCCCACTTCGGCGAGCAGCAATATCAGGACTATCCACACCACTGTGCCGAACAGCCAGCGGCGGGTTATTCCCGCCGAGCGGCGTCTGCCGCGCACCGCGTCCTGCTCACGCATTCCAGCGGTACCCGTAGCCCCAAACGGTAATTATGTTGCGCGGCTCGCTGGGCTGGTCCTCGACCTTCATGCGCAGCCGGCGGATGTTTACGTCGACTATCTTCACGTCGCCGAAATAGTTTTTTCCCCAAACCCGCGAGAGTATCTTTTCGCGGTCCAGCGCCACGCCGGGATTTTCGAAAAACAGCTCCATAATTTGAAATTCCACCTGTGTCAGGTCGAGCGGCTTGCCCGCTTTAGTCAGTTCGCGGCTGTTGAGATCCAGCACAAAATCGCCGCTTTTCAGTTCCTTGCCCTCCACCGTCACCGACGTGCGGTTAGCGCGGCGGCAAACGGCGTCGACACGGGCAATAAGCTCGGTAATACTGAACGGTTTGGTAACATAGTCGTCGGCGCCGATAGTAAGGCCGCTTATCTTGTCGGCTTCCTGCGTGCGCGCCGAAAGAATTATTATGCCGATGCGGTCGTTATTTTTGCGAATGTGCTCGCACAGCGAAAGCCCGCTGATGCCGGGCAGCATTATGTCCAGCAGCGCCACGTCAAAGCCGTCGGGGTCGCAGGAATACAGCTCCAGCGCCTTTTCGGCGCTGTCTGCCGTCACCGGGTCGTAGCCGGACATTTTCAGGTTCAGCGCTACCATATCTCTTATTGCGTACTCGTCCTCAACTACCAAAACTTTTTTCATCTTTTCCTCCGTTCGGTCGCATTCAAGGCCGCTCGTCGGGTCTTCAGTTAAAAATTTCGAAATTTTCCAGAATATATGTCCTCTCCGCGTCGGTGCAGTTGAAGCGGACATAAAAGTTGTACCTGTCGCAGCTGCCGATTTTGACAAAGCCCTGGCGCAAGTAGGCGTCGGCGCTCTGCCCGGCCGTCACTATGCGCAGCTGCAGCAGTGTGGCGGTGTCGGCGTCGGTACCGGGCAGCTGCGCTTGTCTCGGGACCGAAACTGTCAGCAGCTGTTCGTCGTCCTCGCTTATAGTGTAGTCGCACTCGTACATAGACTGCGGCACCGCAAGGCCGCAATAATAGTCGCTTTGCACATACATCACACTCGCGACTTCTGCCGTGCCGCCGGCAAGCGAATACCAGTACACCCAGTTGTCACCGTCCGGGTAGCCGCCGCCCGGCGGCGTAACCGCCGGCACCAGCGTAAACGCCTGTGTGCCGACAGCCTGGCATATCTCGCTGTCGACCGGCCGCACCGCCAGCGTTGAAATGCCCGCGTCCCCGTCGGCCACTGCCGTAAATGTGCCGTCGGAAAAATCAAACACCTCGGTGGTCTGGTTGCCGCCGCCGATGTTCTCGTCAATAAAAATCGCCCTGGTGCGCTCGTCTATGCGGCCGCTGATTATGCTCACGCAGCCGAGCATGTCCTTGTTCAGCGTCTTGGTGCCGCGAACGACGTAATAACCGCTGTCGTAACCGACACAACGCAGCATAAACGGCCCCTCGGTCGACTCGGTATAGATGTAATATATTTCGCTGCTGCCGTCACTGTCAAGGTCGTCCACTATCAGCCGCAAGCAGCTTTGCGCGCGCACCTCGCTGAGTGTTCCGTCAAAATATTTGTATATTACCGCGTCGTAATCGCTTTTGCTTATAGACGCCCATTCAATAAGCACATAGCTGCCGTTGCTGTCGTCGCTGACGTCCAGCAAAGTAATAGAGGCAACGTCCGTTCCGGGGCCCTCAATATCGCAGACTATTTTGTAGCCGCTGTCGGTACGGTCAAGCACGGCAAAGCGGGCGTAGACGCCTTCGCTGGGCAGCGAATAACAAAGCAGCGCTTCCTCGTCGCCGTCGGCGTCGATGTCAGCAAACTGTATCGGCGTGCGGTTGCTGCCCGAACTGGGGTATTTCAGACTTATATGGGCGTCGGTAGACTCGCTCAGCGCCGTAAGCACCGCGTTCTGGTCGTCGCTCAACTGCGGCGCCACCAGCAGGTCTTCAATAGTCGCGTCGAACCGGCCGCAGCCGCACAGCGACAGCGCCGTAATAAAAGCCAATATAACTGCGGCGACACGTTTTGCCATCGGCTGCTTCCTTTCGTTTTTATTAAATCATTTTAGCATATTTTTGCCGCGTCAACAACCACACATCGCCGTACAGATACTTATTGTTGACAAACCGCCGTCAATTTGCGAAAATCTAATTAAATAATATATTCTGCGCGCACGCGCAGAAAGGGAGCGCAAATGTTCAAGAAAGAGACATTGGCGGAACGCAGCTGGATAATGTACGACTGGGCAAACTCAGTTTATGCCACTATTATCATGGCCGCGGTATTCCCCACCTTCTTTGCCGGCATTGTCGCCGACGGCGACGTCTGGTGGAGCTGGGGCACTTCTATCGCCACCTTTACGGTGGCGCTGCTCGCGCCCATACTCGGCGCCGTCGCCGACTACGAGGGCCGCAAAAAGCGTTATTTCACGGTATTCATGCTCGTCGGCGTCGTTTTTTCACTGCTGATGGCTTTCGGCGACAGCTGGCAGTTGATGTGGATAGGCTACATCATCAGCTACATCGGTTTTGCCGGCAGCTGCCTTTTCTACGACAGCTTCTTGACCGACGTCACTACTGCCGAGCGCATGGACGCCGTTTCCGCCAAGGGCTACGCGATGGGCTATATCGGCGGCAGCACCATTCCGTTTTTGGTATCTATCGCCATGATAATGCTCATGGACGACGGCGTTTTGGCCGTAAAGCTGTCGGTGATACTCACCTCTGTGTGGTGGCTGCTTTTCAGTATTCCCATGCTCAAAAACGTCAAGCAGACGCACTCACTGGGTCCCGTGCCGAAAAACATGGTCGCGCACACCTTGCGCAATGTGGCGCGCACATTTAAGGAAATAGTCGCCGATAAGGCTATTCTGCTTTTTATCCTCTCTTACTTTTTCTACATTGACGGCGTCAACACCGTCATTCACATGTCCACCGCCTATGGCGCGGCGCTGGGACTGGGCACTGTCGGCATGATTTTGGCGCTGCTGGTCACCCAACTGGTCGCCGCGCCCTGCGCCATTCTTTTCAGCCGCTTTTCCAAAAAGTTCGGTTCAATTAAGATGATTGCTTTTGCAATTATCGTCTACTTTGTTATCTGCGTCGTCGGTTTTTATATGGGCTTCAGTCTGGAGGGCGAGCAGCAGTCTTATTATGACGCTTTCGACTCCGTCTATGATACCCTGGACGCCGACACCGCCGCCGCGCTCAACGGATTGCGCGACGCGGGCCAAAACGCTCTGGCCGGCGACGATTTCGCTACTGAGTTCGGCGAGACCGCCGACGAGTACGTCAACGATGCCGACGCCGCTATTCGCGAAAATGTCGCCGCCGCTGTGGACAAAATTGAGGCGGCGGTAACGCCGGTAGTCACAACCGACGCTTTCCGCGCCGCCTACAGCAGCGCGCTTACCCGCAGCAGCGTCCTGTTTTGGGCCATGGCAATACTCGTAGGCACCTGCCAGGGCGGCATTCAGGCGCTGTCGCGCTCCTTCTTCGGCAAACTCATCCCGCCGGAGAAATCCAATGAATACTACGGATTTTTCGACATCTTCGGCAAGTTTGCCGCCGTCATCGGTCCGGCGCTCTACGGACTTATCAAGACCGTCAGCGGCCGCTCCTCCTTCGGCATTCTCAGTCTCATGCTGTTGTTCGCCATCGGCGGCATTATCCTTATTATCGGCCGCCGTCACTTTTCCGAACTTGAAACCCGCTCGCACAGCGTGGCCGAATAATTAGTTTACCGCTCAATATTTTCCGCCCCCGCCTTTTTCGGCGGGGGCGGTTTTGTCACCGCGTTTTGCGTCGCCGCGCCTTATTTTGCCTTTTGACACAGTTTGACACCGCTGCGGCCATATTGTATATTAATATTATAGGCGCGCAACGCGCCGACATCTATTTCTGCGACAGCGGAGGTGCTCATTTTGATCTATTGTACAAAATGCGGCAAAGCCAACGCGGACGACGACCGCTATTGTTTTAGCTGCGGCGCCGTACTGCGGCGCGACGAGGCTCAAGCCGAAAGCGGCGTTGACGCCGCCGCAAAAGACAGCGCTGCCGCGGCAGATAACAACACAAACAGCGAGCGCCGCATTATACGCGCCGAAGACGAGGATTCTCCCGTCAGCCTGCGCGACACCAAGCCCTATGTGGACCTGCCCTTTACGGACGATTCCCGCACCGTCAGCAGCGATACCGGCGAGTATTACGAAGTTCCCGACGCCGACGCCGCCGGCATAACTGCCGCAAGCAGCAAGCGCTTTGCTGACGGCAGCAGAGCCGTGCACCCTGTCGCGCCGGCCGCCGCTTCCACACCAAAACCGCAGCCCAAGCCGACGCCCAAACCGCAGCCGGTCCCCAAAATATCCCCCGCGCCGCCTAAGCCGAAACGGCAGCCGCTCAGCCGCAAAAAGCTGGCTGTGCTCATCACCGGGTGCACTGTGGCGCTCGCGGTAATTGTCGTCGGCATTATTGCCATATGCGGCGGCTTTTCCGACAAAAGCGACGCACCTGAACCTGAGCCGACCGAAGACCAGACGCCACAGGCCGGGTCGCTGTCGGGCGTCGAGGTCCTGCTGAATTCCACTACTTACCGCACCGACATTGAAGCGGCAATAATTGCCGCCTACAACCGCCGCGGCACAAAATACACTACCTGTTCGCTGACCGACTACGCCGACTTGAAAATCGGCGTCCTCGGCACGTACGGCGTCAGCTACACCGTGCGCGACTCCGACGGCATAGTTTACGAGGGCACTGTAGAAGTCAGCGTCGTCACCGCGCTCAGCGGCAGCGAGCAGACGCCGACTCAATCAACGCAGCAGCTCACCGTCGACCAGTTTTACAGCGTCGTCAACAACGGTTACTGGTTCTGCCAAAGCAACTCGTCGCCCTATCTGTATTTACACTTTTCCACTGTCGGCAGCACCCACTACGTCACCTACGACGTCTATTTTACCGAGGCCGGCTCCGCCGCCTCGCAAATTACAAAAATAGTAGAGACAGGCACCACCACGTTTTTGCTCAGTGTTAATTACGAGTATTACGACGAGTCGTGCTACGACTCGCGCGGCAACCTTGTCTCCTCAATTTACCGGACAATGACGCTAAGCATTGACCTTGCCGAGCGCGCTTCCAACCGCATAACCGTCACCGACGAGAACAGCACCGAACGGGTATTTTACTATGTCGGCAACACCGCCGACGACGTGGAGTCCTACTTCGGCCGCTGAGTGCAAAGCCGAAAACAATAAGTACGGTTGTCGCGCAATATATTCCCAATAATCAGCTGCGACGTCTGACGACGCCGCAGCTTTTCTATTTTGCAGGTTTACTTCGCCTGCACTGCCCTCGGCGCGTTTTTGCCGGCTTTTGGCACGCGCGGCTGTGTGAAAATACCCTTAACGCTCAAAACATAACCAATGCAAAAAAGAGCAGTGCGCAAGTTTCCTGCACACTGCTCTTTTTATAATTTTTTGCTGTTCAGACCAGCTCGATGATTGCCATCTCGGCCGCGTCGCCGCGGCGGGGGCCGGTCTTGATGATGCGGGTATAGCCGCCGGCGCGGTCGGCGTAGGTAAGCGCAACTTCGTCAAAGACCTTTTTGGCAACGGTCTCTTTGGTGACGTAGGCATATACCTGACGCTTGGCCGCAAGGTTGTCGGCCTTGCCCAGCGTTATCATCTTTTCTGTCATCGAGCGCACCTCTTTGGCTCTGCTCACCGTCGTTTCGATACGGCCGTTTTCAAGCAGATAGGTGACCATGGCGCGAAGCATCGCCTTGCGATGGTCGGAGGCTCTGCCCAGTTTTCTTGTTCCCGGCATAGCTTTTTCTCTCCTTGTTAATCGTCGTCAGAGCGAAGGGACAGTCCCAGCGAGTCGATCTTTTGGATTACTTCCTCGAGCGACTTGCGTCCGAGATTGCGGACCTTCATCATCTCGTCCTCAGACTTGTTAGTTATATCCTCGACCGTATTGATGCCGGCACGTTTCAGGCAGTTGAAGCTGCGCACTGAAAGATCCAGCTCCTCTATGGTCATCTCCAGCACCTTTTCCTTGGTGTTTTCGTCTTTCTCAACGAGAATCTCGGTATCCATAATGTCGTCGCTGAGATTCATAAACAGGTTAAGGTGCTCGCACAGGACCTTCGCGCCGAACGAAACGGCCTCCTGCGCGCTGATGGATTTATCGGTTTTGACTTCCATCGTCAGTTTGTCGTAATCTATGCTCTGCCCCACGCGGGTACTCTCAACCGTGTAGTTCGTCTTGAGCACCGGGGTGTAGATACTGTCGATAGGGATAATCCCAATACCGGACAGCAGTGGGTTTTGCTTGTTACGGTCGGCGCTGACATAGCCGCGTCCGCGGTCAAAAATCAGCTCCATGTTGAGTTTTGCACCCTCGCCCAGTGTGGCAATGTGCAGTTCCGGGTTGAGTATTTCCAGCTCAGCGTCGGCTTTAATGCTGCCGGCTGTGACCTCGCACTCGCCCTCGGCCTCTATAAAGTAGGTTTTGGGTCCGTCGCTGTGCAGCTTGGCAACGATGCCCTTAATGTTGAGCACCATTTCGGTAACGTCCTCTTTAATACCCTCAATGGTAGAGAACTCATGCTGCACGCCGTCAATTTTTATTGCGATAACGGCGACGCCAGGCAGCGAGGAGAGCAGAACGCGGCGCAGGCTGTTGCCCAGAGTAGTGCCGAATCCGCGCTCCAGCGGCTCAACGGTAAACTTGCCGTACTCGCCGTCGACGGAAACTTCAACTGTCTCGATTTTGGGCTTTTCTATTTCAAACACTAAGTAACCCTCCTTATCTAGCGGGAAGCCCCGCTCTTGGTCGCATTCTCAATAATTCGGTAATGAGTGCCGAGGGGGTTATTTGGAATAAAGCTCGACGATGAAGTGCTCCGCGACGTCGAAATCAATCTCGGAACGCTCCGGCAGTCTGTCGATCTTGGCGGACATTTTTTCGCCGTCGACGCTCATCCACGCCGGTTTCGGGCGCGCGGAATTGGCCTCGACCGCCTGTTTAAGCTTTTCGTTGTCTGTCTTTCTGACAGAAACTACATCGCCCTCTTTAAGCAGATAGGACGGAACGTTGACTATCTTGCCATTTACGAGATAGTGGCGATGGGTGACCAGCTGACGGGCCTCGCTGCGGGAATTTGCAAATCCCGCGCGATAGACGAAATTATCCATCCTGCTTTCAAGGATCCTAAGCAGGTTTTCGCCCGTAACGCCCTGTTTGCGGTCTGCCATTTCGAAATACTTGCGGAACTGGCTTTCCAGCACGCCGTAATAGCGGCGGGCCTTCTGCTTTTCACGCAACTGCATTCCGTATTCCGACGGCTTTCTGGCACGCGCCTGTCCGTGCTGGCCGGGCGCGTAGCTGCGGTGGTTAAACGAGCACTTCTCCGAGTAGCAGCGATCGCCTTTCAAAAAGAGCTTCTGGCCCTCTCTGCGGCAAAATCTGCATACTGCACCGGTATATCTTGCCATATTGTAGCTTCCTCCTTAATTATACGCGCCGTCTTTTGGGCGGACGGCAGCCGTTGTGGGGAATGGGGGTTACGTCCTTGATCATATTAACCTCCAGACCGGCCGCCTGCAAAGCGCGGATAGCTGCCTCGCGCCCGGAGCCGGGTCCCTTAACATAGACTTCCACGGTTTTAAGGCCGTGCTCCATCGCCGCTTTAGCTGCGACTTCTGCCGCTTGCTGTGCTGCGAAAGGCGTCGACTTGCGCGAGCCGCGGAAACCGAGTCCGCCGGCGCTCGCCCATGACAAGGCATTACCGTTTACGTCGGTGATAGTGACTATTGTATTGTTGAACGAAGACTGAATGTGGGCAGCGCCGCGCTCAATATTCTTGCGCTCACGGCGTTTGCGAGTAGCGGTGCCGGCAGTCTTTTTGGTCGTTTTAGCCGCCATTTCTATTTCCTTTCCTTATTTCTTCTTGTTGGCTATGGTTCTCTTCGGACCCTTGCGGGTGCGGGCATTCGTCTTGGAACGCTGGCCGCGCACGGGCAGTCCTTTGCGATGGCGGATACCGCGATAGCACTGTATCTCCACAAGCCGTTTGATGTCCAGCGCCACGTTGCGGCGCAAGTCGCCCTCGACCGAGAGATTCTTATCGATGTACTCGCGCAGTTTGGCGACGTCGTCGTCGCCGAGATCTTTGACCCGGATGTTGGGGTCAACGCCAGTCTCCGCTAAAATTTTCTTTGCGGTGCTCGCACCTATACCGAAGATATAGGTAAGTCCCGCTTCGACCCGCTTGTCTCTGGGCAGATCGACACCGGCAATACGCGCCATATTTTACCTCCAGTTGAGCGCCTTAACCCTGGCGCTGTTTGTGTTTCGGATTTTTGCAGATGACCATCACCCGGCCGTTACGTTTGATGATCTTGCACTTTTCGCACATGGGCTTTACGGAAGGACGAACCTTCATGATGATACCTCCATCGTTTTAGCGCTTATTTTGTGCGCCATGTTATACGGCCCTTTGTCAGGTCGTACGGCGACATCTCCACCGTGACCTTGTCCCCGACGAGAATGCGAATGTAGTTCATCCGCAGCTTGCCGGAAATGTGGGCGGTGATTGTGTGTTTGTTCTGGAGTTCGACGAGAAACATCGCGTTGGGCATTACCTCACGGACGATCCCCTCGACCTCGAGCATATCTTCTTTCGACACAGCGTTCCCTCCTCTGTCAAGGTCTCGGTCTTGCGTATCGCGACTTAATCGCGGCGCAAAGCTTGCTGTCGCTCTCGATGTCCTCGGCCGCGAAAACAGTTGTCGTCGCCGCCAGGTGCTTGAGCTTTTTGCGTTTTGGTTTGGCCAGCTTTCTGAGCATGCCGTCGGCAATTAGAGCATATTCGCCCTCCAGCGCCAGCACCGCGAAAAAGCGGCCCTTGTCTCTGCCTGCTTTGGAGCAGACCGCGGAATTTACAGTGATTTCCACTCCCGGCCTCCTATTCGGCGGTGAGTATCAGCGGTCTTGCGCCGCCGGTTATTGCCACCGAGTTTTCAAAGTGGGCGGAAAGTTTGCCGTCGGCCGTAACAACTGTCCAGCCGTTGGCACATCTGCGGCAGGCGTCTGTCCCTAAGTTTACCATCGGTTCAATGGCTATCGTCATGCCCGGCACCAGCCGCGCGCCGTGTCCGGCACGACCGTAGTTGGGCACTTCCGGCTCTTCGTGCAAATCCCTGCCGACGCCGTGACCGATGTATTCCTTTACCACCGAGCAGCCGTTGCTCTCGACATAGCTCTGTATCGCAAAGCCGATGTCGCCAAGACGGTTGCCGCTGACAGCCGCCGCTATACCTAACTCGAGCGCTTTTTCAGTCACGTCGAGCAGCCGCTGGGCTTCGGGACTAATGCGGCCGACGCCGAACGTAGCGGCGTTGTCGCCGTTATATCCGCCCCAGACCGCGCCCACATCGACGCTGACTATGTCGCCCTCGCGAATGATCCGGTCTCCCGGGATGCCGTGGATTATCTCCTCGTTGATGGAGATGCACGCACTGGCGGGAAAGCCGTCGTAGTTGAGGAAAGAGGGTCGTGCGCCCTGCGATTCTATATATTGCCTTACTGCCCGGTCGATGGCCGCGGTGGTGGTCCCGACCTTCAGGGCCTCTTTGGCAATTCGCAGTGCGCCGGCGCTTATCGCGCCCGCGCGGCGCATTTTATCTATTTCCTTTTGGTTTTTAAGCTCTATCACAGTCTACCCTCGATAGCGGCAAAAATTGCTCGGGTTATGTCAGTGATATCGCCGCTGCCGTCGACCGTGCGCAACTTGCCGGCTTTCTGATAGTATTCGATGAGCGGTTCTGTCTGCGCGTGGTAAACGTGCAGGCGCTCTCTCACCGTGTCGGGCAAATCGTCGTCGCGCGTTATCAGCACCGCGCCGCACTTGTCGCACACGCCCTCGGCCTTTGGCGGATTGCTCCGCAGGTGGTAAGGCGCCGCGCATTTCGAGCAGACTCTGCGTCCCGACATTCGCTCAATGATCTGCTCGTCGCGCACATCAATATTTATTGCGTAATCTATGCCGATGCCCATTGTTTTAAGAGCCTCGGCCTGGGCGACGGTGCGCGGTACGCCGTCCAAAATAAAGCCGCCGCGGCAGTCCTCCTGAGCGAGGCGCTGCTTGATGATGCCGATTATGACCTCATCCGGGACAAGTTCGCCTTCGTCCATAAAGGACTTAGCTTTTGTCCCCAGCTCAGTGCCGTTTTTAATCGCCTCGCGCAGGATGTTGCCGGTGCTTATGGTCGGCACCGACAGCCGCTGGGATATGAGCTCGGCCTGGGTGCCTTTTCCGGCACCCGGCGCGCCCAGTAAAATGAGATTCATTGCCAAATCACCTTATTCCAGGAAACCCTTGTGATGACGCATCAGCATATAGGAGTCGAGCGTCTGCGAAACTTCCAGCGCAACACCGACTATAATCAGCACCGAAGTGCCGCCCAGGGAAACATTTATCTGCGTCAGTTTGGCAAGGACTATCGGCGTCACTGCCACTATTACCAGGAAAATGCCGCCGATCATCGTGATGCGGTTGAGCACTCTTTGAATGTACGCCGACGTCGGCTGGCCCGGACGGATGCCGGGAATCATGCCGCTGTTCTTGCGCAGGTCGTTGGCGATCTGTATCGGGTTGTACTGAACCGCAACATAGAAGAAGTTGAAGCCCATAATAAACACCGCGTACAGTATGGCGTAGCCCCAGTTGTCAGGACTGAACCAGCCCAAAAAGCTGCCCCAGCCGCCGGTGATGTTGAACACTTCCTTTATTGTGGCCGGCAGCGACAGCAGTGCCGAGGCAAAAATAACCGGCAGCACGCCTGTGTTGTTGACCTTTATCGGGAAATGTGTGCTCTGACCACCGTACATTTTGCGGCCGACCACTCGCTTGGCGTACTGGATGGGGATGCGGCGCTCAGAGCCGTTCATGAAGACTATGAGCACGAACATCGCCGCGAATATCAGTATCACCAGCGGGATGAGAATGTAGAACTGCGGCATAGCCGCGGTACTCTCGCTATAGGTGCCGGCTGCATATTTGAAGTAGGTGACTATCTGCGGGAAAACATTGAACAGGTTGGAAATGATACCAGTGAAGATAAGTATCGAAATGCCGTTGCCGATGCCGTTGGTGTCAATTTGTTCGCCCAGCCACATCAGCAAAATGGCGCCGGCCGTAAACGAAAGCACAATGACCGCCATTGAGAACCATCTTGCGAAGCCCTCGGTGTACATCAGCGCTCCCTTGTTTTTGACCAGGAAGTAGTAGACAACAGCCAGTGCGAACGAAATGCCGACCGCCGTGTAGCGGGTGATCTTGTTGATCTTCTTGCGGCCCTCTTCGCCCTCTTTGGCCATGCGCTCCAGCGCCGGGATAACGACCTGCAGCAGGTTGATGATGATGGACGCGTTGATGTACGGTGTTACCGACAGCGCGAACAGCGTTGCTTGCGAAAAGCTGCCGCCGGTCATCATATCAAAAAAGCTGAAGATTGTGGTGGTGTTGGAGGTCAGTTCCTGCTGGAACACTGTCGCGTCTATAAACGGCACGACTATTGCCGCGCCCAGACGGAAGATTAGCAGGATAAACAGCGTGAAGAGCATCTTCCGCCGCAGATCCTCGATCTTCCAGGCGTTGATAAAAGTGCGGAACACGTTACTTCACCTCGCCTTTTTTATCGGTAGGATCGGCGCTTTTAGCTGCTTTCTTGGCCGTTTTGACCTTTCCGGCTTGCTCTTGCTCGGGCTCGCCAACTTTTTCCACCTTGCCGCCGGCCGCTTCTATCTTTTTGACAGCCGAGGCGGAGAATTTCGCTAATTTCACTGTCAGCGGTTTGGTAAGTTCGCCGTTACCGAGCACCTTAATACCGTCCAACGGCTTTTTTATAAGACCGCTGTTGATGACGGCGTCGGTGTCGACGACCGCGCCCTTTTCAAAGCGCTCAAGGTCACCGACGTTGATGACGGCATATTCAGTAGCAAAAATATTCACAAACCCGCGCTTGGGCAGACGGCGTACCAGCGGCAGCTGGCCGCCCTCGAAGTAAGCGCCCTTGTGGCCGGAACGGGCGAGCTGGCCTTTGTGGCCGTAGCCGGCCGTTTTGCCGTTGCCCGAACCCGCGCCGCGTCCCTTGCGCTTGACGTCGCGGTTTGCGCCCTTGGCGGGCTGCAGTTCTTGCAGCATCATGATTACTTCCTCCTTACTTGGTCTTGACTATCTCGACCATGTGGCAGATCTGAGCGACCTTGCCTCTGGTGGCGGCGTTGTCCGGCTGTACCGTAACATCGCCTATCTTGCGAAGACCAAGCGATTTGGCGGTGGCGATATGTTTGTCGAGCCGTCCGGAAAAGCCATGTGCAAGGCGGATCTTGATGCTGCCGGCGGGGATCTTCTCCTCTTTGGCGGCACTCGCAGCGCCGACCTTGACAACTTTGCCGCTTTCGGCGGTCTTCGCTGCCTTGGCGGCGGGCTTGGACTCGGCCTTTTTGGCGGTCGTTTTGGGCTCGGCCTTTTTCGCGGCCGGTTTAGTTTCTGCCTTTTTCGCGGCGGGTTTCGCCGCGGGCTTGGTTTCTTTTTCCGCAGCCTTTGCGGGCTCGGCAGCCTTTTGGGCCGTCGTCTTGGCGGCGGACTTTGTCGCTGTCTTAGCAGCCGGCTTTGCCGCAGTTTTGGCAGTGCTCTTAGCAGCGGCCGGTTTCTCGGTCTTGGTCTCGGTCTTGGCAGCGGCCGGCTTTTTTGCGGTCTTGGTCTCGGTCGCGGCGGCCTTTGTCGCCGTCTTCTTTTCCACAGCCTCGGTCTTCACGCCAGCTGCAGTTTTTTTCGTTTCAGCCATCTTTCGAGCTCCTTAACCTAAGATTTCTTTCGGGTCTTTGCCGCGGGTCTCGGCTACCTGCTTGACACTGCGCAGCGACTTAAGTCCCTCAATAGTCGCATGCACGACGTTGATGGGGTTGTTGGAGCGCAGCGATTTGGCACGGATGTCGGAGATCCCCGCCGCTTCCATAACGGCACGCACCGGGCCGCCGGCAATAACGCCGGTACCGGTTCCGGCCGGCTTGAGCAGAACTCTGCCGGCGCCGAACTCGCCGATGACCTCGTGGGGGATGGTGGTTCCCAAAGTCGAAACATGCACCATGTGCTTTTTCGCGTCTTCAAGACCCTTGCGAATCGACTCGGGCACCTCGGCCGCCTTGCCTATGCCGGCGCCGACATTGCCTTTGCCGTCACCGACCACGACCAGCGCCGCGAATTTCATTACACGGCCGCCCTTGACGGTCTTGGCGACACGGTTGATGGAGACGACCTTTTCACGCATGTCGAGAGTCGAAGGATCGTTGTTTCTTCTGTTATTTCTTCTGTTTTCCACTTTTCTTCTCCTCCCTTAAAACTTCAGGCCGCCGCTGCGGGCACCCTCGGCCAACGCCGCGACGCGACCGTGGAAAATGTAGCCGCCGCGGTCGAAAACGACCTGAGTGATTCCCAGCTTGCTGGCTCTTTCGGCAATAGTCTCGCCGATTTTCTTTGCGGCCTCGGCATTGCCGGTGGCGCCGCTGAAACCTTTTTCGAGCGTCGACGCAGTGCAAAGCGTGTTGCCGGCAATGTCGTCGATCACCTGAGCGTATATATGCTTGTCAGAGCGAAATACACACAGGCGCGGACACTCGGCAGTACCGCTGATCTTGCCGCGGACACGGCGATGTCTGAGCAGACGCTGCTTGTTGCTGTCGCGTTTAGTTATCATCGTATCTCACTCTCCTTTATGCCATTGCCTTACCGGCTTTGCCTTCCTTATGGATGACAAACTCGTCGGTATAGCGGATTCCCTTGCCCTTGTAGGGTTCGGGCGGGCGTATCTTGCGCACATCGGCGGCAAATTGTCCGACGCGCTGCTTGTCGATGCCGTTAATAATTATCTTGTTGGGTGTGGGCACGTCGATAGTAATACCGTCGCACTCGGGAATCTCAACGGGGTGCGAATAGCCGACGTTGAGCACCAGTGTGGTGCCCTGCTTTTGAGCGCGGTAACCTACGCCCAAAACGTCCAGCTCTTTTTTGAAGCCCTCGGTCACGCCAACTACCATATTGTTGATAAGGGTCCGCGTCAGTCCGTGAAGCGAACGGTATTCCTTATCGTCGGAGGGGCGCTTTACGTTCACCTCGCCGTTTTCCATCGACAGCTGCATGCTGTGGTGGACGGTCGTGCTCAATTCGCCTTTCGGACCCTTGACATGAACGGTGTTGCCCTCGATCTTTACCTCTACTCCCGCAGGAATAGTAATCGGTTTTCTACCTATTCTCGACATTATTTACCACCTTACCAAACAAAAGCAAGCACTTCGCCGCCAACGTTCTCTTTGCGGGCCTGCTTGTCGGTCATAACGCCCTTCGGAGTGGAGACGATGGCGATGCCCAGACCTCTGAGCACCTTGGGCATCTTCTCGCAACTCGTGTAGATGCGCAGACCGGGCTTGCTGACTCGGCGAAGTCCCTTAATGGCGGGTAACTTGTCCTGTCCGTATTTTAATGAAAGACGGATGACGCCCTGTTTGTCATCCTCAATGACCTGCATACTCTTGACATATCCCTCGTCCACCAGAATTTTGGCGATGGACTTTTTCATGTTGGAAGCGGGGATGTCGACAGTGTCGTGTTTGGCGACTGCGGCGTTGCGCACGCGAGTTAGCAAGTCTGCTATCGGATCTGTAATATGCATTCTGTCAACCTCCTTACCAGCTGGCTTTTCTTACGCCGGGGATATACCCTTTGTAGGCGAGTTCGCGGAAGCAAATTCGGCAAACGCCGTATTTGCGCAAATACGCGTGCGGGCGGCCGCAAATCTTGCAGCGGTTGTACGCGCGGGTCGAAAACTTGGGGTCGGCCTTCTGTTTGTTAATCTTGGAAAGTTTAGCCATTATTCCTTACCCCCTTCTGCAAACGGCGCTCCGAACATCGACAAAAGGTCTTTAGCTTCCTCGTCGGTTTTCGCGGTCGTGATAAAGTTGATGTCCATGCCGCGGATAGCGTCAATCTTGTCGTAATCGATCTCCGGGAAGATCAGCTGCTCCTTGATGCCCACCGAGTAGTTGCCGCGGCCGTCAAAAGCGTCGCCGTTTATGCCGCGGAAGTCGCGCACGCGCGGCAAAGCCACGTTGAAGAAACGGTCGACAAATTCGTACATACGGTCGGCGCGCAGCGTCACCTTGGCGCCTACGGGCATGCCCTCGCGCAGTTTGAAGTTAGCAACCGACTTTTTGGCGTTGCAGATTATCGCCTTCTGGCCGGTTATCTTGGCGAGATCGCCAAGCACTGCTTCCATAACTTTCGGGTTGTCGCGCGCCTCGCCGCAAGCGACGTTGACGACGACTTTCTCAAGTTTGGGTATCTGCATGGGGCTGCTGTAGTTGTACTTTTTCTGCATCGCGGGAGCTATCTTCTCGACATAATATTCTTTAAGTCTTGCCATTCTCTACTCTACTCCTCCCGCTCAAAATTTGTTACCGCATTTTTTGCAAACGCGGTATTTTTTGTCGTTTTCTACTGTATTGCCAACGCGGGTGGCCTTTTTGCACTTAGGGCAAACTACCATGACTTTGCTGGAATACATCGGCGCTTCGGCCTTTACAAGTCCGCCTGCCTCGCCCTGACGGCGGGGTTTGACGTGCTTGGTGACCATATTGCGGCCCTCGACGATGACCTTTTTTTCGTCGGGCGACACGGCGAGTATTTTGCCCTCTTCACCGCGGTCGCGCCCGACGATTATTTTAACGGTGTCGCCGGTTCTGACGTGGATCTTGTTCATCAATTTTCGCATCCTCCTTACAGCACTTCGGGTGCGAGAGAGAGTATTTTCAGGTACTCTTTTTCGCGCAGTTCTCTCGCGACCGGTCCAAAGATGCGGGTCCCTGTGGGGTTTTTGTCTTCCTTGATGATGACCGCTGCATTGTCGTCAAAACGAATGTAGCTGCCGTCGTCGCGGCGCATACCCTTTTTAGAACGGACCACGACCGCCTTGACGACGTCGCCCTTTTTGACCGAGCCGCCCGGCGCGGCCTTTTTGACAGAGGCAACTATAACGTCGCCTATGTTAGCGTACCTCCTACGGGAGCCGCCCAACACGCGGATGCACATTATCTCTTTGGCGCCCGTGTTGTCCGCTACCTTGAGGTAGGTTTGCATCTGTACCATAACAGAAGCACACTCCTTTCAGATTAGCTGTTACTTGGCTTTCTCAATTATTTCTACAAGGCGCCACCGCTTGTCCTTGGACAGCGGACGGGTCTCCATTATCATAACGCGGTCACCGGTATGGCACTCGTTTTTCTCGTCGTGCACTTTGAACTTTACGGTGCGGCGAATGATTTTTTTGTACAGCGGATGCTTGACGCTGTCCGCTATTGCGACGACGACGGTCTTGTCCATCTTGTCGCTGACTACTCTGCCGATTCGGGTCTTTCTTAAGTTGCGTTCAGTCATTATTTACTCTCCCTTCTATTCGGCAGCGGCGTCTTTGAGTTCGTTTTCACGAATCACAGTCTTGACGCGGGCAATGTCTTTTTTTACTGCCTTGATCCGGTTGGGATTGTCGAGCTGGTTGACGGCAAGCTGAAAACGCAGGTTGAAAAGTTCGCCCTTGAGCTCGGTCAGCTTATCGTCCAATTCCTTGGCCGACATGTTGCGGATTTCAGTTGCGTTCATTATTTGTCACCTGCCTCTTCCTTTTTGACAAACTTGCACTTAATCGGCAGCTTGTTGGCGGCGAGACGCAAAGCCTCCCTGGCGTCGCTTTCGGTAACGCCGGAGATCTCGAACATCACGCGGCCCGGTTTAACGACCGCCACCCAGTATTCAGGGCTGCCTTTACCGGAACCCATGCGGGTTTCGGCCGGTTTTTCGGTAACGGGCTTGTCGGGGAAGATCTTAATCCAGACCTGTCCGCCGCGCTTAATGTAACGTGTCATGGCGACACGGGCGGCTTCAATCTGGTTGGATTTAATCCAGCCCGGCTCAAGCGCCGCGATACCGTAATCGCCGTAGTTGACCTTGTTGCCGCGCAGAGCCTTGCCCTTCATGCGGCCGCGGTGGACACGGCGGTATTTAACGCGCTTAGGAAGTAACATCTTACTTTGCCCCTCCTTCTTTGACGGTTTTCTTGGTGCCGCTTAGCACCTCGCCGCGGTAGATCCACACCTTCACGCCGACGCAGCCGTACGTAGTGTGGGCAATCGCGTAACCGTAGTCGATGTCGGCACGCAGCGTCTGCAGGGGGATAGTTCCCTCGTGGTAATGCTCACGGCGGGCAATATCGGCGCCGCCCAGACGACCGGAAACTTCCGTCTTAATGCCCTTGACGCCCAGGCGCATGGCGCGCTGGATGCACTGTTTCATGGCGCGGCGGAAAGCTATACGGCGCTCAAGCTGAGAGGCGATATTCTCGGCCACGAGCTGGGCGTCCGTGTCGGCATTTTTTATCGGCTCAATGTTGACCTTAACGGTCTTGTCGATAAGCTTGCCGAGCGTCTCCTCCAGCTTGACGATCTCGGCGCCAGAGCGGCCGATCACGACGCCGGGCTTGGCGCAGTGGATTATTACTTTAATCTTCGCTGTGTCGCGCTCTATCTCAATGCGGGAGATACCGGCGCTGTACAGCTCTTTTTTGATGTATTCGCGCAGCTTGTGGTCTTCGACTATGCAATCGCCGATCTCGCTCTTTTTTACGTACCAGCGGGAGTCCCAGTCTTTGATGACGCCGACGCGAAGTCCGTGCGGATTAACTTTCTGTCCCATCTTATCCTCCTTATTCCTTTTCTTTGAGGACGACGGTAACATGCGAGGTCCTCTTGAGAATACGGGCGGAACTTCCGCGGGCTCTGGCCCGGCCGCGTTTGAGCGTCGGACCGGGGCAGGCAAAGCATTCAGCGACATACAGGGAATTTTTGTCCATGCTGAAGTTGTTCTCCGCGTTGGCTGCCGCCGAATTTACCAGCTTGAGCAGCGGCTCGCAGGCAGCTTTCGGGGTGTACTTCAGTATCGCCACCGCTTTGTCCAGCGGCTGATTGCGGATAAGATCCAAAACAATTTGCATCTTGCGCGGCGATATGCGGCAATGCCGCAAATAAGCTCTTGCTTCCATTAATTCATTCCCTCCTATTTGCTCGCCGCGGTCTTAGATCCGGAATGGCCGCGGAACAGGCGCGTGGGCGCGAATTCACCGAGCTTGTGGCCGACCATGTCTTCGGTCACATACACGGGAACATGCTTGCGTCCGTCGTGTACGGCAAAGGTATGTCCGACAAAATCGGGGAATATCGTGGAGGCACGGCTCCAGGTTTTGAGGACCCTTTTTTCGCCGTTCTTGTTCATCAGGCGAACGCGCTCAAGCAGCGCGGTCTGGACATAAGGTCCTTTTTTGACACTGCGTCCCATTTATTGTCCTCCTTAACCGTTTCGCCGTCTGACTATCATCTTGTCGGAACGGCTGTGTTTTGCTCTTGTCTTATAACCGAGTGTCGGCTTGCCCCACGGGGTGACCGGGCCGGGACGGCCGACAGGCGCTTTGCCTTCGCCGCCGCCGTGCGGGTGGTCGCAGGGGTTCATAACCGAACCGCGGACTGTCGGGCGAACGCCCATGTGGCGGGTACGTCCCGCTTTACCCAACGAAACGTTGGAGTTGTCAATGTTGCTGACCTGGCCGATAGTGGCCATGCAGGTAACCGGCACATTGCGAAGCTCGCCGCTGGGCAGACGAACAAGGGCGAACTTGCCCTCTTTTGCCATCAGCTGAGCCATGTTTCCGGCCGAGCGCACCAGCTGGGCGCCCTTACCCGGGTACATTTCCACGTTGTGGATAAAAGTACCGACGGGAATGTTGGTGAACGGCAGCGCGTTGCCCGGCTTGATGTCGGCGCTGGTGCTGCTCATTACCGTGTCGCCGACTTTCAGTCCGACCGGCGCGATGATGTAGCGCTTTTCGCCGTCCTCATACTGCAGCAGCGCTATGTGCGCGGTGCGGTTGGGGTCGTACTCAATGGTGAGTACCTTAGCCGGCATGTCGATCTTGTCGCGCTTAAAATCAATTACACGGTACTTGCGGCGGTTGCCGCCGCCCTGGTGGCGAACTGTGATGCGGCCGGTGTTGTTGCGGCCGCTGTACTTTTTGATGGGTTCCAGCAGACTTTTCTCGGGCTTGACCTTAGACAGCTGTGAGTAGTCAACGACTGTCATTCCGCGGCGAGCGGGAGTAGTCGGCTTATACTTCTTAATAGCCATTTCTGTTTCCTCTCTTTATTGCTTTGCACGGCGCTCAAGCGCCGTATACCTGCCGCTGCGGGTCAGGACATGCTCTCGAAGAACGGAATGTTCTTGGAGTCGGGGGTCAGCGTAATTATGGCCTTCTTCCACTCGGGAGTGTAGCCGGCGCTGCGGCCCTGGCGGCGCAAACGGCCGCGCATTGAAAGGGTGTTAACCTTTTTGACCTTGACCTCAAACAGCTGCTCGCACGCCTTGGCTATCTCTATCTTGCCGGCGTCCTTCGCCACTTTGAAGGTGTACTTCTTGTCGGCGGTGGCGGTCATGCTTTTTTCAGTGATGACCGGCGCGAGGATTATTTCCTGCGGTGCTTTCATTTGGAGTAGACCTCCTCGATGAGTTTGACGGCGTCCTTAGTGATGACGAACTTTTTGCAGTTGAGGATGTCATACACATTAATAGTGTTGAAAAGCGCTGTTTTGACGCCGGGGATGTTGGCGGCGCTCTTGACGAACTTGTCGTCCTTTTCGGGCATTACGATCATCGTTTTGCCCTCGGCCTTAAGCGCGCCGAGCATGTCGACTACCGTGCGGGTCTTGTAATCTTCAACCGCGATGTTGTCGACTACTATCATGTCGCCGCTGCCGACCTTGCTGGACAAAGCGCTGAGCAGTGCCAGCCGGCGCAGCTTTTTGTTCAGGGTAATGCGGTAGCTGCGCGGTTTGGGTCCGAGCGCCACGCCGCCGTGTATCCACTGCGGGCTGCGGGTGGAACCCTGACGGGCGCGACCGGTACCCTTTTGGCGCCAGGGCTTGCGACCGCCGCCGCTGACTTCAGCGCGGGTCTTTACGCACTGCGTGCCCTGCCGCTGGTTGGCGAGGTAGGCGACGACCGCGCTGTGCATCGCGACCTTGTTGGGCTCTACACCGAAGACATCGTCCGAGACCTGGATGTCCGATACGGCTTTGCCCGACATATCGTAAACTTTAAGTTTAGCCATTATCTGTTCCTCCTTACGCCTTCTTGACGCTGTCGGTAATGCAGACTATACCGCCCTTGGGTCCGGGTATAGCGCCCTTGAGCGCAATGAGATTATTTTCGACGTCTATTTTAACGACGCTCAGGTTCTGCACAGTGATTTTTTCGGCGCCCATATGTCCGGGCAGCTTCTTGCCCTTTCTGACGCGGGACGGGTCGGTGCTCGAGCCGTTTGAACCGGCGTGACGGGCAACCGGGCCGGTGCCGTGAGACATCTTCAGTCTGTGGAAACCGTAGCGTTTGATCGTGCCGGCGTAGCCTTTGCCCTTGCTGATGCCGCTGACGTCGACAGCGTCGCCGATCTCAAATGCGTCGGCCTTAATGATGTCGCCGACTTTGAACTCCTCGCACTGAGCCAGGCGGAACTCCTTAAGGACTTTTTTCGGCGCCACATCGGCCTTGTCGAAATGTCCCTTCTGGGGTTTGTTCAGCGACTTTGCCGTGGCGTCGCCGAAACCGAGCTGAAGTGCGTTGTAGCCGTCGGTGTCGACGGTCTTCTTCTGTACCACGACGCAGGGCCCCGCCTCAACTATTGTAACGGGAATCACATTGCTGTTTTCGTCAAACAGCTGCGTCATGCCGATCTTCTTCGCAATAATACCTTTTTGCATTTTGTCCTCCATTGAAGGTTATTGGTTGAGAGAACTGCTCTCAACTTGACCTCGCCGCGTATCGCGCTTGAATCAGAGCTTGATCTCGATCTCGACGCCGGCGGGGAGCTGAAGACTTGTCAGCGCCTCGACCGTCTTGTTGGACGGTTTGAGGATGTCGATAAGTCTCTTGTGGGTGCGCATCTCAAACTGCTCGCGGCTGTCTTTGTACTTGTGGGTCGCGCGCAGAATAGTTACGATGTCCTTGTCTGTCGGCAGGGGGATGGGGCCCGAGACACGCGCGCCGGTGCGCTTTGCGGTCTCGACTATCTTTTCAGCCGCGCTGTCCGCCAGATTGTGGTCGTAACTTTTGATGCGAATCCTGATCTTTTCCTTGACTGCCATTTTGTCGCCTCCTGAATTTATTTTGGGCGGCGATTTCTAACACGTTGCCGCGCGTTTCTTAACGTCCCATTTTAATTGCCGGCAAACCTTCCCCCGGAAAGTTTGTGCCGGTCTGCCGCCTAAAATGGCGGCGCTGGGCCGTTGTGTGGACGGAGGATCGTAAACGATCGCGCCCGCGGCAAAATATTAAGTTCGCCCGGTTCTTTGACCAGACATACTCGGCGAAAATTACCCGCATCAAGTGCGGCAACCTCTCGCGTCACAGCATATCTCCGCAGTCTTATAGATTATAACAAAAAGCCCTTGCAATTGCAAGAGCTTTTTTACAATTTATTAATATATTTTTGTACCCGCCGACCGCGCGGTCTTAGGGCAATTGACACACTTTTAATATTGTATTATTAAAAAGCAAAAAAGTCAATAGGCTTTTCCCCAATACATCAGCTTGTCGGCGGGGCGCCCGCACACGGCGCACACGTCGCCGATTTTTTCCTGCGCAAACGGCATGCAGCGGGAGCTTACTTCCAGCTCGTCCTTCACCTTAGCCTCGCATTCGGGGTCGCCGCACCACATGCTGCGAATAAACCCGTTGTTCCCTTTTGCAGCGGCAGCAAACTGCGCGTAGTCGAGCACGTCCGTGGTGCGCTCGGTACGGTTGTGCAGCGCGCGCTCGTAAATATTAGCCGCCAGCGCATCCAGCTGGGTCTGTATGCTCTGCTCTATGTCGCCGAGCGCCGCACTCAGCTTTTCGCCGGTGTCGCGCCGCACCAGCACGCAACTGTCAGCGGCGATGTCGCGCGGGCCAATCTCCAAGCGCAGCGGCACGCCGCGCATCTCGTGCTGGGCAAACTTCCAACCCGGAGAATTGTCGCTGTCGTCGAGCTCGACACGGAAACGCTGCGACAGGCGCTGTTTGAGCTCGGCAGCCTTTTCCAGCACGCCGGGCTTGTGCTGCGCCACAGGCACTATTACCACCTGTGTGGGCGCGACGGCGGGCGGCAGTATCAGGCCGTTGTCGTCGCCGTGGGTCATGATGATGGCGCCTATCATGCGGGTGCTGACGCCCCAGGAGGTCTGGAACGGATGGGCGAGCGTGTTGTCGCGCGCCGTAAAGGTAATGTCGAAAGCGCGGGCAAAACCGTCGCCGAAATAGTGGCTGGTGCCGGCTTGCAGCGACTTGCCGTCGTGCATCATCGCCTCAATCGTATAAGTGGCCTCGGCGCCGGCGAACTTTTCCTTTTCGCTCTTCTGCCCGCAGATGACCGGTATCATCAGATACTCCTCGCAGAAGCGGCGGTAGACCTCCAGCATGCGCAGTGTCTCCTCTTTAGCCTCGGCCGCCGTCTCGTGCATGGTGTGGCCTTCCTGCCAAAGGAACTCGCGCGAGCGCAAAAAAGGTCTGGTCGTCTTTTCCCAGCGCACGACAGAGCACCACTGGTTGTAGAGCTTGGGCAAGTCGCGGTAGGAATGAATTATATGGTTGTAGTGTTCGCAAAACAGCGTTTCGGACGTCGGGCGCACGCACATGCGCTCGGCCAGCGGCTCACTGCCGCCCATAGTCACCCAGGCGACCTCGGGCGCAAAGCCCTCGACGTGGTCCTTTTCCTTTTGCAGCAGGCTTTCGGGAATGAACAGCGGCATATACACGTTCTGGTGGCCGCTCTGTTTGAACATGCCGTCCATAATGTGCTGGATGTTTTCCCAAACCGCGTAGCCGTAGGGGCGCAGAATAATGCAGCCCTTAACGGAGGAGTAGTCGACCATCTCGGCTTTCATGACAATATCGGTATACCAGCGCGCGAAGTCCTCGTTGATCGGGGTTATTTCCTGAACAAGTTTCTTGTCGTCCATAAATTCGTTATTCCTTACAAAAATAGTCTTGAAATATTATATAGCGCCGCGCCCACATAGTCAAACGCCGCCGCCGCAAAAAAAACGCCGGCAAAGCTTTCGCACTGCCGGCAGACTTTTTTCTGTTTACTGTTCGCGGCTTACACGCGGCGCTGGTCTTCGACATATTTGACAATGTCACCAACGGTCTTGATGTTTTCAATCTCTTCGTCGGGGATCTCGATGTCGAACTCTTCTTCAAGAGATACGATAAGATCGACGACGTCGAGAGAATCGGCGCCCAGGTCGTCCACAATGCTGGACTCAAGCGTGACCTTGTCTTCGTCGAGGTCGAGCTGGTCACAGAGGATCAGTCTGACTTTTTCAAAAACCATTCTCAGTTCTCCTTAAACATTTGCGATTTTCTTTAATTGTTATACAGTGTTTCCGTGTGCTTGTCAACACTTTTTTGGCCGAATAATGTCGGGCGAAAAAATTTATTCACTCGGCGGCAATATCGCGCATCGCGCAAGCGTTAAGCCCGGCGTCGCCAGTGTTTCCGCGCTTATATTCGTAATACCCCGCCGCCGCTATCATGGCGGCGTTGTCGCCGCAATAGGTCGCCGACGGCGTATAAAGTGTCGCCCCTGCCTTGGCACAGCGCGCGGCGGTCATGTCGCGCAGCAGCGCGTTTTGGGCGACGCCGCCGCAGAGCACGGCGTGGCATCCGGCAGCCGCAGCCGCTATGCGGCGGCTGAGCATGTCGCAAGCGCGGTACTGAAAACTTGCCGCCAGACCGGCGCGGTCAATCGTTTCGCCCTTCATTTCTGCGGTGTGCACTATATTTATTACCGCCGTCTTCAAACCGGAAAAACTGACGTCGTAGGGCTGTTCGGTGTGCGGTTCCGGCAGCCGGTAGGCGCCGCGGTCGCCGTTTTTGGCAAGTCTCGCTATTTCCGGCCCGCCGGGATAGGGCAGCCCCAACACCCGCGCGACTTTGTCAAAGGCCTCGCCGGCGGCGTCGTCTACCGCGCGGCCCAAAACGCGAAACTCGCAGTAGTCGTCAACGGCGGCAAGCGTGCTGTGCCCGCCCGAGGCCACCAGCGCCACAAACGGCGGCTTGAGTTCGGGGTGTTCAAGATATGCCGCCGCAACATGGCCGCGCAGATGGTTGACCGGCACCAGCGGTTTTCCCGCCGCCCAGGCGAGACTCTTGGCGAAATTCACGCCCACCAGCAGCGCGCCGATAAGTCCCGGCGCATATGTAACGGCAACGGCGTCTATCTGCTCAAGACCGACGCCGGCGTCGGCAAGCGCCCGGCGCGTTACCGGCACCACGGCGTCTATGTGGGCGCGCGACGCTATTTCCGGCACCACCCCGCCGTACGGGCGGTGTTTGTCAATTTGTGAAAAGACGGCGTTGGACAGCACCTGCTTGCCGTCGCGCACGACCGCTGCGGCCGTTTCGTCGCACGAACTCTCTATTCCCAGTATCAGCAATCCTCTGCCTCCAGATACATTATCATATTCACCGCGTCGTCGTCGGGCTCGCGGTAGAACCCGCGCCGCATGCCGGCCGCACGGAAGCCGACCTTTTCGTACAGCTTGCGCGCCGCCGTGTTGCGCGCGCGCACCTCCAGCGTCAGCACATCGCAGCCGGCGCGGCGGCAAACCTCTATTGCCTGCTCCGCCAGCATTTTGCCGATGCCGCGACGGCGAAAACTTTCGTCAACGGCAAAGGCGTTGATATGCGCGTCGCCGGCCACTGTGTGAAAGTCCACATATCCCACCGCCGTGTCCCCACAGCGCGCGGCGAGCAAATTGGCGTACTCGTAGCTCAATTCCGCCGCGAACTGCGCGCGCGTCCAGCCGTGCGCTGTGTTGGCGGCCTCAATAGACGCTATGCGCTCAAGGTCGCGCGCCGCGGCCGGCACTATTTCTATTTCACTTTGCGTCATACCAGTTAGTGCCCTTCCCGACGTCGACTATCAGCGGCGGCGTCAGCGCGGCCGCTTTTTGCATCTCCTCTTTGAGCAGCGCCGCAGCGCGTTCGGCCTCCTCTTGCGGCGCCTCAATAATAAGTTCGTCGTGGACTTGCAGTATCAGCCGCGCGTTAAGTTCTTCCTTTTGCAGGCGCTCGTCGACGCGAATCATGGCAATTTTAATTATGTCCGCCGCAGTGCCCTGTATGGGTGTGTTCATTGCCAGGCGCTTGCCCAGCGACTGCACCTGCCGGTTGCTGCTCGCAAGTTCCGGTATGGCGCGGCGGCGCCCGTAGGCAGTGGTAACGAATCCGTCGCGGGCCGCGGTGGCAACGGTGTCCTCAAGGTAACGGCGCACGCCGTCGTAAGTGGCGAGATAATTCTTAATATATTCGTCGGCCTCGTGCACGCTGACGCCCGTGTCCTTGGCCAGCGAATAGGCGCCTATGCCGTATACAATGCCGAAATTAACCGCTTTGGCGCGGCGGCGCAGCTCGGCGCTGACCTGCTCGCGCGGCACCGAAAACACCTGTGACGCCGTCTCGGTGTGGATGTCGCGGCCGCTCAAAAAAGCCGCTGTCATCTTTTGGTCGCTGCTGACGCTCGCGAGCACGCGCAGCTCAATTTGCGAATAGTCGGCGTCGAGCAAAACGCTCCCTGCCGCGGCGATAAAATAGCGGCGCAGCCGGCTGCCGAGTTCGGTACGCACGGGAATGTTTTGCAAGTTGGGCTCGCGCGAACTTATGCGCCCCGTGCGCGTCTCGGTCTGAATGAAGTCGGTGTGGATGCGCCTGTCGCTGTCGGCCGCTTTTGTCAGTCCTTGCACATACGTCGAGTACAGCTTCTGGTAGCTGCGGTAGGTGAGTATGTGCTCAATTATCGGGTGCGCTCCGGAAAGCTTTTCCAGTGTCTCGGCGTCCGTAGAAAAGCCGCTCTTGGTCTTTTTGACCGTCGGCAGCGCGAGCGTAACGAACAGTACCTCGCCCAGCTGTTTAGGGCTGTTGAGGTTAAATTCGCGCCCTGCGGCGGAATAGATGGCGGCCGTCTGCTGTTCAATAACCTTTTGCAGCTCCTCGCCGAAGTCCGCAATGCCCTTGACGTCGACCAGAAATCCCTTGTCCTCCATGCGCGCGAGCACGCGGCTCAGCGGCAGTTCAATGTCCCGCAGCAACTCGTCCATGCCCTGCTCTTCAAGCAGCGCGGCCAGCTTGTCGCAAAGCGGCGCCAGCAGCGCCGCGTCGGGCTGCGCGTCGCAGCGCAGCGTTGGTTTTACGCGGTATTCGGCTGCCAGCCGCTGCGGCAGATAGTCGGCCGACGCGGGGCTCAGCAGATATGCCGCGAGCTTCAAGTCAAAAACAATTCCCCGCGCCGGCGTGCCGCGCTCCAGGGCATATTTATAGAATTTCTTCGCGTCGTAGCAGTATTTCGCCGTTTTCTCGTCGCTCAACAGCTGTTCAAGCAGCCCGCGCGGCACCGTATATACCCGCTTGCCGTCGCCGGCCGCAAAACCGTTTTCGCCGCTGATAAGATATATCCGCTCCAGCTTTGCCGCGGCTTCGGCCGTCAGTTGCTGCGGCGGCGTGTCCTCGTTTTCGTCTTCTTCGTTTGCGCTTACCGCTTGTGTTTCCGGCAGCTGCAAGCGCCGGCGCAGTGAGTGCATTTCCAGCTCACCCAGCAGCCGCGCTGCCGCGTCGGGGTCACCGGCGGCGCGCACATAGCGCGCGGGGTCGGTGTCTATTGGCGCCGCGGTGCAAATTTCGGCCAGTTCGCGGCTCATATACGCGCTGTCGCGCCCCTCGTTCAGCCGGCGGCGCACGCCGTCCTTTATGTCGGCGCTGTCAATATTTTCGTACACGGCGTCTAAAGTTTTGAAGCGCGCAATGAGCGCCAGCGCCGTCTTTTCGCCCACACCGGGCACGCCGGGGATGTTGTCCGAGCTGTCGCCCATCAGCGCCTTCACGTCAATAAGCTGAGCGGGCGTGACGCCGTAGTCCTTTTCCACCTCGGCCGTGTCCATCATCCGCATCTCGCCGCGGCCGAAATGGGTCGTCGTCAGCAGTATTTTTGTCGTCGGCGCCACCAACTGCAAGCTGTCGCGGTCTCCGGTTGCTATAAGGCACTCGTCGCCGCGGCGCTCACAGCTTTTGGCAAAAGTGCCGAGAATATCGTCCGCCTCGTACCCCTGGCAGGTGACGACCGTATAGCCCAAGTCGCGCAGCAACTGCTGCACAACCGGCAGCTGCTCGGCCAGTTCCGGCGGCATGGGTTTGCGCGTGGCTTTGTATTTGTCGTAGCGCTCGTGTCGAAACGTCTTGCCGCGCAAATCAAAAGCCGCCGCGACCGCGTCGGGCTTTTGCTCGTCCGTCAGCTTCAAAAACATATTCATAAAGCCGAAAACGGCGTTGGTATAGTGTCCGTCCTTCGTCGTCAGCAGCTTGATGGCATAAAAGGCGCGGTTGAGCACGCTGTTGCCGTCGATACACAGCAATTTCATGGCGCTTTCTCCTTTTTATATCTGTGTAATGTAGTATACCACGCCCCGCTGTGCTTAGCAAAGTGCCGGGCGTTTGTGCGCAGAGGCGCTGTGTGCTATACTTATTATGTATTAATTATGTTGGTATTTTACAATTAAACAGCAGGATTGAAAAATTGTTGGATATAAAGAATATCATTAATAATAAGGGCGCCGCGCTGGCGCCTTTGGCGGGCGTCAGCGACTCCGCCATGCGCCGGTTGTGCCGCGAATATAAGGCCTCGTACACCGTAAGCGAGATGATCAGCGCCAAAGCCCTGGTCATGGGCGACAAAAAAACCGAGTCGCTGGCCGTTTTTCGCGAGTGTGAGCGTCCGTACGGCGTCCAGCTTTTCGGCAGCGAGCCGGAAGTTTTCGCCGCTGCCGCGGCTATTGTCTGCCGGCGCTTTGCTCCGGATTTTATTGATATCAATATGGGCTGTCCGGCGCCGAAAATAACCAGAGACGGCGCCGGTTGCGCGCTGATGCGCGACCCGCAGTTGTGCGCGCGCATAACCGCCGCCGCCGTCAACAGCGCCGACGTTCCGGTCAGTATTAAGATGCGCAGCGGCTGGGAGTGCGTCAACGCTCCGCGCGTAGCGGCACTGTGCGCCGCCGCCGGCGCCGCAGCTGTCACCGTACACGCGCGCACCTACGCCGGCATGTTCAGCGCTCCCGTCGACTTCGGCGTCATTGCCGCCGTCAAGTCGGCCGTCGACATCCCTGTTGTCGGCAACGGCGGCGTCTGTGACGGCGCGACGGCAAAAGCCATGTTTGCTCGCAGCGGCTGCGACGGCATTATGGTCGGGCGCGCCGCTATGGGAACCCCCTTCGTTTTTGCCGAAATTTTCGCCGCGCTGCACGGTGAAGACTACACCGCGCCGCCGCTGCGGCAAAAACTGGCCGCGCTGCGCCGGCAGGTATGCGACGCCGTTTCGCTTAAGGGCGAGCATACCGCTATGCTGCAAGCGCGCAAGCAAGCTATCTGGTACTTGCGCGGCGCGCGCGGGGCCGCCGCATTGCGCCGCAGTGCCGGCGAAATAGGCACTCTTGCCGAGCTTGACGCACTCATTGAGCGCGCGCTGTCACTCGATGAACAATAACTAACGGCGCCGTCGCGCCGGCCGAAAACATCTGAAAACAACGGAGCAGTAAATGTCCACACTCATTACAATGAACAAGGTCCACAAAATATACCGCGTCGGCGAAATGCGCGTACATGCGCTTGCGGGCGTGTCGATGACGGTAAACCGGGGTGAATTTATCGCCATCACCGGCGCTTCCGGTTCCGGCAAGTCGACAATGCTCAACATGCTCGCGGGGCTTGAGCCGGTCACGGCCGGAGAAATCGTCATTGCCGGCAACCACATTGAGCATATGAGCGAGAACGAGCTTGTGCGTTTTCGCCGCGAAAACGTCGGCTTTATCTTTCAGTCGTTCAACCTTATCGGCACGCTCAACGCGCTGGAAAATGTGGCGCTGCCGCTGATGTTCCGCGGTGAAGACAAACAGGTGCGGCAGCTGAAAGCAAAAAAGATTCTTCATCTGGTCGGCTTGGACGACCAGGCAAATCACCAGCCGCTGCAAATGTCCGGCGGTCAGCAGCAGCGCGTCGGCATCGCCCGGGCACTGGTGGTGGAGCCGAAAATAATTTTTGCCGACGAACCCACCGGCAATCTCGACAGCCGCAACGGCGCCGAGGTCATGCAGCTGCTGCGCAACATAGTCGACCGCACCGGGCTTACTATCGTCATGGTCACTCACGACGACGCTCTCGCTAAAAAAACCGACCGGATAATTCGCATATCCGACGGCCGTATAGTTAACGACGGCGACTGATGCCGTTACTTATATCATTACAATACTGTTTTGGGAGATAGAAATGAAAAAGATCGCGTCAATCCTTCTTGTTCTCTTGCTGGCGTCGGCAATGCTGCCCGCCGTATTTGCGGCGGCGCCGGAATACGAGCTGAGCTCCGTCAACGGCAGCACGGCCACGCCCACAGTAACTGTCGGCGGCACGCTTAACATCAGCGCCGTATTTCACTACGTCGGCGCCTCAGCAGCTCCGGATGAGCTGGTGTTGAGCCTGCGCACCGGCAACGACGTCGGCTCGTTTCCTTTTGAAATAAGCCAGATAAGCTACACTTTAACGCTTAGCAAAGCCGCCGGCGACACCTATGTCTACGCGGTCGCGCTGAAGACCCGCAGCGACGCCGCGTCCGGCTACTACACGCTCAACTTCACTGTCGACGCCTGGCGCGACGCCGGCGCCGCCGACTTCACCTACCCCGCCGCGGACGCCGAAATAGTGTCGCTTACCGTAAAAGTTAATGCCACACCGGCGCCCCCCGCTCCCGCAGCTCCCGCGACACCCAAGGTAATAATTTCCCGTTTTTCGACCAACCCCTCGCCGGTCGCGGCGGGCGACAGATTTTCTCTTTACATAACGCTGCGCAACACCGGCTCCGTAGCCGTTACCAACCTTAAAGCGCAGTTCTCGTCAGACGGAACTTTTTCGACCGTTTCCGGCTCCACTACAATATTTATTGAGTCAATTCCCGCCGGCGGCACGGTGTCGCGCTCTATCTACCTGCTGGCCAAATCCGACGCCGTACCGGGCTCATATAACGTCAGCTTCGCGCTGGACTACGACGTTTCCGGCATCGCCGAGCCCGTCACCGGCACCGAGGCCCTTGCCATTCCCGTCGTACAGACTCCCGCTCTGCAAATATCCGAACTGAGCGTGTCTCCGACGGATATTTACCAGGGCCAGGACGTCAACGTCATGTCGTCGCTCAACAACACCGGCAAATCAACGCTGTACAACGTCAACGTCAGCTTCAGCGCCAGCGAAGGTTTTTCGTCGCTGGAAAAATATATCGGCAACATCCAGTCCGGAGCTACCGGCAATGTCGACGTCTATATAACTCCGGAACAAGTCGGCGACGGCCGCATTGTTATGACGGTGACTTTTGAGGACGAACAGGGCCAAAAGTACACCAAAACCATGGAATATGAAACCGAGATAATGGAACAGGAAGTGCCTGTAGACCCCGAACCGGTCGACCCTCAGCCCTCAAGCGGCGGCGGTAACTGGTGGATATTCCTTGTCGTCGGTCTGGTAGTCGCGGGCATAGTCACCTTTATAATTCTAAAAAAGCGTCGCGATAATCTGCGCCGCCAGCGCGATTTGGCCGAGGCGGAAAAACTCGACGAGCAGCTGCTTAACAGCGACGGCACTGCCAACAATAACAACAACATCAGCGGCGGCTTCTTCGGAGAATAATATGAAGTTTTCAGAACTGCTCAAATTCAGCTTCGGCAATTTGTGGCGGCGCAAGCTGCGCACCTCTTTGACGGTGCTCGGCGTCATGATAGGCACCGCCTCAATAGTCGTGATGATGTCGCTGGGCATCGGTCTCAACTACTCCTACGTCAAAGAGATGGAGAACAGCGCCACGCTCACGCGCATAACCATAAACTACAACAATTATGACGGCGGCAGCTCCGCCGACAGCGCCGCCAAAATCACTGACGACTCCGTGCAATCCTTCGAGTCTTTGGAACACGTCACCTGCGCGTCGGCCGTCTACAACTTTGACATTATGGCGCAGCAGGGCAAATACACCGGCTACATCACAGTCTACGCCATGAGCCGCGAGATGCTCGAGGCGCTGAAAATGCCTATTGTAAGCGGTGAACTTCCGGCCGCAGGCTCCGAGCTCAGTTTCATTATCGGGCAGCAATGCGCCTACAATTTTAATGACGGCAGCAGCTCAGACTATTACTACTATTCCTCGGACGAAACGCCCGAGGCTCCGGTCAGCTTCGACCAGCCGCTGTTCGTAATTTTCGACACCAACGCCTACTGGAACGCGCAAAGCGGCAGCGGTGAGATGCCGAAAAAATACCTCGTTAACGTCAGCGCCCAGCTCAGCAGCTCGCAAAACGGCGAGATGGCGGGCTATTCTGACTACGACTACAGCTGCTACGCCGACATTGCCGCCGTCAATACGCTGTTCCAAAAGCTGTTCGGTCGCACGGGCTGGCCCAACCAGCTGACCGACCGCAACGGCAAACCGATATATCCGCGCGCCTACCAGACGGCCTACGTATTGGTCGACTCGGTCGACAACGTCACGGATGTGCAAAACGAACTCATCGCCATGGGCTATTCCGCCAGCAGCGAGCTCGACTATCTGAATATGGTCAAAAAACAGTACGCCACCATTCAGTACGTTTTAGCGGGCATAGGCGGCGTGTCACTGCTGGTCGCCGCAATTGGCATTGCCAACACCATGCTCATGAGCATATTCGAGCGCACCAAGGAGATTGGCATATTTAAGGTGCTCGGCTGCTCAATGCCTAACATCCGCTCCATGTTCCTCACCGAAGCGGGTCTGATAGGCTTCAGCGGCGGCGTGGCGGGGCTGATACTCAGCTTTATAATTTCCAAAGTGATAAATCTGCTCACGTCGCAGGCAATTTCGGTCATACCGCTGTGGCTCGCCGCCGGCGGCGCCGCCTTCGCGGTTTTAGTCGGCATAGTCTCCGGACTGTCGCCGGCAATCAGGGCAATGAAGCTGTCGCCGCTTGAGGCTATTCGCACACTGTAGCACTGCGCCTAATAATTGCCACGCTTTAATGCGCGCCACGCACAAGAGGCCTAAAGTGCAAATTACTGGCGGCGCCTAAAGGCGCTTTGGGCAATTATAAACGAACTAAGTCCAAGTAAAAGAGCGCTGCATTCTAAGCACGAAGAACATTTTTAGCAGCCAAAGGGACGTTCTTATTTGTCGTCAATAAGCTGCTCCCCTGCCCCATTGCCACTTGTCGGCAAGAAAGACCTTTATACTTCCTTTGAGCTTCGCGCCTGCGGCGCGAAGCTCATTTGTGCTACCGGCACTTTTTTCAATAATCACTTTGTGTTCGACGGTTGCAAATAGCACCTGCACTGCGGCCGGCTTTGAGTCCTTCGTTCCGCGAGAGTTCTGCGCTGCAGCGCAAAATAAAACCCACCCGTATAGGGTGGGTTTTAAGTTAGCCGTATTCCTTTTACCGCTAACCGAAAATTGCTGTATCTGCCGGCGCGGCATTGAGCGTGGTTTTTACTGACGCTTTTTTCGAACAGCTATTCCCATTCCGAGTGCCGCGAGTGCCGCCAGCCCTGCGAACAGACTCCAGGCGCCCGACGCGTCTGCGGTCAACGGCGGCACCTCAACTTTTGTCCACATGGCATAATACACAGTAGATGTGCTCGGAAATACGTCGGGTGCCTGCGTGCCGCCGCCGTTTCTTTCGGTAAACCATCCGCCGAATTTGTAGCCGTCGCGAACAGGTTCTTCCGGTTCGAGCAACGAGTCGCCGGCGTTGCCGTTGCGCAAACCGTTGTCGCCCTGCGGCAAAGTGCCTCCGTCGGGGTCAAAGGTGACGTCAATCGGCAGTTTTTTCATGTTGATAGTGATGTCTGGCGCGGTCTGGTTAAATGTTATCGGCAGCGCGCTGATATACATATAGCGCATGCTCACACTGCCCGTAAAGGTCAGCTGAGTAGCCGAGAACGATTGCTCCGCCTGAAAATTCGACTGCTTGACGAATAACGCGCCGTCAGGTGTGACCAAGTTGACTGCCGCTGGCTGCGCTGTCGGGTCGGCCTCAAGAGCTCCCACTGACAGGTTCTGCATCTCTATGGTAGCCGTCCAGACACCGGTTGACGGCGTCCATGTAGCCGACGAGCAACTGCAGCAATTAAGAAACGTGTCGGCAACACCGCTATTTGCGGCCTTAAATGCGCTGAGCACCGCGTCTGTGTCGGTAATTACTGTCTGGTCCACGCTCACGCGCGTCAAATCTATTTTTGCGGAGAGCACAAATTGAGCGTCCAGAATCTTTGCCTGCCATTGTGCAAGAGTATTGCCGGAAAACAGGTACATTAATCTCAGAAATCCCCAGTTGGCCCAAACCGAGCTCATGTCCATTGATGTCTTATAGTTAAAGTAGTAGACGTCTGCCGTGTCGTTGTTGGACGGGTCATACATCAGCACGTCGCTTTCGACATCGTTAATTAAGCTTGCCGAGGTGACCGGTACTGTAATGGCCGTTTCGGCAAAGGCATTTGCAGGGACCAGCGCGCAGAGGAACGTTACTGCCAGTAAGCAGCCTAACAGCTGCACCGCTCTTTTTTTCATGGAACAACCACCTCGCGCATTATTTCAGTTATTTTTTCGGGCACTTTGTTAACATAGAAAGCCATGCGGCACGAAAACGTGCCGCATGGCTCTGCGTCAAGGCGTCTGGCTCAAATTCATCAGTACGTTTATATTTTTCCAATATTATCACGCAAAAGCATTGACAACCATGGCGGCAAAATGCCGATTGCGGAATTTTACCGCCCCGGCCGCCGCACTCGGCTCAAATTGACCTGCTGAGTAAACAGAGCTTACCGGTCCTTAACTGTTCCTTTTTTCTTGAAACAGATCGCTGCGACTGTAAGCGCGACTGCGCCGGCCGCTAACAGACCATAGAATAGCACCGCACTGTCGTCGCCGGTTTGCGGGTTTGTTGTCGTCGCAGCAGGTTTGTAAAGAACTGTTGTGGATACCGCCGTGGCCGGGTCGCTGCCGTATGTCGCCAGAGTCGGGTCGGCGAGATTTGCCGGGTCCATCTGCACGCCGGTCATATTGATAGTGAAATTCAGCGTATTGGCCGCATTGCGGTAGTTGAGCGTGCCGGAAAACGTAGCTACTGCACGCGCGTAACCCGAAGTCTCTATTCCGCTGTCAATAGTAGCTGTGTAGTTGCTGTTGCCGCTGAGACCCTGACCGATTATCGCCGCGCAGGCTGCGCCGGTAATGGCGGTTGCCGGGTCTGCATAGCTGTCCTTGACCTTAACATTAAAAGTTATCGTATTTGTAGCGGCATCGTAGGTCGGTGCGGAGACAAGCTCAAACATCTGCATGGCGCCGCCGGCGAAATAGTCAGCTATGTCGGCGCTCGTGCCGAAGCCGGCAGACGGCGCTACGCCGGCGCTGCCGGTGAGCGTTATAGTGAAGTTGCCGGTGATATAACCGATAGAATTGCCGAAGTTCGCGGCAATAGCCGCAATGCTGCTCATGTCTATCGTCGAGGAGAACTTGATAGTGTCGCCTACCGCCACGTCGCGCGGGCCGTTGATGTAGGTCACGCCGTCCCCGTTGTCAACGAGCAGATCAATGGGAATATCCTGCGCCGTCGCCGCGCTTGCTTTTTCACCGGACATCAATGTGCCCAGCAGCAGTAGCACCGCTATCAGACTGACAATTGCCATCAGTGAGCGGCGACCAAAACCGTTTCTTGCCAATGTTTTCATTTGTTTTCCTCTTTCCCTCTTAAAGCTATTCGTTTATGCGGTTACCTTTTGGCCCCTAACACTTGCCACACAGCTGCAGCGGGCGCGCTGTACAACAAAAAAAGAGCCCTATGACACAAAATTGTGTCATAAGGCTCTGCGTCAAAGCGTCAGGCTCAAAACTGCAAAATATATACTTTTATATTTGTTATATTATCATCCTGCTTGTTGTATGTCAATATATGACAGCCAAAAATTCTGCCTTTGACGGCCGTCGCAAATAATTACTGTGCCTGACGCGGCTAATGAACGTCGCTTGCGTCAATTATTGCCGCACCTGAAATGCGTGTGTGCACAAAATCTATAGCGCAAAATACTGTCGGCGTCTAAAGGCACTCCCGACACTGGAAAACGAACTTAGCCGAAGAAGTGAAAAAAAACGCTGTGTTCTTAGCACAAAGAACGTTTTTCGTGTGTGGCAAAAGAAACGTTATGACACGCACTTTTGTTCCCTGCCGTCCCGTTAACCTCTAAACACCATAGTGGGCATCTTCTCCCTTTGAGCCGCGCGCGACGAGAGGCTCTGCGCAAAAAAGTCAAAAATAAGCCGGAGCAACTGCTCCGGCTTATCTGCGCGCTATGTGCGCTCTTACGCCTTCGGACCGGCCTTTACGACCTCGTCAGACACGTGGGTATATTTCTTAAAGTTCTCGATGAACGAGGCAGCGAGCTTTTTCGCGGTCTGCTCGTATTTTGCCTTGTCGTCCCAGGTGTTGGCGACTATCATCAGCTCGTCGGGCACGCCCGCGCAAGTAGTCGGTACTTCAACACCGAAGTAGGGGTCTTTTTCAAACTTGCTGTTGAGTATTTCGCCGTTGAGCGCGGCGGTAACCATGGCACGGGTGTAGGCGAGCTTCATGCGCTTGCCGGTGCCGTTCCAGCCGGTGTTAACAAGGTAAACGGAAGCGCCGGCCTTTTCGACCTTCTCCTCTAGCATCTTCGCGTAGATGGAGGGGTCAAGCGGCAAAAACGGCTCGCCGAAGCAGGTAGAGAACGTCGGTACCGGCTCCTTGACGCCGATTTCGGTGCCGGCAAGCTTGGAGGTAAAGCCGGAAACGAAATAGTACATCGCCTGCTTGCTGTCGAGCTTGGAAATCGGCGGCAATACACCGTAGGCGTCGGCGGTCAGGAAAATGACCGTCTTGGGAACGCTCGGGGACATGCCGGAAAGCACTGCGTTGGGAATGTAGTCTATCGGGTAGCCGACGCGGCTGTTGACGGCCAGGCTGTCGTCGTCGAAGTCATATTCGCGGGTCTCGGGGTCCATGACCACGTTTTCGACCAGCGCGCCGAATTTAATGGCGTTGTAGATTTCGGGCTCGCCTTCCGGCGAAAGGTTAATGCACTTGGCGTAGCAGCCGCCCTCAAAGTTGAAAACGGAGTCGTCCGCCCAGCCGTGCTCGTCGTCGCCGATAAGCTTGCGGTTCGGGTCGGCGGAAAGCGTGGTCTTGCCGGTGCCGGAAAGACCGAAGAAGACGGCGGAGTCGCCGTGGTCGCCAATGTTGGCCGAGCAGTGCATCGGGAACACGCCCTTTTTGGGCAGGACATAGTTCATAACCGAGAACACGGATTTCTTTATCTCGCCGGCATACTGCGAACCGGCAATAACGACCAGGTGTTTCTCGTAGTCAATAAGGATGGCAGCCTCGCTGCGGGTATTGTCGCGCTCGGGAATGCATTTGAAGCCGGGAGCGGCAATAATGGTGAAGTCCTCTTCGAAACCGGCCAACTGGTCGGCGCTCGGACGGCGCAGCAGCTGGTGAATGAACAGGTTCTGCGAGGCAAGCTCGTTGATTATGCGGAAGGACTGGGTATACTTGGGGTCGGCGCCGGCAAAGCCGTCAAAGATGAATATTTCGCGGCCCTGCAAATAGGCGACAACCTTGTTGTAAATCGCGTCAAAATTCTCCTGAGTCATGGGCTTGTTGACATTGCCCCAGGCTATCTCGTCGTGAACGCCCTTTGAGTCAACAATAAATTTGTCTTTCGCCGAACGGCCGGTGTATTTGCCGGTCTTGACGACCAGCTCGCCCTTGCGGCCCAGCGTGCCCTCGCCGCGGCGCAAAGCAGCCTCGGTCAGCTGTGCCGGGTTAAGGTTGCGGTGCACTTCAAGCGGGTTGATGATGCCAAGCTTTTCGATACCATAGGTTTCCATTATAATAGCTCCTTTTGATACTCTTTCTGTAAATCGGGCAGCGCCGTGTTTTTCGCTTAACGGCGCTGTTTGGAACTCATTCCCAAACTCCCCTATTATAGTATTATTATATCATTTTAACGCGGCAATACCAGCATTTTGTTAAAAAAATATCGTTCAATTTTCCCTGTCGGCGCTAGTCGTTTTTTGTGTAAAAACACAGTGCCGGCACATTGCCGCGTCGCTCTGCTGTTTTTTTGTTGTTTATTGTCGCAAAAGGCGCACCTCTTGCAGCTGCAAACCGCCTGCGGTGCGCCCTGGTACAGATATTTTCCTGCCGCGCAACTGCGCCGAAATCAATCAGCTGTTGTATTTTTTCAGCAGTCTCATTATCTCGCCGATAAACCGCTCGCGGTCAACGTCGTGAACGAGCAGCGCGTTGGCAAGGCCAAGTTTTTTGTCGCTGTACAAGTCGGTAACGGTCTTGCCGCGGGTAATACTGCCCTGCGTTTCCACAACTACCGAACACTCGTCGCCGCAAAAAAGCGTCGGGTCGGCGGCGTACATTACCGCGCACGGGTCGTGCAGCGGCACGCCGCGCCCGCCGGTATACAGCTGCACCGCCGCCTGCGAGCGGCGGTTGACGTCGGCAAGAAAGCGGGTTTTCTCTCCCAGCGCCGCCAGCGCGTCTATCTCCGGCGCCGTAATGTAGGCCTTGTGAGTGACGTCCAGCGGGCAGACGACCACCGGCACGCCGCAGGCGAACATCCGCTCGGCAGCCTCGGGGTCGACAAAAACGTTAAACTCGGCCGCCGGCGTCGTGTTGCCGGCAAAAAACGAGCCGCCCATAACAACAATGCGCTCAATGTACTCGCCGGCGTCGGGGTGCATCGCAAAGCACAGCGCCACGTTGGTAAACGGCCCGGTGGCTATAAGGGTCGCTTTCCCCGCCCTTTTTGCCTCGCGGTAGATAACGTCCCAGGCCGGATCGGGGTCAAATGCGCGGCTCGTTTCGGGCAGCGTCAGCCCCTGCATGCCGTTGACGCCGTGAACCTCCTCCGCCGTCACCAGCCGGCAGCAAAGCGGCCCGGCGGCGCCGCGCGCCACCGGCACGTCCCAGTCGAGATAGGCGGCGACTCTCAGCGCGTTTTCGGCGGTGTGCGCAAGCGGCACGTTGCCGGCCACCGTCGTGATGGCGCGCACGTCCAGCCGCTCGTCCTGTCTTGCAAGGTAGAGCGCGAAAATATCGTCCACTCCGGGATCGCAGTCGATTATTACCGGCAATGCTCTGTTCATCTCACACCTCCCGCGCCGTACGCGGCGACCGCCGCCACAAGCATGTCGACAAACGCCTTGCGCTCAACGTCCAGCAACACTGTGGCGTTCGGCTGGCGTTTTTTCTTGTTGAAGTAATCTCCCACTGTCTCGCCGCGCGTATATTTTCCCGCCGTCTCCACCTCGACATACATGTCCTGCGCCGTGAAAAGCTGCGGGTACAGCAGCACGCCGACCGCGCACGGGTCGTGCAGCGGCGCGCCCTCGTAGCCGATGCTGCGGTGAAATTTATAGAAAAACTCCAGCCATTCGGCAACCGTTTCGGCAACTTGGCCACCCAGCGCGCGAATGCGGGCAAAATCCTCCTCGTATACCAGCGCTTTTTCGGTGACGTCGAGCGGCGCCATCGTTATCGGCACACCGCCCTCAAACACGACTTTTGCCGCCTCGGGGTCGACGAGAATATTGAATTCCGCCGCCGGCGTCCAGTTGCCGCTGCGAATACCGCCGCCCATCAGCGACACTCGCGCAATGCGGCTTTTCAGCTCCGGGTGCGTCATGTACAAAAGCGCCACGTCGGTCAGCGGACCCGTGGCAACTATAGTCACCGGCTCGGCGCTCTCGCGCAGCACAGCGGCCATAAGCTCGACGCCAAACAGCTCGCTAAGCGGCTGCTGCGGCTTTGGCAGCGCGGGGCCGTCCAGCCCCGACTCGCCGTGCACCGACGGCGCGTCCATCGGCCGCTCCAGCAGCGGGCGCACCGCGCCTTGCGCCACCGGTATGTCGGCGCGGCCCAGCAGCGTGAGTATGCGCCGAGCGTTATACTGCGTTTTGTCGGCACAGACGTTGCCCGCTACTGCCACCGCGGCGCGCACGTCAAGCTGCGGCGCACTCAGCGCCAGCAGCCAGGCAATGGCGTCGTCGTGCCCCGGGTCGCCGTCAAGAATTATCGGTATTTTCTGCATATCTCTACCGCCTTTATGCGAATTGCAAGGTAATTGTGACACAAGCCGCCCACCGCTGTCAAGCGGTGGGCGGCGGCATATTATTCGTTGAGCAACCGTTCCCGCCTTCGCTTGCGGGCGCGGTAAAAAATTATGAATACCGACGCCGCGAACATTGCCGCCAAAAAAAGCGGCGCTATCCATCTGTTGCCATTCTCGTTGTAGCTGAGTATCTCGGTCCAGTAGCTGTCAATAAGGGCGTTCGTCTCGCCGGGCAGGTGCTTAAAGACCTCGGTATTAGCTATGGTTTCGGCGTCAGGGTAGGCTATCGGGTCTATCTCGCCGTTCTGCTCGAGAATGTCGTATACCGACATCAGCGGTGTGGAATAGCCAATGTACTGACAGTTGTCGTAGCCAACGACCGTCTCGCACATGAAATTAATGTACATCTCGGCCGCCTGCTTGTGCTGGCTTGAAGTCGGCACAACCATGCTGTCGACAAAAAAGTTGGTTCCCTCCTCGGGATAGACGAAGGCGAGATCCGGGTTTTCGCTTATCATCAGAATAGCGTCTCCGGCGTAATAGGGCGCAATGGCGGCCTCGCCGCCCTCCATCTTATTGAATATCTCGTCCATGACGTAAGCCTGCACGAGAACTTTTTGCTCCTTGAGCGACTCCGCAGCCTCGGCCAGCTCTTCCTCGTCGGTGGTGTTCAGCGAGTAACCCAGCCGCAGCAGCGCAATGCCGAAGGCGTCGCGGGAATTGCCGAACATCAGCATATTGTTCATGTACTGCTCGTCCCAAAGCGCGTCCCAGGACGTCGGCGCCTCGTACACCATCGTGGTGTTGTAAATCAGCCCGACCATTCCCCACATATAGGGCACAGAATACTCGTCGTTCGGGTCAAATTCCAACCCGCAGTACTGCGGGTCAATGTCGGCGTAGTTGGGGATGTTCGAGTAGTCCAGTTTTTGAATAAGCCCCTCGTCTATCATCCGCGCGACCATGTAGTCCGACGGGATTATTACGTCGTAGCTGGCGCCGCCACTCTTTATTTTGGCGTACATCTCCTCGTTGCTGGCAAAGTTGGTGTAGCGCACCTTAATGCCGGTCAGCTCTGTGAACAGCTGGTTGACATTGACGTCGTTGTCGCTGCCGTCGGAAATGTAGTCGCCCCAGTTGTAAACGTCGATTGTGATGTTGTCGTCCTTAAAGCGGCTGTAGTAGTCGGCGGAAGTGTTCCAGTCGTATTTGTCCGCCGTGTCGGCCGCGGCCGCGCCCGGTATGCACAGCGCAAAAAACAGCAGCGCGCACAGCAAAAGGCTCAGAAACTTCTTCATCTGCGCGCCTCCTTTTTGTCCCGCTTTTCCGCCATAATGTCTTTATAATTCATTATAAGCAGAATCGACAGCACGGTGAGGAACAGCAGCGTTGAAAGCGCGTTGATTTCCGGGCTGACCTTGCGGCGGGTCATGGCGAATATCGCAATCGGCAGTGTCTGGGCGTTGCCTGAGTTAAAGTAGCTGATGACAAAATCGTCTATTGAAAACGTCAGCGCTATGAGAAAACCGCTGAGCACGCCGGGCATTATCTGCGGCAGCACAACTTTGAAAAACGCCTGCCAGGGATTGCAGCCGAGGTCCAGCCCCGCCTCGTACATATTCTTGTCCAGCTGCCGCAGCTTGGGCGCGACGGAAAGAATTACATAGGGCAGGTTAAAGGTTATGTGCGCGAGTATCAGCGTGCCTATGCCCATGCTGAAGCTGACGCCGAGATACTGCAAGCCGCCCTTGATGACGACGAACAGCAGCATCAGCGACACGCCGGTGACTATTTCCGGGTTTATTACCGGCACGTAGCTGATATTCATTATAATTGCGCGCGGCGTGCGCTTCATGGCCGCAATACCCACTGACGCGGCGGTACCGATTACTGTGGCGACCAGCGACGAGACCGCGGCGACAATAAGCGTGACCGCCAGCGCCGAAAGTATCGCGTCGTCCTGAAAGAGCTTGGCGTACCAGTCAAGCGTAAATCCGGTAAACAGGTTGCGGCTTTTGGACTGGTTAAACGAGAAAAATATCAGCACCGCAATGGGAGCGTAGAGGAAAAAGTAGATAAAATAGGAATAGATGCGGTAGTTGCGGAATTTGTTTTTCACAGCAGCACGCCCTCCATTTCCTCCTCGTCAAAGCGGTTCGTTATGCTCATGAACAGCAGCACCACGACCATAAGCACCAGCGCCAGCGCCGAGCCGAGATGGGGGTTATAGGCGTTGCCGAGAAACTGCATCTCTATCAAGTCGCCTATTAGCAGGTTGCTGCCGCCGCCGAGCATGCGCGAGATAATAAACGTGCTGATGGACGGCACGAACACCATGGTAATGCCGGAGGTTATTCCGGGCATGGACAGCGGTATAAGCACCCGGGTAAGCACCTGCCGCGGCCCCGCGCCCAGGTCCTGCGCCGCTTCAATAAGCGACTGGTCTATTTTTGTCATTATGGAATACAAGGGCAGAATCATGAACGGCAGGTAATTGTAGACCATGCCGAGCACCACTGCGCCCTGGGTGTTAATAAGCTGAAAAGGCCCAACGCCGAAAAGCCCGAGAAACTTGTTGATAAGGCCGTTATTCTCAAGCAGTGTCATCCACGCGTAGGTGCGCAGCAAAAAGTTCATCCACATCGGCAGCATTATGAACATCAGCGTCAGCGACTGCCGGCGGCCGTCCAGCCGCGAGATATAATAGGAAAGCGGAAACGCCAGCACCAGACAGATTATTGTGGCGATAGCCGCGAGCGACAGCGAGCGCACAAACACCGGCGTGTAGCGGCCAATGCCGGAAATGTTGCTCAGCGTAAAGGCGCCGTTCGCGTCGGTAAAGGCAAAGTAGCTCACGAGCAGCAGCGGCACAACAATAAAAATCACCATCCAGACGAGATAGGGCGTAGCGGGCGCTTTTCTGTTCATCTTTCCGCCTCCGTGCGCTTCATGATGTGGATCTCGTCCGGTCCCACCATCATGCCGACCTCCGTGCCGGGCTGCACTGCGTCGGTGGACTGCACCTTCCAGAGAAAGCCGGCCTGGTCCACCATCATCTCAAAGTGGACGCCCTTGAAAACTATACTTTTCACAGTGCCGGTCAGCTGTCCCTTGCCCGGCTCGACAAGGTCGACGTCCTCTGGTCTCACGACTGCCTGCACGCGCTCTTTTTTGGCAAAGCCCTTGTCCACGCAGACAAAATTTGCGCCGCAGAAATCTACGTCGAAGTCCGCGTTCATCACCCCGTCAAATATGTTGCTCTCGCCGATAAAATCCGCCACAAAGGCGTTGGCCGGCTCGTTATATATGTCCTGCGGAGCGCCGATTTGCTGAATGACCCCGCCGTTCATCACCACGACAGTGTCTGACATTGTCAGCGCCTCTTCCTGGTCGTGAGTGACGTAAATAAAGGTAATATCCAACTGCTGCTGTATGCGCTTGAGCTCAATTTGCATCTCCTTGCGCAGCTTTAAGTCCAGCGCGCCGAGCGGCTCGTCGAGCAACAGCACCTTCGGCCGGTTGATGACCGCGCGCGCAATGGCGACGCGCTGCTGCTGTCCGCCCGACATCAGCGTCACCTTGCGCTGGGCGAAGCCGTCCAGATTGACAAGGTGCAGCATTTCGCTGACCCGCTGTTTTATTTCGTCCTCCGGAACTTTTTTCAGCCGGAGTCCGAAAGCGACGTTGTCGTAAACGTTCAGATGCTGAAACAGAGCGTATCTCTGGAATATGGTGTTGACCTGGCGCAGATAGGGCGGCGTTTGCGTTATGTCCTTACCATAAAAAAGCACCCTGCCCTCGTCCGGCGTTAAAAAACCGCCGATGACGCGCAGTGTGGTTGTTTTGCCGCATCCCGACGGGCCCAGCAGCGTTACGAATTCCTCGTCGTGGATATCAAGGGACAACCCGTTGAGCACCACGTCTTCGTCGAACGCGACTTTTATGCCGTCAAGACGCACTATTACATTGTTTTCCATAAGAAAAATCCCCTTTGCGGTTATTTGGGTGCCGCCTTTTCGGCTGCCGCGGGCAGTCCGGCCCACGCCTAAAGCGCGGAACTGTCCTTAGCGGCATCCTGACGGTCGGCGTTCTTCCTGTGACCCCGCAAAAGGTTTGTTACATCGGCTGTTGCCGATTACAGTCGCAGGTCGAAACACCGGGTTTTTTGCGTGATATGCGCAATGAGACTAATATATATAAACCCTATTAGTTTGTCAAGACCGAAAATTGGTATTTGTGCAATACCACTAACTATTTTGTCTGTACCAGTGCAAAATGCCCCCGCGCTTGCCGCGCAGGGGCATTTTTTCATTCTTTTTTGCCGGTTCAGTTGCCGCCGGCGCAATAGTTGCACGGGTCGGTGCGGTTGGCCTCAAAGGCCTGCTCGACACTGCCGCTGTAGACATATTCCGAGTGCAGTAGCGTCTGGCAGTTGGGGTCAAGGTGGTACGAGTGCCCAAAGCGCGTCCAGTACACTGTGCCGTCGTTAACGGCCTGCGCTTGTTGCTGCGCCGCTTGCAAGTCCTCCTGAGAGGGCGGGTTAAAGTCTATTGACAGCGCCGCGGCCGCCAACAGCGCGACGACGGCAATGACGCTAACAATCTTTTTCGTCTTCGGCGCCAGGTCTTTGTCCTTGAGCAGCACAATTACCAGCGGCAAAAAGGCGACGATGCTCATTATTACGCCCAGCTGGCTCTGAATGAAAAAGCGCACCTTTTCGGACTTAGAGGCCGGGTCAATGCGGTTGGCCTTTTTCCAAAGCAGCGAGCCGATGACGACGAAAATAAGGTCTGCGACTATGCCGATAATCAGGTAAACGGTGCTGTCTCCCGGGATGTAGAGCTCACCGCTGAGCAACAATATTGCCAGCACCTCGCACGCTATTGCCAGCGCCCACATTACAAACGCGACTATGCGAAGGCCGGTGTCCTTATTGTTGTGCCCTGCCGGCGCCGGCGCGCTCTTTTCCGCCGGTTTGCCGACGGTGACCGCGTCCTTTTTGTCGGCATTGACGTCGACAAATTTGCGTTCCGACGGGTCTATCTGTTTTTTGGCCATAATTATTTCTCCCTGTCTTCTCTAGTTTTTGCTGTCTATCTTTTTGCGCTGTCAACGCTAAAAAGCCAAGTAGCCCTCTATTGGCTGCGCGTAATTATAATAGTCGTCCTGCCCCAGCAGCTGCAAATTGGGGTTGTTGTATTCGTAGCGGTTGCTGTCGTAGGTGCTGTAGCTGCCGACGGGAATGCGGTAGACGCTGCCGGTCTCGGAGTCGACAACGCGGTCGTAGCCGAGCGTCGCGTCGCTGTACTGCTGCGAGAGCGTGTCGTAGGTCTGGTTGCGGGCGCTCCACGCGGAGTTGTAGGAGTCGTAGGCCGCCGACAGCTGCTGCGATATTGACAGCGCCACTTGCGTCTCCCAGTTGGACAGCGCTATCCCCTGCTGTACGTATTCCTCGCTGAAGGTGAGACTCGACACACAGCGGCACAGCGTCTGCTCCAGCCAGCAGAACTCACCGACCGGCGCCATTACGCCCATGGCGTTGTAAACCTTGAGCGGAGCCGTGTCGTAGCCGGCGTTGTAATTTGTACCCGGGCTGACGATAGTGGCGCTGAACATACCCTCGCAGGCGTCGCCGTTCTCTCCCGTCAAATATGCGCGCAGAATGGTGTCGTCCAACGCAATGCTCGCGAACGGAGAGTTGAACGGCATGCTTTCAAATGCTTGAAAATCATTGAGATTCGGAAAGTCGTAGGTCTCGCCCAGCGCGTGGGCATAGCTTTCAATTTGTGAAAATTGCATGTAAAAATTCGGCACAGTCGCCGGGTCAAGCACTATCGCCGTAGAAAAGTACAGCGAGGTGGGCTCGTGTGTCATGCTGTAATAGTACTCGAACACCTGACGCGCGCCGACAGATTTCATAAACGGCTCAAGCTTGCCGAAATAGAATATCTGCCTGCTGGGGCAGTTCGGGTCGTAGGCGCGCAGACAAAACGACGCGTACTGACCGCCGGTCTGAATGACCCAGCCGACTGGCAGCTCAATTGAAAAATAGCCCCCGTCGTATACAGACGTCTGCAGCGACGGCACACTCGCCTCGGTGACTTGTATCTGCGTTCCCCGGTTGCTGAAGCCGTTTTCCTCGTGTTCAAACAGTCCAAACGGGTCCCACCAGACAAAAGAACCGCTCAGCTTTTTGCAGCTTGAGCATGACATGAGCAGAGTAAGCACCAGTGCGATTACTAATATTTTTTTAATAATTGTTTTCATTTTTGCGCTCCTGAAGTCATATTGTTCCTATATTATACATATAATGACACGTTTTGTATAGTAAAAAAAGCGGCTGGAACAACCAGCCGCTTTCGGTATGCTTTTGAATCTGATTCGGTCTTATTTGTCGCAGCCGCAATCCTTGTCGCTACAGCAGCACTTGTCGTCTTCGCACTCTTCTTTTTCAGCCGTCTCTTTGCGTATCTGCTCCAGCTTACCCTTGTAGGTGTCGACAAACTCGTCTACCTTGGGGCCGTATTTCGCCTTAAGCTCGGAGTATTTCTCGCCGGACTTGTCCTTAATCTCGTTGTAAGTGACGCCGATTTTGGTTTTGACATTTTCGTAATCGTCGCCGTACTTATCTTTGAGGTCGTCAATTTTGTCCTCAGCGAATTCCTTGACGAAGTTATACGCGTCCTCGGTCTTGTCAAGGACCTCGTCGATAGCGGCATGGAGTTTCTCTCTGTCCATAATAATTACCTCCGTTTTAGTGGTTTAATTTTAACACATACACACAAAAATTGGAAGTGTGCAGTATACAGAAATTATGCGGCGGGCGCAATCGTATCTTTTCCGGTATAGGAGCTTCCCAACGCAAGCGTCGCATTTCCGCCGGCGGCGTCATCGGCCGCGCCGTTGAGTATAGTGTTTATTTCGGTAATTGTCGAGGCCAACAGCTCCTCGTCGGGCATCATGACATAGAGCTCGGAGGAACCGTAGGAATAGGTGTACCGGTAAGCGCCGGTGCCGTCAAGCGATATTGACCGAATATCCCAAGCGGCCATGTCCGTAAGCTGCATTTGCAAAAACGACGTCATCATGTCGACCGTCATATTGGTGGAAACGCTGTTGACTACGGCGCTGAGCACACCGGAAAAGTTCGTGATTATTGCCGGAGAAATTACCTTTGCTATTATGCCCTTCACCACCGCTTCCTGGTGACGGCCGCGGGCCAGGTCGCCGTCTGTAAACGCCATGCGCTCGCGGGCAAATGCCAGGGCCTGCGCGCCGTCCATCTGGTTCATGCCCTCAACGAAATAGTAGGTGTCGTTGCGCGAGCCCAGACCGCTGGTAAACGTGGCGTCAGACTCAACCGAAATTCCACCGAGCGCGTCGACAATCTCCAGCACTGACGTAAAGTTGACCTTGACATGGTACTCTATACTAATGCCGAAAAGCGCCTCAATAGTGCTTACCGAGCAATCTACGCCGTAGGCGCCCGTGTGGGTCAGCTTGTCCATTTTGCTCGAGTCGCCCTCAATGGCCACATAATAGTCGCGCGGTATACTGACAAGCAGCACCTCTTTGTTGACAGGGTCGACGACTATGAGCATATTCACGTCCGAACAGCCGGTATTGTCTATGTCGCCGTAATTGTCCATGCCGGTAATGTAAACGGCAAAGGGTTTGGTGGTAATGTCGCTGCTCTGCGCAGTTTGCGAGCCGGACTCAACAACGCGCTTGACGCGGTATATTATTCGCGTGTCATCAACAAACGTGCTGAAGTGCTCGTCAATTATTGTAAAGAACTTTTCGTTGAGCAGCAGCATGTTAACCTCGCCGTTATACAGCGCGTTTGCCATATCGTCAAACGAGACATAGCTGGTGCTTTCGAATTTGTTGCCTATTTTGTCATTAATTTCTTTGAGCGCATATTCGGTATTGTCCGTGTCAATAAGCTCGCGCACGCCCAGCGTCAAATTGCCGGCGGCGGCGGTGATGTCGCTCTCGCTTTCATATTTGCTGTCGTTGAGCACCACCAGCGAAATTACCTCGTAGCTCTCGCCCTCGGTCGATATCTGCTGCATTGCGCCTGAAATTTGCGTGATGTAGTACATTCCGGTCACCATTGCGGCCACTGCCACCAGGCTCAGCGCAAAGCCGGCCATCCTTTTGCCCGAGCGCCGCGCGAGACAAAGTATCAGCGACAGCAAACACAGCACGCCAATAACTGCGCACACCGGAATAAAGTACTTGTCCGGCAGCACGTCAAAGCTGCCCAGACAGATAATAAATAAAACGCTCAGCACTATTTGTACCGCCAGCATTACCTCACTGAGCGGCAGACGCGCCTTGGGCGCTTTTTTGTATCTTTTTGTCTTTCGGGTCCTGCTCATTTGCTCTCCAATTAATATTTGCGCGCCATACCCGCTTAGGAGTTGGCGTCTCCTACGGCTTCAAAATTCTCAATTGTGTAGGCCAGCAATTCCGACATGTCCTGTCCTTGCGCCGGTATGTCTTTCGAGCCGAACATATACAGCCAGCCGTTTACCAAAAAAACCGCGCGGGTGTCGCGCACAGTGTTAGCCTGCACAGTGTAGGTGTAGGTTATGCACTGCACACTGCGGCCGCCCATGGTGTCTTCGTAACGCTCGCCGACAGTCAAATTTGCGTCGGCATAGTGCGTCTTCATCAACACATTCAGCGACTCGAAAAAACCGTCAATGTCCGGAACGGCGTAACGGATTACCATCACATACGGTATTCCCTCGCCCTGCGGATAAATATAGACCATGCCCTGGCTGTCGCTGCTGTCGACGACAGCTCCCGACGGCACTTTTATTGAAATACCCAGCTCCTCGTCGTGCCAGCGATTCGTGCACCCGCTGAATATAGAAACGGCGACAATTATAAACACTAAAACAGTAATGGCTTTTTTATTCATCAGCGATCCTCGCTCGCAGGCAAACGAAATTACCGGCTCGCTGCCGGTTTCCGATATATTATTGCACAATCACCCGCATATTTCAATGTAAATTATATTAATATAAAAAATATATTCGCAAGTGTAGTTGCTTTTTCCCTGCCGGTATGCTAAAATATCTTTCGTTACAAACCGGGTGTGGCGCAGCTGGTAGCGCGCTTGACTGGGGGTCAAGAGGCCGCAAGTTCAAGTCTTGTCACTCGGACCATGCAAAAGTCCGAAAATCGTCTATGCGGCGGTTTTCGGACTTTTTTCTTTTGCCTGAAATCTTTTAGGACCTCTCGCGTATGGTAAGCGTGTGGTAACGCGGCTTTGTTTCAATTTCGCCAATGCAGCCAATATCACAAATTCATTCGGCTCAATTTTTTCACTTTTCCAATATTATTATCGTCTGCTAAAATACAGGAAAGTTTTTTTAGCGCCGCTGCTATTGACAACTTTTCCGGCGGTGTTATAATGCAACTACCATAAAGAGTGCGCGAGAGACAAGCTCTGTGACCGCACAGCAACCTGCCCTTTCGGTAAGGTGCTAAAGCTTGGACGATGGGTCAAGGCGTTTTCTCAAAGCCCATCGTCACGATGGGCTTTTTCCTTTGCTCTTTGTGGAATATTTATTTTTTGGGAGAGCAACTATGAGAAGAAAACACCAGCCGGTCAACGTCGTCTGCCGCAGCAGGCAGGAAAACCGTCTGATGCTGCAAAGCCTGCGCGACAGAGGCTTCACCTTTGCAGACGGACAAGCGGTTGACCCCGACAACATCCGTTACACGTCTAAGTTCAAGACCGACGACGACGTCGAAATCCCCACCGCCTGCTATGCGGTCCACGAGCAACTGCGCGAGGTGGCGTTCAACAACCACATGTCCATGATGCTCAGCCACGCGCAGGGCAACGAAACAGTTTCACTGCCGAAATATCTCGAGCGCTGCGACAGCGCAAATAAGCGGTAATATTCGCGCTGTGGGGCGGCGGCAGCCGCCTTTGAGCTGCGGCACAAGCCGGGCGCGGCTTTGGTCAGGCGCGGCAATAGACGGCAATGGCGCTTGCCCGCGCGGGCAGCGCCATATTTTTTGTGCATAGCTTTTATTTTACTCAGTTTGTGCGAACCGCCGGCCGCCGCAAAATGCGGCGGCCGGCGGCGGTCGTGTCATATTTGATGGGAAGCTTGTCTGTGGACGTCAGGCAAAAATCTTGAGAATCTGCTTGAAGAAGAGCGGGAACACCGAGTAGTCGAAATCGTTCGACCAGCGGGCAAAGTCGGCAACTGTGGTCTGCATCGCGGCAACTGTCATTGCCTGGCCGAATGAGAGCAGCAGTCCGGCGACGATACCGGCTATAAGCGCACCGCGCCAGCCGCCGGTGGAGTTGCCGAAGACGCCGGCGGGGCCGCCGCCGAAGAAGGTGGTTATAACCGGCGGGGTCAGCGCGTAGAAACCGGTCACACCGAAGATTACCATGCACACAATAACGGTGCCAAGGCAGGAAAGGAAGCCTATCATGACCGCTGTCGGCGCAAAGTTGAAGACTACCGGGCAGTCGAGAGCCGGGCGGGCGTTGGGCACTATCTTTTCGGAAATGCCCTTGAACGCGGCCGTTATCTCGGCAATCATCATGCCGACGCCGGTGAGGACTATGGTGATGCCGACGCCGAACAGGAAGCCCTGGCTGAGCGCGTAGATAAACGCGTTGGTGCCGCCGCTGACGTTCTCAACTATCCAGGACGGGCCGGCGCAGATGACGCCGATAATATACAGCACGGTCATGACCAACGCCGTCGAAACGGTAATGTCCTTGAGGAAGGTCAGGCAGGCCGGAATTTTGATGTCTTCGGAACTCTCGTCCTTTTTGCCCTTGAAAATAATGCCGACGAGCGCGCCGATAATAACGCCGAAAGAGGTGGTGTGCGCATAAGCGATGTCGTCAGTACCGGTGACTTTGCGCATAAAGGGCTGCACAAGCGCCGGGGAGACAGTGCAGTAAATACCGCACAGCAGACCACCTATGAGTATGACCGCCAGCTTGTTGGGGTTGGGGAATACTTCTATCAATATTGCAAGGTATACAAAAATAATGTAATAGGTCTGGTGCGCGGTCAGCCATACATACTTAAGCGGCGTGAGTCGGGCAAGTATCAGGTTGACTATGAATGCGACGACCATGATAATGGCGATGGTCGACGCCCAGCTGCCGGTAAAGGCGTCGGTGCCCATTCCGGGAGCGCTCGCCTCAATGCCGAACACCTTGTTGAGTATCGTCGCTATGGGCAAGACGATACCGGCGAGCAGCGATGTGCCCTGGGAAAGGATAAGATAACCGACGCTGGTCTTTACAGTTCCGGTAATAACATCCTGCACCGGCTTTTTCTGCACGATAAGACCGAGCATCGCCACCAGTCCAAGCAGCACAAAGGGCTGGTTGAATATGTAGGTGGTAATAAAGCTCACTATTGCGTTCAAAACTGTCATTTGATTATTCCTCCTTGATCAAATTGTTGCTTTTGAGATATTCCGCTACTTTTGTTTTTAGCTCAGCTTTGTCCATC
>CAYZIL010000004.1:51497-80770 GCA_964478515.1 uncultured Faecalibacterium sp. | reverse complement strand
GCTCGTGCTTTGGGCTTTTCACGTTAGCGCCTGCGGGCGCAAGGTGTTTTCGCAAGCTTCATATCGCTTGCGACGCTTTTTTATGTGGTCAGGGAAAAAGCGCCGCTGCACTCATTGCGCTGCTCCGCCTTTACGAAAAAACCGTCGCTGCGCTGCGGCTGCTCGGTTGCAAGCGCCCTCGCGACGCCTCGCTTGCTTTGGGTTTTTTCGTGGTTGCGCCTGCCGGCGCAAAATATTTTTTCGCAAGCTGCATATCGCCCGGCGATCGCTTTTTTATTTGGTCAGGAAAAAGCGCCGCTGCACTCATTGCGCTGCTCGCGTCGTCGCAAAGTCCGCTTTGCTCCGGCATTTTTTGCGGAAAAATGCAATCCGCTGCGCTCCCTTGCTCCAGCTTCGCGCTAAGTGCCGCCGCTTTGCGGCGGTTGCGCTTTCGCACACGCCTGCGGGCGTAGTCCTTTCCGCCGCAAGCCGTCGCTACGCTTTGGGCTTTCGGCGGTGCGCGCCTACCGGCGCAAAAGACAGACGGCCTCAAATGGAAAACGAGCTTTCGGCGGTGCGCCTGCGGGCGCAAAATACAGACGGCGCTCAAATTGAAAACGAGTTTTCGGCGGTGCGCCTGCGGGCGCAAAATAACAAACAGCGCGCAAATCTGAAGGGGCTTTTCGAAAAACAGATGCTTGCGGCCGCTGCAAGTGTTTGAAAACGCTAACTCGCATTTTCGCTTGTAAATGACCGCGCTGCGGTTTATTATATTAAAAGCATGTTTTGCCCGCGGCCCTTGCGGCCGACCGGGCGTTGACCCGTAATTTCATAAACAATTGTTTTGTGGTGGTGTTATGTTTCTGTTTTCCAAATTCGGTCCCGACCGCGGCGGCGTGCGCTGCATTGTTGTCGGTCTGGGCAATCCGGGCAAAAAATACCAGGGCACGCGACACAACTGCGGTTTCGCCGCGCTCGACCACTTGGCGGCGACTCTGGGCGTAAAAATTAATCGCAGCCGCTTTCAGTCGCTGTGCTGCCGCGCAGAGTGCGGCGGCGTGCCGGTGCTGCTGATGAAGCCGACAACATTTATGAACCTTTCCGGCGCCGCCGTGGGCGAGGCGGCGAAGTTTTACAAGCTGCGCGCGGAAAACGTCATAGTCTTATGCGACGACATCTCGCTGCCGTGCGGCAAGCTGCGCGTGCGCGCGTCCGGTTCGGCCGGCGGGCACAACGGACTAAAGAGCATTATTTCGTGCCTTGGCAGCGACGGGTTTGCCCGCGTCAAAATAGGCGTCGGTTCGGAACACGAGCTGACTAACGCGCTCGCCGACTATGTGCTCTCGCGCCCGAGTTCGGCACAGCGGCAACTGATAGAATCGCGCTTCGACGACATCGACGACGCCGTCGAGCTCATCGCCGCCGGCAACCTCGCCGAAGCCCAAGCGCGCCACAACTGACAAATTCGCGGAGTCGTTATATATGCAGCTGACACAACTGCTCGCCGACAGCGAGCCGATAAAACAAATAGACGCGGCGCTCGCCGCCGACAAGGGTCCGGTGGCGGTCTTCGGCGCCGGCGGAGTGGCCGCCACTGCTCTTACCGCAGCGCTGGCTCTTCACCGCGGCGGCGGGCTCGCCTTCGTCTGTGCCAGCGACGCGCAGTGCGTGCGCGCCGCCGCCGACATGCGCGCGCTCGGCGTCGCAGCAGAGGCCTTTTGTTCGCGCGAGCCGGTACTGCTCGACGTAGAGAGCACCTCGCACGACGACGAATACGCCCGCCTTGCCGCGCTCGACGCCGCCGGGCGCGGCGTGCTGTGCGTCAGCGCCGAGTCGCTGCTGACGCCGACCGTGCCGCCCGACGTCTACCGCGGCGCCTGCTTTGACATTGCTTGCGGCGCGGCGCTGACTCTTGACGAACTCGCGGCGCGGCTGGTGCGCGCCGGCTACCGCCGCGTCGATACCGTTGAGTCGTCCGGACAGTTCGCCGTTCGCGGCGGTATTGCCGACGTCTTTGTCTGCTCACACCTGCAGCCGCTGCGGCTGGAATTTTGGGGCGACAGCATAGAGAGTGTCAGTGAATTCGACCCCGACACGCAGCGCCGCACCCGCAAGCTGGACATTGTGCGCATTACCCCCGCGCGCGAGCTGCTGCTCGGCGACCCGCTCGCCGCCGCTGACAAGCTGGATTCCTATGCCGCCAGCGGTCTGCCGGCCAAGCTTGAAAGCATAGTGCGCCGCGACAGCGAACTGCTGCGCGCCGGCGCCACGCTCGAAAGCGCCGACCGCTACATGCCGCTGTTTTACAAAAAACGCGCCGCCGTGCTCGACTATCTTGACGGCACGCCCGTAGTCATAGACGATTATTCCGCCGTCCTTGAACGAATAAAAAATACGCTGCGGCGCATTGCCGACGACCTGCTGGCTTTGGGCGAGCAGGGCCTTGTCGACAAGAGCGGCGCGCGCTACTTTAACTGCCGCGAGCCCGACTTTACCGCGCAGCCGCTGGCGGTCTTCGAAAACTTTACCCGGCAGCTGCCTTTTGAAAAACTCGCCGCCGTCATTCCGCTCAAGTCCGCCGCCACGGCCGCTTTCAGCGGCGAATTTTCGGCGCTGCGCGAGGACGTGGCCGCGCTGAAACTGCGCGGTTTTCGCATCGCCGTGCTCGCCGCTACGCAGCGCGCCGCCGCCGCGCTTTGCGACGACTTTACCGACAGCGGCATCAGCTGCCGCGCTTGCGACGACATCAGCGCCGACGACGCCGTCTGTGTCTCGCAACTTAATCTCAGCGCCGGTTTCGAGCTTGAAACGCTGCACGTTGCGGTCATAGCCGCGCGCCGCCAGAGCGCGCCGACGCGCAGCGGCTCGCGCTCCTACCGCCGCCAGGGTCGCGGTATCGGCTCGCTTGAAGATTTGAATGTCGGCGACTACGTCGTACACGTCAACCACGGCATCGGCGTGTTCGACGGCATCCACCGCATTGACTACCGCGGCACAGTAAAGGACTACATCAAAATCCGCTACCGCGGCAGCGATATAATTTACGTGCCCGTCACCCAGCTCGATATGGTCACGCAATACACCGCGCCCAGTGACGCCGCGCCGCCGCAGCTCGCCAAGCTGCATTCGGGCGAGTGGGCAAATACCAAACAAAAAGTCTACAACTCGGCGCGCGACATGGCCAAGGAACTCATTGCGCTTTATGCCGAGCGCTCCAAAAAACAGGGAATACAGTTTTCCGCCGACGGCGACTGGCAGCGCGATTTTGAGCTGCGCTTCGAATACGACGAGACCGAAGACCAGCTGCGCAGCATTGCCGAAATTAAGCGCGACATGACCTCGCCGCAGCCGATGGACCGGCTGCTGTGCGGCGACGTCGGCGTCGGCAAAACCGAAGTGGCGCTGCGCGCCGCGTTCAAGTGTGTCAACGACGGCTACCAAGTCGCGGTGCTGGTGCCGACCACCATTTTGGCCTGGCAGCACTACCAGAGCTTTCTCGAGCGGTTGGGCAACTACCCGCTGAGCGTCGCCATGCTCTCGCGCTTTACCTCCCGCGCGCAGATGACCGAGGCCGTAAAGGGCATTGCCGACGGCACTGTCGACATCGCCATCGGCACCCACCGGCTGCTGCAAAAGGACATTAAATTCAAGCGGCTCGGGCTTTTGATAATTGACGAGGAGCAGCGCTTCGGCGTCGCCCACAAGGAAAAACTCAAACAGGCCTTTACCGGCGTCGACGTGCTGACTCTGTCGGCGACGCCGATACCGCGCACGCTCAACATGGCCATGTCCGGTGTGCGCGACATGTCCGTTATTGAACAGGCGCCGCGCGGCCGCCAGCCGGTGCAGACCTATGTGATGGAATACGACAGCGCCGTCGTCGCCGACGCCGTGCGCCGCGAGCTTGCCCGCGGCGGGCAGGTCTATTACCTGCACAACCGTGTCGACACCATTGAGCGCTGCGCCGCAAAGCTGTCCGAGCTCGTACCCGACGCCCGCATTGCCGTTGCCCACGGGCGCATGGACGAGACCGAGTTGTCGCGCGTCTGGCAAAAGCTCATTAACGACGAGATTGACGTGCTGGTGTGCACAACTATAATAGAGACCGGCGTCGACGTTCCCAACTGCAACACGCTTATTGTTGAGAACGCCGACAACATGGGACTCGCGCAGCTCTACCAGCTGCGCGGCAGGGTCGGCCGCAGCGACCGGCGCGCCTACGCCTATTTCACCTTCCGGCGCGAGCGGGTGCTCACCGAAGTCGCGGCCAAGCGTCTGGCGGCAATACGCGATTTTACCGGCTTCGGCAGCGGCATGAAAATAGCGCTGCGCGACTTGCAAATCCGCGGCGCCGGCGGTATTCTCAGCGCCCGGCAAAGCGGACATATGCAGGCGGTCGGCTACGATATGTATTTGAAAATTCTCAGCGACGCCGTGCGCGACGAGCAGGGCGTCGCCGACTCGAGCGCCGCTGTTGACTGCCTTGTCGACTTGCCGGTAGACGCCTATATTCCCGACAGCTATATTCCCGACGGCGCCTCGCGCATTGAGATATACAAAAAGATTGCCGCCGTCGACTCCGCCGACGCCGCCGATGAGCTGCGCGCCGAGCTGCGCGACCGTTTCGGCGAGCCGCCGCAGTGCGTCGGTTCTCTGCTGGCCGTGGCGCTGCTGCGCGGCGTCGCCGCCGCAATAGGCATATACGAAATAAAGGAGCGCGACGGCACTGCGTATATGTATTGGGACAACATCGACATCCCCGCCGTGCGCCGGCTGACCACCCGCAAACTGCGCCCGCTCAACCTTTGCGTCAAGGGCAAGTCCTATATTTCCGCGGCGCTGACCGAGGGAGAAAACGCGGCCGAGGCTCTTTTGACGGTATGCAGCGCCCTGCAGCAATGTGCGCAAGACGAACGCGCCGCCGTTGAGCGCGCCGCCGCGCTTGTGCAGGGGTAAGCGGGACACGCTCAAAAAGGTTTACATCGCAAAATCATTAGTGTATAATTAGTCTTTAGTTACCGAAAGCGGAGGAAGCTTTATGACTTTGAAAAAGATCGCCGCCTGCGTACTGGTGCTTGTCTGCGCGGCCGCCTGCCTTTGCGGGTGTGGCTACAATCCCAAGACCGTGCTCACTATTGACGGCACCGACGTGCCCTGCGGCGAATATCTCTATTATCAATACCGCACTTGCGAGAAGCTTATTTCAGACGGCGACTACAGCACTATGAACGAGTTGCTGGCCGCCGACTTTGACGGCGTTGCCGCTAAAGATTATATCAACGAAAAGGTGACAGACCGCATTGCCGCAGCTTATTATGTGCAAAGCGAGTTTGCCTCCCGCGGGCTTGAGCTCGACGCCACCACCTCTTACTATGCCAACTACATTATCAACAACTCCTGGAGCTCCGAGCAGGATATTATGGAGAAAAACGGCGTCGGCTACGAGAGCTACTGCACTTGCATGATGCGCGACTATATGTTGGCGACGCTGTTTTCCAACCTTTACGGCGAGGGCGGCGACTTTGAGGTGTCGCTCAGCGAGCTGGAGGAATATTACGACGCCAACTACGCCAACATTGAATACCTCACCTTCCCGACCTCCGACGTCAGCGGCACCTCGCTAACCAACGAACTTTCCGAACAGCTTTTGAGCGTCGCCAACGAAATATACGACGCCTGCGTGGGCGGCAGCTCGCTTTCCGACGCCGTTCTCGCTCACTACGCCGAGGCCCAGCAGGTGCTCGGCTACAGCGAAAGCGCCTTCGTCAGCGAGGACACCGTGAGCAACTTCGTCACCACCGCGGCGGTGACTTTCGGCGACACCTTTACCGACGAATTCGTTCAGCAGGCCATTGACAGCAACGTCGGTACCTTCTACCTTTACACCAACAACGGCGCGATTATCGTCTACCGACGTCTTGCCAACTACGCGAGCGACGACGACTTTTCCACCAACTACCGCGCCACCGCGCTGCAAAAATACAAATACGACGAGTTTACCGAATACACCGTCGCGCAGGGCCGCGCGCTGGAAATTGCCGAAGATTCCCGCGCCCGCTCGCACTATTCTCTGGAAAATGTTCGTTACAGCGCTTCCTCTTTATATGGCATGTAACGCGAGCGTATCCGCATAGACGCACAATATCTTGTATATTGCTTGAGCCGTCCGTTTTCGGGCGGCTCTTTCGGTACAAAAATAAGATTGATTTATGTAAATAATGATGTTATAATTACTCTGAGTTTTAATGTTACTTATTATTACGGAGGCAAACAGCTTCATGTGTGACGCCCGGCGCAGAATAATATATGCGGTTCTTTTCGTCGCGGTAGCGGCGGTGCTTTGTGCTGCGTTGTTTTACAGCGGCGCCGACACCGACGCCGCCACGGTGAGCACCGGCGTCGTCAACGATTCCGAAGGCCTGTGGCTGCGCGCCGGACCCGGGACAAACTACAGCAAGGTGCGGCTGATGTCCTACGGCCAGGTGGTGAATGTTGTCGGCACCTCCGCGTCCAGCGACGGCGTGCTTTGGTACCACGTCACCTTTACCCAAAACTCCGTCAGCTACGAGGGCTACTGCCACCCCGACTACCTGAGCGTTACGAGCGCCACCGACGACAGCGACTTTGAGGCGTATCTCACCGCGCAGAACTTTCCCGAAAGCTACAAGCCCTATTTGCGCGCGCTGCACGCGCAGTACCCCGACTGGGTCTTTGTCGCCTACCACACCAACCTCAACTGGAGCACCGTCGTCAGCAACGAGTGCGTTACCGGCCGCAACCTGGTGCCGCGCACCAGCAACAGCGCCTACATAAACACCGCCGACGTCGACTCCAACGGCTACCAGATTGGCCGCAGCGGCGACGCCTGGGTGCAGGCGTCAGAAATGATAATAAAATACCAGCTCGACCCGCGCAACTTCCTCAACGACCCCTACATCTTCCAGTTTGAGAAGTTAAGCTATTCGAGCTCCATACACACCGTGGCGGGCGTCGAGCAGATACTTGCCGGCACCTTTATGAGCAACACCCACACCGTTACCCACGGCGGCGTCAACTATACCTACGCGCAGATATTTATGATAGCGGCGCAGAGCTCCGGCGTGAGTCCCTACCACCTTGCCGCGCGCGTGCGCCAGGAACAGGGAACGAGCGGCAGCTCGCTGTCGTCCGGCACGGTCAGCGGTTACAGCGGCTATTACAACTTCTTCAACATTGGCGCCACGACCGGTTCGGGCAATTCTGTCGTCGTCAACGGCGCTATTCGCGCGCGCAGCGAGGGCTGGACCGACCAGTACCTTTCCATTGTCGGCGGCGCAAAGTTTCTCAGCGACGGGTATATCTCCGTCGGGCAGGACACGCTCTACTTCCAAAAATTCGACGTCATTTCGAGCGGCGGACTCTACTGGCACCAGTACATGCAAAACGTCTTTGCCGCCGCCAACGAATCCTCCTCCATGCGCAGCGCTTACAGCAGTCTGAATACCGCCATCGTCTTTTCCATTCCCGTCTACCTAAGTATGCCGGGCGAGCCGAGCGTTTTGCCCAGTGACGACAACACCCCGAGCGCCGACACCAGCTACACCATTGGCGCCGCCACCGTCACCGGCATTAGCCCCGGCACCAGCGTGGCGACGGCACTCTCGCACATCACAGTCGAAAACGGCGGTTCGGCGCGCGTACTCAACAGCGCCGGCAGCGAGCGGGTTTCCGGCAACATCTGTTCGGGAGACAGCGTCCAGCTGCTTTATGCCGACGGCAGCGTGTATAAAACTTTGACCGTCGTCATTTACGGCGACACCAACGGCGACGGCAATATTACCATTACCGACCTGCTGCGGCTGCAAAAATATCTGCTCGACGCCGCCAATATCAGCGGCGGCTGTCTGAGCGCTGCCGACATAAACCACGACGGCACGGTCAACGTCCTTGACCTGCTGCGGCTGCAAAAACATCTGCTGAGCATCAGTTCCATTTCGCAAGGCTGACTGACGCTCGCAAAATAACACAATTCGCGAACAATGCGCGGACGGGTCTGCCGCCCGCGCATTTGAAAAGAGCGGCTCGCCGTTGCGACCGCTCGGGTTAAAGGAGATCCTATGAAAATACTGTGCAAACGCGCCGCCGGTCTTTTGGCGGCGGTGCTCGTTTTGGCGGCAATGTTCGCGCCGCTCACCTTTGCGGCGTCCGCCTCCGTCTCGCTGAGCCGTTCGAGTGTCTCGGTCGGCAACACGCTTTCGGCTACAATTACCTTTTCCGGCGACGGCACAATTATCGGCGCAGTGGACGCCTATGTCAGCTACAACTCCCAGGTGCTCGAGTTCCAAAGCGGCGACAGCTCCTCGGGCGGCGGCGGTTCGGTACATATAGTCGGCGTTACCAGTTCCACCAGCGCCACGTCGCTCAGCTACACGCTTAATTTCAAAGCCATTGCCGCCGGCAGCTGCAGCATTTCCGTAACCAACAGCAACGTCATAGGCTTTGAGACCGACACCTCTATAGGCTCGCCCACCAGCGGCGCCACCGTTACCGTGACCAACGCCGTGGCAAGCACCACGCCCGGCACCGTCAGCTCCTCCACCGCAACCTCGCCCACCGAGCCCGAGTCGGAAATAAGCAAGGCGATTGAAGTCAGTGTCGACGGCTCGACGCTATATCTCTGGCGCGGTCTTGCCGACGTGACGCTGCCCAACGGCTTTGAGCTTTCCAGCGTCGCCTACGGCAGCGAGACTGTCAATTGTGCCAAGGGCACGGTGCGCCCGCTTGTCCTGCTCTACCTCACCTACCAGGACGGCACCAACGGCAGATTTTATATTTACGACGAGAGCGACGGCTCGCTGCGCGCCTATGTCACCGCCACCATGACCCAGCGCGATTTCGTCTTTATGGACGCCGCCGACGTCGTCATTCCGGACGGCTTCACCGCGAGCGAGCTGGAAATGGAAAACGTCGGCACCGTCACCGCCTACACCGACTCGGCAAAGGAGATCTGGCTGGTCTATGTGATGAACGAGACCGGCACCTGCGCTTTTTACCGCTACGACGTTGACGACAAGACCTTTCAGCTTTACTCCGACGCCGAACCGCTGATTGTCGAGGAGGACGCCGAGCCGGCGCCCACCACCTTTATGGGCAAGGTCGTTGCCGCGTTGCAGCGCATTCGCGCCGACCACGGCGTGTTTTTGATATTCATTGCCGTTTCGGCGGCAGCCGTCGTCTTCTTTGTGCTCGCAATAGTCCTGCTGGTGCTGTTTTTACGCGCGCGCCGCCGCGCCGCAAGCAGCGCAGCGCCTTTTGCGGCGCCGACGGAAGATGAGCTGACGCCCGCCGCAACCTTCACCGACACTGATACAACTGCCGCCGCGGACACGAGCAGCGGCATCGGCACTATTTTCAATATTACCGACCTGGACGCCGAGGACAGCGCCGAGTCGTCCGCACCCGAAAAGAAAGGCCTTTTCCGGCACAGCTCCAAGAAAAAAGAACAAAAATAACCGCCGGACATAAACCTAAAACCAGCGAGCCGCAGTCTGAAACAGACCGCGGCTCGTTTTTTTGCTGTCGTCATAACATATGAGCATAACCGGCGGTATTTCACCGCACCGCGGAAGCTTTTTTCGCCCGGCGTCTTCTTTTTGCTGCGCGCGGCGCTTCGCGCATCTCTGTGGCAGCAGTACCGCGTACCGCCCAAAGAAAGCGGCGCGCTTCGCAAAAAGCGCCGCCGCTTCCGTCAGCATTTTTCGGCTGCTTGCTGGCGGGTTTTATTCTGCACAGCCGCAAACCCGAGCCGGCTTGCGCAGAACTGAATTTCCGCTTCAGCCTTGTGCCCGCCCGCTGTGCAGGTGAATTAAGCACCAAAGAAGAACACAAACCAATAATCCTAACGCAAAAAGCACAATTAACTAAAATGAGCTTCGCGCCGCAGGCGCGAAGCTCAGGCAATATCTCTGGGTTTTCATCTTTATTCTAAGGGTTTAACGGGGTTCGGAACGTTTAGTCCCATACAAACAGTTCTTTGCGCAAAATCGCGCTCTTTCACTTGCACAAACCCCGTTCGTTTGCCGTTGCCAAACGAGTATTCAAATGCAGGTAAAATAAAACACTTTCGTCACACCGGCAGCTCGCACAGCTCGCTGAGCCCGACGTATACAACAGAAAAATGGTCGGTGACATAGCGCGCCGCGCTCGGACTTTCAAGCCGGGCGTCCGGCTCGGCTTCTTTTGCCGGCAGCGCCATTACCACCGCTGTGCCGACGCTGAATTCGCTCGCTATCATCAGCCTGCCGCCGTGCAGCCGCGCAATGACGTCGGCCACACTCAGACCGGCGCCGAGACCGGGGCGAATTTCCGCGTCGTCGAGCGGGTCGACGGAAAAATACGGCTGCTTTACCAGCTCGAGATTTTCCGGGCGGATCCCGTTGCCGCGGTCGCGCACGCTTATTTCAATATTGTCGCCGCGGCGCTGTAAATTAATTTTTACCGGCGCGTCGGCCCCGCCGTATTTGAGTGAGTTGAGCAGTAAATTTACAAGCGCGCGCTCCACCAGTTTGCCGTCGCAGCAGCACACGCAGTGGGGCTCGCCGCTGTATATTATTTTGGTGCGCGGGCACACCGCCGCCGCCGCCGCGCAGAGTGACTCTGCCAGCGCGCCCAGGTCGCACCCGCTTGGCCGCACTTGCTGCGTGCCGGCATAGTAGCTTGTCAGAATGGCCGAGTTGATATAGTTGTTGTAAAGAATAAAATCGCTGCGCTTTATGCACTCAATGCTTTTCAGCTGCTCGTCGTCAAAGGGCGTCGACGTCTCCAGCCGCGACATATTAAGAAATTTATTGAATACGCTGCGGCGCATGAGATCGCCGAAATATTCCGCCGCCGAGGCAAAGTTGCCGCCTATTTCCATTTGCGGCTGCACGCCGAACAGCGTTACAAGCGTAGCGTCCTCAAGCGCGCAAAAGCTGACCGACAGCACACCGCTGCCCGGCATCTCTAAGCCCACTTGAGCCCTGCCGTTTGCTGCCAGCATTTTCTTCAGCCGGCCGCCGCTGTTCGCCTGTTCCAGCAATTCGCGAATGTTACTGTCGTTGCTGCAAAAAAGGTCATTTTGCGCTTGCGCGTTGCGCCAGACGATGTTGTCGGTGCCGTCTAAAATCAGTACCGGCGCTTTCACATTTTTGTAAAGCATCTGCGCGGCAGTCAAAATATCCTCGGACATCGCTTTTTCTCCTCACCGGTCTCGGCTTGCGGCTGCTTTTTTGTTTGTGTTTGTCGAAGCATGGCGAAGGCTGTCGCATGAGCCAATTGTAACAATTTATGGGAACAAAATCAACCTGGACGTATACGGCGCTGTAACTATAGTATTGCGAATTTTGCCCATTCATTCTATTTACTTATCAGAAATTTTCTGCTATTATAATTCTTAGTGCGCATCTTTTCCCGTGTTCGATATTTTATTAACGATTTGCTTGTATTTGCGGCGTTTACTGCTATAATATAAGCAGATAATTTTAGGAGGATTTTAGAATGATTAAAATTGGCATCAACGGTTTTGGCCGCATCGGCCGTCTTGTTTTCCGCTACGGTATCGCGTCGGACGACATCGAAATAGTCGGCGTCAACGACCCGTTTATCCCCGCTGACTACATGGAGTACATGCTCAAATACGACACCATGCACGGCCATTTCGACGGCACCGTCAGCCACAGCGAAGACAGCCTTACCGTCAACGGCAAAGAAGTTAAAGTCTATGCCTGCAAAGACCCCGGCGAAATCCCCTGGGGCAAAATCGGCGTCGACTATGTTGTCGAGGCTACCGGCGTGTTCCTGACCAAGGAAAAAGCTCAGGCTCACCTCAACGCGGGCGCCAAGAAAGTAGTTATGACCGGTCCTTCCAAGGACGACACCCCCATGTTCGTCTGCGGCGTCAACCTTGACAAATACACCAAGGACATGAACTTCGTTTCCAACGCCTCCTGCACCACCAACTGCCTTGCCCCGCTTGCCAAAGTTCTTAACGACAACTTCGGCATCAAGGACGGCCTTATGACCACCGTTCACTCCACCACCGCCACCCAGCGCACGGTTGACGGCCCCTCCGCCAAAGACTGGCGCGGCGGCCGCGCCGCTTCCGGCAACATCATCCCCAGCTCCACCGGTGCTGCCAAAGCTGTCGGCAAGGTCATTCCCGAACTCAACGGCAAGCTGACCGGCATGTCCATGCGCGTTCCGACGCTGGACGTCTCCGTCGTCGACCTGACCGTCAATCTTGAAAAGCCCGCCTCCTACAGCGACATCTGCGCCGCCATGAAAAAGGCCAGCGAGGGCGAGCTCAAGGGCATTATGGGCTACACCGAAGAACCGGTCGTTTCTGCTGACTTCCTCGGCGACGCCCGCACAAGCATTTTCGACGCCAAGGCCGGCATAGCGCTGACCGACACGTTCGTAAAACTCGTTTCCTGGTACGACAACGAGGTCGGTTATTCCAACAAGGTTCTTGACCTCATCCGCCACATGGCGAAAGTCGACGCCAAGTAAGCGTTCAAAGACATATAAAAATACGGCAGGTAGCCTATACCTGCCGTATTTTTTATTTTTTTTGCCGGTAAATATTATGAAATATTGCGCCCGGATATAACTCGCGGTAAAAACTTTTAACAGTTTCAACATGGTTTTCAACGTAGTGTAATGTCTTTGGCGGTACAGCGCAATACAATTTGTAATTTTTACTGCTGTGTGAGTCTCTCAGACGTTGCGCGTCGCCGCAACCTGTGTCACCGAGGCGATAAAATTGTTGTTTATTATCATATTTGTGCCCGCAGTCTCGACGTCCAGGCTGGCGAGGCCGGCGCCCATAACGTTTTTAATTACCTGCTGTGCCGCGCGCGCTGCGCCCGGTACCGCGACGCGCGCCGACTCAACGCGCAGCTTGCAGACCTTGTCGTCGCAGTCAACCAGCGTGCCGGTATATATTACCGGCGCCGCGCCCTCGCAGGCCAGCGCAAACACCACCGCTACGTCTACCATTGAACCGATAAATTCCCTGAACATTTCGTCGTCTCCCAATATTTATTTTCGCCGCCGGTAACGCTTATGCCGCCCGCCGGCGTGCTCGCAATAATTGAATAATTCGCAGCGCGCCGGCAAAGCGCGCTGCGAATTAAAGCTGTTTGTTATTCTTCGTCCTGTGCGCCGGCGTCGTTTTCGGCCGTAGGTTCGTTTTCCGGTTCGGCGACGTCTGTCTCGCCGTTCGCGGGCTGCAGCGCGGCGTCGTCTTCCTCGTCCTCGCGCTCGGCGCGGGCCACGGTCACGACCTTGTCGCCCTCGTCAACGCGCATTACGTTTACGCCGCCGCCGTAGCGCGACTGGGTGGCAATGTCCTCGGCATGCATGCGGATTATTATGCCGCTCTGGCTGATTAGGATAACGTCGTCGCCCTCGTCTACCACCTTAACGCCGGCGACAAGACGCTCGCGTTTTTGCTGGTAGTTGCTCACACCGCGGCCGCCACGGTACTGGGTGCGGTATTCGCTGCAATCGGTCAAACGGCCCTTGCCGTCCTCGGTTACGCTCAGCAGCTTGGCGTCGTCGCGCACTGTAGACATGCCCACCACGGCGTCGTCTTCGCCGAGCATTATGGCGCGCACGCCGCGCGCCGTGCGTCCCATCGGCCGCACGTCGTGCTCGCTGAAGCGAATGGCCATGCCGCGGGCTGTGGCAACTATCAGGTCGCTGTTGCCGTCGGTAAGGCGCGCCCAGGCCAGCTCGTCGTCCTCGTCCAGGTCTATGCAGAAAACGCCCGTCTTGCGGATATTCGCGAAAAGCTTCAAGTCGGTGCGCTTGACAGTGCCCTTGCGGGTGACCATTACAATATAGTCGCTGGCGCTGAAGTCAACCTTGACGACGGCCGAAACCTTTTCGCCGCTTTCCAGCGGCAGCAGGTTAATTATATTCACGCCGCGCGAGGTGCGGCTGCCCTCGGGGATTTCGTAGGCTTTAAGCTTATAGACGCGCCCGCGGCTGGTCATAAACAGCAGGTGGTCGTGGGTGGAGCAGGTGAACAGCTCCTCGACAAAGTCCTCGTCGCGGCGAGTAAGGCCGGTAATACCGCGGCCGCCGCGGCGCTGGGAGCGGTAGGTGTCGGCCGGCAGGCGCTTAACGTAACCGATATGCGTCAGCGTTATTACGCAGTTGCCCTGGGGGATAAGGTCCTCTATGTCGACCTCGCCGGAGACCGCGGCTATTTCGGTGCGGCGCTCGTCGGCGAACTTTTCGCGCACCTCGTCGTTTTCGCGCTTGACTATTGCGATTAAGTGGTGCTCGTTGTTCAAAATATCCTCAAACTCGGTTATTTTCGAGTGCAGCTCGCCGAGCTCGTTGTCTATCTTTTTTATTTCGAGACCCGCCAGTTGTCCGAGTCTAAAAGCGACTATTGCCGCCGCTTGCGGCTCGTCGAACTGGAATTTTTCAATAATTGCCGCCTTGGCCTCGGGCACGCCACCGCGACAAGCACGAATGGTGGCGATTATCTCGTCGACAATGTCGACGGCGCGGCGCAGGCCCTCTAAAATGTGGGCGCGCTCGCGCGCTTTTTTCAAGTCGAACTCGGTGCGCCGACGAATGACCTCCTTTTGGAAGTCAACATAGCTTTGCAGCACCGTCTTCAGGTCCATGACCTTGGGCTCGCCGTTTTTCAGCGCCAGCATTATTACGCCGACGGTATCCTGCAATTTTGTGTACTGGTATAGCCGGTTTAGCACAACTTGCGGGTTGGCGTCGCGGCGCAGGTCGACAATAATGCGCATGCCGTCGCGGTCGGAGGCGTCGACCAGGTCGACAATGCCGTCGACGCGCTTGTCCTTGACGAGGCCGGCTATGCTCTCAATCAGCCGCGCCTTGTTGACCATATAGGGAATTTCGGTTATGACAATGCGAAACCGTCCGCCGCCGCGCTCCTCAATTTCGGCGCGGCCGCGCAGCGTTATTTTGCCGCGGCCGGTGGCGTAGGCGGCGCGAATGCCGGCGCGGCCCATAATTATGCCGCCGGTGGGAAAGTCGGGACCGGGGATGTATTCCATCAGCTCCAGCGCGCCGCACTCGGGGTTGTCAATAAGGTAGTCGACCGCGTTGCAAACCTCGCGCAGGTTGTGCGGCGGGATGTTCGTCGCCATGCCGACAGCGATACCGGTAGAACCGTTTACGAGCAGGTTCGGAATGCGCGAGGGCAGCGCCACCGGCTCTTTGGTGGTGTCGTCGTAGTTGGGTACAAAGTCGACGGTGTCTTTGTCAATGTCGCGCAGCATCAGCTCGCAAATACGGCTCATGCGCGCTTCCGTGTAGCGGTAGGCTGCGGGCGGGTCGCCGTCGACAGAGCCGAAGTTGCCCTGTCCTTCTATAAGCGGGTAGCGCATTGAAAAGGACTGCGCCAGACGCACCATGGCGTCGTAGACCGACGCGTCGCCGTGCGGGTGGTAGGCCGCGAGCACGTTACCGACAATGTTGGCCGACTTGCGCGTCGGCTTTTCGTGCGTCAGGCCGTTTTCCTCCATTGAATAGAGGATACGGCGGTGCACCGGCTTTAGTCCGTCGCGCACGTCTGGCAGCGCGCGCGAGACTATTACCGACATAGAGTAGTCGAGAAAGCTCTTGCGAATTTCCTTTTCTATGTCGACATCTATTATTTTTTCGTTCTCTATGATATTCGCGTCTTTATCCATTCTCTGCTCCCTGCCGGCGCGCGTCGGGCGCGCTGCCGGTATTTATTCTCTCAGACGTCCAGATTCTGAACGTACTTGGCGTTCTTTTCAATAAATTCGCGCCGCGGCGGCACCTTGTCGCCCATTAGAATCGTAAAGGCCTCGTCGGCGCGCTGGGCGTCCTCAATGCTCACCTTTTTCAGCGTGCGGAAGCTCGGGTCCATAGTCGTCTCCCACAGCTGTTCGGGGTTCATTTCGCCCAGACCTTTGTAGCGGCTGATTCGTACATTTACGCCCATTTCGGCGCTGATAGAGTCGCGCTCGGGGTCGCTGTAGGCGTAGCGCGTCGTCTGTCCCTTTACGAGCTTAAACAGCGGCGGCATTGCGAGGTAAATGTGTCCCTCGTCCAGCAGCGGGCGCATAAAGCGGAAGAAGAAGGTCAGCATCAGCGTCTGAATATGGGCGCCGTCGACGTCGGCGTCGGCCATAACTATGACCTTGCCGTAGCGCAGCTTGCTGATGTCCAGCTCGTCGCCGAGACCGCAGCCCAGCGCCGTCACCACCGGCATCAGCTTTTCGTTGCCGTAAACGCGGTCAAGCCGCGCCTTTTCGACGTTTATCATTTTGCCCCAAAGCGGCAGTATCGCCTGGTAGCGGCGGTCGCGGCCTTCCTTGGCGGAGCCGCCGGCCGAGTCGCCCTCGACTATGTACAGCTCGGTGCCCTCAGAGCCCTTTTGGGTGCAGTCGGCCAGCTTGCCGGGCAGCGCCGCCGACTCGAGCGCCGACTTGCGCCGGGTTAGGTCGCGCGCCTTGCGCGCGGCCTCGCGCGCGCGCGACGCGCCGATGGCCTTTTCAAATATCTGCTTGGCAACAGCGGGGTTTTCCTCAAAATAGTCGTTGAGCTTGCTGTAAACCATGTTTTCTATTATGCCGCGCATTTCGGTGTTGCCGAGCTTGCCCTTGGTCTGCCCTTCGAACTGCGCGTTTTGCAGCTTGACGCTGATAACGCAGGTAAGGCCCTCGCGCACGTCGTCGCCGGCCAGCTTTTCGTTGTCTTTCAAAAGGCCGCGGCGGCGGCCGTAGTCGTTGAATACGCGCGTCATCGCGTTTTTAAAGCCCTGCTCGTGGGTGCCGCCGTCTATGGTGTGGATGTTGTTGGCAAACGACAGCAGCAACTCGTTGTAGCTGTCGTTGTACTGCATGGCGACTTCGGCCTCGTTAGCGTCGTTGACGGTCTTAAAATAGATGACGTCGGGGTGCAGCACGTCCAGCTGTCTTACCGTTTGCAGGTGCTCGACAAAGGAGCGAATGCCGCCTTCGTAGTGCATTACCTCCTCGGTCGGCTCGTCGCCGCGCTCGTCAACAAGCACTATGCGAATGCCGGCGTTTAAAAAGGCCTGCTCGCGCAAGCGGCGCTCGAGTGTCTCGTAATCGTAGGTAAGCTCTTCAAATATCTCGCCGTCGGGCTTAAACTCAACGACGGTGCCGCGGCGCTCGGTGTCGCCGACACAGCGCAGCTCGCCGTTCTGTTCGCCGCGCGAAAAATTCTGCTCGTATTCCTTGCCGTCCACATAGACATGCACATCCAGCCATTCGGACAGCGCATTGACTACCGAGGCGCCGACGCCGTGCAATCCGCCGGAAAAATGGTAACCCTCGCCGCCGAATTTGCCGCCGGCGTGCAGCACCGTAAAGACGACTGTCACCGCAGGCTGTCCGGTCTTGTGCTCCTTGCCGACCGGTATGCCGCGGCCGTTGTCGCTGACTTCAATAATATCGCCCTTTTTAATGCGCACGCGAATTTCGCTGCAATAGCCGGCAAGTGCCTCGTCAATAGAATTGTCGACTATCTCGTAAACCAGATGGTGCAGCCCGCGCGGTCCGGTAGAGCCGATATACATGCCCGGGCGCAAGCGCACAGCTTCCAGCCCTTCCAGTACCTGTATTTGTTCCGCGTCGTAGTGGTTATTGTTGTTGGTGTTCGTTTCCATTGTCGTCTCCGATTTATTCTTTTGCGGCGCCGCTGCCGTCCCCGCGCTGGGGTATGCCGGCGCCGCCTATTGAAGTCGCTCTTTTTTTCAGTGTCTGCGGCGAGAGCATACTCAAATAATTTTGCCCGGTGCAGACTATCAGCGAGCGCGGCAAATCGCTGCCTAGGGTCTTCATTCGGCCCCTTTGCTCGTTGTAACGCAAAAATTCCCGCGTTCGTTTTGCGGTGGAGCTGGTGTCGACGTCGAATATACCAATTACGTCGCCGCTGTCTATAAGCTCGTCGCCGCCGGCGAAAAGGTACTTTGACATCATACCAGCGCACCCGCGAATATCTTGTAGATGCGCGCGCCGGTCTTGCGCGCAATATACGACTCGTCGCAGCCGGTTATTATCGCCTGCCGCGAGCCTATTGCGGAAATCAGAAAGTCCTGCCGCGCGGCGTCCAGTTCCGAAAGCACGTCGTCGAGCAACAGCAGCGGCGGCTCGCCGGTAACGTCGCAGAATATTTCCGCCTCCGCCAGCTTCAGCGCCAGCACGGCACTGCGCTGCTGCCCTTGTGAGGAATAGCTGCGGCTGTCGTCGCCGCTGATGGTGACTGCCAGGTCGTCGCGGTGCGGCCCGCGGCAGCAGTGCGCGGCGGCAACGTCGTCCTCGCGCCCCTGTTGCAGCAGCTGTGACGCGGTTTCAGCGTCTATGGCGCAGCCGGCGGGAAACAGCCCGGAATTATAGGTAATATCCAGCCGCTCGCGGCCGCCGCTGATGGTGTCGTAAAAAGCCGCGGCGCTCTTTTTCAGCTTTTCGCAGTAGTCCGCGCGCATTGCGCTCAGTTCAGCCGCCGCGCCGGCCAGCGAAATGTCGAAAACGTCCAGCATATCAAACGCGGCGCTGATGGTGCGGCAATCGCGCAGCAGCGAGTTTTTTTGGTTAATCAGTCGGCTCACGGTTCGCGCCGCGGTAATGTAGCGCGGGTAAAGCTGACACAGCGCCGTGTCTAAAAACCGCCGCCGCTGTGCCGGCGCGCCCTTAATTATGTCCATAATGTCCGGCGAAAATACCACACAGCAAAAGCAGCCCGCCAGCGCGGCCGCCTTGATGAAACCGGTAGAATTGCGCTGCATTTCGCGCCCGGCGGAACTGATGCGCAAGGACAGTGTCTGCTGTCTGCTTTCGGCCGTATAGTGCGCGTCGACCCGCGCCGTTTCGCAGCCTTTTTTTATTAACACAGCGTCGCGGTTGCTGCGAAAGCTGCGGCCGCCGCAAAGCAGCCACACCGCTTCGAGCACACTGGTTTTTCCCTGCGCGTTTTCGCCGCCTATTACGGTAACGCCGCTGTCAAAAGCGAGGTCGACCGCGGCTATATTGCGAAAATCGCGGATGGCGACGTCGTCAATCCTCAAGCCGCCGTTACCTCATATTCGTTTTTGCCGCGGCTTACGGTGTCCCCGGGACGCAGCTTTTTGCCGCGCATGGTGCAGACCTCGCCGCCGACGCTGACTTCACCGCCGACAACGGCCATTTTGGCCTCGCCGCCGGTAGAGCACTCGCCGCACAGTTTCAAAAAAGCCGCCAGCGTAATGTATTCGCTCACTATCGCAATTTTTTTCATTGTTCGACCTTAATAATTACCGGCAGCACCAGGTAGAGAAATTCGTCGCCCTCGCAGGGAACTACTTTCATCGGTCTGTTGGCGCCGTTTATCTCAAAATAGACCTCGTCGCAGCCGCTGTTGCGCAGCGCGTCAAGCAAATAGCGATTGTTAAAACCAATACGCACCGGCTCGCCCTCGGTTTTTACCGGTATTTCGTCGTGAACCTTGCCGAGCGGCGTGTTGCAATCGAGCACAATCCTGTCCGCTTCGACATTGAGCGTTACCGAGCTTTTCAGGCGGTCGGTAATTATCAGCGACGTCAATTCCGTCGCGGTAATCATGCTGCGCACGTCGACTTTAACGCGGGTCTGGTAACTGTCGGGTATTGAGCGCTTGTAGTCGAGAAAATCACCCTCCAGCAGTCGGGTCATTACGGTGTATTTGGCAAGATAGAACACGGCGTAGCGCCGCGCGGTATTAATGTATATCTCTTTTTCCTCGTCGCTGATAATGCGGGATATTTCCGCGAGCGTGCGCGCCGGCACTATAAAGCTGACGTCCTGGTTGTTTATTACCGAGCGCGTGCTCACCGCAAGGCGGTAACCGTCTACCGACACCAGAGTGAGCATATTGTTTTCCAAAATAAATTTTGTGCCGGTGTGAACGGGTTTTTGCTCGTCCTGCGAGACGGCGTAAAGAGTTTTGTCAATCATTTCGCGCAGTTCGGGGCCGTTCATGGTCAGTGAAGATTCGGTTGAGGGCTTGGGCAGTTCGGGGAAATCTGCCGCCGCGACGGCCATGAAATTTATCTCCCGTATGCCGGCTTTGACGGTGGTACTAAGACGCTCGTCAACGCCGATATATATATTTTCACTGTCAACCTTGCGCACAAAGTCGCCGAGCAGCCGGGCGTTGAGTACAGCCGAGCCGGCCTCCTCAATATCCGCTTCTATTTGCGTGGTTATGACCATCTCAAAATTGTAGCCGGTAAGAATGGTGCTGTTTTGCTCCGCGACAAAAAGAATGCCCTCTACAGCCGGAATTGTTGATTTGGGCGAGACGGCCTTGGAAACGCCGCTGAGCGCGTCCAGCAGAATTTGACGGTTGAAAACGATCTTCATGTTAGGTACCCCCGAAATTTATGGATTAGTTCCGCGCTTGCCGGCGCAAAATATCGTATTTAGTCAGCTCTTTATATAGTTATCTTTTTAGTAGCAGTAGTAGGTGTTGTTGAAACCGGGCAAAACGGCTGAAAGTCCCGCGCACGGCGGCTTTTTTCGGCCGCGCCGGTTGTTGAACTTTTGTGGCGGATTTGGTGAAAATATTTTGGCGCGGCTACCTTTGACAGCGGCGGTGAACTCGCGGTGTTAAACTTTAAAAACTTGTTGAAGCTTGTGCGCTAACGTGCGCAATTTGTCGCGGTTCAGCTCTTGGCGTTTTTAATAATGTCGTTGACGGTCAGCCGCAGTGAATTGTCGTTTTCGAGAATGTCCTCTATTTTATTTATGGCGTAGACCACGGTCGAATAGTTGCGGCCGTTAAATTCTTCGCCGATTTTCTCCATCGTTATGCCGGTGACCTCGCGGATTATGTACATAGAGACCTGCCGCGCTTGCGAGACTGCCGCGTTTTGTTTTGCCGAGCGGATGTCCTCGGGCGAGACGTTGTAGGTGCGCGCGACTTCCTCAATAATTTTTTCTATTGTTATTGGCAGCGGCCGCTGTTCCTCGCTGAGAATGTCGCGAATGGCGTTTTGGGCAATGCCGACCGAGGGCGTCGCACCCTCCATTAAACGGTAGGCGTTAATTTTTTTGACAATGCCCTCAAGCTGGCGCACGTTGGTCTTTATGCGGTTGGCAATAAATTCGGTGACCTCCACAGGCAGTTCGAAACCGAGCGTCTTCGACTTGCGGTTGATAATTGCGGCGCGGGTCTCGAAATCGGGCGGCTGAATGTCGGCAATAAGCCCCCACTCAAAACGGGTGCGCAGGCGTTCTTCCAGCTGGCGTATTTCCTTGGGCGGCCGGTCGGAGGTGAGAACTATCTGTTTGCCGGACTTGTACAGGGTGTTGAAGGTGTGAAAAAATTCTTCCTGTGTCGTGTCCTTGCCGGCAATAAACTGAATGTCGTCTACGAGCAGCATGTCGGCGCTGCGGTAGGTCTCGTGAAAGGCGACCGTCGAGCCGCGGCCGATAGCCGCAATAAGCTCGTTGGTAAACTGTTCGCCGTCCACATAAACGACGTTGTAATTTTCGTTGCGGCGCAATACCTCGTTTTTTATGGCGATAATCAGGTGAGTTTTGCCGAGACCCGAGGCGCCGTAAATAAACAGCGGGTTGTAGTTTGTCGCCGGTCGCGCGGCAACGGCCTGAGCGGCCGCGTGGGCAAATTTGTTGTTGCTGCCGACAATAAAACTGTCAAAAGTAAAAGCGGCATCGCCGACAGCCACGGCGGCGGCATCCGGCAGCGGCTCGTCGTCTTTGGCAATAATTACTTCCAGCTCAACGTCAAAGCCGAGCACGGCGCAAAAAGCCTCTTTGAGCAGCGGCGAATACTTGTTGACAATAGTGCCGTGCAAAAAAGAGCTGGGCGTCGACAGCGTTACGAGGTTGTCCTCAAACGAGACAGGCGCAAGGGGGGTGAAAAATATATTGAAGGTGGTCTCTACCACACGCGGGCGGCAGTACTCGAGAACCGCCTCAAGACACTGTTGTAAAGATTCCATCGCACCGGCTCCATATAATACATATTAATAATATCTAATAAATTATATCATTATGGACGGGAGTTTTCAACATCCGGAAGCGCGGATGTCTAAAATATTTCGAGAAAACCCTACAAAACAATAAAATAAATTTTGTGAGAGATGACCATAAATTTAAAGTAATGCGGCACGCCGGCAAAAAACTGGTTGACACTTATTGTATTTTATTTTATACTTATCTTTTGCAAGGCTAAATCAAGGAGAAATAACGGTGAAAAGAACATTTCAACCCAAAAAGCGCTCGCGTTCCGCTGAGCATGGCTTCATGAAACGCATGGCTACCAAAAACGGCCGCAAGGTTTTAGCCCGCCGCCGCGCAAAGGGCAGAGCCAAACTCAGTGCGTAACACAAAGCCAGCCGGGACCAACGGCGGCTTTTCTTTTTCGAAAAAAAATCATCACAGCGCAAGACCCGTGCTCAACCGCAACTACCAGTTTCAGCGGGTATACCGCAAGGGCGCAAGTTTTGTAGACCAGGCCGTGGTTGTGTACGTGTTGCGCAACCGCAGCCTTGGCATACGCACAGGCATAACCGCCAGCAAAAAAATTGGCGGTGCGGTAGAGCGCAACCGCGCAAGGCGGGTAGTCAACGCCGCGCTTTCGGCACTCAGCGGCGAGCTGCGCGGCAATTTTGACATTGTCGTGGTCTGCCGTGCTGCGGTGCTGCGCGCAAAGTCTACCGAACTTGCTGCGCCGCTGCGCCGCTGCTTGCGCAAAGCCGGTGTTATTGAACAATGACAGCGCTTATCCGCAAAATTTTTATGCTTCCTATCCGCTTTTATCAGCGCTTTATTTCGCCGCTGCTCGGGCCGCACTGCCGGTTTTACCCCACTTGTTCGCAGTACGCGCTGGAGGCAATAGAGACCCGCGGCGTTTTCGTCGGGCTGGCTTTGGCCGCCTGGCGGCTGCTGCGCTGCAACCCGCTGTGCCGCGGCGGTTACGACCCCGTGCCGCAGCGAAAAAAATAGCTTTCATGTAAGGTTGCCGGTAAGGCCGCCCGATTTACATATGAAAGAATAGGGCCGCCGGCGACTGTTGGCTGGTCACAACAACCTGGAGGACTTTCTCTATGTCAAGCATTTGGGGCATAATAGCAATACCTCTCGGCTGGATCATGAAGTATTGCTACATCTTTGCGCACGACATTATCGGTCTTGACGGACTTGCGTACGTTTTGGCGCTGTTCCTGTTCACGCTGATAACCAAGGTACTCATGTTCCCGCTTTCCATCAAACAGCAGCGGATGACGGCGATGACCGCCGCCTATAAGCCGATGATGGACGAAATTCAAAAAAAATACGCAAACGACAAGCGGCGCCAGCAGGAAGAGATGTCAAAGCTGCAGCAGGAATACGGCATAAACCCCCTGGCGGGTTGTCTGCCGCTGCTCGTGCAGTTCCCAATCATCTTCGGCCTTATTGAGGTCATTTACAGCCCGCTGACCTACATGCTGCGCATTGGCAGCGATGTGCTCGCTCCTATTAAAGAGCTGACCACCACCATAATGGGCGAACTGGGCGTGACACTTTCCAACACAAGACTGCTGGAAAGCAATGTCATAAAATATGTTCAGGACCCCGCCTACACCGCGCGCTTTACGCAGCTTGCCTCGGGCAACAGCGCAATGCAGTCGGCGCTCAACACCATTGGCGACTTCAAAATGTCGCTCGGTCCCATTCAGCTTTACGAGACTCCCAGCATTAAGGAATTTGGCTGGATTTGGATAATTCCGGTTATTTCCATAGTCACCATGCTGTTCTCACAGCTGATAAACTCCAAACTCAGCGGCCAGCGCGCCTCCGGCGGCAACCAGATGACCGTGACCATAGTCATGATGTCGGTGCTGTTCGCCGTGTTCTCGTTTATGTATCCTGCCGGATTCTCGCTCTATTGGTCCATGTCCAACGTCTGCATTATTCTCCAGTCGCTGATACTGCACAAGATGATAGACCCGGACAAGCTGGCGGAGGAGTTCCGCGCCAAGGCCGAGGAGAAGAAAAAAGCAAAGAAAAAAGTTGTTCAAAAAACAGTCAAACTGAAAGACGACAGCGGCGAGATAGTCGAAAAAACCGTCTCGAATACCGAGTTGGATAAGCTGCGCTTGCAGCGCGCTCGCGAAATAGACGCCGAGCGTTACGACGACTGACGTCGTCTTATTGAGTCGCCGCGACTCAAACAGAACAAGCAGAAAGGATCTCTCATGCAAGAATTAGTAACAACCGGCCGCACTGTAGAAGAAGCGGTCGAAGCGGCCTGCACCGAGTTGGGCCTGGGCCGGGATTCGGTTACGGTCGAGATTCTGGAAATGCCGACTAAGCGACTTTTCGGCATGAGTCCCGCCAAGGTCAAAGTGACCACGACGCAGGACGTCGTCAAAGTCAGCGAGCTGCTGGCCGCCGAGCCCGACGAGCCGCAGACCCCCGCAGAAAAAAGCGAGCGTCCCCGCCGCGAAAACCCGCGCCCCAAGCAGCAGACAAAAAAACCGCACAGCGCCGAGCACAACGCTGCCCCTGCGGAAAAAAAGAGCGCCGACAGGCCGGCGCGCCAGCTTGAGGAGCTGCCCTTTGTCCCGGTGGACGAGAGCGAATTGTCCGACTCTACCCGCCAGGCGGTTGAATATTTGAAAAATCTTGCCGGAATTATGGGCGCGAGCGAGCTGGAATACTCTTACGCCAAGGCCGGTGAGACCGTAAAAATAATTGTCGACGGCGCCGACGCGGCCATTCTTATCGGCCGTCGCGGCGAAACGATGGACGCGCTGCAGTACCTCTGCTCGCTGACCAACACCCGCCGCGCCGGCGGCAGCTACAGCAAGGTGGTGCTCGACGTCGCCAATTACCGCAGCAAGCGCGAAAAGACGCTGCAGGCGCTGGCCGTGCGCATCGCCGAAAAGGTGCGCCGCACCAAACACAGCCAGACGCTGGAACCGATGAACCCCTACGAGCGCCGCATAGTTCACAGCGCCGTACAGGGCATTGAGGGCGTCAAGTCCGAGTCTATCGGCGAGGACCCCAACCGCTGTATTGTAATTTCCGCCGAGGGTTATCCCCGCGGCGGCGGACGCCCCCCGCGCGGTCGTGACAACCGCTCGCGCAGCCGCGGCGGCGACCGTTACGGTTCGCGCTTGCAGCACCGCAGCGACTCTGACAGCGCGGCGCCAGCCGACACGAGACCCGCGCACAGCGCCGCGGCCGACGAACAGCGCGCGCCCAAAGAGGCGCCCGAGGGTGCGACGCTCTATTCCAAGATAGAACTGTAATAACGGCGCCTTAAGCGCCGGCGTGCCGGTCGGGCGCTTTGCCCGACCGGCATTATTTTCTGCCTTGGCATTATTGAGTTCATTGCCGCGGCAAGGGGTTTATGCCGCTCGCCGGGCGGGCGCGCTCAGGCGCTCCGACGAACACAAAAGCGCAACAAACGAAAACGAACGCTGCGCCGCACGCGCGAGCCGCGGGGAAGTCAAGAGATTCTCCGCTTGTCGCTGTGGGGTTAACGGGCGGCAGAAAACTACCGGGACTAACCAGAGCGTCGTTTACCTATTTTAAAAAGCTTTGCGCACACAAAGCGCACCCGTTTGCTTAATTTAGGTTCGCTTAGGTTTGCCTTTTGCCGAAAGCGTCTTCAATTGCCGGCAGCAGCTCTGCCTTATGGGTCTTTACCAAACCGCGCCCTTTAGGTGCGGTTGTAATTTCGAGGCGCTCCTGTAAGGAGTGAGAGTATATGAGTGAATATATCCACAATATAATAGCGGCGGTAGCCACGCCGCCCGGCCGCGGCGGCATTGCCGTGGTGCGCGTTTCGGGCGACGGCGCAGCAGATTGCGCGCAGCGGGTGTTTCGCTCCCGCCGCGGCCGCAAGCTGAGCGACATGGCGGGCTATACCGCCTGTTTGGGCGACGTTGTCAGCGGCGAGCGGGTGCTGGACGAGGCTGTGGTGCTGGTTTTTCGCGCCCCGCACAGCTATACCGGCGAAGACGTAGTCGAAATTATGTGTCACGGCGGCGAACAGGTGGCCGCCGCGGTGCTGCGCGCCGTGCTCGACGCCGGCGCGGTGCCGGCGTCGGCGGGTGAATTTACCCGCCGCGCGCTGCTCAACGGGCGCGTTTCGCTCACCGAGGCCGAGGCGATTGCCGACATTATCGGCGCCGCCGGCGCGAGCGGCGAGGCGGCGGCGCAAAGCGCCGCGCGCGGGCGGCTGTGGCAAGAAGCGACGCGGCTCAAAGACGAGCTGCTCGCGCTCAGCGGCCATATTGCCGCGAGTCTCGACTATCCCGAGGAGGATGTCGAACCGCTGGCCGCAGCGCAGCTGGACGCCGGCTTGCAGCAAATCTCGGCCGCGCTGGGACGGCTTTTGGACGGCTATGCCGCCACAATGGCGGCGCTGCGCGGCGTACCCACGGTTATTGCCGGCAGCCCCAACGTGGGAAAAAGCACACTGCTAAACCTGTTGGCCGGCTGCGAATGCGCGCTGGTCACGCCCGTCGCCGGCACGACGCGGGACGTTGTGCAGCGCGCCGTGCGCCTGGGCGGCACTACGCTGATACTCAGCGACACCGCCGGACTGCGCGAGACTGACGACGCTGTGGAAAAGCTCGGCGTCGCACTGGCGCGGCGCAGCCTTGCCGAGGCGCAGCTGGTGCTGGCGGTGTTCGACAGCTCGGCGGTGCTCACCGAAGAGGACAGACAGTTCATCGACTCGCTGCGCGGCCGCCGCGCCGTTGCGGTAATAAACAAGACCGACCTTGAGCGGCGGCTGGATAGCGAATATATTGAGAAGCATTTCGAGACGGTCGTCAGCATCAGCGCGCTCGACTCCGACAGCGCGGCAGTGCTGGACGCCGCGATTAGCCGCGCATTGGGTACAGACGCGCTTGACCCCGACGCCGCCATGCTTGCCAACGAGCGGCAGCACTCTGCCGCCGCCGCCGCGGCCGCCGCGGTGGAACGGGCGCTGACACTGCTGCGCGACGGCATGACGCCGGACGTTGTCGGCATGGAGATAGACGCGGCGCTGGACGCGGTAATGCAGCTTTCCGGCGAGCGGGTCAGCGACGCGGTCGTCGACGAGGTCTTTTCAAAATTCTGTGTGGGTAAATAGAGATGTGCGAAGACAGTTATGATGTAATAGTAGTCGGCGCCGGCCACGCCGGCATCGAAGCTGCGCTGGCCGCCGCCCGCCTGGGCGCGCGCACGGCCATTTTTACTCTGTCGCTGGACGCGATAGGCAATATGCCCTGTAACCCCTCCATTGGCGGCACAGCCAAGGGGCATTTGGTGTTTGAAATAGACGCGCTCGGCGGCGAGATGAGCCGCGCGGCCGACGCCACTTTTTTGCAAAGCCGCATGCTCAACTCAAGCAAGGGCCCGGCGGTGCGCAGCCTGCGCGTGCAGAGCGACCGGCGCCGTTACAGCGAATATATGAAACGGGCGCTGGAGCGCCAGCCGGGGCTGTTTATAAAACAGGCCGAGGTCACCGCAATTGAATGTGAGCGCGGCGCCGTTTGCGGCGTCGTTACCAATTTCGGCGAGCACTGCCGCGCGCGCGCGGTGGTCGTCGCCACCGGTACCTATCTTGGCGGGCGCATATTTGTCGGCGAAATGAGCCGCGTGAGCGGTCCTGACAATATTGTCGCCGCGACGCAATTGAGCGAGAGCCTGCTCGCGCTGGGTCTGCCGGTGCGCCGCTTCAAAACCGGCACGCCGGCGCGCGTCCACCGCCGCAGTATTGATTATTCGAAATTAATACCCCAGGACGGCGACGCCGACATCACGCCGTTTTGTCTGACCAGCGCGCCGCCGTTTGTCAACAGCGCCCGCTGCTATATCGCCTACACCAACGAGCGCACACACGCGGTCATTCGCGCCAATCTCGGGCGCTCGCCGCTTTACGGCGGCGCTATTGAGGGCATTGGCCCGCGCTACTGTCCGTCAATTGAGGACAAGGTGGTGCGTTTCCCGCAGCGCGCGCGGCACCAGATATTTGTCGAGCCCTGTGGGGCCGATACCGACGAGATGTATTTGCAGGGCATGTCCTCCTCGCTGCCGCTCGACGTGCAAGTGGAGATGTACCGCACCATAGAGGGCTTTGAGAATATTGAAATAATGCGGCCGGCCTACGCTATTGAGTACGACTGTGTCGACCCGCTGTCGCTGTTGCCGACGCTGGAGACGAAAACGGTCGGCGGCCTTTTCGGCGCCGGGCAGTTTAACGGCACCTCCGGCTACGAGGAGGCGGCCGCGCAGGGCCTGCTTGCCGGTATTAACGCCGCGAGTCTCGCGCTGGGGCGCGAACAGCTGGTGCTGCCGCGCAGCGGCTCCTATATCGGCACGCTGGTCGACGACCTGGTCACCAAGGGCGTCAGCGACCCCTACCGAATGATGACCTCGCGCAGCGAATACCGCTTGAGCCTGCGGCAGGACAACGCCGACCGGCGGCTGTGTCCGACCGGCCGCAGCATCGGTTTACTGGACGACGCCCGCTGGCAGCGCTACTGCGCCAACGAGCAATCGCTAAAGGACGAGCTGCAAAGACTCGAGCAGACCAAAATACACCCCTCGCGCGAACTTGCCGCGCTGCTGAGCGCCGCCGGCGCCGCGCCGCTTACCGGCACGGTGACGCTCGCCGAGCTGCTGCGCCGCCCGCGCGTCTCGTACGAGCAGCTGCGGCCGCTTGACCCCGCGGCGGCGGCGGCTGATATCGGCGCCAAGGCCGAGGTGGAAATTAAATATTCGGGCTATCTCAAGCGCCAGCAAGCCGTAATAGACAAGCAGCGGCGGCAGGAAAAAATACCGCTGTCGCCGCAAACAGACTACAGCGCGGTGCGCGGCTTGCGCGCTGAGGCGGCGGAAAAACTGGCGCGGGTGCGCCCGCTGTCACTTGGACAGGCGGCGCGCATCAGCGGCGTTAATCCCGCGGACATTTCGGTGCTGAGTATCTGGCTGAAAAAAGCAGCTTGCCAACCGCCCAAAGAGGCGGACAAAGAATAGTGCCGCCGCCCTTGAATATCCGGGCGCAAAAAATACGAAATTTAATACTTGCCTGAAATATTACTGTTTGTATAAAAACGGCGCAGGAGCAAAAATCACTGCCGGGCAAGGCGGCAAAAATTTGGCCGGCCGTGCACCGAAGCGACGGTTTGAGCAAAAAGATACGGAACGTATTATTAATAATTAAATATACAAGGAGACGACATGGGCGACATTGAGGCGCTGCGCGCCGAATTGGCAAACTGCGGCGTGGAAATAGACGCGCAGCGTGCCGGACTG
>CAYZIL010000004.1:41948-51397 GCA_964478515.1 uncultured Faecalibacterium sp. | reverse complement strand
CGGACTGCTGGCCGCATACAAGGGCCCGTCGGCCGAGCAGGAGGCTGCGGACGCCGCCGCCGCCATAGCGGCGTTGGGCGGCAAGCTGGAATACATTTGGAACTACGAACTGCCCGACGGTTCGCGCCGCGCGCTCGTCGGCGTCAGAAAGATATCGCAAACTTTGACAAAATACCCGAGAAGACAAAAAAATATCACCAAAAACCCGCTGCGTTGAGCTTTTGCGCGCCGTAAAATAGCGAAAACGGTAGATGGAATTAACTGGCACACTGCGCCCTCGCGTGTTAGAATCGGTCTTAGGAAACGCGACCGACAAAACACAGGGGGCGTGAGTATGCTGCGGATACAAAAGTTAAAATATCTGCGCGCCGACAAGATAGACGCCGGCGACGAGCTTGTGCGCAGCGTTACCGACGGCGAGCGGCTCGACGAGCTGTGCGAGAGCGTGCGCAGCAACGGAATAGTGCAGCCGCTGCTGGTCAGACGCGCCGGCCGCCGCTACGAGCTTTTGTGCGGCAGCCGGCGCTTGCAGGCGGCGCGGTTGGCCGGAGTGGAGATGATACCCTGCGCCATTGTTGCCGGCAGCGGAGCGAGTGCTTCCTGGCAGCTGGCGGAAAACAGCTGCCGTGAGCCGCTGCACTATTTGGAAACGGCCGCGGCGCTGCAGCGACTGTGCTGTACCGGCCTGAGCGGTGCCGACGCGGCCGGACAGCTGGGCATAGCACCGGCAGCGGCCGCAAAAAAAATGAAACTGCTGGCAATGAGCGAGAACCAGCGGCGCGCCTGTGTCGACAGCGGGCTGAGCGAGCGGCAGGCACAAGCGGTAATGCGGTTGCCAGAGGACGAGTGGGAAAAAGCAATAGTTACGGTCGCGCGGCGCCGGCTTTCCGACGCAAAAACAGAGCAGTACGTGCGCAAGCTGCTGCGCGAGAGTGACGACGCGCCCTGCCGTCAAATTGTCATCAAAGACGTGCGCATAATTCTCAATACCATTAATAAGGTTGTCGACGTGATGAACCAAGCGGGACTCGAGGCGACCGCCGAGCGCCGCGACAGCGAGGATAATATAGAGTACATAGTGCGCATACCGATTGAAAAATTGCAGGCGAATTGACCCCCGCGGCGGGAATAAAAACGATTGACAGTCCTTCCAATACACCCAAGGCGGCTGCGCCCCCGTTGTTGTGCCGACGACAGCGGGGGCGCAGCCGTTTTTTGCCGGCACTCTTGACAAAATATCATACAAGTAATACAATTCATACTTAGTAGGAATAATCATACCGAATGTGGGAGGCGTAAAAGTTGAAAACACACGGTAAAAAACACATTTTCGGCACAGTCAAAGTCGGCAGCAAGGGGCAAATTGTAATAACCAAAGAAGCCCGCGACCTGTTCGGCATTGAGCCGGGCGACACGCTTATGCTCGTCGGCGACGAAAAGAGCGGTCTGGCGCTGATAACCAGCGAGCGGCTTAACGAGTTTTTCAGCAACATAATTGCCAACGATAAGGAGAAATAAAGGATGCCCGCAATTTTAACAAAAGGACTTTGTAAGGACTACGGCGCGCTGCACGCGGTGCGCGCGCTGGACCTTGAGGTCGCCGAAGGCGAGCTGTTTGCGCTGTTGGGCGTCAACGGCGCCGGCAAAACGACGACTATAAGAATGCTAAGCTGCCTGCTGCCGCCGACGTCGGGCGACGCCTGGCTGCTGGGCGACAGCATAATTACCGACCGCCAAAAAGTAAAGGCCAAGACGAACCTTAGCCCGCAGGAAACGGCAATTGCGCCCAACTTGAGCGTGCGCGAAAACTTGGAGTTCATGGCGCGCGTCTACCACGCCGAGAGCGGTTACGCGCAGCGCAAGAGCGAGGAGATACTCGCCGCGTTCTCGCTTGCCGACGTCGCCAAAAGCCGCGCCAAAACGCTTTCGGGCGGCAAGCAGCGGCGGCTGTCAATCGCGATGGCGCTTATTTCCGAGCCGCAGATACTGTTTCTCGACGAGCCGACGCTGGGTCTCGACGTGCTGGCGCGGCGCGAACTGTGGAACGCCATCAAGGCGCTTAAGGGCAAGGTCACGGTGATACTTACGACGCACTATATGGAGGAGGCCGAGGCGCTCAGCGACCGCATTGGAATAATGTCAGACGGGCAGCTGCGCTGCGTGGGCACCGCTGCCGAACTTAAAGCGCGCGCCGGCGCCGCCACGCTTGAGGACGCATTTGTCACGTTGGCGCAGGAGGTGAGTGCGCAATGAAAACACTGAATTTCGCCGGTCGCAACCTGAAAGAGATGCTGCGCGACCCGCTGAACATGGCGTTCGGTATAGGCTTTCCGCTGGTGCTGCTGCTGCTGTTGAGCGCAATACAAGCGAACATACCGGTTAGCATGTTTGAGGTAGAAAATATTACTCCGGGTCTCGCGGTTTTCGGCATGTCATTTATGGCGCTGTTTTCGGCGACGCTGATTTCTCGCGACCGTTCCAGCTCGTTTTTAATGCGGCTGTTCGCCTCGCCGATGACCTCGCGCGACTACATAGTCGGCTACACCCTGCCGACGCTGCCGCTGTCGCTGGCGCAAAGCGCGGTCTGCTTTATTGCCGCGTTCTGTCTCGGGCTGGCGCCGTCGCTCAACGTGCTGCTGACGCTTGCCGTGCTGCTGCCCGCGGCGCTCTTGTACATTGCCATAGGGCTGTTGTGCGGCTCGCTGCTGACAGACAAGCAGGTCGGCGGCATATGCGGCGCGCTTTTGACCAACGTTTCAGCCTGGCTGTCGGGGACCTGGTTTGACCTGAAATTGGTGGGCGGCTGGTTCGAAAAAATAGCCTACGCGCTGCCCTTTGTGCACGCTGTAGACGCCGCAAAGGCGGCGCTGCAGGGCAGCTACGGCGACATCCTGCCCAATTTAGCCTGGGTCTTTGCCTACGCGCTGGTTATTATGGCGGCGGCAATAGCGGTATTCCGCGGCAAAATGCGCTCCGACCGGATGTGAACGCGAAAGCCGCAAAAAGACGTTAAAGCGGCGCCGGCGAAAACAATAAATACTTTCGGGGGATATGCCGCGCGCATATCCCCCGTTTTTTACTGCGCGCAAAAAAGCGACGCCCGCGCCGGGAGACATTCCGGTGCGGGCGTTATCGTTTTACTGTGCCGCGCCAGCGCGCGGCGCGACGAAATTGTTTTCAGCCGTTATATTTCATTGAGTTTTCCTCGCGACAGCAAAGCGTCACGTCGTGGGCGGGCATGACGAAGCTAATAATATACGCGCCGTCGTAACGTACCTGCAGCGGCTGTGCGTCGAGCAAAAAAGTGCAGTCGGTGTCGGTGGCAATAAGCTCGTAGCGCAAAGTCACCTTTTTGCCGGGCAAGTAACTGTCCCGCGCCCGCGCGTAAAAAGATTTGCGGCCGCAGTAGTCAACTTTATAGCGTTTTCTCACAGACCAAAGCGCGCCCAAACCGCGGTCCACCTAAAAGCAGCGCTGTTTTCAAGCAGCCTCGCCGAGCCCTGCGAAAGCTTTCGCGCCGCCGCGCGAAAGCCACGACCACAGCGCGACGGAAACGGCAAGGTAGACCGCCGACAGTCCCAGTACCGCCCACAGCGCGTAGGTGCCCAACAAGCCGCCGAGTATGGCTAGCGCTATTGCCGGTATCATGCAATTGAGCACGGTGATGAAGACGGGAAAAGATTGTTTTATGACCGAGACCGGCGTCACCCAGTCAAATTTGGCGTGCTTCAGATTCACGCTCAGTCCCAGCAGCGCCGAAAACACCGCGCAGGAAAGTCCCAGCAGCAGCAGAGCCAGCGTCTGCGCGGCGCCGAAGCCGACGCGCACGCAGGCGACGGGAACGGCCAACAGCACGGCCGGCACGGTCAGCGTCAAATTGGTCAGCAGCTTGGCCGAAAAAATTACCCGCGGCGGCACCGGCAGCGTTTGCAATATCCAAAAGCTGCGGCCCTCAAGCGAAATACTGCAAGCCGTCGTGCAAGTAAGACCGACGGTAAAGAGAATGGCAGCGGCAAATATGCTGAAAATGTACGGCAGCAGCGCGCCGGCGTCGCCGCCGAAGTCGCTCAGGCTCTCAATAAAAGCCGGGCCTTTTATGGCGGCTAACGCGCCGCCGATAAGCAGGAAGACAGTGCCCAGCGCGGTGTTCAGCACATACATGTACTGAGAGAAATAGTAGCTCATTTCCTTGCGATAGAGCGCCCGCAGCGGACTTGTGCGGCGCAGACTGCCGCCGCGGTAGGTCTCGGTGCGGCGGTGCTCGTTCATGCGTGAGTTTATCAGCAGGAAGGCGCGGCCGATAAGCAGCGAGACGAGCAGCAGCGCGCCCACGCTGGCGGCGATATAAGCGAGCGCCGCCAGCGCGCTGCTTGAAAGCACAGCCGACTCAAACAGCGTGGAAAGCGGGTGAATATAGGCAATTTTTACGAGCTTTTGCGCGGCGGCGGTCATTGCCTGTTCGTCGCCGAACAAGCTTGAAAGCGACATGCTGAAATACATTATTGCCAGCACGAGCACCAAGTTGCCGGCTATCAGCAATAGGTTTTTAAAGCGCGCGCCGACAGATATGCGCGTAATAATAAAGCTGAGCAGCGCGCCGACCGCCACGCCCAACGACGGCGCTAAAAGCAGCAGCAGCGCCGCGCGCACGTACAGCCAGACAGACGGCGCCGCGAAAACGCCGTAACAGACTATACAGGGCACCGACATCAGCAAACTGTAAAGCAGCATCTCAATATAGACAAAGCTGAGTTTACTGAGCACGACGGTGCGCGGCGTTACCGGCATTGCCATAAGTAGGTCAAAGTCGCGGCAGCTGAAAATTGCGCCCGGCGTGCGGAACAGCGTCAAAAAGGCGGTGGCAAAAAAGCTCAGCGACAGGCTCAGCGGAATCAGCGCGGCGGTGTTGCCGGCCGCGACGAGCATGGCGGCGATATTGTAAATATAAAAGAACATTATCGCTTCCATATAGACGACAACAAACGCGTACAAAACGGCGCGGCCGAGCGCCTTGCGGCGGGACTTGGGGTCGCGGTTCTGTTTGGTGAATTTATATACGCCGTACTGCTGGCCGAACAGCGCCCGCAGCAGCGTCAAATATTTACTTTTCATCTTCGACAAGCTCCAGGAAGATTTCTTCAAGCGAACTGTTCTTGACGATAGAGTCGGTAGCGCCCTGCTCAAGAATGCGGCCGTTTTTGATTATGGCTACCTTGCTGCAGAGATTTTGCGCCACTTCCAGAACGTGGGTGGAGAAGAAAACCGCGCTGCCGCCGGCGCAAAGCTCCTTGAGCGCCTCTTTGAGATTGTGCGAGGCCACCGGGTCGAGACCGACGAAGGGCTCGTCCAGTATCAGCAGCCGCGGTGAGTGAATAAGCGCCGAAACTATCGCCAGCTTTTGGCGCATACCGTGCGAGTAGCCGGAAATGACGTCGCCCAGGTCCTTGTAGATGTCGAGCATTTCCCCGTAGCGCTTAATGAGCGCGGTGCGCTCGTCGGCGGCCACGCCGTAAATGTCGGAGACAAAATTCAAATAGCCAATGCCGGTAAGGTTGGTGTACAAGTCGGGGTTGTCGGGGATATAAGCGGTGACCTGCTTGCAGGCAACGGGCTCGTCCTTGACCGAGTGGCCGTCAATGTAGATGTCGCCCGACTCAAAGCGGAGTATGCCGGTGACGCATTTTATCGTCGTCGTTTTGCCGGCGCCGTTCGGGCCGATAAAGCCGAATATGTCGCCGGGCATGACGTGCAGCGAGACGTCGTCTACGGCCTTTTTCATGTTTTTGTATGTCTTGCTCAGGTGTTCAATTCTTAACATAATTATTCCTCAATATATATTTGGGATGTTTTCGAAAAAAACGAACCCGTCTACAGCTGCCAGTCGGCAAAGACCTCGGGCAGCGAAAGCTCCGCGCTGACTATGCTCACGCTCAGGTCGTCGCCGACGACTATAATGTAGTCGGCGCGTCCCTCGGCCGCGGCGACAGGGTCGTCGAGCCAGGCGCGGGTGTACCAGAAAGTAAGGTTGACAGTGCCGGCGCTGACGCCGGTAAGGTAGATATTGTCCACGCCCGGCGCGCCGACAAGCTCGCTGTCAGCGGGAGAAAATTCAAATTCCACATTAACCTCGCCACTGCTGTCGTCGGCAAGCTCGCACTGCCAGTCGTAGCCGGTGGTGGGGTTGCTGGGAAGCGTTATGGCGACCGGTTGCGGCTGGTCGTCGGTCGGCTCGTCGGCGTCCGGCGGTGTCCCGTTTCCAGAGCAGCCGGCCATTGCCGCGCCCAGTGCCAGCAGCAAAAACAATGTGCCTAACAAGCGAAACTGTTTTCTCATTGGTGTGCTCCTTTCACAAAGCCGCAAACAGTATAATACAATTTTTGCATATACGTCAAATCGGCGCCCAAAGCCGGTAAAATTTTGTTGAATCAGCAGTTTGTTTCTGGCGATTCTCTATTTCTATTGAATTTCTCGCCCGGTGATTCTATAATAACAGTGGAGTAAAAACAATTTTCATATAAGGAGAGCAAAATGAACAAGATTTCACCCTCAATTATGTGCGTTGACATGCTGGACTTCAAAAACCAGATTCAGGCACTCGACGCCGCCGGAGTCGACTTGTACCACATCGACATTATGGACGGCCATTTCGTGCCCAACTTCGCACTGTCCACCTACACCATGCAGGACATCGCCAAAATTTCCAAGACACCGATGGACGTCCACATGATGGTTACCAACCCGACCGACTACATTGATTACTTTGCCAAGGCCGGCGCCGCCTACATCACCATGCACATCGAGACGCTCGTGCACCCCATTCGCGCGCTCAAGCAGATTCGCGAGCTGGGCGTCAAGGCGGGACTCGCCGTCAACCCGGCGACCGACATCAGCAACTTCAAATACATGCTCGACTTTATTGACCTCGTGTGCGTAATGACCGTTGACCCGGGCTTTGCCGGCCAGACGCTTATTCCCTCGACCGTCGGCAAAATTACCGAGCTGCGCCAGATGTTCGACGCCGCCGGCAAGAACATTGACATTATGGTCGACGGCCAGGTCAAGGACGAGACTGCCGAAATGCTCGTTAAAGCCGGCGCCAACGTGCTGGTTCTCGGCTCTTCCGGCCTTTTCAAACACCAGCCCTCGGAATACAAGGCGACCGTAGAAAAATTTCAAAATCTTAAGTAAGAGGTACTGACAATGACAGACCTGAAAATGTTCGGCTTTCCCGTTAAGTTCGACTGCTCCGACAATACGCTCAAACCCGGCGAGAACGGCGTTTCGTTCCTCGACTACAGCCGCAAGCCGTCGGTCAAGATGTTTGGCCTGCTGGCCGACGAGTCCTACAAGACCGAGGATGATATTTATTACGATTTTTACAAGTCGATAGGCCGCGACAGTGAGCGCGGCGAGTTCGAAAAACTGGCGCTGCGCTACGACAGCACCGTCATTATGCCCGGCTGCGCCGGCCGCGAGTACAAAAAGACCGCCGGCCATTTCCACTGCACTATTCCCGGCCACAGCGTCAGCTACCCGGAATATTACCAGGTAGTAAGCGGCAAAGCGCTTTTCGTCATGCAGAAGGTTGCCGACGACCACGCCGAGGGCAAAATGAAGGTCGAAGACGCCATCCTCTGCGAGGTCAACGCCGGCGAGGCCATTGTTGTGCCGCCCGAATACGGCCACTGCACCGTAAATATCGGCGACGAGCCGATGATTTTCATCAACCTGGTTGCCTGCGACAGCCACAACTATTATGACTCCGTCAAGCATTCCACCGGCATGTGCTGCTGGATTATGAAAGACGGCGCGGGCTACAGCGTTGAGAAAAACCCCGCCTACGATTTTGCCGGTCAGCCGCGAATCACCGCGCCGCGCGACAATGCCAAAATAGGCATTGTCAAAGACGTGCCGGTCTACAGCGAGTATCTCGCCGACCCCGCGAAGTTCAAATATCTCAGCGAGCCGGAGGCCAGCATGGACGACTTTATGAGCGTCTTTGCCGACAAGTAAAAAAACAAGACAGCGAACAGCCGCGCGGACAATTAGTCCGCGCGGCTGTTGTTTTCTGCTTTGGCGTCGCGCGCACCGGCAACAAAAAAGAGCTGCGTCTGCTTTTGCCGCTAAACGGCTAATGCGCCGTCGGGAAGTTAAAAGAACAAATTGGTGCGCCCGGTTTGGTCGCCTTTACTTAACACGGGCCGGCTGGCACTGACACGCCGCGCCTTTTCGGCGCGGCTCGCTTTATTTACAAAAACAGCGGCGAGAGGCAACACCTCTCGCCGCTGCGGGTTAAAACAGTCGCAGGGTTCAGCTTTCGTAAATAGTCATATATCCGTCGCCGGACAGGTAGGACACAAGGTAGGTGCGCGAGGCCGCGGAGTCGAAGAAAGTGGCGGCAGTGCCGGTGTTTTGCAGCGGCGCGTAGGTGGCCGAAAAAGCGGTGATAAACGCGCTGTAATCTTCGGGGGTAACGTCGTACACAAGATAAGTTATCGAGCCGTCGGCGCCGCTTGTCGAGGTCATGGTGTGGCCGGTGAGCGTCTGCGGGTAGGGCGCGGGCAGCGCGGTAATGTTTTGCGTGCCGGTGTCGGTAATGGTCTCGAGCAGGCTGGAGGCGCTGCCGAGTAGGGATTGCAGCAGTGCAGGGTCGATTTCGGCGAGCGCGTCCTGTATTTGCGAGAGCTGTTCGCTGTCAAAATCACTCAGGTTGCCGTCGAGAATAGCGGCGAGCTGCGTCGGGGAGAAGCCGACAAGCGCGTCGGCAAGCTGGTCGTATTCACTCTGCGGCGAGCCGCCGAGCAAAGTGCCGCCCAGCAAGTCGGTGACTTTGTTTTTAAAAAGCAGCGCGGAAGTTGCGCACAAAACGGCGCACAGCAAAAACGCTACCAAAAAGCCGCGGGCAAAATTGCGCCGGTTGCGGTTTTTGTCAGAGCAGGCAAAGATTATTGCGAAGATTAGGCCGACGAGCGGCACCGCAAACAGCACCAGGTAGCCGAAATAGGCCCATGTGCTCAGCGGTTTGTAGCGGCCCTCGGGCTCGGCGGCAACACCGCGGCTGGCACTGCGGGTGTCGGAGCCGCGAGCGGAAGAGCTGCGGGCTGAGGAGCTGCGGGCGTCGGCACTGCGGTGGTTTTCACTCGCAGCGGGTTCTTTTTTGTCGGCGGAAAAATTGAAATCCATGGCGCCACTCGGTTGCGCTGCGGTTTTTGCAGCGGCGGCAGCGGGCTGAACAGCGGACTTTGCAGCGCTCGGCGCCGCTTGAGCGGCAGGCTGCGCGGCGCTCTGACCGAACGCGTCGAACGCGGCGCTCGGCGCCGGTTGGGCGGCAGGTTGCGCGGCGCTCTGACCGAACGAGTCGAACGCGGTGCTCGGCGCCGCTTGGGCGGCAGGTTGCGCGGCGCTCTGGCCGAACGAGCCGAACGCGGTGCTCTGCGCCGGTTGGGCGG
>CAYZIL010000004.1:0-41848 GCA_964478515.1 uncultured Faecalibacterium sp. | reverse complement strand
TGCGCGGCGCTCTGGCCGAACGAGCCGAACGCGGTGCTCTGCGCCGGTTGGGCGGTGGGCTGCGCGGCGCTCTGGCCGAACGAGCCGAACGCGGCGCTCTGCGCCGCTTGGGCGGCAGGCTGCGCGGCGCTCTGGCCGAACGAGCTGAACGCGGCGCTCTGCGCCGCTTGGGCGGCAGGCTGCGCGGCGCTCTGCGACAGCGACTCAAAACTGATATTCTGCGCGGCGGCAGGTTGTGCGGGCGCGCTTTGCGCCGACTGTTGCTGGGCCTGCTGGTAGAGTGCCGCCTGCTGTTTAAATTTTTCAAAAGCAGCGGCGTCAACCTGTGCTTGCGGCGGCAGTGGGGCGGCGGCGGGCGTAACGGGCGCGGCCGGCGCTGCCGGAGTTGCCGGCGCGGCAGACGCAGCACCGTATTTCTTCAGCAGTTCCTCTATGCTTTGGGCGTCTGCGTCGCTCTGCTGCTGAGAAAAGGAGTTGAAATTGAATTGGTCGTTTTCATTTGACATAACGGGGTCCCCTTCTGTCTGAAAATAAAAGCCTTTTTGATGTAATAATATACATATACATTTTAGCAGTCCTGCAAAAAATGTCAATGTAAGATGTTTACCGTAAAAAAAACGCGCCCTCCTGTCGGAGAGCGCGTCTGCCTCGCGGGGCTTATTTGTCGCTGCCGAGATCTTCAGCTTTCTGCTCAAGGTCCTGTTTAATTTCTTCCACTTCTTTTTCGGCGTTTTCAACGCAGGGGGCAACTTTTTGCTTGACGCTGTCGCAGGCGTCCGCGACTTTGTCCTTGGCCTCGTTGTAGACCTGGTTGGCCTTGTCTTTTGCCTCGTCGTAAGCCTGGGTGGCCTTTTCCTTAACGGTGCCGGCTACTGCCTTGCCCGAGTCGGCGACGGCCTTGCCGGCGTCTTTAATTGAGGCGCTGACTCTGTCGGTGTCGACGCCCACTTTTTGCGCGCCCTCTTTTACTTTGACGGCGGTTTCGTGGTAGACGTCGGTAGCGGCCTGCTTGACGCCGTCGAACACTTCTTTGCTGCTGCGCTCGCTGTCGGCGGCCTCGCCGCTGGCAGCAAGGTTTTCGTCGTACTTCTGCGCCACTTTAACGGCGGCGACGGTGGCGCCGGCTGCTATGCCGAGCCCGAGAAGCTTTTTAAAAAATCCCATAAGAGACTCCTTTCCTTTTTTGACCATTATCTGTAATTCCATTATAACGGAGTTTTGCCCGGTTGCAAGGAAAATCCATTGACGTAACCAAATATTTACAAACCATTCACATCGCTATTGTGTGCGCGCCGCCGCCGCTTATGCGGCGCTCAAAGCAGCGCGCTGAGCGCCTGTGCGCGCTCGTCGGGCAGCTCCCAGGGCAGTTCAATGTCCTTGCGGCCAAAACAGCCGTAGGCGGCGCAGGGCAAATAGATGGGCCGGCGCAGACCGAGCTCCTCAATAATTGCCGCCGGGCGCAGGTCGTAACTTGCCTTGACCCATTCGCACAGCGCCTCGTCGCTCATAAGTCCGCTGCCGCGGGTGTCGACGAAGACCGAGACCGGCTGCGCCACGCCGATAGCGTAGCTAAGCTGCACCTCGCAGCGGCGCGCGGCGCCGCTGGCGACAATGGTGCGCGCCACCCGCCGCGCCATATAGCTGGCGCTGCGGTCGACCTTGGTCGGGTCCTTTCCGGAAAACGCGCCGCCGCCGTGCGCCGCGCTGCCGCCGTAGGTGTCGGCAATTATTTTGCGGCCGGTAAGACCGGTATCGGCGGCCGGGCCGCCGAGCACGAAGCGGCCGGTGGGGTTAATATAGTATTTTGTGCGCTCGTCGAGCAGTGCGGCGGGTATGCACGCGTCAATTACCTGCCGGCGCAGCGCGTCGCGCAGCTCGTCGACAGCGACGTCGGGGTCGTGCTGTGCGGACAGAACGACGGTGTCTATGCGCACGGGTCTGCCGTCGCTGTATTCGACCGTCACCTGCGACTTGCCGTCCGGACGCAGCCAGGGCAGCGTGCCGTCGCGGCGAACATCGGCCAGACGGTGGCAAAGCAGTTGGGCGAGCATTATCGGCGCGGGCATGAGCACGTCGGTCTCGTCGCAGGCAAAGCCGAACATCATGCCCTGGTCGCCGGCGCCGAGCTCGTCGCCGCCGCTGTCGCGCTGCTCAAGGCAGCTGTCGACCCCCATGGCGATGTCGGGCGACTGCTCGTGCAAAGAGCAGGTAATGGCGCAGCTGTCGGCGTCAAAACCGTACTCGGGCTTTGTATAGCCTATGCGGCGGATGACCGAGCGGACAATCAGCGGGTAGTCGACGCTCGCTTTTGAGGTGATCTCGCCCATAATATGCATTTTTTGCGGCTCGCATATTACCTCGCACGCGCAGCGCGAGTCGGGGTCGGCGGCGAGCAGCGCGTCGAGAATGGCGTCTGCCGTCTGGTCGCAGATTTTGTCGGGATGGCCTTCGGTAACAGCCTCACTGGTGAAAAATCGATTCATATCGTGTCCTTTGCTGAAATTATTTGCTTTTGCGCCGGGTCATTTGTGCGCGCAGCGCTGACAGTCGCCGCCGCAGGACCAGAGCTCGTCGGCTACCGGTGCCCATGCCTTGGCTTTTTCGACGCATTTATCAGAATACTCCTTGGCGGTCTCTTTGTCGAGTACATTCGTTGAGTGAGCGCCGGATTCTTTTACCATTGCCGTGAGCCGGCCGGGGTTGTCGAGTACCGGGCACGGGCGCAGCAGATTTTTGTTAAAGGGCTGGTTGTCGTGGTAGGCCATAAACAGCGGCTTGCGAAAACATTCCAGCAGCGTGTCGGTACGGATGTTGCTGTCGGCGTAGTGCATGAAGCCGCAAGGCTCAATGTCGCCGGCCGCGTTGATGTGCAAATAGCTGCGGCCGCCCGCTATGCAGCCGCCGACAAACTCGCCGTCGTTCCAGAAGTCGATAGTGAACAGCGGCTTGCTGCGGCGAAAAGCGCGCACTTGGTCGTACATGTACTTGCGCTGCGCGGCGCTGGCCATCAATTCGGGCACGGCCTCTTTGCCGACCGGCATATAGGTGAAGAACCAGCAGAATTTTGCGCCCCACTCGACCATAGCGTCAAAATACTTTTCGCTGCCGATGAACTCGGCGTTTTTGGAGGTGTAGCAGCAGGAGATGCCGAACAGCAGCTTTTTGCGCCGCAAAATCTCCATTGCCTGCATGACCTTTTGGAAAGTGCCCTTGCCGCGGCGGAAATCGGTTTCCTGCTCAAAGCCCTCTACGCTGATAGCGGGCACAAAGTTGCCCACGCGCAGCATGTCGTCGGCAAAGGCCTCGTCAATAAGCGTGGCGTTGGTAAAGGCCAGAAAACCGCACTCGGGGTGACGCTCGCACAGCGTGATAATATCTTTTTTGCGCGTCAGCGGCTCGCCGCCGGAATAGAGGTACAAATAGCAGCCCAGCTTTTTGCCCTGCTCAATTACGTCGTCAAGCTCTTCCAAACTCAGGTTCAGCTGGTGGCCGTATTCCGCCGCCCAGCAGCCGGTGCATTTCAGGTTGCAAGCCGAGGTTGGGTCCATCAGGATAGCCCAGGGGATGTTGCAGCCGTACTTTTTCTTGTTCTGCTTTTGAATGGCGGAGCCGATTAAACTGCCGTTGACGGCGGCGGCCTCAAAAATTTTGCGGCGCTGGTGCGCGTCGACGTCGCTCCAAAGGCTGAGTATCAGCTTGCGCCAGTTGCCGTCGGGGTTGCTGAAGGAGATCTTAATGCTTTCGGCCTGACGCGCCATGGAGTTTGAGTCGTCAAGACCGGCAAGCTTGTCGAGCAGCACAGGGATGTTGTTTTCCGGGTCTTTGTCGACAAAGTCGTAGGCCTTCATCGCGCCGTCATGTTTTATTTTGTCTTTGATGGTCATCGTTATGTCTCCTTTTTGCGCGCGCCGCCCTTTTGCCGGGCGCGTGCGCATGTTTTATAACGCGAGTATAGGCCCAAACGGCGGCGGCGTCACCGGCCAGCCGCAAGCGGATGTCCGAAAATGTGCGCGTGCGGCAAATGTGTTACCTTTTTGGACAAATCGTCCGAAACGTCCCTTTTAATGTCGCGCGCGGGGAGTATAATCGAGAATGGCATCAAGGGAAAAATGTCACGATATTTTGAGGAAGTGGTTGGATGAAAGAGTCTGTCTCTCGCGCCATAATAGAGTCCGCTGTTGGCCGGTGGATAACAAATCTGCAAAAGGATACCGAGCGCACCCTGCGCAAGCTTGCCGAACTGGGCGAGGGGTTGTTAAAGGGTAAAAAACAGAACGAGTTTTTCAGCTGCTTGGGCCGTTCGCTGTCGGACCCCAACAGCGGCTACTACAAGCTGGTTGGCGGCTTGGCGAAAAACACCGACAGCGCTGTGCTGAAAAAGTTCGGTATAAACTTCGGCTACAACGCGCTGACGTGCGGCGCCAAAACACTGCGCACCGAGGCCGCCGCTGGACTGCGCGTGCCGTTTTGCCTGTTCGTCGAGTGCAAGGACGACGTAGAGTTGCTGCGGCAGCTTATAGACAGCGGTCGCCAGTTGGGCATTTTCGTCTACGCGGTTTATGTTGACAGCGAGCGGCTGCCGGACGGTTTGCGCGAACTTTTTAACCGCAACGCCGACTGTGCTTTCGTGCTGTTTTGCCGCAACGGCAAACAGCTGCTCAACGCCGACAAGTTCCCCGGAAAACTGAACACGCTCGCGGCACTGCCGGCGAACGACGCCGACTTTGACGCTGCAACGGCCAAGCTGCGCCGCTTCGGTTGCCTTTTCGGCGCCTACAGTATGTACGAGGACGAGGCCGCACTCAGCCGCGTCGACACGGCCGCGCTGGCCGCGGCCGGCTGCCCGTTTTTGTTTATGATGCCCGCAGCCGCCAGTGCTCCTCGCGCCGCCGTAAAAAAAGACGTCTGCGAGGGCCGCGCTTGCCAGACCGCGCCGCTGCTGGTTAGCGAGTGCGTCGGCGACGTGCAAACTATAAACGAGAGCATTTGCGGCACGCCGCGTTTTGTGGTGGTAAGGGCCGACGGCAGTGCGATTGTAGCCGACGGCGACGAGCTCAGCGAGCGCAAATATGCGGGCTCGCTTATCAAGCTGCTGGGCTGAAAAAGGGCGCGGCTTGCACAAAAGCTACAAGTCTAACGTACTGCCGGCGTTTTAAGGCGCTATTGCAATTGCAAAAGAACTAAGTCAAAAAAGAGCGCTTTGCCCTAAACGCGAAGAACGTTTTTTGTCGGGAAATAAGGGGACGTTGCGATTCGTCCGCTTAGCTCCCCGACGCCCTGTTAACCCCTTAACGGCAAGAGGAGAACTTCTTGACTCCCTCTGAGCCTCGCGCCGACGCGCGAGGCTCGTTTTCGTCAGCTGAACTTTTGCGTTTGAATTATTATAGCTGGTGTTCACTTAAGTGCTTAAGAAAACACACACAACGCGCGGCACTTTAATCCTTGGCCGCGCAGGGTACAGTGCAAAAAGCAAAATTAAAAACGGCGGCAAGTCACAAAAGACTTGCCGCCGTTATATACTGAATTCAGCGCTGTGTCCGACCAAAACCGTCTGAGGTTTCGCTCGCGTATTTTTGCGACATCTGCGAGACTGCGCTGCGCATGAGTTCGCAAAAGCGCGGCGGCTCAATGTCGGCGTTGTCGCGCAGCCAGCGGATTATGCCGGCGCGAAAGGCGTCGGTAAAAAAAGTGGCGTAAAACTCGGCGTTCTCGTCGTCGGAAAACTCGTTGCGGAAATACTCAACGGTTATGGGGAAAAACACCTCTTCAAAATAGTCGGAAAAGCTGTTTTGGCCGCGCACGGCAAAGGCGCTTATGTAAAACTCGCGGTTGGCGTAAAAGTAGTCGCAGATGCCGCGGAAAAAATCCCAGACGGTCTCATAATTGTCGCGGCTGATGCACTCGATGAACTCGTAGTAAAAAATCCAGTTGACCAGGTCGTACTTATCCTTAAAATGGTAGTAAAAACTTTTGCGGTTTAAGCCGCAGCGCTCACAAATATCGCCGACGCTGATTTTTTCCAGCGCAGAAGTCGACATTAGGTCCTTGAGCACCGCCGCCAGGGCTTTTTTTGTGATAAGAGACTCAGACATGGCGTCCCCCTTTCGCGCGCCGCGCGACACTAAAACTGATAATATAATATCTGTTTACGAAAATTTTGTAAAGTTCACGCCGCCGGACTTGATAAAAAGTAGATTTTAGGTTAATATGTAATCCGTATAAACATGTTCACCAAGCGGCAATTTCCGCAAATTAATGTGGAGGAACCGTCAGATGAAGAAATTAACAGCATTGGTACTGTGCTTGTTGCTGTGTGCGGCGGCCTTGACGGCCTGCGTGCAGCAGGCCGATTTCGGCGGCGGCCCGAAACAGGATGTTGAGGGCGAAACGCAAAGCGACGGCGGCGAGCCGGCAGCGCAGAGCGGCTTTGACGAGGATGCTTTTTGGGACTCGGCTGCCGGCTGGTGGCTGTCCTGCGACGACCATGTTTTCTTCGTGGAGCTGACCCGCCCGGGTACAGGCGCGGGCGAGCTGACGACGGGTTATCTCTGGTCCGAGTATACCGGTTCCGGCACGCTGACACTGCCGCAGCAGCTCAGCGACACGGCGGTGAGCTTTACTTATGATTATCAATACGTCGCCGACGAGGACGAAAACGGAATGGTTTTCGCGTCGGACTCCGCGGCGGTAGTGATAGATACCGGCGCCCCCGCTGACGGTCGGCTGAGCGTCACGCTGGGCGGCGAGACAATAAAATTTGAATATGCCGGCGCAAATATAGACTCCGCAATGGAGCTGGCGTTGACGTACCAACCTTAAAGAGGCAAGATCCCGATTAACTTATGAAAACGTATCTGAAAATTCTGACAGTATTTATTGCGGTATTAATGTTGGCCGGCTGCGTCGGCACCGGCGTGCAATACGTAACGGTGACCGCGCGCATAGCTGAAGTCGACAGCGAGACGTCCCAGGTGCTGCTTGAGCCGGTCGCAGACGACCAGGCGCTGAGCGGCGAATACTGGGTCGACTGTGCCGCTTGTACCGTAATCGGCATAGACGGCACCGCGGCAGACCTGGCGGCGCTAAAGGTAAACGACGTTGTGCGCGCGGTGCTGCCGATAACGGCACTGGACGAGGATACCGCCGTCATCAGCGCGGTGTCTGTCAGCGTTGTGCAGTCGACAGTACACCTTGCCGAGCCCGACGCCGCCGAGATTGCCCGCCGCTATATTGAGGCGCTGCTGCACGGCGACTACGACGGCATGCTGGCGCTGCGTGCTGACGGCGGCGAGCCGGAGGGCGAGCGCGAACAGTTTGCCGAGCCGGTCTACAGCTCGCTGAGCATAGACTCCGTGGAACAAGCGCAGGACGAGGCGGCCGTACACATAACGGCGCTCGGTCTGCCCGGCGAGGACGGCGCCGCCGAGGTCACACAGATGGTCATGTTGCTGGCGCGCAGCGAAAGCGGCTGGCAGGTAGTGTCTTTTCTGAACGCCGACAGCGAGCAGGAACCTGAACCGGTACCGGGCGAGGTTGTCACCGACCCCGGCAGCGAGGCACAGCAGCCTCCCGAAAAAGGCGGCACCGTTCCCGAGACCCAGCCCACCGAACCGGACGGGGACGGTACGGGCGACCCGACACTGCTTGAACAAACAGACCAGACAGCCTGAAACGGTGCAACAATTTGCGCCGCTGGCATAATATTATAGCGGAGGGAAATCAATGGAGCCATATTTCGAGAACCATAATATCATGACCGAAGACCGCATACGCGAATTCGTCCGCGCGACCGGCAGCAAGTTCGCAAAATATTTTAACCTGGCGTTCAGCATAATCGCGCTTGTAGCGGGCGTGCTGCTGATGATTTTTCCCAACGAGCGCGGTGGGCCGCTGATAATTCTTATCTGCTTTTTGTGCGGCATTACCGGCCTGTTCTCGTTTTTCACCACCGAAAGACGCACCGTTAAGCGCACTTATAACGACCAGCACAAGGCGACCGGCGGCAGCGACCTTGAGACAATCGCAAAATTCTATGACCGGCGCATCAACGTCTCGAACAGCATAAATTCCAGCGGCAAGGACGTTGCGTATATAAGCATTACAAAGTTTGTCGTCAGCGACAGCTTTTGTCTGCTGCTGACCAAGGACGGCGGCGGCATAGTTATTGCCAAAGACGGTTTCGGCGACAAGACTTACGACGAGTTTTGGGAGTTTATCCGCGACAAGAGCCCGGATGCGAAATGCGCCACCGTCAAGGCCTGACACATACATAAAAATACACGGCGGCCCCGTCCGAGGCGAAATTCGCAGCGGCGGGGCTTTTTTCGAAGGAGAGTAATGCAATGGAAACGGCACAAAAGCTGCAATGCTTTGCGCGCATAGCGCAAGCGCTGAACGACGCCGGCGTGCGCTGGGCGCTGTGTTCGTCGGCAATGCTCTATTTGCGCGGCTGGACGGACGCTTTCAACGATTTTGACATTGAGACCGAGCGCGGCGGCGACGCGGCGGCCGCGGCGGTGCTCGGCGCGGTGGGTACGCTGGAAAATACCGACGTCGACAAACTGCGCTACGACACGCTTACCTTTCGCGAATATACCGTCGGCGGCGTAGACGTAGACCTGATGTGCGAGTTTGCGGTGCGCAGCGAGGCCGGCATATACCGCTACATACTTGACGACGCGGCGAGCGAGCTCATTGACGTAAACGGCGTCAGCGTGCCGCTGGCTTGCGGCGAGGACTGGTTTGTGCTCTATTCGCTGATGGGCCGCACCGCCAAAGCGGAACTGCTGCGCGCCCGGCTGGAAAAACAGCTCGACCACCCGCAGCTGCTGCGCCGCGCGCTTGAACAGCCGCTGCCGGCGCCGCTGCGCCGCGAAATAGAGACGCTGCTCGCTTAAATATAGGAAAGAAGTGAATTTTATGTGGCTGTTGTTTGCGCTGGGCTCGGCGCTGTTTGCCGGCGCCACCAGCATACTTGCCAAGGTCGGAATAAAAAACGTCGACTCGCACCTTGCCACGGCCATGCGCACCGTTGTGGTGCTGCTTTTTGCCTGGCTGATGGTGTTTGTAGTAGGCTCGCAGAACACAATCGGCGACATCAGCGCGCGCACCCTGCTGTTTTTGGGGCTTTCCGGACTGACGACGGGCACCTCGTGGATATGTTATTTCCGGGCGCTGTCGCTCGGCGACGTCAACAAGGTAGTGCCGGTAGACAAATCGTCGGTGCTGCTCACAATGCTGGCGGCGGCGCTCTTTTTGGGCGAGCCGCTCGGCGCGCTTAAAATAGTGTGCATGGCGCTTATCGGCCTGGGTACCTGGCTGATGATAGAAAAAAAGCAGTCGGACGGGCGCTCGCGGCGCGGTTGGCTGCTGTGGGCGGCGGGCTCGGCCGTCTTTGCCGCCGCCACCGCTATACTCGGCAAGCTGGGCATAGCGGGCGTCGAGTCCAATCTCGGCACGGCGCTGCGCACTGTAGTCGTGCTGGCGATGGCCTGGGCAATAGTCTTTGCGCAGGGCACGCAAAAGCAGATTGGCAAAATAGACCGCCGCAGCTTGCTGTTTATAGTTTTGTCGGGCGTCGCCACCGGGCTGTCCTGGCTGTGCTACTACCGGGCGCTGCAGACGGGCGAGGCCGGGCTGGTCGTGCCCATTGACAAGCTGAGTATAATTATTACGGTGGCTTTTTCCTATTTCGCGCTGGGCGAAAAGCTCAGCCGCCGCGCGCTTGCCGGGCTGGTGCTGATAGTCGCCGGCACGCTGCTGCTGCTGGTGTGAGCGGTGCGTTTGCTTTTTGGTGCTGTTTATATTAAAATGTATGCTGTATACAGGAGGATAAAAAATGAAAGCATTTTTCCCGCTTAGTTATGATGTACCCACTGCTCGTTCGCTGGTCATTTCGCTGGTAATCTATTTGGTAGTCGGCGCGGTCGCCTCGTGGCTGGGTAAGCTGCTGGGCAAGCTGCCGATAATCGGCTGGCTGCTTCGCATAGTGCTGTGGGTCGTTTCACTTTACTGCGTGGTCGGCTTTGTGCTGGCATTGCTGGTATTTTTCAAAATAATCAAAAACGCCTGAACGGCGGAGGCTTCAAGTGGTCAAATTCACCCCGCGCAATTTCCGCAAAGCGGTAATGGCGGTGTGCAAGCTGCTGATAATTTTTGCCGCCGTGGGCATTTTTATGTACACGGTCTTTACCTTCTACCCGCAGGCGATATTTCCGAAACGCGGCAATATTATTCTCACGCTCTTGTACCTCGCCATATTCTACATCTTTATTTATACCTACGACAGCTTTCGTATCGGCCACGCCCGACTCACGGAGCTGGTTTTCTGCTACGCTTTGAGCGTGGCGCTGTCTGACTTTATTTTTTACTTTGTGCTCTCGCTGATAGCCGAGTCAATGCTGGTGCCCTGGATGCTGCTTTTGGCAATGGCCGTGCAGTTGGTCGTCGGCGTACTGCTTTACGTCGTTGCCGACAGGGCATATTTCAAGCTTTACCCGGCGCGCAGCACGGTAATAATCTGTTCCGACGACCCCGCCGACATGTCGGTAGTGCAAAAGTTCTGCGAGATGAAAAAGCATTACGACATCTGCGCGGTCTGCCACGAGTCCGCCGGAATAGACGAGATAACCGCGACTATCGGCGACAACAACACGGTAGTTATCGGCAGCGTGTCGCGCGAACTGCGCAGCGAAATAATGTCCTACTGCTTTGAGAATGACAAGCGACTTTTCGTCACCCCGACAATACAGGACATCATTTTCCACGAGGCGGGCGAGACCTTTATAAGCGACTCGCTGCTCTACTTGTGCCGCAACCGCTCCTTCTCGCTCGAACAGCTGGCCCTCAAGCGGATATTCGACATTTTCGTGTCGGTGTTCGGCCTGGTTATTACCTCCCCGGTAATGCTGGTAGTGGCCATAATTATTAAAATGTACGACGGCGGGCCGGTATTTTTCAAGCAGGTGCGCTATACGCGCAACCTCAAGCCGTTTACGCTGGTAAAGTTTCGCAGCATGATAGTTGACGCCGAAAAAGATGGCGCGCAGTTTACTGTCGACGACGACCCGCGCATAACGCCCATAGGACGCTTCATTCGCGCCACGCGCATTGACGAGCTGCCGCAGTTCGTCAATATTCTCAAGGGCGAAATGTCGCTCGTCGGGCCGCGCGCCGAGCGCATAGAGAATGTGCAGCGCTACTGCGAGCTGATGCCGGAGTTCCGTTACCGGATGAAAGTTAAGGCCGGCCTGACCGGCTTTGCGCAGGTTTACGGCCGCTACAACACCTCTTACGAGGACAAGCTGAAAATGGACCTGCTCTATATTGAGCACTGCTCGCTGATGACGGACTTGCGCATACTCTTTGTCACCGTCAAGGTAATGTTTATTAAAGAGAGCACGTCCGGTTTCGACGTGCAGACGCTCGACGAATTTACCCAAGAGCTTGAGAACGGCAAGGAAAACAAAGAATAAGCGCCGCCGCAAGCGCGCGGCAAGCAACAAAACGAAAAAGCCCCCGACGAAGGCTGAGAAGCCTTCGCGGGGGCTTTTTTAGCGCTTTTTTGCGGCCACAGCCGCTCACGGTACAAGCAAGCGGTAAGAAGCGGCAGCTGCGGCGAAAATAAGCGACACTTTATTTAAAAAGCGTCGCGGCTAAGAGCGCGGTGAATATAATGTATTGAACACATGCGAAAGGAGACAGACTGTGTCGGAAAAAGATATTATCAGCTGTGCTCTGGCGGAGCCCTATCCCGAGGTATCCGCCGGACGAAATGACCCCGAAACCGCGCTGTTGCTGCGCGAGGACTATGCGGGAGCGCGCTCGGAACTGACGGCGCTGAGCGCCTACATGTACCAGAGCGTGCTGCTGCGCAAGCAGGACCCGGACACCGCCGCCGTGCTGGAGAATATTGCGCTGACGGAAATGAAACACGCCGAACTGCTGGCCGGGGCGCTGCTCGCCCTGGACGCGGACCCGCGCTACAGCGCGGACGCAATTGGCGCTGAGCGCTGGTGGAGCGGCGCTGACGTCGGCTACGGAAAACTGCGCCGCGACATGCTCACGCGCGACGTTACCGGCGAGCTCGACGCCGCCGCGCGCTACCGCTACCATGCCGGCGTCACCGAAAACGCCGCGGTGCGCGCGCTGCTGCTGCGCATAGCCCGCGACGAGGACTGCCATGCCGACGTGCTCAGCGGTCTGCTGAGCGCCGAAAGCGCTGCGGCGGAGTTGTAAAACCGCGGCGAAAGACAAAAAACGCGCCGACTCTCACACAGCCGGCGCGTTGGTCTTTTATTTTCAGCCGCACTTGGAGTAGCCGCAGCTGTGGCAGATAACGCAGCCGCCCTCGTGTGTCACGGACTGGCCGCACTCGGGGCACACAGGCCCCGCCGCCTCGGCAGCGCTTTCGCTCGCGGCGGGCGCTTCGGGCTGCGGTTCGGTAATTGCGGCGGCAAGCCGCCTGTCGACCGGTGATGGTGCGGCGTCGCTGAGCGTGTCGCCGGCAACAGCGGCGTGTTCGCGACGGTATTTTTCGGCCTTGGCCACAGTGCGGGCAATGGCGTCTGGGCACGAGGAGCACGAAAGCCCCTGCACGCGCATAGTTGACGGGCAGCGAATGCCCTTGAGCTGGGTGAGTATCTTGTCCGGCGAGACGCCGCAGCGCAAAGCGAGCGACATCAGTCTTGCCGTGGCCTCGGACTGCGACGGGCAGCCGCCGCCCTTGCCGGTACTGGTAAACACCTCGCAAATGCCCTTGTCGTCGTAGTTTACGGTAATGTACAAGTTGCCGCAGCCGGTGCGCACGCGCTCGGTATAGCCGGTGGTGACGGCGGGGCGCTCGCGCGGCGTCAGCTTTTCGTCGCCGGCAGTGTCGGCTTTTTTGCCGCCGCCGTTGAGCGCGCCGATGTTGAGCACCTGGTTGTCGCGCGAACCGTCGCGGTAAATTGTAACGCCCTTGCAGCCGAGCTTTTCGGCCAGCAGGTAGACCTTGGCGACGTCGTCACGCGTGGCGTCGCGCGGGAAATTGACCGTTTTGGAAACCGCGTTGTCAGTGTACTTTTGGAAAGCGGCCTGAATGCGGATATGGTATTCCGGGCTGACGTCGTGCGCGCAGACGAAGACGTCGCGAATCTGCTGGGGAATTTCATCTATGTGGGCGACGGTTCCCGACTCGGCAATGCGGTGGCGAAGCTCGTCGCCGGCAAGGCCGGCAGCCTCAAGCACTCTTTCGAGCACGGGATTTATTTCCACCATCTGGGTGTTGTCCATAATGTTGCGCACAAAAGCGTAGGCAAAAACGGGCTCCACACCGCTGCTGCAGCCGGCCAAAATTGAAAGCGTGCCGGTGGGCGCAATGGTCGTTACGGTGGCGTTGCGCACCGGCGGGCCGCCGGCAAGGGTGCTGTTGGCGAACATGGGGAAGGCGCCGCGCGTCTCGGCCAGCCGCTGTGAGGCGCGCCGCCCCTCGGCGGTGATGAACTCCATCAGCTTGCCGGCAAACTCTACGGCGGCGTCGGAATTGTAGGGGACGCCGAGATAGAGTAGCATGTCGGCAAAGCCCATTACGCCGAGACCGATTTTGCGCGTTGAGCGCGTCATCTGCGCAATTTGCGGCAACGGGTAGTTGTTGACGTCAATTACGTTGTCGAGAAAATGCACAGCCTCGTCGACAGTGGCGGCGAGCAGGTCAAAATCTACCGCGGCGCGGCCGTCGTCGCCGGTTTTTAGCATTTTTACCAGGTTAATCGAGCCGAGATTGCAGCTCTCGTAGGGCAGCAGCGGCTGCTCGCCGCAGGGGTTGGTGCTTTCTATTTCACCCAGTGCCGGCACGACATTGTCGCGGTTAAGCCGGTCGAGAAAAACTATTCCCGGCTCGCCGTTGTGCCAGGCGCTGTCGACAATGTTGGCAAAAACCTCGCGCGCCGACAGCTTGCCGACCGGCTGCTTGCTGCTGGGGTTAATAAGCTCGTATTCGCTGCCGCTGTCAAGCGCGCGCAAAAATTCGTCGGTAATGCCGACGGAAATATTGAAGTTTGTGATGTCGGCGTTGTCCTGCTTGCAGGAAATAAAGGAGAGTATGTCCGGGTGGTCGACGCGCAGTATGCCCATGTTGGCGCCGCGGCGAGTACCGCCCTGCTTGACGGCCTCGGTCGCCATATTGAATACGCGCATAAAGCTGACCGGGCCGGAGGCAACGCCGCCCGTAGTGTTGACAACGTCTCCTGCCGGGCGCAGCCGCGAAAAGCTAAAGCCGGTGCCGCCGCCCGATTTGTGTATCAGCGCCGCATTTTTTATCGTCTCAAAAATGGCCTCCATGCTGTCCTCAATGGGCAGCACAAAACAGGCCGACAGTTGGCCCAGCGGTCGGCCGGCGTTCATCAGCGTCGGCGAATTGGGCAAAAAGCGCAGCGAGGTCATCATCTCGTAAAAACCGGTCGCCGCGGCGTTTACGTCGCCGCCGTAATTGGCGTCGGCCGTCGCCACTGCCGCCGCCACGCGCGCAAACAACTGCTGGGGCGTTTCGGTAATATTGCCGTCCTTGTCTTTGGTAAGGTACCTGCGCTGCAATACGCTCAGCGCGTTGTCGCTCAGTGCCAGGTTTTCCATTCTGTCCCTCGTGATACAATATATTGTTATTGTTCTTCCAGCATGAATAATTGTAATAAAATGTGTTGATGGTGTCAACGCCGCCGCAAATATATATCTTCGCGCGGCGGGTTGATGTGGGCACACGCCGCCGCGGCCTTGGCACAGCGCTGATTACAACCGGTATATTTGTTTAATTGTAACGTGCGTTGAAAACTCCGTTGAAAATGTGGAAAACCCCTTGATTTGCCGCGGTTTTCCCTTTGATGAAAACTTTTCCAGCCGACAAGCTGTGTAAACTGCCAGTAATTTTAGCGTGTTTTTTGCTTTTTCCCCCGCTGTTTGTTACAATATATAAGGAGTAGATTTCATTTCTCCAAAGGAGACAGACATATGAAGCAAATAACCGCTATAGTCAGCAAGGACGACGCCACGGCTGTTCAGGACGCGCTGGTCGAAAAAGGGTATTATGTCACCAGGCTCGCCACCACCGGCGGTTTTTTGAAGTCGGGCAACTGCACTTTTCTCAGCGCTGTTGAGGACGGCGAGGTCGACGAGGTGCTTGGCATTATATCCGAACACTGCAAGCAGCGCCGCGAAAGCGTGCCGGCGCTGAACACCTACGGCTACGGCATGGACTTTTCCCAGTCGGTGCCCGTCGAGGTGACTGTCGGCGGCGCCACCGTGATAGTTACCAACATAGAGCAATTTCTCAAGCTGTGAGCGCAATGCTTGAGCAGCTTTGCGGCGGCGACTCGTTCAAAACCGCGCTTGCCGCCGCACTGCGCGAAAGCGACGGCGGCGCCGTGCTGATAATCGCCCCCGACGGTTGCGGGCGCAACTACGCGGCGCGGCTGGCGGCAGCCGACTTTTTAGACGACAACCCGCAGCTGGTGCTCGGCGAAAAGCATCCAGACTGTCTGGTCGTGCGCGGCACGGGCAAGTCCGGACAAATTCCCATAGCCGACATTCGCGCTTGTGATTTTGAAATAAACAAGGCGCCGGCGCTGGCGCAAAGGCGCGCGGTGATAATTGAAAATGCCGCCGACTTGACGGCGGGCGCCGCAAACGCGCTTTTGAAAACACTCGAACAGCCGCCGCGCGGCGTGCTGTTCTTGCTTACGGCCACGGACAGCGGCGCGCTGCCGGCCACGGTGCTGTCGCGCTGCCGCGTGTTTGCACTCGGCGAGGTCAGTGTCGACGCGGCGCGCGCTTACGCTGCCGCCAACCTGCCGCCGGTGCCGAACGAGGCTTACGAGGTGTTCGGCGGCCGTCTTGGCGCGCTGGAAAAAGCGGCCAGGGGCGAGGTGAGCGGCGCGGAACTCAGCGCGGCGCTGGCGCTGGCCAAAGCCGCTGTTGCCGCGGACAAACTTGACTTTATGGCGCTGCTCGACAACTGTGCCGAGCGCGCCGCCGCAGTGCGCCTGCTGGACTTTGCGGGCTCGGCGCTGCGCTTGCGGCTGGGCGGTAAGGACACCCGCCGCGTCGCCGCGGTAATGCGCATACTCGACAGCGCCGCCGCACAGTTAAAAAAGAACGTCTCGCCCCGCCTTGCGGGCGCCGCCGCGGCGGCGCAGCTGTGAGCGCGGCGATTATCCATTTGAAAGTGAGCTGCAAATGACAACAGTAATCGGAGTGCGTTTCAGAAATTCCGGCAAGACATATTATTTCGCGCCCGGCGACCTAAAACTGAAAAAGGGCCAGCAGGTCGTTGTGGAGACGGCGCGCGGTCTTGAGTGCGGCGCAGTCGCAATGGGCAACACAGACGTCAGCGACAAGGAAATTACCAAGCCGCTCAAAGAGGTTGTGCGCGTCGCCGACGAGCGCGATCTCAAAAAGCTTGAAAGCCACATAGCCAAAGAAAAAGAGGCCTTCAAGTTGGCCGAGCGCAAAATAGCCGAGCACAAGCTCGACATGAAACTGGTCGACGTCGAGTATACCTTTGACGACAGCAAAATTCTCTTTTATTTCACCGCCGACGGGCGCATAGATTTTCGCGACCTGGTAAAGGACCTTGCCGGCGTTTTCCGCACCCGCATTGAGCTGCGCCAAATCGGCGTGCGCGACGAGAGCAAAATGCTCGGCGGTATAGGCATTTGCGGCAATGAGTTTTGCTGCACCCGCTTTTTGCACGACTTTCAGCCCGTGTCTATTAAGATGGCCAAGGAGCAGGGGCTGTCGCTCAACCCGGTCAAAATAAGCGGCTGCTGCGGGCGGCTGATGTGCTGTTTGAAATACGAGCAGGACGTCTATGACGAGCTGCTGAAAATAACCCCCCGCAACGGGGCGCTGGTCGACACGCCCGACGGCCGCGGCACCGTTACCGACAGCTACATTCTTACCGGCACAGTGCGCGTGTCGCTGGACAGCGAGCCCGACGCCGCGCCCAAGTCCTTTAAGCTCGACGAAATATCGCTCTTGCGCGAGGGCGGCAAGCAGAGCAAAAACCGCTGAGCAGCGCGCCCGCAAAGGGTGCGAGTCGCGTAATTTACAGGCAGTTAATCAAATCGGTATTGCATTTTTACTCTTTTATGCTATTATATTTATAGATTTTTTTCAGAAAGGTGATCTGTCATGGCCTACGTTATTAGTGATGAATGCATTTCCTGCGGCTCCTGCGCCGCTGAGTGCCCGGTAAGCGCAATCTCCCAGGGCGACGACCATTATGTTATCGACGCCGACGCCTGCATCGACTGCGGCACCTGCGCGAGCGTTTGCCCGGTATCGGCTCCCCAAGCCGCCGAGTAAGAAACAGTACAAAAAACCCAGCGCGCCAAGAGCCTGTTCCGCCGGAACGAGCCCGGGCGCGCCAGTTTTTTATGCGAGGAAAGTGATAATAATTGTTTGACAGAACAGAAAAACTCAAAAACGGCGCGGTAGTCTACACCAGCGCCGGGTTTTCTTTCGGCTACGACGCGCTGTTGCTGGCCGACTTTCTGCCGCTCAAGCCCAGTTCGCGCATTTTGGAAATAGGCAGCGGCTGCGGGATAATCCCGCTGTATCTCGCCGACCGCGGTCACACCGGCGACATTGTCGGTATAGAGATAAGCCGCCGCGGCGCCGAGCTTTTTGAGCGCGCCGCAAAGGAAAACGGCTTTGCCAATGTCCGCGCCGTCTGTGCCGACATCAACAAGTGCCGCGCCGGCAAGAAATTTGACGCGGTAGTCTGCAACCCGCCCTATTTCAGCACCGGACGCAACTCGCAAAACATTTTCCGCGCCCTGGCGCGGCACGAAATAGCGCTCGACCTGGACGACGTTTGCCGCCGGGCGCGCTCGCTGCTCAAGCAGCAGGGCAGTCTGTGCGTCTGCTACCATCCCGAGCGACTGTCCGACCTCTTTGCCAAAATGCACGACTACCGGCTGGAGCCCAAGCGGCTGCGGCTGGTCAAAAACGACGCGGCCGACGCCGAGCCCTGGCTGGTATTGGTAGACGCGCGTCTGGACGGCGGCGTCGGGCTGTCCTTCCTGCCCGACTTGATTATTCGCGGCGACGGCCCTGACGGGTACTCGCCCAAAATGGCGCGCATACTCGGCCTTGACGGCCCGGACGCGCCTGCGGCAGAGCCAAACGGCGCAGAGCCGCAGGAACAATGAGCGGTACACTGTATGTCGTGGCGACGCCGATAGGCAATCTCGGCGACTTTTCGCCGCGCGCGCTCGCGACGCTGCGCGAGGTCGATTTTATTGCCGCCGAGGATACCCGCGTCACCGTAAAGTTGCTGAACCATTTTGACATAAAAAAGCCGCAGGTCAGTTACTATCAGCACAATTTGCGCGAGCGCGGCGAACAGATAATTGAGCGCATTCTCGCGGGCGAAAGCTGCGCCATATGCTCCGACGCCGGCACTCCCGCAGTCAGCGACCCCGGCGAGGACCTGGTGCGGCTGGCGGTGCAAAACGGCATTCGCGTCGTGCCGATTCCCGGCGCTTGCGCGGCAATAACGGCGCTGTGCGCAAGCGGGCTTATTACCGGCCGCTTTTGCTTTGAGGGCTTTTTGCCTATGGGCAAAAAGAGCCGCCGCGAGCACCTGCTTTCGGTGCGCGACGAGCCGCGCACGCTGATATTTTACGAGGCGCCGCACAAGCTGAAAACCACGCTCGCCGACCTTCTTGCGGCGCTCGGCGACCGTCAGCTGACGCTCGCGCGCGAGCTGACCAAGCTGCACGAGGAAATTGTATATACAACGCTCGCCGCAGCGCCGTCGCTTTTTGACGAGCGCGAGCCGCGCGGCGAATATGTGTTGGTAATAGCGGGCGCGCTCAAAACGGAAAAAGAGACCGCCGACCCGAAAGCGCTGCTGCGCGAGCTCAGCGCCCGAGGCTATTCTCCCGCGACTGCCGCAAAGCTGGCGGCGGCTGCCACCGGAGCACCCAAAAGCGAGCTGTACAGAATGTTGATAGAAGAAAAAGAGAGCGAGTAAGTGCAGTATATGCGCATTATAGTTGTGAGCGACTCACACGGTTATTATGACCGGCTGGAAAAAGTGGTCGCTGCCCACCCCGAGGCCGATATGCTCATTCATCTCGGCGACGGTGAGCGCGACGTCGCGCTGCTGCGGCAGCGGTTTGCCGGGCTTGATATCCGCTTCGTTGCCGGCAATTGTGATTTTGACAGCGAGGCGCCAGCGCGGGGACTTGTCAGCGCCAACGGCGTGCGAATATTTTATACCCACGGCCACCGCTACGGCGTAAAGTACACCTACGCGCAGCTGGTTGCCGCAGCGGCGGCGGAAAACGCGCAGCTGGCGCTTTTCGGCCACACGCACCGGCCGGTAAAGCTGAACGAAGGCGGCATAGTGCTGCTCAACCCCGGCAGCGTTGCGCTCAGCGAGCGCGGGGCGCTCTGCTTCGGAATTGTCGACGTCAGCGAGAACGGCGATTTTTACTGCTTTGATACTTCCATAAAAATTTGAGCGCGGAGGTCTGAAATGAAATTTGTCTGGGTGCTCGCGGTGCTGGCGCTGCTGGTGTTGAGCAGTTTTATTGTTGCCGGTGCGAAAGCGCTGAACATGTTCATGGACCGGCGCGGCATTCGCGCTTACAACGACAAGCTCGCCCGCTCGCCCGAGCCGCCGCAGCCGTCCCCCTACCGCAGTCACACAGAGGAGTGGACGCGCTGGTGGCAATCGCAGCCGCGCGAGCAGCATTCCGTGAGCGCCGCAGACGGCGCCGTGCTGCGCGGCTGGGCGGTGCGCGGCAGCGGCAAAAAAGTCGCGCTGGTGCTGCACGGCCACGACTGCGACAGCGGCTCAATCGGCTTTATTACAGATATGTTTTTGCGGCTGGGCTATAGCGTGCTGGTGCCGGACATGCGCGGCAACGGCGAAAGCGGCGGCCGCTTTATAACGTTCGGCGCGCTGGAACAGCGCGACGCGCGCTTGTGGCTCTACAAGGCGCTGCAGATATTCGGCGACGACAGCGAACTGGTCGTTTACGGCAATTCGCTCGGCGGCGCCACAGCGCTGCTGCTCAGCGCCCAAAACGGTCTGCCCGGGCAGCTTAAGTGTATAGTTTCCGACTGCGCGTTCACCTCGGCGCGGGAAATGATAAACGCCGCCGGCAAGCTCTATTTGCCCGCCTTTGCGCTGCCGCTGGTGCTTGTCGGGCTCGGCCTGCTCAGCCGGCCGGTGGCGCATTTCCGCATTGCCGACACCGAGCCGCTCGCCGTTATGCCGCGCTCGCAGCGGCCGACGCTTTTTATCCACGGCGGCGCCGACACCTATGTCCCCGCCGAAATGGTGCAGCGGCTGTATGCGGCTTGCCGCAGTGAAAAGGCGCTCTACGTCGCCCCCGGGTGTACCCACGGCGTCGCTTTTTTCGGCGACCCGCAGCGCTTTGAGCGCGAGGTCGACGGCTTTTGTTCGCGCTACATAAAATAACCTTTTTGCCGCGCCGGCGGTTAAGCGGCGGCGCGCGGGTAAAAATAACACTCAGAGAGGGAATTTTTTCGGGAGGCTGGCAATGGCAAAGGAAAAAATAGCTTTTTTTGACACCAAGCCCTACGACCGCGTCTGGTTTGAGCGTCTGGGCGGCGCTTACGAGTTCGTTTTTTATGACACGCGGCTGAATGCCGACACGGCGAAACTGGCGGCCGGCTGTGACGGGGTATGCGCATTTGTCAACGACGAGCTTGACGCCGGCGTCATAGACGCTCTGAGCGAGCGCGGTGTGCGCGTAATCGCCATGCGCTGCGCCGGCTACAGCAACGTCGATTTTCACGCCGCGTTCGGCAAAATCAACGTGCTGCGCGTGCCGGCCTACTCGCCGCATGCCGTGGCCGAGCACGCCTTTGCGCTGCTGCTGTGCCTCAACCGCAAAATTCACCGCGCCTACATCCGCACGCGCGATTTCAATTTTAATATAGCGGGACTCACCGGCGTCGACTTATACGGCAAAACTGCCGGCGTCGTCGGCACCGGGCGCATAGGGCGCGCCTTTATAGACATCTGCCGCGGCTTCGGTATGCACGTCGTCGCCTACGACGCCTACCCTGCCGCCGACTCAGGCATAGAATATGTCGCGCTCGACGAGCTGTTTCGGCGCAGCGACATTATTTCGCTGCACTGCCCGCTCAACGACGCCAGCCGCCACATGCTCTCGGCGGCCGCATTTGCCGCAATGAAGGACGGGGTCTTCGTGCTCAACACCTCGCGCGGCGCGCTAATAGATACCGAGGCGCTCATTGAGGCGCTTAATTCCGGCAAGGTGCGCGGCGCCGGGCTCGACGTCTACGAGGAGGAGGCCGACCTCTTTTACGAGGACCGCTCCGGCACCATAATCCGTGACGACCAGCTGGCGCTGCTGATATCGAAACCGAATGTCATTCTGACCTCGCACCAGGGCTTTCTCACCGAGGAGGCACTGGAAAACATTGCCCGCACCACGCTCGGCAACCTGGATGAATTCTTTTCCGGCGGCGCGCTGAGCAACGAGGTCTGCTACGACTGCGAGCGCCGCCGCGTCAGCGAGCACTGCGCAAAAAACGGCGCCGGGCGCTGCTTTTGAGCGGCGGCGGTGTGACACCGCAAAAAACGTAACTGCGCAGAACGCGCAACTGCTTTGTACCGCCGGCGCTGAAAACAGCGCCGGTTTTTTTGTGCTTTTGTGAAGAAATCCTTCGCTGTGTGTGTGCGAGACTCAAAGAAAGTCGAAAGATTTTTCACTTGCCGTTGAGGGGCTGCAGAGTGTCAGAGCGCTGGAAGGATGAATTAATACGTCCTTTGGGTCGCTTGCAAAAAACGCTCATCGTGCGCAGAGCGCAGCACACTTTTACTGGTTTATACTTATAGGGTTCAGTTCGTTTGCCGTCGCCGCAAGCGTCTTCCGGCGCCGGCAATACGTTGCTTTACAGGCCGGCGAGGTCGCGATTGCGCAAACGCACGGCAGGGCTGTTGCTGGCGTGTTCTAACCGATATGGCCTTTTTATTCTGCCGGCAGCCCGCCGCATATTGTTCAGCGCCGGTGCCTTTGGCAAAAGGCTGTGCAGAAATCACAGACGCTGCGCGCCCGTGCCGGCTTCGCGCGCGATTCATAACGGCCTGCATTCGCGCCGCGCCGTCTCGAAAACATGTTGCATCTTAGCGTCTGCTTTTGCCCGCCGCAAAAGCAAAGCACCGGCCGGACACAATAATTGTGTCCGGCCGGTGTTGCGTTTTTGGTGCGGCGCGTTGTGCGCTTGCGACTTCGAAAAAGCCCGTCAGCTTGGGCAGAGAAAAAATCAGTTCGCCGGGCGTTTAGTTCATCGCGTTGCGGGCGATGATTTCGTTTTGAATGTCTTTGTCGAGGTCGATAAAGAAGGCGCTGTAGCCGGCCACGCGCACCACCAGACTGCGGTAGTTTTCCGGGTGACGCTGGGCGTCGCGCAGCATCTCGTCAGACAGAACATTGAACTGGACGTGCATGCCGCCGGCGGCAAAATAGCCGCGCAGCAGCGCCACAAGCTTGCGGCGGTCCTCGTCGCCGGCGGCGAGCGATGGCAGCAGCTTCATGTTCAGGTCGACGCCGTTGGTGACAAGGCGCAAGTTGTATTTGGCCGCCGAGCGGAAAACAGCCGTGGGGCCGTTTTTATCCATGCCGTGTTTGGGCGATATGCCGCCGTCGGCAAGCGGCGTGCGCGCGCCGCGCCCGCTGGGCAGCGCGCCGGTCTGGCGGCCTATGGGCGTGTTGGCCGAAACGCAGTAGAGCCCGGGGCGGAACTTGCCGCCGCGCCACTCGTGCCGCAAGGCGACCTCGCGGCAGTAGCTTTCGCCCGCATAGCGCACCAGCATGTCGGCGTAATCGTCGTCGTTGCCGTATTTCGGCGCCGCCAGCAGCGCCCGGCGCTCTTTTGCGCCGCCTTCAAAATCCGTGCGCAGCAGCTCGACCAGCCGCGCCATGCTCAGCGATTTGTCCTCGAACACGCACTTTTTGATGGCGGCGAGCGAGTCGCCGACGTCGGGCGAGCCGACGCCCTGCACGCCGCAGTAGTTGTAGCGGCTGCCGCCGGCGGCGGCGTCGACGCCGCGCTCAATGCAGTCGGCGAGCAGCAGCGAGCAGTAGATGTGCGGTGTGTAGTCGGCAATGGCTTTTTCTATTACGTTGAGCGCGTCGCACATCTCGCCGACAAAATAGCAAAGCTGTTTTTCGTAAGCGGCCACGACCTCGTCGAAGCTCGCAAAAACGGCGGCGTCGCCGCTGTGCGGGCCTATCTGTTTGCCGCTGAGCGCGCAGCGCCCGTCGTTGAGCGCCAGTTCCAGACATTTCGCCAGGTTGAAATAGCAGGCGTTGGATATGCTCAAACTGCACCCGTAGGGCGAGGGTTCGACACAGCCGACTATTGAATAGTCGCGCGCCAGCTCCAGCGGCAGACCGTCGTGAGTCAGCGCGTCAATTATGACCTCGTCGTTAAAAAGCGGATATTTGCCGCCGCCGATGTCGGCAAGCGTGTCAAAGACCTTGCGCGGCAGCGCGTCGGGGTTTTTCACGCTGACGCGCACGCCTATATTGGGCTCGCAGTCGAAAACATTGCGGTCGGCGTCGAGCATAAGCATTGTCAACTCGTTGCAAGCGTCGTTGCCGCTGCGGTCAAGCCCGCCGACTATCATGTGCGCCGAGGTGGAAAACCCGCCGTTGTTGCGCGCGCTGTTGTAGGTGCAGGCCTTTATTACGTCGTTGTGCTTGACGAACAGCGCCTCGACGAACTGCTGCGCCTCGTCGCGCGTCAGCGCGCCGGAGTCGATGTCGGCGCGGTAAAAGGGATACCAGAACTGGTCAGGCCGCCCGCAGGAGATGGCCGAACCGTTTTGGAAAATGTAATCTATAAGCAGCGTAAACCAGTAGCTCTGCACAGCTTCAGGAAAATTGCGCGCCGGCTGCCACGGCACCTGCTTGCAAGCGCGCTCAATGAGCGCGAGCTCGGCGCGGCGGGCGGGGTCGCGCTCGCTGCGGCACTGCTCTGCGGCCAGGCGGGCGTAACGTCCGGCAAAGGTTTTAACGCCGGCGCAGATAATCAGCGCGGCGCGGTAAAAATCGGCGTGCTCGTCGCCCGCGGGCAGTGCCGCCAGTTTTTGCTCGGCGCGGCGGCTGACGTCGCAAAAGCCGTGCTCAATTATCATTTTGATGTCGGGCAGGTAGTGGCCGTAGCCGCTGCGGGTGCGCGACAGGGCGTTGAAGACGTTGTTCTCAAAGCCGAACAGCTCGCGCTGGGCGGCGGAAAAACGCTGCCACGAGAGATCCGCAAGCGAGCGCCCCTGCCACCAGGGATAAATGTCCTCCAGCAGCTCGCGCTTTTGCTCGGCGGTTATTTGCAGCCGGTCGACGTCGCGCACCGGCAGCAGCTCAAGCTCCTTTGCCGAAAAGGCCCCGGTGTCGGGGTACAGCGGCGCCCAGCGCGGGTGCGAGGCGTGGTTGCCGACAATAAGCTCGCGCTCGTCAATGAAGACCGTCATGTTTTCGAGAATGTGCCGCAGTCCCGCGGCGCGGCGAATGACCCAGGGCTGGCCCTCGGTCTGCATATAGCTTTCGGTAATCAGCCGCGCGCGCTCAAGGCACACCGCCGGTTTGACGGCGCGCATGCGCTCGTTGAGAAACGCGGTGCGCTCGGCGCGCGCGGCGCCTTCGGGAAGATAAAGATTTTTGCTCATTGGTCCATGCCTGTCTTTCTGAATACATACCTGGCGGCGCCGATTATGCCGGCGTCTTGCTTGGCGGGAGAAAAGCGCATGTCAAAGCTGTCGCGCGGGTAGGGGTGGCGCAGCATTTCGGCGGCGCGCGCGCGCAGCAGGTCTTTTGGGTAGGCCGACATTTCGACTATGCCGCCGCCTATTACATAGTGCGCGCAGTTGAGCAGGTTGCCGCACAGAGCAATTATTCGCGCCTGGTCGTTTATGTAGTTGCGCACGACCGGCTCGTCGGCGTGGCGCTCAAAAATCTCCGGCAGCGGCGTGTCGGGAAAATACTGTTCGCATATCTGTTTCAGCCGCCAGCCCGAGGCGACCGACTCGCAGCAGCCGGCGCGAGAACCGCAAGTGCAAAGGTTGCCGGTTTCGCTTATAGGCAGGTGCCCTATTTCGCCGGCAACGCCGTCGCGGCCGTAGAGCGTTTCGCCGTGGTAGTAGATGCTGCAGCCGATACCGGTGCCGTAATATATTCCTATGGTCATGCCGCCGTCGTCGAGTCCCAGCGCGGCAATGTCGCTGTAAAGAATAAACTCCGTGTCCTTGCCGAGAAAGACAGGCACGTCGAAATATTGCTGCAAGCCGTCGGCAATATTTATGCCGTCAAAGCGGCTGACGCCGTTTTTGCCGAGATTTGACGCCGAATAAACGACCTTGCGCGAAACGTCCACTGTGGCCGGAAAGGCCACGGCGACGCCGCGCACGTCACTTAAGTTGGCGTCAGAGATATAATCCTTAATAAAGGCCGCGACGTCTGCGACAGCCGTTTCGGGGCCGCCGCCGGTCAGCGCGGACACCGCCGTGCGCCGCGAGTCAATTAAACTGCCGTCCAGCGCCACGGCGCCGATGCGCGCCCAGGTGCCGCCTATGTCCATGCCGATGACACATGGTTTCTCCATCAAAGGCCCTCCTCATGCGGAATCGTTTGCGCTATTATCATAGCTGTTTTCTTTCGCGCTGTCAACTGCGGTTGCAGCATTTTACCGGCTGCCGCCGCGGCCGTTTTGGCACGAAACAGGCAATATTTGTCGTTTGAGCCCCGATTCAGGTACTGATAGCGGCGAATTTGCGTTGTTGGGCAAAATTTTGTCGCTGGCGATTGACAAACACCGGCGGCGAATTTATAATGATTTCAGTGAAAACGTTTCCGCAGCGCCGACAGCGCCGCAGAGAGGAATAACATGAAAATAAAAGCGCTATACATGAGCGAGCCGCAGCGGGCGGTCGTCGGCGAGGCCGACATTGAAGCGCCGCTGCCCGGTCAGGTGCAGATTCGGGTCATGGCCTGCGGCGTCTGTGCCTGGGACGCCTATCTTTTCCGCGGCCGCGACCTGCGCGAGCCGTTTCCCTTCCGCTTCGGCCACGAGGCTGCCGGCTTTATCAGCGCTGTCGGCGACGGGGTCGAAGATTTTGCCGTCGGCGAGCGCGTGTTTTCAATTGACGGCGCGCCGGCCATGTCCGAATACATCAACATCCGCGCCGATTTTGTCGGCCACCTGCCGGCGAGTGCGGCGCCGCAGACGGGCGCGGAATTTGCCCAGTACATCGGCGAGCCGGCCGTCTGCGTCGTCAACGGCATGAGCAACATCACCCGCGCGCCCGGCGACGACGTCGCCGTTATCGGAGCCGGCTATATGGGGCTGCTGAACGTGCAGGCCTATCGCCACTCGCTGATTAACAAGCTAATTTGTTTTGACATTGACCCCGAGCGCCTGGCGCTGGCAAAAAAATACGGCGCCGACGAGTGCTGGCGGTCCGACACTGACGAGGGCCGCGCCGCCATACAGCGGATTGCCGCTGCCGGCGGCGTAAATATTGCCGTTGAATGCTCGGGCTCCCAGCCCGGACTCAACACGGCCTGCGAGCTTGTCTGCACCGGCGGCACCGTCTCAAACTTTGCCTGGCACCGCGCCGAGCGCACCGTAAACGCCTCGCCCTGGCACCTGCGCGGACTGCGCATAATTAACACCGCGCCGGCCGTCGACCGCCACTTTAACGACCATGTACCGCAGACCGCGCGGCTGTTCGAGCGCGGCGTTTTCGACCAGAGCGAGATGATAACCCACATCATGCCGGCTTGCGACATTCAGCAAATGCTCGAAACCGCCGTCAGCAAGGCCGACGGATATATTAAAGGAGCGATCGCTTTTGACTAAGCGCGATGTTTCCATTCGCGACATTGCCCGCCTGGCGGGCGTGTCCGTGTCGACGGTGTCGCGGGTAATTAACGAAACCGGCCGCTACTCGCCGCAGACTGCCGCAAAGGTGCGCGCCATAGTTGCGGAACAGAACTACGAGCCCGACGCTGTCGCCAAAAGTCTGCGCACGCGGCGAACGAATATAATCGGCATAGTTGTGCCCGACATCACCAACGAGTTTTTCGCGCTCATCACGCTGGCGGCGCAGCGGAGCCTGGAGGCGGCGGGCTTTGCCGCGGTCATTTGCAACACGGCCGAAAGCCAGTTGACCCAGTCGGGACAGCTGAACATGCTGCGCAGCATAAAGGTCGCCGGTATCATTTTTATTTCCGGAGAGGATATTGACGGCGACGAGCTTTCCGACCGCATTCCCAAGGTTTTTGCCGACCGCATACCCTGGAACGCGGCGCCGCTGGGCGCAATAACGGTGCGCGCGGACAATTTTTCGGGCGGAAAGATAGCGACAAGCAGAATGCTTGACGCCGGCTGTCGCCGCATTGCCTTTTTGACCGACGGCCGCGGTCTGTCCACCCAGGTGGCGCGCTATTCGGGCTACCAGGCCGCCCACCGCGAGGCCGGCGTCGACCCGCCGCGCCAGCTTTACCGCACGGTCTGCGAGGTGAGCGTGGCGGCTGCCGAGCAGGCGGTGACGCAAATGATTGTCCAAAAGGTCGACTTTGACGGCATTTGCTGCTACTGCGACACGCTCGCCGTCGGAGCGCTGCGGGCACTGGCCGCGGCCGGCATTTCGGTGCCGCAGCAGGTGTGCGTTACCGGCTTTGACGACATCAGCGTGGCCGCGCTTTGCAGCCCGCCGCTGACCACCGTGCGCCAGCCGGCAGCGGAAATGGGCGAGCTGTGCGCCGAGCTGATAATCGCCCAGCGCGGCGGAGAAAAACCGGAAAAGACGGAGTATGTGCTGCCGGTCACGCTCGTCGAGCGCACCTCCGTAAAATAAATTCGATTAAATTATCAGCCGCGTTCAAGCGGCGGAAGAGGTAAAAACAATGGAACATTCCCCCAACTTCGACCCGAAATACGCGCAGTATTTTGACCACACCGACCTGCACGCCGAGGCGACGAAAGCGGACATAGAGCGCTTTTGCAGCCAGGCGCGCGAGTACGGCTTTGCCGCCGTGTGCGTCAACCCCTACCGCGTCAAAATGACTGCCGAGCTGCTCAAGGGCAGCGGCGTGCACACCTGCACCGTCGTCGGCTTCCCGCTCGGCGCCAACCTCACCGAGATGAAGGTGGCCGAGACCAAGTGCGCCGTGCGCGACGGCGCCGAGGAGATTGACATGGTCATCAACATCGGCGCGCTAAAGGACAAGGATTACGACTTTGTCCGCGCCGACATAAAGGCCGTTGTCGAGGCCGCAAAGCCGGCCGCGACCAAGGTGATAGTGGAAATTCACGCCCTTACCGAGGACGAGCTGGTGCTCGCATGCCAGATGGCCGAGGAATGCGGCGCGAAATTCGTCAAGACCTGCTCCGGCTTTTTCGGCAGCGAGGGCGCCACAATAGAGGCCGTTAAAATTATGCGCGCCACCGTCAGCCCCGCCATTGGCGTCAAGGCCTCGACAGGCATTCGCACCCGTGCGCAGGCTGACGCCTTTATTGCCGCCGGCGCCGTGCGTTTCGGCTCCAGCGCCGGCCCCGTAGTCACCGAGGGGACGAAATAAATTTCACAGTTTTATCTTTAAATGATGAGACCCGTGCCCTGCCGCTTGCCGCGGCAGACATGGGTCTCGGTTTTTCTGTGCCGCTGCGGAAGACGACACAGAGAATAATCATCACTGCAAAAACCAAGCGGCAGTGCGCGCGGCGCGCCGCCGGTACTCAGCGCCGCGTATAGGTAAACAGCGGCCCCTCGTCGCCCAGCGTGCCGTCCGCCGCAAAGCCCGCTTTCACCAGCACCCTTTGGGAGGCGAGGTTGTCCGGCTCGGTCTGCGCCAGTACTCGGGTGACGCCGGGCTGGCGGCTTGCCCATTCGGCGAGCGCCGCAACCGCCTCGCTCATTAGCCCGTGGCCGGCAAATTCCTTTTTTATCCCGTAGCCAATCTCGGGCGCACCGCCGTTAAAGCCCTTAAAGCAGAGGTCCCCGACGACCCGGCCGCCGGCGCCGTTTTGCCGCATTTCCCAAATTGCGCTCCAAACGCGCTGCTGCGGATTTTCCCGACAGCCGGCCAGCATTTCGCCGTAGGCTGTCCTAGTGGCGTCGTCGCTTTCCGCCGCGATTTTCTGTGCCATCTCCCCGTCGCTGAGCGGGTATATCGTCATTCTGGCCGTGGTGATTTTGAGCGTTTCCATTCGATTTCCCTCTTTCATGCTGCAGGGTTTTGTGCCGCACCGCAAAGGCACTGTTTAGCGCCGAAAAAACGGCAAAAAATAAAATAACGACGGCAGCAAGCTCAACGCCGCTGTCGCCGCTATTTGAAAGCTTTTCAGCCGCGCGCCAAACGCGCCGTTTTCAGGCGTTGTCTACCGCGCCGGGAATGTCGCCGACGCCGTTGAGCACCAGCCGCGGCCGGTAGGGGAAGCGGCGAATTTCCTCGCGGTCGCTGACGCCGGAAAGCACCAGCACCGGGTCAAGGCCGCTCTCTATGCCGGCGATAATGTCGGTGTCCATGCGGTCGCCTATCATCGCCGTTTCGGCGGAATGGCAGCCGAGCATCTTTAGACCGGTGTGCATCATCAGCGGGTTGGGCTTGCCGACGAAATAGGCGCTCTTGCCGGTGGCGAGTTCTATGGGCGCGCACAGTGCCCGGCAGGCCGGAACTATGCCGTCCTCGGTCGGACCGGTGATGTCGGTATTGGTGCCGACAAGCTTGGCGCCGTTAAAAACGTGGGACACCGCGCGGCAGATGCTGTCGTAATTATAGTTGTTTGTCTCGCCGACTATAACGTAGTCGGGGTCGACGTCGTTAATGGTTATGCCCGCCTCGTACAGGGCGTTGTACAGCCCCGGCTCGCCAATAACGTAGGCGCTGCAGCGCGGCGACTGGCTTTGAATAAATTTTGCCGTTGCCAGCGCGCTGGTATAAAAGTGGGTCTCGTCAACGTGCAGACCCATGCGTTCCAGTTTCTGGTGCAGTTCGCGCGGGCTGCGCGAGCTGGCATTGGTGAGAAACAGAAACTGCTTGTCGTTCTTGTACAGCCAGTCGACGAACTCCGTCACGCCCGGCAGCAGCCGGTTACCGTGGTAGATAACGCCGTCCATGTCGCACAAAAAGCCCTTGAGACTTCTCAGATGATCCATAAATTTTACCTCCTTGCGGCAGCCGCCTGCGGCCTGTTGCCGTCGGCTGCCGGTGACGCTTCTTTTTTGTCACCTTCTATTCTTTACACCTATAGCTTACCACAAAACAGCCGCGGTAAACAAGCCTTGCCGGGTGACAGCGGCGGAAAAACCGCACTTTGCTCAGTATTGGGGCCATCTCGACAGAAATATTAGACAATTGGTCATCTTGTATAATTATTTATACGCAATTTGTGCAATATTACCCACGATCTGCCAACTGGTACGGGGTCGAGCACAGTAATTTGCGGGCGAATTGCCGCGCGCCGTTTTGGGCCGACGCGGTGACGAAGCTGGCCATGTCGTCGGTGTCGCGCACGGTATAGGCGCCGAGCCAGTTGAGGTGCGAATGCTCACACAAGCGCTGCAAGCCGACAAGCAGCGTGCCGGCGCCGTAGTCGGCGTCGTAGCCGTGCGTGGCAATAAGCGCCAATCCCTTGCTCGCCCACAGCGAGCCACTGCCGGCGCCGTAATATTTGTTCATGCCGTAAAAGCGGTCGAGCACGGCTTTCATTTCGGCAGTGCAGTACCAGGTATAGACGGGCGTTGCCAGCACGACAATGTCGCTGGCAATTACGCTGTTGACAATGCTGTACATATCGTCGCGCTGCACGCAGCCGTATTCGCCGCTGGTCTGCTGACAGCGGTAGCAGCCGCAGCAGGGCGCAACATGCATTTCCGCAAGACGAAAAGTTTCCAACTGCGCGCCGTCGGCAAGCAGTTGCGCGGCAAAGGGCTCGCACAGCGCCGCGGTGTTGCTGCGCGGGCGCGGACTACCCTCTATAAGGGTAAATCTCATTTTGCCTCTCCCTAATTTACGGTAATGCCGCGGCGCTCCAGCGCCCGCACCAGAAAAGTGCCCAGCAAGCAGGGCAGCAGCTGCTGTGCGCCGGTTTGCAGCGCGAACAGAGTAAAGACCGACAAGCGCAGCGTGCCGCTCGTTACCCAGCTGAGCTCGGCGCCGATTACCAGCGCGTTTACGATTACAGGCGGCAGCGCCGACAGCAGCGGCAGACCGCGCACGCGAAAGCGGCCCAGCGCCCGGGTGAGCAGCGCCGCGGCCAGTGTGGCAGCAGTGCCGAAAAGCACGTCGGCGGCGCCGAGAATGTTGTAGCCGAGCGCCGCGCCGACGGCGTTGGTAATAGCGCAGCCGAGCGTCACGCCGACAACGCCGCTGGCGCTCAGCACCGGCAGCAGCGTCAGCGCCTCAGCGACGCGGAATTGCAGCGCGCCGTAGCTCAGCGGCGCCAGCGCCAGCGACACGGCGGCATAAACCGCCGCGACCAGCGCGCCGAAGACCAGTTTGCGGACGGATATGTTGTTAGAATTTTCCATAGTTACCCCAAAAACAGCCGCCGTTCGGCGACATGGGCTTAGGCCAGGTCGGGACGGCGGCGGTCGGTTTATTTTTGCTTTTCTATCATCCGCAGCACATGCTCGACATCCTCGTGCCGGCCCATTATCATCAGGTGCTCGTCGCTTTGGAAAACGTAGTCCGCCGGCGGCAGCGGGTTGATTTGGTCCTTTTGCTTGGTGGCAAGTATGGTCATATTGTATTTGACGCGGAAGTTGAGCTCGCGAATGGATTTGCCCACCCAGCTTTTGTGCGGCATTATTTCGTAAATGCCCACTTCTTTGCTCAGCGCGGTGTAGTCAATTGTGTGGGTAGTGACGCGCACGGCAATTTTTTCGGCGCTGTCGCGCTCGGGATAAACGACCTCGTCGGCGCCGTTGCGCTTGAGGAAGTCGGAATGGATGGGGCTGCCGGCCTTGCTGATAACGCGGGTCGCGCCAAAATCCTTGAGCAGCGCCGTTATTACCAGCGAGCTTTGAAAGTCCTCGCCGATACACACAAAACAGACGTCGTAGTTAGCTACGCCCAGTGAGCGCAGCACTTCCTCGTTGGTGCAGTCGCCTATTTGGGCGCCGGTACACACCGACGCCAGGTTTTGCACCTTCTCTTCATCATAGTCGACAGCCATGACCTCGTTGCCCAGCTCTGTAAGCTTGCGGCAAAGGTGGTCGCCATAGCGCCCAAGACCGATTACGAGTATTGATTGCATGCTTAAATATACCTCTTATTACCCAATACTGATTCTTTCTTCAGGTTTTTGTATGGTGCGCGCCGCGTGCGGTTCCATAAACACAGACATAAAGGTAATGCTGCCCATTCGGCCGGAAAACATCAGCAGCATAATAATTATTTGCGACGCCACGCTCAGCGACGTGGTAATTCCCACACTCAGACCCACTGTGCCGATAGCGGACAATACTTCAAAGAATACGGCCGAGCTGGACAGAGTTTTTTCTACGGCTGAAATCGCCAGCCCCGCTATAACCGACAGCGAAAGGTGAAAAGTTACGACAGATACGGCGCGGTGTACAGCAGAATCCTCCAGACGGCGTCCGAAAATGTCGTCGCCGGATTGTGCGCTCAAGTGAGACCACATGGCCACGAACATAACGACGACGGTCGTCGTTTTAATGCCGCCGGCCGTCGAGCCGGGGCTGCCGCCGATTATCATCAGCACCATTGTCAAAATGCGCGACGCCGGGCTGAGCGCGGCGTTGTCGACCACGTTAAAGCCGGCCGTGCGCGGCGTCACCGCGCAAAACAGCGACGTTATAAGCTTGCGGCCGAAACCCATACCGGCAAGAGTGTTGTCCCGCTCGTAAACAAAGAACAGCAGCGTGCCGAGCGCAATAAGCAGTCCGGTGGCAAACAGCACTATTTTGGTGTGCAGCTGGTAATGCCGGAAGTTGAATTTGTGCGTGTAGAGGTCGTCCCAGACGAAAAACCCGATGCCGCCGACTATAATGAGTATGCATATGCACAGCATAAGCAGCGGGCTGTCGGTAAAAGTGGTCAGCGAGCCGAAGGCGCCGAAACGGCCGCAAATGTCGAAACCGGCGTTGCAAAACGCCGATACCGAGTGAAATACGCCGGCCCAAATGCCGGGCCACAATCCAATTCGCGGCACAAAGACAAAAGAGAGTATTACCGCGCCGCCGCCCTCAAACAGCAGCGTGCCGATAAGCAGCTTTTTGAAAAGACGGACAATTCCGCCGATTTGAATGCCGCTGATGCTCTCTTTAAGGAAGCTGCGCGTCTTAAGGCCTATGCGCTTGCGCAGGAACAGTGACATCAGCGCCAAAAAAGAAAAAAATCCCAGGCCGCCTATTTGAATCAGCACCAGAATAACACACTGTCCGAAAATCGTCCAGTGTGTGTAGGTGTCGACGACGACAAGGCCGGTAACGCAGGAAGCGGAGGTCGATGTGAAAAGCGCCGTCAAAATGTCCGTGCTGCCGTCGCGCGTGGCAATAGGCAAGCTGAGCAGCAGACCGCCCAGCAGAATGATACAGACATAACCGAGCGCCACGACCTGCGCATATGTCAGTTTTTTAATTCGTCTCATTATTCCTCTTGTTGCGCCTGCCGGCGATTGTTGCTGTTAAACAGCGGGAAGTTATGTTATACTGAAAGCTGTTCGCGGTGCAGGCAATGAGATTGTATCAGCCTGCGGCTGACAAGTCAAGCCGCCGCCGCCGTTCCGCGCATTTTTGCGAAAAATACCGCTCTATATTCTATATATTATGAGGTTGTTATGCTCAAAGCAGTAATCCTGTTCGCTGTGGGACTCGCGCTCATCTGTTTGAGCGGCGACCGTTTTGTCGACTCGTCTGTCGCCATCGCCAAGCGGCTGGGCATCCCCAACATTGTCGTCGGCGCGACGATAGTCAGTTTGGGCACCACGCTGCCCGAGGTGCTCGTGTCCACCACGGCGGCGCTGCAAGGCAGCGCCGACATAGCGCTCGGCAACTCTTTCGGCTCTATTATTTGCAATACCGCCCTTATAGCGGGTCTCGGCCAGCTGGTGGCGCCGACAAAGAAATTCGACACAAAAGACACCGTCTGGCGTCTCGCGCTGTTTGCGCTCGCCGGCGCGGGCATCTTTTTACTCGGGCTGTGCTGCGGCAGGCTCAGCCGCATAGCAGGCGTGGCGCTGCTGCTGGGCTTTGTGTTTTACGCCTATATGTCAATTCGCAACCCCGGCACGGACAGCGGCGAGGAGAGCGCGTCCGGCTCGCTGGCGCGCAGCATAATAATGTTGGCGGTCTGCGCGGCGCTGCTGTTTGTCGGCGCGCGGCTGCTTGTAGACAACGGCATAATTTTGGCCGAGGCTCTCGGCGTGCCCGAGCGCATAATTGCCGTCACGTTTATCGCCCTGGGCACCTCTTTGCCCGAACTTGTCACTACCGTCACGTCGCTTATTAAGCACGAGGGCGACGTCGGTCTTGGCAATATTATCGGTGCCAACATTCTCAATTTGCTGCTGGTGCTGGGAATACCGGCCAGTATTGCCGGCATCAACGTTTCGGCCGAGGCGGTGCGCCTTGATTTGCCGCTGGCGCTCGCCGCCATGGCGCTGCTGTGCGTGCCAATGGTGGTGCGCAAAAAAGGCGCCCGCTGGCAGGGCGCGCTGCTGCTCGTATTTTACGCGGTCTTTTGCTTTTTCAGCTTCAGCAACTGAACGTCTGCTACATGGATAAAGTATTATTCCATCTTGCCGATATGCTAAAAAATATGCTTGCGGCGTTGCCGGCGGTAATATTGTGGCGGCTGGCGGCGCGCGCGGCGCTCAAAAAGCGCGGGCTGCGCAGCGAATGGCTGCGCGAGTGCGCGCTGTGCCTTTTTGCGCTGTTGGTTTTCGGTCTGCTGTCGCAGACGCTGCTTTGCGAGTTTACCCTGCGCGACGGCGTGCCGGCAGTTGCCGCCGCCGGTCACGGCAAGGTGCGGCTGATTCCCGGGCGGGTGATATACGACAGCGTGCGCAAACTGCTGCGCCGGCACAATATCGGCTATTTTTTGATAAATTTTGTCGGCAACATCGCCCTGTTTTTGCCGCTGGGGTTTTTTCCGCCGCTGTTGTGGCAAAATGTCTCGCTGAAGAGCGCCGCGCTTATCGGTTTTGCAGTCTCGGCCTTTATTGAACTGTGCCAGTTGCCGCTGCCGCGCGATTTCGACGTCGACGACCTGATACTGAATACGCTCGGCGCGGTGCTCGGCTGGCTGCTCACTCGCGCTGTGCGCCGGCGCTTTCCCGCACTGTGCGCACGGCTGCGCTGCGCGCGCGAGCAGGATTCCCGGAACAATTAAGGATTATATTACCATTAACAATGATATTATGGTATAATTGCAGCAGCAGATACATTCTCCCGCCTTTCTATGCGGAAAAGCGCAGTCCGGCGCTGCCGGAAAAGAATCCGGACCGGCCCGACAGCGTGCGTCGGTTTTCGGTCTATAAAAAGGTATTATAGTAGTAATAAGCTCCGAATTGAAAAAAAGTTGATATAAATCGGAAACGATGTATTTCTGTTGCATTCGAGTCACTGCAGATATATTATATTTGTGAGTGAAAACGCGGCGCAGCGCCGCTGTGCCTGCGTGTCCTGAGAGGTTGTACAGTCGTAATGAATAAGACAAAAAAAGTATATAAAAAATACAGCGGCAAGCGCCTGAGCACGACCCGCACTAAGGTGACGCGCGTTGCGGCAATTGTGCTGTGCGTGCTGCTGGTGCTGTCTGCTGTCGGCTATGCCGCCGTGCAGTATTATCTTGACAAAATTAATTATGAGGAACCCGGGCCCGACATTACCGACTCTATCGACCCCCAGGCGGTCAGCGATTATCTGCTCAACGACAATTCGGTAATGAACGTGCTGCTGCTGGGCAGCGACACGCGCATTGACACCACCGACAACGGTTACGGGCTGTCCGACGCAATGATGATAGTCTCGGTGAGCAAAATCACCCACAGGGTCGTGGCCACCTCGCTGCTGCGCGACATCTACATACCCATTCCGGGGTATTGGACCGAGCGTCTCAACGCCGCTTACACCTTCGGCGGCCCCGACCTGCTTATTGAAACAATAAGCCAAAACTTCGGCATCCAAATAGACCGCTGGGCCTGCGTCAACTTCTACGCCTTTATTGACGTCGTCAATATTCTGGGCGGCCTTGACCTGGAGGTAACGAACAGCGACCTTTCGACAATGAACTTCGTAATTCGCGAAATTAACCGCTGGAACGGTTCGCCGGTCAACGACAACACCGTCAGCGAGACCGGCTTGCAGCACCTTAACGGCATACAGTGCCTTGGTTATGTGCGCAACCGCGACATTGCCGGCAGCGACTTCGGCCGGACAAACCGCCAGCGCGAGGTGCTCGGCATGCTGTTTGACCTGGCAAAGGCGATGAGCATCGGGCAGATAAATAACCTGTTGAATGTCGTGTTGCCCAACGTCTCCACCAACTTTACCAAGACCGAAATAATGCAGATGATTCCCACCATCTTTGCCATAAAGGACTACGAGTGGTACCAGTGGGCTATTCCGATGGACGGCACCTGGTCGTCGGGGACCATCCCCGGCAAGAGCGTGCTGGAAGTCGACTTTGAGGCCAACGCCGCCGAGTTTAACCGGCTCGTGTACGGCACGGAATGAACTGCGCCGCAGTGAGTCTGTAAATAAAACTGTTCCGCCCGCCGAAAGAAAAGCTTTCGGCGGGCGGTTTTGTGTTGTTGAATTTTGCAGCAGCTGCGGCGGACGGCGCGCGTTTATGCACTCAAATAAGCCCGAAGTGCTCAAGCGCGTCGCAGACGCCGCCGTCCTCGTCGCGGCCGGTGACATAGTCGGCCGCCGCCTTAACCGGCGCGGCGGCGTTGCCCATCGCGACGCCGATGCCGGCGCGGCGCAGCATGGTAATGTCGTTTTGCTCGTCGCCGAAAGCGATGGTTTCGGCGGGGTCAATGCCGAAACGGCGCGCCAGCTGCTCAAGCCCCACGTCCTTGCCACCGTCGGCGTGGATTATGTCAAAAAAAGCCGGGTTCCAGCGGCTGACGGCGCTGCGGCGCAGCTGCGGGGCTATCAGCTCGCGCTCCTGCGTTGCGTCGGCGGCAAATGTCAGGGCAAAAACGGGTTCGATGCCGTCGTATTCCTGCTGCGGCGGCACGGGGTAGTCAAAGTCTGTGCCGAGCGCGCGCAGTTTGCGGCACGGGCCGACAGTGAACTCGCGCGCGCGCAGCGACAATATGCATTCCAGGTGCTGTTTGTCGGCAACGTCCAGCAGCCGCCGCACGTCGCCGGCGTCAAGCGGCAGGGAAAATATCTCGCTGCCGTCGGCGGCGAAGCAGTGCTGGCCGTTAAGTCCCGCGAAGCCGTCAAAAAGCTCCCACCATTCGGCTATAACGCTGCGGGAGTGCGGCAGCGCAATGTGCCGACCGGTGCAGATAAACAGCAGCAGTCCGGCTCGGCGGGCGCGGCGCAGCGCGTCGAGAGTGCGCGGCGCGGGCCGGTGGGTGCGGTAGTCGGCAAGAGTGCCGTCAATATCAAAAAAAGCGGCCTTGATCATTAATCCTCCCGCACGGCGCTTGATAAGCTGCGCCGATACGATATAATAATAACAGAAAATCAGGACGGTGACTATTAATGATAATCAAAAACGGTTTGGTGTTCGGCAAGGACTGCCGCTTTGAGCGCCGGGATTTGTACATTGACGCGGGGAGAATCGTCGCGTCTGACCTCGGCGACGGCGAGTGCTGGGACGCCGAGGGCTGTTATGTACTGCCGGGACTTGTGGACATTCACACGCACGGGGCGGCAACGGCGGACTTTTGCGACGGCACGCGCGCGGCGCTGGAAAAAATAGCCCGCTTTCAGCTTTCCTGCGGCGTGACCTCCTTTGTCGGCACCTCTATGACATACGACGAGCAGACGCTCAGCCAAAGCTTTGCAGCGGCGCGCGAGTTTATCGCCGCGCCGCCGCACGGCTGCGCGAGACTGCTCGGCATCAATATGGAGGGGCCGTTTTTCAGTGTTAACAAGCGCGGCGCCCAGAATCCGGCATTTTTGCGCGCACCGGACATAGACTTCTTTCAGCGGCTTGACGACATTTCCGGCAACAATGTGTGCCTTGTCGACCTGGCGCCGGAGCTGCCCGGCGCGGCCGAATTTATTGCCGCCGCGCGCGCGCGCTGTACGGTGAGCATAGCGCACACCGAATCGGACTACGACACCGCCGTGGCGGCCTTTGCCGCCGGCGCCAGCCATGTCACCCATCTTTTCAACGCCATGCCGCCGTTCACCCACCGCGCGCCGGGTGTCGTCGGCGCCGCGTTCGAGCACGCGGCGGGCGTCGAGCTTATCTGCGACGGCGTGCACGTTCACCCCGCTGCGGTGCGCAGCGTCTTTGCCTGGTTCGGCGCCGAGCGGGTGTGTATTATCAGCGACTCAATGCGCGCTTGCGGCATGAAAGACGGCGAGTACGACCTGGGCGGTCAAAGCGTAAATGTCAGCGGCCGGCGCGCCACGCTTGCCGACGGCACTATTGCCGGCAGTGTAACGCCGCTCAGCGAGGGGCTGCGCTCGGCGGTTTCTTTCGGAGTGCCGCTGGAAACGGCGGTTCGTGCCGCAACACTCAACCCGGCGCGCGAGATAGGCCGGCACAACGAGGTCGGCAGTCTTGAGCCGGGCTGCCGCGCCGACATACTGGTGTGGGACAAGCAGTTAGCGCAGCGACGCGTTTACCTCGGCGGACAGCCGACAGCCGAGTAAAGCATAAACAAAAGGTATAAAATAAGCCCGAAGATACAAAATGTATCTTCGGGCTTGCGCTTAATTTACTTTGCCTGCGAGACGAGAGAGAAGAAATTGTCGAGGTACAACTGCCAGTGTGAGAGCTGGATGTTGTAGTGCTCCAGTGTAGGCAGCGCCAGGGTGTATAGAGCTATTAACAGCACCAGGTCGACAAGAGCCATTACCAGCAGCAAAATAAGCATGGCGCGCGCGTAGTTGCGCCGGTTGCGGTTAATGTTGTTCATAAAGGCGAACGCAATAAGAACGAAAAAGTTGAGAACCGGGATGGATGCGAGAATGACCATGCCGACAAATTCACCGGTCGTCAGCGGCCGGGTTTTGGCCGGCAGGCGCTTTTCGGCGGGCAGGTCGTCCGCCGCGTCTTCTTTTTCAGCGGCAGGGTCCTTTTCGGTCTTGGCCGCTGTCGGCTTTTTGGCCGCGGCGGCTTTCGGGGCGTCCTTCTTTTTGTCGGCCGCTGTTTTCTCTTTTTCAGCGGGCTTTTTGGCGGCGGTTTTTTTGTCGCCGTCAGGCTTGTTCTCGGCGTCGGCCCCGTCAGTCTTTTTTTCGGCGTCGTCGGGCTTTGCGGCGGTTTTCTTGCCGCTCTTTTTTTCGCTGTCCGACACGGTCTCGGCGGCGGTATCTTTAGCGGCAGCTTTATTTTCACTCGCTGTTTTTGCGGTTTTTTTGGAGCTCTTTTTTGTCTTTGCCGGCGCGTCGGCGTTGCTTTCGGCGCTCTTGGCGGTCGTGCTGTGCGCGTCTTTTAGTGAAAGTTCACTGCCGCACTCGGGGCAGACGCTGCTGCCGGCGGGCACTTCGGCGCCGCAATTTGTGCATTTCATTGTCTAGTCCTCCGTTTTGTCAGCTGGCGAATATGCCGGACTGAAAAATATAAACCAGGAAAAGAACCATGCCGACGGCATACATGCCGGCGGCGAGCAAAATATATTTGCGGCGCTCAAGGCCGCACAGTTTGTAAAAAAGCAGATTGACGGCGCAGACTACCGTGGCGGAAAGCAGAATGAGCAGAATCATTTCGACTGTACTCAGACCGCCGCTGGCGGGCACTATGTAGCCGACTAAAATAAGGCCGCACCAGAAAATGTTGGCGGCGCCCATAATAAGGTTGAGCGACGAGCTGAGAACCAAAAGAAGTGTTTTTTTCACGAAGTACCTTTCGTTTGCTGGTGTATGCGGCGCGGATATGTTAAAATGTTAGCCGCAGGTAACTTGTTGTTAGATAGTATTACTATAATAGTATAAAAGTCAAAAATCAAGTATTCACAAACTCAAGGGCGGAAAAATGAAAAAAAGAGACGACTATCGCGTTCGCCGCAAGCTGGAGCCGACGCGAATTGCCGCGGTAGTCGCGGCTGTGGCAATATTGGTATTGGGCAACCGCCTTGCGGTGCGGGGGGTGGAGTTGTTTTCCTCGCAGCAGGACGCGACGACGCCGTGCATAGTGCGCGTGGAGTCGGTCGGCGAGCCGCAAGAACAGAGCTACGGCTCGGGCGAGGATACGGTAACGACCTCGGTACAGCTGCGCTTCAGCGGTACGGTAATTTATGGCGAGAACGAGGGCGACAATATTACCGGTGTGCAGAATATTCAGCTGTCGGCGCTGGGGTCAATACCGCAAGTGCAAGTGCGCGACCGCGTGTTCGTTACCGACAGCGGCGACGGAGCTACCTATACGATGACAGAATTTTACCGCAGCGACAGGATGATAGCTGTCGCGGCGGTCTTCGGCGTACTGCTAATAGTTTTCGGCGGGCTCAAGGGCGTCAGCGCGCTTATTTCGCTGGCGCTGTCGGTCATGTCCGTGTTTGCCTTTTTGGTGCCGGCGATATTGTCGGGCTTCAATATTTACCTGTGTGTGGCGGCGGTGTGCGCTTACAACATTGCGGTGACGCCGCTGCTCGTCGGCGGCTTCAGCAAAAAGTCGCTCGCGTCAATACTCGGCTGTGTCGGCGGCGTGGGAATTGCGGCGCTGACTACGCGGCTGCTGTGCTCGCTGTGGACGGTCAGCGGCATCACCGACGAGGACATGATATTCGTGATGATGATAGATACCGGCACGCCCATAGACCTCAACGCAATAATATTCGCGATGGTTCTTATTGGCGCGCTGGGCGCGTGTATAGATGTTTCCATGTCAATAGCGTCGCCGGTGTTCGAGACGGCGGGCGACGAAAATTTCGGCGCGCTGCTGCGTTTCGGCGTCAACATCGGCCGCGACATACTCGGCGCGCAGACCTCGACGCTGGTGCTGGCCTATATAGGCAGTTCATTGTCGACGGTGCTGCTGCTGATGTTCTACCAAAACAGTCTGCTGGAGCTTTTTAACCTGGAAATGGTGGTGGCAGAGGTAATGGAGACGCTCGTCGGCGCGTTCGCGATACTGTTTACAATCCCGGCGACGGCGCTGGTGGCGGCGCTTATTCGCGCGCCCGCGGCACACCGGTTGGTACTCGACAAATCCTTGCAGAAGTGATAAAATATTTTCTGCGGCAAATGCCGCGGTATGCGTGCCCGTAGCTCAGCTGGATAGAGCGTCAGACTCCGACTCTGAAGGCCGTGCGTTCGAATCGCATCGGGCATACCAAAACAAAAAGGGTCCCGCGCAGCGAGGCTTTTTTTGTTTTGTTCGTTTAGAGCGATTCGAAGTTTATGCCCCTTGGGGTAAATCGCATCGGGCATACCAAAAATCCCAACGCGAGATATTGCGTTGGGATTTTTCCGGAGGGGGCTTAGCCCCCTCTCGGCGGCAATTTGCGCCGCGTTCGCTTTGCAAATTGCCTGTCACCCCCATAGAAGTCCGCAAAAGATGGCGTTCGCCCTTTCGCGGAACAAAACGCCGCAGCGGAAAGCGGCGTTTAAATTTCCTGTGTTTGCGGCGCGCGGAAAGACAGTGTTTTAAAATCCCAACGCGAGATATTGCGTTGGGATTTTTCCGGAGGGGGCTTAGCCCCC
>CAYZIL010000003.1:119689-120360 GCA_964478515.1 uncultured Faecalibacterium sp. | reverse complement strand
CCATTGTCGGCGGCCGCGAGATGGATTTTTGCTACAAAGACTGCAAAAAAGAGATGGACATGATAAACAAGGCGTTTATCGAGACCATGATAGAGGGCGACGCCAACGGCCGCGGTTTCCAGTATCCGATTCCGACTTATTCCATCACCAAAGACTTCGACTGGTCCGAGACCGAAAATAACCGCATGCTGTTCGAAATGACGTCTAAATACGGCACACCGTATTTTTCCAATTACATCAACAGCGACATGCAGCCCAACGATGTGCGCAGCATGTGCTGTCGGCTGCGGCTCGATTTGCGCGAGCTGCGCAAAAAATCCGGCGGCTTCTTCGGCAGCGGCGAGAGCACCGGCTCGGTCGGAGTGGTGACAATAAATATGCCGCGAATCGGTTACCTTGCCGCCGACGAAATAGATTTTTATAGCCGTCTTGACAAAATGATGGACATTGCCGCGCGCTCACTGAAGATTAAGCGCGATATTATTACCCGGCTGCTCAAAGAGGGGCTCTATCCCTACACGCGGCGCTACCTCGGCAACTTTGACAATCATTTTTCGACCATCGGACTGATTGGCATGAACGAGGCGTGCTTGAACGCCCGTTGGCTCGGCGAGGATCTCACCCACGAGCGCGCCCAGCAGTTTACCAAGGACGTGCTCAACCACATGCGC
>CAYZIL010000003.1:0-119679 GCA_964478515.1 uncultured Faecalibacterium sp. | reverse complement strand
GAGCGGCTGTCGGACTACCAGGAGCAGTACGGCGACCTTTACAACCTGGAGGCTACTCCGGCCGAGTCCACGGCATACCGTCTTGCAAAACACGACGTGGCGCGCTACCCCGACATTATCACCGCGTCCTCACGCGACGGCGGCACGCCCTATTACACCAACTCCTCGCACCTGCCCGTCGGTTATACCGCAGACATCTTCGAGGCGCTGGACATCCAGGACGATATGCAAACGCTCTACACCTCTGGCACGGTGTTCCACGCCTTTTTGGGCGAAAAGCTGCCCGACTGGAAGGCGGCCGCCAATCTGGTGCGCAAAATAGCCGAGAACTATCGCCTGCCGTATTTCACGCTGTCGCCGACCTATTCAATTTGCAAGAGCCACGGCTATCTCGTCGGCGAGCAGTACAAATGTCCCGAATGCGGCGGCGCTACCGAGGTCTACAGCCGTATTACCGGTTATTACCGTCCGGTGCAGAACTTTAACGACGGTAAAGCACAGGAATTCAAGCAGCGCTGCACCTACGACGTCGTCAATTCCAAGCTCAAGAGCGAGGGCCGCAAGCCGCGCCAGCCGCAGCAGACACGCACGGTGGCTAAGAGCGTTGACAACGCGGTGTACCTGTTCACAACGAAAACGTGCCCCAACTGCCGTTTGGCAAAAGCGGTGCTCGGCGGCGCCGGAATAGAGTACGCGCTGGTAGACGCCGAGGAAAATGTCGCGCTGGTCAAGGAGATGGGCGTCAAGCAGGCGCCGACGCTGGTAATAGTAGAGAACGGCGCCGTTACTCAATATGCCAACGCCTCAAACATAAAGGCATATACAGAAACGCTGGCAAAATGAGCGAAATTGTTATAATCGGCGCCGGCTGTGCCGGACTGACCGCCGCCATTTATGCCGCCCGGGCCGGGAAAAGCGTACTGGTGCTTGAAGGCGAGGGCGTCGGCGGTCAAATTGCGACGTCACCGCGGGTGGAGAACTACCCGGGCATAATGCAGACGACCGGCATGGAATTTGCCGACGCGCTCTGCGAGCAGGCTACCGGCTTCGGAGCGCAGCTAGAGCTTGCCGACGCCGAGCGAGTGGAAAAGCGCAGCGGCGGTTTTGCGGTGGTGACGAAGCGCCGCGAATACCCGGCCGCGGCGGTAATAATCGCCGTGGGTGCGCGGCCGCGCGAGCTCGGTATAGCCGGCGAGCGGGAATTGGCCGGCAACGGAATTTCCTACTGCGCGCTGTGTGACGGGGCGTTTTATAAAGGCGAGAACGTCGCCGTAGTCGGCGGCGGCAACGCCGCGCTGCAAAGCGCCGAATATCTCAGCAGCATATGCAATCGCGTCACGCTTGTGCACCGCCGCGCCGAATTTCGCGGCGAGCGGGCGTTGGCCGAGCGGGTCGCGCAGCTGCCCAATGTCGAGTTGAAATTGGGCTGCACCGTTGCGGAGCTAAACGGTACCGGTGAGCTGTGCGGAGTTACGCTGTGCGACTCAAACGGGGTAAGCGAAAAAATAGCGCTCAGCGGGCTGTTTGTCGCCGTCGGCCGCCGCCCGCAAAACGAAAGGTTTGCCGACACCGTTAGACTTGACGAGGCCGGTTATATCGCCGCCGACGAGAGCTGTTTTACAAGTTGCCCCGGCGTTTTCGTTGCCGGCGACTGCCGCACGAAAACCGTGCGACAGTTGACGACAGCGGCAGCGGACGGCGCTGTGGCCGCCACGGCGGCCTGCGAGTGGCTGTCAAGAAATAAATAATTAGCCGGTCGGCAGTCTGCAATAAGACTGCCGACTTTTGTCGCAAAAAAGATTGTTGTGGTCTGCGTTGAGCGGTGGCCGGCGACAGCGTTTGACCGCAGTTGTATGGTATAATACAATAAAACCGAGAAGATGCCCGAAGCGGAGCTCGCTGAGCTTTGACTTTGCTGTGTCCGAAAAACGCACAGGCAGTTTGTCGTGTACTCAGCAGCCGGCGGCGAAAGGAGATAGTTTTGAGCGTGTTTTTTGCGGCGGCGTTCGCCGTACCGATAATACTTTTTTCCCGCACTGCGAGGCCGGCCGGCAACGGGCGCCGCCTTGGGGACGTCGTCGCTTTTCGCTATGCCGAGCACGGCGGTATGACGAGAGATTTCGGTTTCAGTTATGCGGTGCGGCGGGAAAACGGCAGCGAGATACTGAGAGTAAAACCGGACGGCGAGCCGGCCGAAAACACTGTGACAGTTCACCCGCAAGAGCCGCTGCTGCCAAAGCTTACCGAAGTGGCCGAAAAGTACCGTCTGGCCCGCTGGAACGGCTTCAACAAGCGCTGCAGGAATGCGGTGGACGGTAAATCGTATACACTGGAGATTGTGACGGCCGACGGCGGCGGTGTATTGGCGCAGGGATATATGGCCTATCCCCGCGGCTACAGCGCCGCTGTGGGAGAAATTAAAAAAATATTTTCACAAGCGTATGCGCAAGCGGCAAAAAAATGACAAAACGCAAAAACACAAGCGGACGCCGGCTTTTGCCCGTCGCGAAAGAGTAAAGTTGTTTTGCGAGCTTAAGGCTCTGACAATAAAGCTGCCCGCGGGGTGATCTCCGCGGGCAGCTTTTTCATTTGGTGCAATATGATTTACTAAATATTCAGCGTATAAAATTAGTCTCGAGACCGGGTTCGTACTGCGGCGCCGGTACTCCGGCGGCGCGCGCCACCGCAATGCTCTTGAGTAGCCAGGCCATATTTTCGCCCAGGGTGCGCATGGTTTGCAGTCCCTCCGCGTCGCGGCGCACGTCGTCGGGAGTGTAGCCGTGCACCTGGTTCCAGTACTGGGAGCCAACGACGTTCATGTTGCTGATAGTGAAATACTTATTGAGACGCTCGAAAGCGGCGCTGGCGCCGCCGCGCCGGCAGGAAACGACCGCAGCTGCGGCTTTGCCGGCCATGCGCGCGCCGCCGCAGAAGAACAGCCGGTCCAAAAAAGCGCACAGCTGTCCGCAGGGGCCGCTGTAATAGACGGGAGAGCCGACGACAATGCCGTCAAAGTCGTCAAGCTGCGCAAGAATCTCGTTGACACGGTCGTCGAAGACGCAGCGGCCGCTGTCGTGACACTTGCCGCAGTCAATGCAGCCGGCAACCGGCTTGGTGCCCAGCTGAAACAGCTCGGTGCTGACGCCGTGTTCGTTAAGCTTTGCCGCGAGTTCGCTCAGCGCGGTAAAGGTGCAGCCGCCGGCGTGCGGGCTGCCGTTTATCAACAGCACTTTCATAACAGGCCTCCTGTAATATTGTTTTTTATTCCTGCGCGTAGCGTCCGAAATCCTTGGAAAAATCGGCGGCGCACTGCTGGTAGAACGCATAGGCCTCGTCGTAGGCGGGTTTCAGCGCCGGGTTAGGCTCGTAGATTTTGCCGCGGCTGACCAGCTTTTCGGCGGCCTGCTCAAAGCTGTCGAAGCAGCCCTGGGCATGGCCGGCAATCATTGCGGCGCCCAGCGCGGTCGGGTTGGCGCTCTCGACGACCTGCAGCGCCTTGCCGGACATGTCGGCCTTCATTTGGCACCACAGCGGCGACTTGGTGCCGCCGCCGCCGGCAACAATAAGGTCGCCGGCAATACCCATTTCGTCAAGGTGCTCCACACAGTCGCGGAACGCGAACGAGACGCCCTCGTAAACGGCGCGCGTCAGGTGAGCGAGCGTGTGGTTCATTGAAAGCCCGAAAAACACGCCGCGGGCGTTGCTGTCAGCGCGGGGAGTGACGGCGCCCTGAAGATAGGGCAAAAACAGCAGTCCGTCACAGCCGGCCGGTATGTCGTAGGCGCCGACTTCCATCTCGTCAAAGCCGCAGCGGGCGACAGTGTCGCGGAACCAGCGCACGCAGCCGCCGGAAACTATGCCGCTTTGCTCCATGTCGTAGTAGCGCGGGTCGGGGAAGAGGTGAGTCCAAATAACGCCGGTGTCGTCAAAAGCGAGCTTGTCGGTAATGGCGGCGACGACCTCAGACGTGCCGGCAATGTCGAGTGTCATACCCGGCTTTACCAGCCCGCAGCCAATCAGCGCCGCGTGCGCGTCGCCGGTGCCGACGCAGACCTGCGTTGCCGGGTCAAGCCCCAGCTCGCGCGCCACATCCGGCAACACCGTGCCGGCAATGTCGGCGGCGGCGCGAATGGGGTACAATTTGCCGCGGTCGTAGCCGCTGACTTCAAGCATGCGCTCGGACCACTCGCGCTTTACGACGTCGTACAAAGACGAAACCGAGGCGTGGCAGTAGTCGCCGACGATGTTTCCCGTCAGCCGCGCGACCATAAACTCGCCGGGCTCCACAAATGCGGCGGCCTTTTCGTAAACGTCGGGCATGTTGTCGCAAAACCAGAGCATTTTGGCCAGAACGATGTCCGACGAAAGGCCGCAGCCGACAATGCGCAGCACCTCGTCGTAACCGATTTTAGAGCTGAGCGCCTCGTATTGCGGTATGCAGCGGCAGTCCATCCAGTTAATGCTTTTGGCAAGAGCGCGGCCGTTTTTGTCAATGGGGACCACGCCGCCGCACTGGCTGGCAAAGCAAATAGTGCCGATATCGGCGGCGCTGACGCCGCTGCTTTCCTTCAGCTGCGCAATTATAGAGCCAAAGGCCCTTACCCAGACCTCGGCGTCGTCCTCGGCCCAGCCGGGGCGGGGAAAATCAGGTAAATAATCACTCGACGCCTGGGCAACGACACTGCCGTCGGGCGCCATCAGCAGACCTTTGGAGCTCTGAGTGCCGAGATCCAGTCCGATAAAATACTTCATTTTACTGCCTTTCACCGCAATTATTATTATAAATATAACACACGCTGAAAAATAAAGGCAAACGCCGACGGGCAATTCTATGTTGTTCACAAATATGCGGCGGCCGATTTATTGAAAATAACTTTCCGCAGTCGAAAAAGCTTTCGAATAGCAAGTGATTGCGACACTTGAATTTATAAAAAAAATAATTGCGAAATAATTGATAAAATTGAGAAAAATATTGCCGAGGTTTTACCGCTGCGGCACGTTTTTAGGGGACGCTTCTTTTAAAGTGAAACTAAAATGCGGCAATAAGCCGAAAAACTGCCGAAAAAATATCTATTTTGACAAAAATACGGGCGTTTGTTGCCGCTTTGCGTCCGGTTATGCTATTATTATTTTATAAATTATAAGGAGCCACATACGCATGATTGACGTAATAATTATCGGCGCCGGAGTGGTTGGCTGCGCCGCGGCGCGCGAGCTCGGCCGCTACGACCTGGACGTGCTTGTGCTGGAAAAGGGTTCGGACGTCTGTGCCGGCACCAGCCGCGGCAACTCCGCTGTCGTCCACGCCGGCTTCGACCCGGACCCCGGCACAAACAAAGCAATTTACAACGTGCTCGGCAACGCCATGTACGACGACTTGTGCAGCGAGCTGCAAGTGCCGTTCAGACGCTGCGGCACTATTGTGTGCGCCTACAGCGACGACGAGATGAAGGAAATACACCATCTTAAAGAGATGGGCGACGCCAACGGTGTGCCTACAGAAATACGCGACCTTGCTGGGTTGCGCGAGATTGAGCCCTACTGCGCCGACAACGTTGTCGGCGGCCTGTGGGCGCCGACGTCCGGCGTAGTGTGCCCGTATAACCTGGTTATCGGCATGGCGGAAAACGCCGCAATTAACGGGGTGAAATTTGCCGTAAATGCCGAGGCTACAGACATAAAAAGAATAGACGGCGGCTGGCGGGTGAGCGCCGGCGGCAAAGATTACGACACCAAAATGATTCTTAACTGCGCCGGCACGCACGCCGACTTAATGAACAACCTTGTCAGCGACAAAAAGATAAAAATAATTCCCCGCCAGGGCGAGCATATTCTGCTCGACCGCCACTACGAAAAATACGCGCAGATATCTATTGATGAAATCCCGCGCCCGCTGCCCGGCGGCGGCCATACCAAGGGCATGGGCGAAATAGCCTCCGTGGACGGCACCGTGCTCGTCGGCTGCAACGCCCGCGAGGTAGAGGACCGCGACGACGTGCGCGTTACGGCCGAGGGAATAAACGATATTATTGACACGACGCTTGGGCAGTGGCCCCGTTTTCCGTTTGAGCAGCGCGTCGGCAAATTCCCGTTTGACGCCGTTATCGGCTCGTTCACCGGCGTGCGCGCCCATCCCGAGGGGGACGATTTTATTATCGGTGAGGCGCCCGGCGCGCCCGGCTTTTTCAACGCCGCCGGCATAGAGTCGCCCGGCCTGACAGCCGGCCCTGCCATAGGCGTCTACTTGAAAGACCAGGTTGTCGCGGCGCTGCGCCCCGAAAAGAAAAAGGACCGTTTCTACGGCCGGAAGATTAAAAAACCGTTCCGCACCATGACCAGAGCCGAGCGCGAGGCGGCCATAGCCGCAGACCCGGACTACGCGAAAATAGTCTGCCGCTGCGAGCAGGTGACTGAGGCGGAAATCCGCGACGCCATCCGCCGGCCGCTGGGCGCGCGCAGTGTCAGCGCGGTAAAAATGCGCACACGCGCCGGTATGGGGCGCTGTCAGGGCGGCTTTTGCAGCACGCGCGTGCTGCAAATACTCGCGGAGGAGCTCGAGCTTGACCCGCTGGACGTGACGCTTGCCGGCGAGGGCTCCAATATTCTTGTCGGCCACGCCTGCGAAAAAAAAGAACGGGAGGAGACAAAATAATGAAAAATGTCGACCTTCTTATTATCGGCGGCGGCTCCGCCGGTCTTGCCGCCGCGGCGGCCGCGCGCAAGAAGGGCGTTGAGAGCATTCTCGTCGCCGAGCGCAGTCCCTATCTCGGCGGAATACTGCGCCAGTGCATCCACAACGGTTTCGGGCTGCACCATTTCGGAGAGGACCTTACCGGCGTCGAGTACGCCCGCCGCTGCACAAACGAGGTCGAAGCGCTGCAAATTCCCTGTGTGACCCAGACGTTCGTGCTCGACATTTCCCGCGAGCTGGTCGCAACCGCAGTCAACCCGGACGAGGGAATATTCGACATCCGAGCCAAGGCGATAGTATTGGCCATGGGCTGCCGCGAGCGCTCGCGCGGGGCGCTGCTTATTCCGGGCTGGCGCAGCGCCGGCGTGCTTACCGCCGGCACAGCACAGCGCTATTTGAATATTGAGGGCTACTTGCCCGGCAAGCGCATAGTTATTCTCGGCTCGGGCGACATCGGCCTGATTATGGCGCGCCAGTTCACGGTAGAGGGCGCCAAGGTCGAGCGCGTAGTCGAAATAATGCCCTATTCCAGCGGCCTAGCGCGCAATATTAAGCAGTGTCTTGAAGATTTCGACATCCCCATCAACTACAGCAGTACCGTCGTCGACATCAGCGGCCGCCGCCGCGTTGACGGTGTGACTATAGCGAAAGTCGACGAAAACCGCAAGCCAATTCCCGGCACAGAGGAAAAAATAGAGTGCGACACGCTGCTTATCTCTGCCGGGCTAATCCCCGAAAACGAACTGTCATATGACGCCGGTATAACTCTTTCGCCGGCGACAAAGGGCGCCGAGGTCGACGATACGCTGCAGACCTCCATACCCGGTATTTTTGCCTGCGGCAATGTGCTGCACGTTCACGACCTGGTTGACAACGTCAGCGACGAGGGCACCGCGGCCGGTGAAAACGCCGCTGCCTACATCCGCGGCACGGCCGCCGGACAAAAGCGCGAGGAGTGTATTGCCGTCAAAGACGGCAGCGGCGTGGGCGGCGTGGTGCCGCAGTACATCTGCCGCGAGGGTGAAAATGAAAATATTCGCCTGATGTTCCGCCCGCGCGCCGTTTATAAAGACTGCGCCATATGCGTGCGCGACGGCGAGCGCGAACTGCTGCGGCAGAAAAAGCCGGTCGTGCGGCCGGGAGAAATGCAGACTGTGCGTCTGCCGCGCAAATTGCTGGACGACGCCGTAAAGCAGTTGACGCTCAGCATAGAACAGTAACGGGGGAAAAGATGGAAGAGAAGCTTATTTGCATAAATTGCCCGGTGGGCTGCCTGCTGACAGCCCAGGTCGAAAACGGCAAGGTCACTGCTGTGAGCGGTAACACTTGTCCGCGCGGCGAGGAGTATGCCCGACAGGAAATAACTGACCCGCGCCGCGTTATAACTTCGCTGATGCGTGCGCAGGGAAGAATTAAGCCGTTCAGCGTCAAAACAACCGTAGCGGTTCCGAAAAAGCTGTTCTTTGACTGTGTGGACGTGATACTTGCCGCCCGCCCGCAAGCGCCGATAAAATGCGGCGACGTGGTAATTAAGGACATTCTCGGCACCGGCGCCGACGTTGTTGCGACCCAGGACTGTATTTAACAATAATTATTGAAAACATAGGAGACACTATGGGGATAAAACTGATTGTCATGCTCACGCACAATGACCGCACCGTTGCTAACGCGGCCGAAATATTCGGCGAATGCCGGCACGTCCCCGGCGTCTGCTGGGGCTTTAAGGACGTCGGCATTCCGCTCGACGAGATGAAGCAGCTCGCCGCCGACATGAAGGCGGCCGGCAAGACCGTGTATATTGAGTCGCTCGAAAACGACGAGCAGGCGGCGCTTAACAGCGCGCGCACTATCGATGTGTGCGGCGCCGACTACATGATAGGCTCAAAGTATTCGCCTAAAGTTCAGGAATATTTGAAAGAACAGGGAATAGGCTACATACCGGACGCCGGCGAATGTGTCGGTCGACCGGCGCGCCTTACCGGCACTATTGAAAGCATTACCGCTGACGCCGGCAAACTGGCACAGTGCGGTGTAAGCGGTCTTGACCTGAGCTGCTACCGCTTTGACGGCGACGCCGCGGCGCTGCTGCGCTCGGTCGTCGGCTGCGGAGTTCCGATTTGTATAGCGGGCAGCATTAACAGCTTTGAGCGTATAGACGAGATTGTCGCGATGGGAGCGGACTCGTTCACTATCGGCGGCGCGTTTTTTGAAAACAAATTCGGCGGCACCTTTGCCGAGCAAATTCAAAAAGTTGCCGACCACATTGCCTGAACCTTTTTCTGAAGTGCAATGCGACAAATATCCGGCGGTGCGCTTAGGTCGCGCCGCCGGATGTTTTATTGTACCTTGGCGCAGAACCTCTCGCTGCGCGGGGAAGGTTAAGGACTAAGCGTAGTCGAAAACGCAGGTAACGAGAACGAGTTTCGCATCGCAAGCGCGAAGTTCACAAAAGCTCAAAAGGTCATCCCCTTGCCTTTAAGTGGTAATGGGGCGCCGGGGGGCCAAGATGACGTATCAAAACGTTTTTTGCTCCCTAAAGAACGTTTTTCTTTTTTGGAACACAGCGCTCTTTAATATAATTTAGGCTCAGTTCGTTTGCCATTGCCAGGAGCGCTTTTCGGCGCCGGTAGTACGCTGGCCTTATCGACTTCTTGCAAACAACGGTCTTTAGGCGTGGCAGTGATTTTTTTGTAATTGACACGGCCGCACTGCTGTGTTATATAGTGGAATTGTCAGTGAAGCTCGGGCGAGGCGACAGTAAGCAACGGGGGAATTTTGTCGCGCGCGGTGGTACGCTTAGCGCTATTTACCGCGCACGAAGCGATTGTATCGCTCCGCGCATACACAAGCTGCCGCCAAAACGCGACAAACTTTTTGCTCCCTGTTTTTTGCGCCCGAACATACGGCAGTTGTGTTGCGACAAAGCAATGGCTTCAGACGCCGTCGGGGAATATTTCGGTAATGTGGGTTAACCTAAAGATTGTGGTTTCAAGCACTTAGCGCTCGCGGAACTTGTGCGAGCAAAAAACGGAGGCAGAACATGGAACTTTACTTGAACGGCAATGTGGTGACGATGGTGCAGCCGCTGCGGGCAGAGGCTGTGCTGTGTGACGCCGGGCGCATTGTTGCGGCAGGAGCGGCGAAAGAACTGCGCCGCGCCGCGTCCAATGCGCGGCAAATTGACCTTTGCGGCGGCACCCTGCTGCCGGCATTTATTGACGCCCACAGCCATCTTTCTTCCTACGCATCGTCTTTTTTACAAGTTGAGCTGGACGGCTGTGCTGACTTTGACGAGATTGCCCGGCGGGTGCGCAATTTCATTCAAGACAACGGCGTCGCCGCCGGTGAATGGGTCGCCGCCAAGGGCTATGATCACAACGTGCTTGCGGAAAAGCGGCATCCGACGCTGGCGCTGGTTGACAGTTGTGCGCCGACAAACCCGCTGGTGCTGCAGCATGCCAGCGGACACGCCGGCGTTTTCAACAGCGCCGCGCTCAAATCATTGGGCGTAAACGCTGGCACGCCCGACCCAGACGGTGGCAAACTGGGCCGCGACGCGGGCGAGCTTAACGGGTATATGGAGGAAAACGCTTTTTTTACTTATTTGCAGCAGGCGCCGTTGCCCGGAATAGAAAAACTGTTAGCAGCTTATAAAAGAGCACAGGACAGCTATGCGTCCTACGGGATAAGCACTATACAGGATGGCATGACAGTCGCGCAGATGCTGCCGCTGTACGAGCAGCTGCGCGCGCAGAAAACGCTGTACCTCGACCTTGTCGCCTACGCGGCCGTAGCAGACGCCGATAAGGTGTTTGCCGCTTTTCCCAACTCCGTTGGCAGATACGACGGCCATCTGAAAATAGGCGGTTACAAAATTTTTCTGGACGGTTCGCCCCAAGCGCGCACCGCCTGGATGCGCACGCCCTATGCGCACAGCGCGGACGGCTATTGCGGCTACGGAACAATGAGCGACGCCGATGTGCTTGCGGCAGTCGAGACCGCGGCGCGGCACAATCTGCAAATTTTGGCGCACTGTAACGGAGACGCCGCTGCGCAGCAGTTCATTGACGCCGTTGCGGCCGCACAGCGGCATTACGACGTCGCCGCGCTCAGGCCGGTAATGATACACGCGCAGCTGCTGGGTACGGATCAGCTTGAGGCGGTGCACCGTCTGGGCATAATACCGTCCTTCTTCGTCGCACATGTCTACCACTGGGGCGACGCTCACATAAAAAATTTCGGCACGCAGCGCGCGCAGCACATCAGTCCGACCGCCGCAGCGCTGAAAAGCGGCATCCGCTTTACTTTTCACCAGGACACGCCGGTAATTGCGCCGAACATGCTGGAAACGGTCTGGTGTGCGCTTGAGCGCCGCACGCGCGGCGGCGTATTGCTGGGCGAAGGCGAGCGCATTTCGGCGCTGCAGGCGCTAAAAGCGGTTACCATTAACGCGGCCTATCAGTATTTTGAGGAGGGGACAAAGGGCAGCATAGAGCCGGGAAAGAACGCAGATTTTGTGTTGCTGGACGCAGACCCCCTGGCGGTAGAAAGTGACGGAATAAAAGATATTCGCGTGCTAAAAACCGTAGTTAACGGCGAAACTGTTTTCGAGCGCGGCTGAAAAAAGTAAAAAAACGACCCGGGCGCTGCCGTCCGGGCCGTTTCGCGTTTTTTGGGCTAAATGCGCTTACACTGTCTGCGTGCCGCAGTCGGGGCAGAAATTGCCGTTGACCATTTTGCGACACTTGGGGCAGAAATTGCTGCCTTGCGCGGCGGGCGCCGCTGCTGCCGGCGTTTGCTGCTGCTGTTGCTGCGGCTGTGTTGCGCCCATTGCGTTGGCCATCATGCCGGCCATCTGCGCGCCCATTGCCATCTGCGCGCCCATAGTGGCCATGTTGTTGCCGCCTTGAGCCTGGGGATTGTTGAGACTGTCGGCCATGGAGATAGCGGCGTATTTGCCGGTATCCTGAATGAAGGACTGACCGGCGGCCTTTTCGGCCATTTTCTGGACCTCTTCGGGATAGTTTACGCTGCGGATGTTGATGTTGCTGACGCCGAGACCGATTTCGAACATCTCTTTGTCCATCTCTTCAGCCAGCTTTTTGCCAATGGTGCGGCTGTTTGCCTGCAAGCCGACAAGAGCGTTGAGCCCTATGGACTGCTGACCGCCGAGAACGGCCTCACTGACAATGGCGTCAAGCTCGCCGAGCACGCGCTCGCGGCAGTCGTCCAGCGTGTAGGTCTTTTTGACGCCGGCTACCTTTTCAATAAATTTTAGATAATCGCGGAACTCAATCGTCATGTTGCCGTTCATGCCCACAGGTATACCGGAGGGCACCTCGGTAGTGGGAATCATGATGCGCTGCTGGGTGCCCCAGTTGAGCAGCAGCTGCTTTGCGTTGACAAAGTAGATGTCGGTGCGCAGCTGGGTGTCCTTTTTCAGCTCGAAAATGCTTTTTAAAGTGCTCAAAAAGGGTACTATCTCCGTGTCAATATCGAAGCTGCCGGGATTCTCAAAAATACCCTCAATAACGCCGTTATAGTAAAATATTGCCTTTTGGCCCTGACGGATTATAAGCTTCGAGCCGCGCTTTATTTCGTTGTTGCCCCACTTAAAGAACAGTACGTCGTCGCGGTATTCTTCCCATTCTATCGTATCTTTTCGCTGGTTGAGCAATGCCATAATTACACCTCGTTAAATAATCTCAAACGGTTTATCGGTCGCTGTCTGGCGCCGGGTCGACTGTCTGCACGGCGGCAAGCGATTTTAATTCGCGCAGTCGCCGCTGAGTTTCGCGGATGTCGTCGCTGAGCCGCTCGGTAAGTTCGCGTGTGCGGCAGCAGCTTTGCTGGGTTTGCATATAGCGGTATTCCGCCTGCTTGCGGGCGGTTCGCGCCGCGTCGGCGCCGCTTTCAAAACGGCGCTGCGCCTCGACGTCGCCCGCCGCTGCGGACTCGGCGGCATAACGGGTGAGTTTTTCCAACTCGCCGTCAAGAGACTGAATCTCGTGAAGAGACGCGCGCTCGGCGGCAATCATCACGTCAGTCTGTGAGCGCAGCTGAGCGAGCGCTTCGCGCGTCTGGCGCAAGTTCTGTTCCAGTTTAATGTCGGCGCTTTCGCTGCGTACTCTGTCGAGCGTAGTGGCGACGCTGCTTTTCATAAGCTCGCTAAAACTTGAAAGTATACCCATAGCCTTTTCTCCTTGGGGCGCGTGGCGCCGGCAGGGGACAACGCCGCACTGTTATGCGTACAGTGCCTTTGTCAACAATACAATGCCGGCAATAACGGCGGCCACGGCGAGTATCGTCAGAATTATCTTGACGGGGCTCTTCGGATAACGGGCATAGACACGGCCGGTTTGAGCATTGATGATATAATCGTAAATCTTTTCGTGGAAATTGTAACGCGCGCGGTACAGCGGCAGCAAGATGTTTTTGCAGGTAATATTGGCGAATGTGGCGCGCACCATTACGTTGCGGGCGTCGTCAAAGGTGCGGCGAATCTCGTTCGTTGCCATTGAGCGAAGGTCGTTTTCCATGGTTACTTTGGCCGCCACAAAGCTGTCGGCGGCCTCTATTGAGCGGTACTCGGCAAGGTAGCCCTGCAAGTACTGCGGTGAATAGGGAATTACCTGGTGAGTGTCGTAACCGCTGACGTTGCTGACAAGAGTTGCGGCCTCGCTTCTTGTTGCGCACACGAGCACATCGTCGTAGCTCCTGCTCAGGTTGCCGCGCACAGAAGTCCACAGCGTGTCGAAAGTTTCCTTGCCGTCACGTTTTACCGTTACGCGCTTTCCGCCCTCGCCGGTGTAGACGGCGTTCGCATTGGCGTCAAAGGTCCAAAACGGGATGTACCAGCCCTCGAGTTTGCCTTCCTGGTAAGCTTTTTTCAGCTCGTTCGGGGCAAAAAAACGCTTGCTGACGAATTGGCGGAACCGCTCCTGGGCCTCGGCGGCGTCTATTTTGAAAGGAACGAGACCGTCGGGTTTTACAAGAGCCTTACCGGCATTGTCGCGCAGCTTGGCGCTGCCGCACATTGGGCAGCGTGCCGCTGTCTCGTTGGCGGAGAAAAATATCTCGCCGCCGCAGTTGTCGCAGACGGACGATTTAATTCCGGAAAGTTCGGCGCTGGACACCAGCATTTTTTGCTGCTCGAAATCTTTTTCCACTACTGCGGCAGCGGCGGTTTCGGCTAAATATTCGGCGTTACAGGCCGTGCAGAGAAATTTTTGTGCTTTGACGTTAAAGCGCACCTCGCCGCCGCAGTTCTGACAGCGGTAGGTGGTTTTTTCATTACCTTCGCTCATTGGCCTTGCTCCTTATCTACTTTAGCGGTCGGCTCATTATATACCGAGCCGACTATACCATAATACTACGATTGTATAGCGCTTTTTTTAACTGCCAAACGGCGGCGATACCCGCGCAGAAAACCGCAAAATGTCGGTTGCTTTTGTCGCACAGCGAATAGTATAGTATAATAATTATAAAGGTGATAGAAAATGAACGATATTATTATTGTCGAAGACCAGAAAATACTGCGCGACGCGCTCAAGTGCGCATTGGAAGCGAGCGGAGATTTTAAGGTCGTTGCCGACAGCGCCGACGCTGACGAGGCCGCCGCGCTGTGTGAAAAATTTCGCCCCGGTCTGGTTTTACTGGACGTCTGCACCGAAGGCGGGCACAGCGGAATAGAGGCTGCGGCGCAAATTAAAAAAATCCACCCGGAAATTAAGGTGGTCATAATGACCGGCATGCCGGACGTCTCGTTTGTCAAAGAGGCCCGGCAGGCAGGCGCGGACAGTTTTATTTATAAAAATATTGGCACTGACGACCTCGTTTCCACGCTGCGCAGCACGCTTTGCGGGTACACAGTATTTGTCAACGACACCAACGCCGCCATCCCCTGCTACGCACAGTTGACGGAAAAAGAAACGGAGATTCTGCGCCACGTTTGCGAAGGCATGAACCGTTCCGAAATTGCAGTGCGCATGTTCCTTTCGGAAAACACCGTGCGCTCGTACATAAGCGAAATACTGTCAAAGACGGGCTTTTCCAGCATTCTGAAATTGGCGGTTTTTGCGGTTTCTAACGGCTATATTACGCCGCTGAACGACAAGCGGGCACAATAAAAACAGGAGGGTCTCGCAGATGAAACGCACACTTGTAATTGCCGCGGCAGCAGTGTGCGCCCTCGTCTGCGGGATTCTTTTTTTCTGCGGCGGCGTAAATGTGCCGCTCACGCTGGCGCAGGACAGCGCTCTGCCGTCTTTGAGCGCCGGCACGTGGTGCGTTGACACGCTGGGCTATGAGCTGTGCGAAAACAACGAGGAAAAAGTATTTGAGCCGGTGGTCGTGCAAACTACGGTTTTTTGCGCGCAGGGACTGTCCGGCGCGGTCTGTCCGCAGAGTTGGGAAGAGCTGTTCGCCTGTGACGAAAATGTGGCGCTTGAAAGCGGCAACGACAGTTGGCAGCGTTTGCGCCTGGCAATGGTTTTTGCCGGAGCGACCCGAGCGTGCGGCAGCACCGACGCTATGCTGGACGCTTTTAAGACGCTGGTCTCGCAGGGCAGAATTGTTTTTCTCAACCCGAACGATTCCCTCGCAGTCGCCGAGTTTCACGGCGTGTTTCTCACGACTGACCTGCTCGCGGCTAGGCTTTTCGGCGGCAGCGACACCAAAGTGCCGGCGGACGGCGCTGTCAGCGTGAGTACCGGGGTGCTCTGTTCGGCGGCGCAAGCCGACAGTGTCGACGTCGACGCTGCCGCGCTGGTCGCGGCGGGGTTTCGTCTGAGCGACGGCGAGTGCGACGGTGCGCTTTATCCCGCCGCGGAGCAATACCGGAACGTTGTGCCGGCGCGCGCTGAGCCGCAGTGGCAGAAAATATTCGACAGAGCCTGCTATTGGTATTTCCGCACTATTGTCGGCAATCATGTTATCAGACCTGCTGACAGCGCAGAGCGGCTTTTGATGCTGCTTGTGTGCGCGGTGGGGTTCGCGCTGTGGAGCGGCACGTTTTATTTCCGGGTCACCACCAAGCAAGCGCGGCAAAAACTGCTGTATATCGCGGCGCTGTGCGTGTGCTGGATGCTGTTGCGCGCAGTCAAGCTGCTGGTGATAAGCGTGGTTGTCGAACGCTATTTGTGGTACGCATTTTATATTCCCATGCCGCTCATACCGGCGCTGTTTTTAAGCGCCTGCCGGGACATTACCGGCACCAATCGACAAAATGCGACTTTCGAGCGCGCGCTTTTTGCGGGCTCGGCACTGCTGTCTTTGCTGGTGATGAGCAACGACCTTCACCGCCTGGCATTTGCGTTTCCGGGTGCGGACCAGCAGACCTGGGGCGATTACTATGTGCACGGCCCTGTCTATTACGCGGTCGCGGTGTGGATGTTTGTCCTGACAATAGGGGGATTGTTCCTGTTGCTGCGGTATGGCTTGCGAGTTAAAAACCGTGCGGCGTGTTTGCCGCCGCTGGCGCTGTTGGCGATAATGGTATTTATCACAATCGGGTATAATTTACGCATAGCGGAGATACGCACTATGGATATCAGTGCGGTTATATGTACCGCAGTGTTTGTTTTTATTGAGTTGTGTTTGCGGGTGAACCTGATACCAGGCAACAAGGGGTACTTAGAGCTTATGCGCGGTACTTCCGTGCCGGTATACCTGATCTCCGGCAGATTTTGCCCGGTGCTGTGTTCAGACGCCGCGAAAGATGACAGCGGCGCGGCAACGCAGTTAGCGCGGGAATTAAGCCTTGAGCCGCGAAATTCATCGCAGACCCTTGCCGGCGGCGCCAGTGTGCTGCAAGCAGCAGCGCTGAGCAACGGCAGCGGCTATGTGGTATGGAAAACCGATATTTCGACAGTTGTCGCGCTGCGCACCGAACTGTCGCGCAACAACGAAGAGCTAAAACGCAAAAACCAGGCGCTGCAGCAGGAGCACAATTTTCGCAAGGAGTTTTACGAACTGCGCTTTCGCTCCGAGCTCTACACGCTTATTGACGCTGAAATAGGCGCTCAGCTCAAGCGCATAAGCGCGCTTGCCGACACTATTCCGGACAGCGGCGCTGTTTCGGACAACGGCACAGCGGCGCTCGCGCAAATAAAATACCTTATTGGTTACTGTAAGCGCATGAGCAGCCTTATGCTCAGCTATGCCGAACACAGCAGCGTTCCGGCAGCGTCACTGTCACTGCTGCTGCACGAGACGGCGGCTGACGCCAACGCTGCCGGCAACGAATGCGCCGTACTTTTTGAAATAGAGAATTCGCTCAGCCGCGAGACGGCAATAGCCATATACGATATTGTCTGCCACGCAATAGAAAGCTCTATGATGTATGACGGCGTATTTCTGCTTGTCAATGTGCACGCAGAACACGAGTGCATATGCCTTGCGGTGAATATAGAAACGAGCGGTAACCGTCTGCCGCTCGTCACCGACTTTGCACCGGACGAAAAGACCTGTGCGGCAATAAAAGCGCTGGGCGCACGCCAGTACGCGCTCAGAGATGGCGAGTCGGTTTCGCTGCGCATAGAGTTTCCCGCGAAGGAGGCCGGCGATGGATTTTCTGTTTAGATTGAGCCGTCCCCAAAGCATAGGTATTTTCGCAATGCTGTTTGCGGCGAGCGTGGTGCTGGGTCTGAGCATTGCGTTGAGAAAAACCCGTCTGGAAAAAAGTGCCGATCTTCTCGGCGATATTTACCGTGTGGCGGCGTTTGTTTTCAGCTTTGCCGGCGCGTCGGTAATTGCCGCACTGTGTGCGCTGGTTAATGACGGCGCTTATACCGCGGGATATAACAATGTTCTGTATCTCGCAGTGCCGAGCGCGGCGCTGGCGCTGGTGTGTTGTGTCGTAAAGCGGCAGCCGCTTTGCTTGTTGGACACGCTGGCCTACGTTTTATTCGTGCCGGGAGTGCTGTCGGTGCTGCCGGCGCGGCTTTTGATTTTTGCGTCCGGCTGGCTGCTTGTTCGAAGCGTGCTTATGCTGGCGGCCGAGGCCGACTTCATTTCCGGCAACATCTCGCGCTTTTCGGTAAAGGAGGCGTTTGACTGCCTGCCGGACGGCGTGCTTTTTGCCAATGCCGACGGTGTTCCGGTGCTGATAAACCAGCGCATGGAGCAGCTGCTGGGCGACGCCCGTGTTTTTTCGCAGAGTTCGGTGCAAAAAATATGGCAGAGGCTGTGTGAGACCAACGAAGACGTCAAGCGCAGCAAATTGCTGCGCGACGGCGTTCTTATTCGCGAAAGCAGAGGGCAAACGCTGCTTTTTGAGAGAACTACGCTGTCGGTCGGCGGCCGCGCCTATACCGAAATAACCGCGCTCGACGTCAGCGAGCAGAGCGCGCTCAGCCGCCAGTTGGACGTCAGCAACAGCAAGCTGAAAGAACTGAACAACCGTCTGGTAACGGAGATTGACAACCTTGACGAGACTGAGCGAGAGCGGCAAATAGTGCTGGCAAAATCACATTTTCACGATGTGCTCGGTCAGCGACTGTCGCTGGTGCACCAGCTGATAGAAAACCCCCAGGCGGGCGCAGGGCATATCAGCGAGATTAAACAGATGATTCGCAGCATAGCGGCAGACGTTAAATATGCCGACGATTTTGACGCCGCGTCGCTGCTCGAGCAGATGCGCGCCGCGTTTTACATGACCGGAGTCGAACTAAAATTTCAGGGCCTTTTGCCGCCGAACGAGAAAACGGCGCGCACGCTGCTTTTCGTAATCCGCGAGGCCGCGACAAACGCCGTGCGCCATGCCCGTGCCGACACCTTGCGCGTGGCCGTAAGCAGCGCGGGTTCCGACACGGTGTGCACTATTACGAACAACGGGCGGCTGCCGCCGACTGAAATACAAGAGGGCGACGGTATTCGCGGCATGCGCTACCGCGTTGCGGAAGCCGGCGGCACGCTGACGCTGGCGCTGCGGCCGCGTTTTCAGCTGACCGTAACGCTGCCGTCGCCGCAAAACGGATAAAATACGCCGCGAGCAGCAAAGAAACGGAGCTTTTTCTTTGCAGGCTGCGCTGTATGCGGCGACGGGTTTGTGGTACAATGACAGCGGGACACAGGAGGTTCGCATGAGCGGGAAAAACATATCAGACAGCACAATGCGCCGGCTGCCGTACTATCTGCATTATCTCAACGCCGCCAAAGCGCAGCGCACCACAGTCTCCGCTACAAATATTGCGCAGGCGCTGGGTCTGAACGACGTGCAAGTGCGCAAGGACCTTGCCGCAGTCAGCGGCGGCGGTAGGCCGAAAACCGGCTACGTTACCGACGAGCTGATTGAAAATATCGGCAATTGTCTGGGCTGCGGCGCACCGCAAAACGCGGCGATAGTTGGCGTTGGCAATCTCGGCAGAGCGCTGCTTTCTTACGAAGGATTTGCCGACTACGGGCTGCATATTGCGGCGGCGTTCGATGCCGACAGCAAACTTGCCGGACAATCGGTACACGGCGTTACCGTGCAGCCGCTTGCGGCCATGCCCGCACTTTGCCGGCAGTTAGATATTAAACTGGGGATAATAACCGTGCCGGTGGCGGCTGCGCAGCAGGTGTGCAGACTTTTGGCAAAATGCAATGTTACGGCTATTTGGAATTTTGCTCCGGTTATTTTGACTCCGCCTGCCGGCGTGACGGTCGAAAACGAAAACCTCGCCTCATCGCTTGCTGTTTTATCGCGCCATATGGCGACGCAAAAGGGGGCGCAGCAATGAATCTTTCACAAATGAAGTACGCGCTGGTTGTCGCTAAGGAATCGTCCATGACCCGTGCGGCCGAAAAGCTTTTTATGAGCCAGCCCAACCTCAGCCGCGCCATAAAAGAATTGGAAGACGACCTGGGCATTCGCATATTCCGCCGCACGCCCAAGGGAATTTTTCCCACAGCAAAGGGGGAAGAATTTCTCGGCTGCGCGCAGCGAATACTTGAGCAGGTGGAGTCGCTGGAAACGCAGTATAAGGGCGGCAAAAGCGAAGCACAGCGCTTTTCCATTTCGGTGCCGCGGGCAAGCTACATTGCCTGCGCCTTTACAGAATTTACCAAAAAACTCGACCCGGGGCGCACAATTGAATTGGTATATAAAGAAACCAATTCGCTGCGCGCCGTCGAAAATATTCTCAACGACGGCTATGACCTGGGAATAATCCGTTACCGTACCAGATACGAGCCGGAATTTCGCGAGATGCTTGACGACAAGGGTCTTGTCGGCGAGCTTGTGTGCGAGTTCAGTTTTCAGCTTATCATGTCGGCGTCACACCCGCTGGCCGCCAAGACGGTCATTGAGCCGGACGACCTTTGCCCGTATACCGAAATTGCCCACGCCGACCCCTATGTGCCCTCGCTGCCGATGTCAAGCGTGCGGCAAAACGAGCTTTCCGCCAATGTTGCCAGACGCATATTTGTCTTTGAGCGCGGCAGCCAAATGCAGCTGCTGTCGCAGACGCCCGGCGCCTTTATGTGGGTGTCGCCGGTACCGCGCTCGCTGTTGTCGCTTTACGGCCTGGTGCAGCGTGAATGCGCAGGGGAGACGCGGCGCTGCAAAGACGTGATGATCCGCAAAAAAAGCTATGTCCTCAGCGATACAGACCGCCTGTTTATCGACGAATTGACGCGGGCAAAGCGCGGAATGGAGAGCGAGGCGGATTAAATCAATAAACGCATATCGATATTGATATACCGATATGCGTTTTTTATACTTTTATTAAGGTTAATAATATGTTAAATTATTAACGAAGTGAAAAAGCTCATTACCGAAAAACGGAGGATCAAGCTATGAGTGCAAGAGAGTATCCCGTAGTCGACAGCGTCGAGCACCTTGAAGAGCGCCTGAACGCGGTGAAAAAGGCGCAGCGGCAGTACGCGACCTTTACACAGGAAAAGGTCGACGAGATATTCAAAGCCGCCGCGATAGCCGCCAACATGGCGCGCGTGCCGCTGGCAAAAATGGCGGTCGAGGAGACCGGCATGGGCGTGGTTGAGGACAAGGTAATAAAGAACAACTATGCCGCCGAGTATATCTACAATGCTTACAAGGACACCCGCACCTGCGGCGTAGTCGAGGAGGACAAGGCGTTCGGCAGCGTGCGCATTGCCGAACCACTCGGCATAGTTGCGGCAGTAATTCCCACAACGAACCCGACGTCGACAGCAATATTTAAAACGCTGCTGGCGCTCAAGACCCGCAACGGAATAATTATCAGCCCGCACCCGCGCGCCAAGAACTGCACTGTCGCTGCTGCGCGCACTGTGCTGGAAGCGGCGGTCGCCGCCGGCGCGCCGGAAGATATTATTGCCTGGATAGACGTTCCGAGTCTGGAAATGACCAACCTGCTGATGAAAGAGGCCGATATTATTCTCGCTACCGGCGGCCCCGGCATGGTCAAGGCGGCCTATTCCAGCGGCAAACCGGCGCTGGGCGTCGGCCCCGGCAATACGCCCGCCATAATCGATGAGACCGCCGACATAAACCTTGCGGTCAGCTCGGTTATTCACTCCAAGACCTTTGACAACGGCATGATTTGCGCGTCAGAGCAGTCGGTAATCGTCCACAAAAAAATATACAGCGCGGTCAAAAAGGAATTTGCCGCCCGCGGCTGCTATATTCTCAATGCCGACGAGACCGAGCGGGTGCGCAAGACAATAATCATTAACGGCGCGCTCAACGCCAAAATAGTCGGACAGAAGGCGGCGACTATCGCCGCGCTCGCCGGCGTCAAGGTGCCCGAGTCGGCCAAGATACTCATCGGCGAGGTGCACAGCACCGAGCTTTCAGAGGAGTTTGCCCACGAAAAACTGTCGCCGGTGCTCGCCATGTACAAAGCCGACGACATAGAAGACGCCTTTGCCAAAGCAAGCAAGCTTATTGCCGACGGCGGCTACGGCCACACGTCCTCTATATACCTTAACGAAGTGACCGAGCAGGAAAAGCTGCAGCGCTTTGCGGGTCTGATGAAGACCTGCCGCATTCTCGTAAACACCCCCGCTTCCCAAGGCGGCATTGGCGACCTTTACAACTTTAAGCTGGCGCCGTCGCTGACGCTGGGCTGCGGCAGTTGGGGCGGCAACAGCGTTTCCGAAAACGTCGGCGTCAAACATCTGCTCAACATCAAAACAGTAGCGGCGAGGAGGGAAAACATGCTTTGGTTCCGCGCGCCTGAAAAGGTGTATCTCAAAAAAGGCTGCTTGCGCGTTGCGCTTGACGAGCTCGGCACGGTGATGAACAAAAAAAGAGCGTTCATTGTCACCGACTCTTTCCTTTACAAAAACGGCTATACAAAAGCGATAGAGACCAAGCTCGACGAGATGGGCATAGAGCATACCACCTTCTTCGACGTCGCCCCCGACCCGACGCTGGGCTGCGCGCGCGCTGGCGCAAAGCAGATGAGCGACTTTCAGCCCGACGTCATTATCGCCGTCGGCGGCGGCTCGGCAATGGACGCCGGTAAAATAATGTGGGTGCTGTACGAGCACCCCGAGGCGGATTTCCTCGACATGGCAATGCGCTTTATGGACATCCGCAAGAGAGTTTATACCTTCCCGAAAATGGGCGAAAAGGCCTATTTCGTCGCCATACCCACCTCGGCCGGCACCGGCTCCGAGGTGACCCCCTTCGCGGTCATCACCGACGAGAGCAGCGGCATTAAATACCCGCTTGCCGACTACGAGCTGCTGCCCAAAATGGCAATAGTCGACGCCGACATGATGATGAACGCGCCCAAAGGACTGACGGCGTCTTCCGGTATCGACGCCGTAACCCACGCGCTGGAGGCCTATGCCTCAATGATGGCGACCGACTACACCGACGGTCTGGCGCTGCGCGCACTGAGGATGATATTCGAATATCTGCCCCGCGCCTATGACGACGGTCAGAACGACCCGCAAGCGCGCGAAAAAATGGCCAATGCGGCAACAATGGCCGGTATGGCCTTCGCCAACGCCTTTCTCGGCGTCTGCCACTCAATGGCGCACAAGCTGGGCGCCTTCCACCACGTTCAGCACGGCATTGCCAACTCGCTGATGATAGGCGAGGTGCTGCGTTTCAACGCCGCTGAAGTACCGACCAAAATGGGCACCTTCCCGCAGTACGACCACCCGCACACGCTGGCGCGCTACGCAGAAGTAGCCGACGAGCTTGGCGTCAAGGGCGCGAACGACACGGAAAAGCTGGAAGGACTGATTGCCAAAATTGACGAGCTCAAAGCCCGCGTGGGCATAAAACCGACAATCCGCGACTACGTGCCGGACGAACAGGACTTTCTGGCGCGGCTCGACGCCATGACCGAACAGGCGTTGGACGACCAGTGCACCGGCGCCAACCCCCGTTACCCGCTGATGAGCGAAATCAAGCAGATGTATCTGAATGCCTATTACGGCAAGCACGAAAACGTTTAAGGAGGTACGCAAAGATGAGTATCAATGCCGACAAGATAATTGCGGTGAGAACGTCTAAGACCGTCTACCGCGACGGCGACACCGTTCTCAAGGTCTTTGACGAGGACTATTCCAAAGCTGACGTGCTCAACGAGGCGCTCAACCAGGCGCGCGTCGAGGAGACGGGGCTGAACATCCCGAAAATTCTCGAGGTGATGAAGCTCGACGGTAAATGGGCAATTCGCTCCGAGTTCATCGAGGGCAAGACGCTGCAGCAGTTGATGGACGAAAACCCGCAAAAGCGCGACGAATATTTTGAACAGTTCGTCGACTTGCAGATGCTCGTTCACGCCCAAAAAGCGCCGCTGCTCAACAAGCTTACGGATAAGATGAACCGCAAAATAAGCGAAACGACGCTGGACGCGACGACGCGCTACGAGCTGCACACGCGCTTGGAGGGCATGCCGCGCCACCGCAAGGTCTGCCACGGCGACTTTAACCCTTCCAACATCATTATCCGTCCCGACGGGGTCCCGTTTATTCTGGACTGGTCGCACGCGACGCAGGGCAACGCCTCCGCCGACGCGGCGCGCACCTACTTGCTGTTTTGGCTCGCCGGCGACATAGACGGCGCCGAAAAGTACCTTGAACTGTTTTGCAAAAAGAGCGACACCGCCAAGCAGTATGTGCAAAAATGGATGCCCATAGTTGCCGCGTCTCAGTCGGTAAAGGGCAACCAGAAAGAGCGCGAGCTGCTGCTTAGCTGGGTAAACGTTGTCGATTACGAATAAAGGAGACGGATGATGAAAATTACAATTTGCATAGGCAGCTCCTGCCACCTGAAAGGTTCGCGACAGGTCGTTGAGCAGCTGCAATACCTAATAGCGCAAAACAACCTTAAAGATAAGGTCGAGCTGGCCGGAACTTTCTGCATGGGCAAATGCCAGACGGGCGTCAACGTTACCGTGGACGGCAAAGACTATTCTGTTTCGCCCGAGACTGTCGGAGATTTCTTCAAAAAAGAAATTCTCCCGGCGGTACAGTGAGCGCCGTCGCCCCAGCAGCGGGACTGCGCGCCGAACTTGAGTATACCGTCGCCGCCGCCGATACGGCGGCGGCGGTCGGCAGCGGCAGTTTGCCGGTGCTGTCAACGCCGACGTTGGCGGCTATGATGGAGAAGACGGCGGTTAAATGTCTTGACGGCTGTCTTGAGCCCGGCGCAACGAGCGTCGGCACGCTTTTGGAATTGCACCATCTTGCGGCTGTGCCGGTAGGCGCTCGGGTGCGCTGTGCCGCACAGCTTTGCGAGGTGCAGGGGCGGCGGATGGTTTTTGAGCTGTGTGTCAGCGACGCCGCCGGCACGCTCGGCACTGCCAAGCACGAGCGGTTTTTGGTAGATGCCGAAAAATTTATGGCTAAGGCCGAGAGCAGGAGACAGGCTCATGGCAACGACTGAAATACTTAAACTGAAAAAATCCAACTGCAAAAACTGCTACAAGTGCATTCGCCACTGTCCGGTAAAGTCAATCCGCTTTTCCGGAAACCAGGCACACATAGTGCCTGAGGAGTGCATACTTTGCGGGCAGTGTTTTGTCGTTTGTCCGCAAAACGCCAAGGAGATAGTCGACAGCACCGAAACGGTGCGCATGCTGCTTTCTCAGGACGCGCCGGTATATGTCAGCGTCGCCCCTTCTTTTATTGCCTATTACGAGGGCGCGTGTCTTTCGACGCTCACCGCGGCGCTGACGAAACTCGGTTTTGCCGGCTGCGAGGAGACCGCTGTCGGCGCGACGATGGTCAAGCGCGAATATGACCGCATGCTCGAAAAGGGCGACCGGGATGTTATTATCAGTTCGTGCTGTAATTCCGTCAATTTGCTTATTGCCAAGCACTATCCCGAACTGCTCAAATACCTTGCTCCCGTAGCGACGCCCATGCGCGCCCACTGTGCCGACTTGAAGCGTCGTTTTGCCGGCTGCAAGACGGTGTTTGTCGGCCCGTGCGTCGCCAAAAAAGACGACGTTGACGGCGAGGTTGTCGACGCGGTTTTGACCTTTAGCGAACTTAGCGCAATGCTCAAAAAGGACGAGATAAAAATAGAGAGCGGCACCGACAGCTGCGAGCAGAGCAGAACCCGGCTGTTTCCGACAGTCGGCGGCATATTGAAAACTATGAATTGCGCCGCCAAAGATTACACCTACTTGACGGTGGACGGCGCCGAAAACTGCAAAGCGGCGCTTGAGGATGTCGCCGCGGGACACATAAAGCGCTGTTTTATTGAAATGTCGGCCTGCGCCGGCAGCTGCATAGGCGGGCCGGTAATGGAAAAATACCGCAATTCACCGGTGCGTCATTTCCAGGCTGTCGACCATTATGCCGGCGCGCAGGACTTTGACGTTGCCCAACCCGAAGCGCAGCAGCTGGCGCACCAGTACCCGTACATCGGCTGCGAGAAAGTCATGCCGGGCGAAAAAGAAATTGAGGAAGTGCTGCACCGTACCGGCAAATACAAACCGGAAGACGAGCTTAACTGCGGCACCTGCGGCTACGATACCTGCCGCGAAAAAGCGATTGCCGTTTTGCAGGGCAAGGCTGACGTCAGCATGTGCCTGCCGTATTTAATGGACAAATCCGAGCGGCTGACCAGCAACATACTTAGCAACACGCCGAACGGCATACTGGTAGTAAACGAGGATTTTGAAGTCCAGCAGCTGAACAACGCCGCCATGAAAATGCTGAACATCCCCGACCGCAGCGACGTGCTCGGCGGGCAGATTGTCACAATAATGGACCCGACGCCGTTCATCGACGTGCTCAATTCCGGGCGGCAGATACGCGACCGGCTCGAATATTACGCCGAGTATGACCGGTATATAGAGCAGACCATTGTTCACGACAAGACCTCACGCACGCTGATTGCCATTTTGCGCGACGTCACCGAACAGGAGAGCGAGCGGCGCGAAAAGCAGCGGCTCGGCCGCCAGACGGCGGACATTGCCGACAAGGTCGTGGACAAGCAGATGCGCATAGTGCAGGAGATAGCCTCGCTGCTCGGCGAGACTGCCGCCGAGACAAAAATAGCGCTGACAAAACTCAAGGAGTCAATACCCGATGACGAAGACAAATGACCTTTGCGCCGACATCGGTTACCTGAGCGTCAACCACGTCGGCGAGCAGCTTTGCGGCGACCATGTTGAAGTCGCCTTGCAGGACGACGAGGACGCCACGGTCATTGTTCTTGCCGACGGCCTCGGCAGCGGTGTAAAGGCAAGCATTCTGTCTACGCTGACGTCCAAGATAATTTCCACAATGCTCGCCGCCGGCTTGCAGCTTGAGGATGCGGTTCAGACCATAGCCGCGACGCTGCCGGTGTGCTCGGTGCGCAAAGTAGCCTATTCCACCTTTACAATAATCCGCATAGTCAACAACCGCAAAGCGGAAATAATTCAGTACGACAACCCCGGCGTCATAATGCTGCGTGACGGCAAGTATATGGAGCTGCCGGTGACCGAAATGAACATCGGCGGCAAGCGCATACTGCGCTCGGAAATTGTCGTGCAGGAGCATGACCTTTTTGTCGCGTTCAGCGACGGCGTTGAGCACGCCGGCGTCGGCCTCAGCTACAATTTCGGCTGGAAGCGGGAAGACATAGTCGACTTTATCCAGACGTTTTGGCACATCGGCTTTACGGCCAAGACGCTGTCGACGATTTTGCTCGACGAGACCGAGCGGCTTTACGAGGGCAAACCGGGCGACGACGCCACGGTCTGTACCGTAAATATCCGCGCGCGCGAGCCGATGAATCTGGTTATCGGTCCGCCCTCCAACCGCAGCGACTGCGCGCGCATGATGTCGCTGTTTTTTGCCAAAAACGGAAAACACATTGTCTGCGGCGGCACTACGTCGAAAATAGCTGCCGAATATCTCAAAAAGCCGCTGCTGCCGCAGTTGGATTTCCCCGACCCGGAAATACCGCCGATTGCGAAACTTGAGGGCGCCGACCTGGTAACCGAGGGCGTGGTGACAATAAACCGCGTTTTGGACTACGCAAAAAGCTACCTTGCCGACAACAAGTCCTACGAGCAGTGGTGTTACAAAAAGGACGGTGCCTCACAAATAGCGCGGCTTTTGTTTGAGGAGGCTACCGACATAAACTTTTTTGTCGGCCGTGCGGTGAACCCCGCGCACCAGAATCCCGACCTGCCAATAAATTTTAATATCAAAATGCGGCTGGTCGACGAGTTGGCCGAGTGTCTGTCCAAAATGGGCAAGAAGATAAAGGTCAGCTATTTTTAGGAGCGACGATGAAAAAATTTGACACAAAAGTACAGTATCTTAAATACAAAGTACTGCTCAGTGTGGCGCGCCATGCCTGGGCCGGCGACTTGCTTGACAGCGTGCACGACATCCCCAAACAGATAATCCCCGGCAAAACGCCGACAATGCGCTGCTGCGTGTATAAGGAAAGAGCCATACTCGCCGAGCGCGTGCACATAGCAATGGGCGGAGACAAGAACAATCCCAACGTCATAGAGGTCATCGACATTGCCTGCGACGACTGCCCGGCCGGCGGTATTGTCGTTACCGACTCGTGCCGCGGCTGCCTTGCCCACCGATGTGAGGAGGTGTGCCCGCGCGGCGCTATCAGCTTTGACGAACACCAAAAAGCGCATGTTGACAAGAGCAAGTGCGTCAATTGCGGCCGCTGTGCCAAGGTGTGTCCCTACGCCGCAATTGCCGACCGCAAGCGCCCGTGCGAGAATGCGTGCAAAATAAAGGCCGTCTCAATGGCAGAGGACGGCAGTGCGAAAATAGACAACGACAAGTGCGTTTCCTGTGGAGCGTGCGTCTACCAGTGTCCCTTCGGCGCAATGACCGACAAGTCGTTTATTCTCAACGTCATTGATATACTCAAAAAAAGCGAGAATAACACCAAGTACCGCACCTTTGCGGTAGTCGCGCCGAGTATTTCCAGTCAATTCTCCTACGCAAAATTGGGACAGGTGGTCAGCGGCATAAAGCAGCTGGGCTTCCACGCTGTGGTCGAGGCGGCTCTGGGCGCCGACATGGTTGCCTACAAAGAGGCCGCCGAAATAGCGGGACGCGATTTTCTTACCAGTTCCTGCTGCCCGGCGTTTGTCGACTTTATTGAAAAGCAGTTTCCGCAACTGCGCGGTCATGTTTCCGAAAATCTTTCGCCGATGGCGGAAATTGCCCGCTACATCAAGCGCACTCAGCCCGACGCGCAAATAGTTTTTATTGGCCCTTGCACGGCCAAAAAAATGGAGTTTCAAAAACCGGCGGTGCGCGAATACATCGACAGCGTAATAACGTTTGAAGAGCTGCAAGCGCTGTTTGACAGCCGGGACATTGACTTGAGCACGCTTGAGTGCGACGTGCTTGACAACGCCTCCTACTACGGGCGGATATTTGCGCGCAGCGGCGGCTTGAGCGACGCGGCAAAACAGGCGCTTTGCGAGCTCGGCGACGACACGCCGCTGAAAGCGGAGGTCTGCGACGGCATAGAGCAGTGCCGCGCGGCGCTGCTGAAAGCCGCCAACGGCCGGCTGGACGCAAACTTTATTGAAGGCATGGCCTGCGTCGGCGGCTGCATTGGCGGCGCCGGCTGCCTTACCCACGGCGAAAAGAACCGCGCCGAGGTCGACGCCTACGGCAAGGAGGCCTACGAAAAGACCATCAGCGACGCCATAAGCCAGTTCGGCTTGTAAATGACAGCGCAATTGTGACCTTTTGTAAACACGGTACAAACAGCCGGCGGTTGCAACAGCGACCGCCGGTTGTTATAATATTAAAACAGACCGCGACGGCGAGAAGAAAAAGTGCTTTTTTTTACACAAAAGCGCGGGGAATGGGAGAAATAGCGATGTACAAAAGAATTGCAATGCTGCTGACGTGCGCTGCGGTGCTGTGCGTAAGCATGTGCGGCTGCGGCGGCGGTGGCGGCTTGAGCGGAGCGACGTTTGGAGAAAAAAAGCCGCAGGACCTGGAGACCTATCCGGAATTTTTACAGGAATTGCTGGCGGGTGCCGAAGAGAACGTAGTTTTCGCGGTTTGCAGCGATATGGATTTTGACACACTGCTTGAAGACATGGAGTATGACGAAGTCTTCGACGGCGACTATGACGATAACACCCTGCTGATAGTGCCTATGTGCGAGTGCTCTTTGCGCATTTATTCGGGCGAATGTGTAAGCCTTGACTGGTACAAAGACGAAACAATTGCCGACTATGATTCTCTCGAAGCGGGCGTGCCGGTGCTGCTGCACACGTCGCGCGACGTCGAGCATGTTCGCGTATTAATGGTGGTAGAGAACGAGACACTGGGCCCCGTTTACGTTATGGTAAACAACGCGCCGGCGCGCGCACAAATACAGTACATCACCAGCGGCGGAGCCAGATATACAATACATGACGGTCCCGCCCCGAGCCAGAGCAGCTCCTCTTCTTCTGGAGGCTCGTCCTCGGGAGGTTCGTCCTCGGGCAGTTCGTCTTCAGGCGGCTCTTCTTCCGGCAGCTCGTCATCGGGCGGCTCGTCGGGCAGCTCGACGCCCTCGGCAGTGGGAGAATACTACTCGCAGTACGCCTACTTGAATCTCGGCTCTTCCGGCGGCTTTCAAATGCAGGTGAACATAGGCGAGGGATACGCCAATTATTCGGGAGCCTGGTCGCAGAGCGGCAGCAGAATTACCTGCCACATTTACGAGTGCGACAGCTACGGCTTTTTGGGCGACGATTACGAGGTGGTCTCGTTCACGCTGTCGTCCGGCGGCGCGACTTACACCGGCAGTCAAATCGGTCTGCTGACTACGGGTTCGTGGTTCGACTATTAATGGCTAACGTTTTATCGCCGGTTTCGCAGGAGGGCAGAACATGGACGAAATATTTGCAAAGCTCAGAGGCTTTATAGACGCCGACGGGATGCTGACGGCGCTGCCGGCAAAAAGCAAGACAAAAAAATTGGCGTTGTTGTATGTAGGTCAAAAGCTCTGCGCGGTTCTCAACAAGGACACACGTTACAGCGAGCGCGAAATAAACGCCGCGCTCAACGCTCTGACCACGTTCGGCGACCCCGCCACGCTGCGGCGGGAACTGTATGACAATCGTTTTCTTGACCGGACGAACGATTGCAGCGCCTATTGGCTTGAGACGGAGCAGCCGACGCCGGCTGAGCTCGGAATCTGAGCGGAAAATATAAAAAAACGGAGAAGCGAATGAACATCAGCGCCACATGCATAAATTGTCTGCTCAGCAAGCAGTACGACAAAATCAAAGATCTGCCGGACGAGGAAAAAAAACACGATTTCATGATGGATCTCATGCGCATATTTATTGACAACGGCGAGCTGCGCCACCCCGAGCTGTCCGGCCTTATTCACGACACATTCGAGCGTTACTACGGGCCGACAGGCGACAAATATGCCGAGGGCAAGCGCAGTTTCAACGAGCTTATGCTCAAGACGCAAGGCGAAATAGCAGCGCAGATAGAAAAGTCCGACGACCCGCTGTCTGCGGCGCTGCGCTACGCCCGCGCCGGCAACTATATTGATTACGGCGCCGTGCGCAACGTCAATACCGAAAAATTAACCGAGCTGCTGCAGGCGGCGGCGCTCGAGCAGCTTGACGCCGGCACCTATGCCGCGTTTTGCACCGAACTTGCGGCGGCCCGTTCACTGGTAGTGCTTTTGGACAACTGCGGCGAAATAGTGTTGGACAAACTGCTGATTGAAACAATAATCAAACTTTACCCGCAGCTGACAATTACCGCCGTGGTGCGCGGCGGCCCGGTAATAAACGACGCCACGCCTGCAGAGGCGGCTGAGGTCGGGCTGGACCGGGTGGTGCGCGTGGTCGGCAACGGCGCGGCAATAGCCGGCACGCCGCTAGGCATGATAAACGCCCAGACGAGAGCGCTGCTCAATGACGCCGACTTAATTCTTGCCAAAGGACAGGGCAACTACGACTCGCTAAACGGCATGGGCTTTAACGTATATTATCTGCTGCTTTGCAAGTGTGAATGGTTCTGCCGGCACTTCCATGCCGAACCCAACGACGGACGCTTTTTTAAGGAATAACAAACTGCTGCGCAAAAAAATGATCCCGACGCCTTAGCGCCGGGATCTCTTAATTTCTGCGGTAGTTTTACAGCTGCAGCGCGGCGGCGACGACTGCGGCGAGTGCGGCACAAACGGCCAGCAGCCCCGCAATTATTACGCAGTCGCGGCGCTTTTTGTGGACCCGAAGCATTACCAGCAGACCGACGCCGGTGTTGGTGCAAAGGCCGGCGATGAGCGGCGCGAAGCCTATAACTCCCTGCGCGTAAAACTCGCTGAGCAGCACAGACGGCGCGCAGTTGGGAATAAAGCCGAGCAGCGCGGCGAATACGGCGGCGACGGCGGTACTGTCGCCGAGCACAGCGGAAATGCGCTCGGTGCCGATAAAGTAAACGCCGGTGTTGAGCACAGCCATGGCAGCGAGGATAAATACATATATCTGCAGCGTATGCTTGAGCGCGCTGCGGAAAATGCCGTGCTCGCAGCAGTCGCTGTGGCAGCCTGTGTGCAGCTCTGAGTGGCCGCGCTCTATGCCGCCGGTATCAAGGCGGCCGCGCAGGACAATGTCGGCAATAAGCCCGCACAGCGCGCCGAGCACCAACTTAAACAGCAGCAGCGGCACAATGGAGCCGGCCTTTTCCGGGTAGGCGAGCAGAACGGGAACGGCCTCGTCAGAGGTGGCGACAAACACGGCGAGCAGAGTGCCGAAGCTGATAACGCCGCCCGAATAGAGGTCGGCGGCGGCGACAGCAAAGCCGCACTGCGGCACGCAGCCGAGCGCGGCGCCGCCCACCGGGCCCCAAGCGCCCATTTTCGTCAGCGCCCGCGCAAACTTTCCGCTCGCGCGGTGCTCAATATATTCAATGAGCAGGTAAGAGAGGAATAAAAACGGCAGCAGTTTTACGGAGTCAAGCAATGTTTCAAAAATTACATCTTTCATAACTTTTATTGTACAGGAACTGTCAAGTCTGCGTCAACGGAAAAATTGCTCGAAAACGTGCAAATGGCGCTGTTGACTAAGCTTTTGCGAAAAACTATAATTGATTTATACTAATACGGCGGCGCCCAGCCGACTGAGAGCGGAGGTCATCATGAGCATCAATTTTACCGAGCAGTATTTTGACTCCACATTATCTCCCGCAAAGATCCACGCCTGTTTTTGGCAGCCTTCGAAAAAGCCGAAATTCGTGCTGCAAATAATCCACGGCATGGCGGAATATATTGAGCGCTACAACCCGTTCGCGCAGTTCATTGCCGAAAACGGCGGCGTCGTTTGCGGCGAGGACCATCTCGGACACGGCAAGACGGCGTGCGAACAGGACCGCGGCTACATAGCAAAAAAAGACGGCTATGTCCATATGATAGACGACGCGCACCGGCTGACGCAAATAGCAAAGGAGAAGTTCCCCGGGCTGCCGGTGTTCATTCTCGGCCACAGCATGGGCTCGTTTATTTTGGAATGCTATATTGCAAAATACGGCAGCGAAATAGACGGCGCCGTCGTCAGCGGCACCGGCGGCAGCAATCCTTTGGGCGGGGCCGGTATAGCCGTTACGCGGGTGATACAGCTTTTTAAGGGCGAGCGCTGGCGCAGCGCCTTTGTCAACAACATGGCCTTCGGCAGCTATAATAAAAAATACACTGACGTGCGCAGCGAATTTGACTGGTTGAACCGCGACCGCGACGAGGTGCAAAAATATGTTGACGACCCGCTTTGCGGCTTTACGTTCACGCTGTCCGGCTTCCGCGACCTGTTCCGCGTGCTGGCCGCGGCCACGCGCAAGGGCTGGGAAAACGACGTGCCCTCAGCGCTGCCTTTGCTGTATATTGCCGGCAGCGAAGACCCGGTAGGCAATTACGGCGCCGGCCCGCGCGAGATGAGCGGCCGACTGAGCGCCACCGGTCACGGCGACGTCACGCTGACGCTTTACTCGGGAATGAGGCACGAGGTGCTCAACGAGCAGGGAAAACAGCAGGTGTGGGACGACATTCTTAACTGGGTGTCAAAACGGGCGCAGAGCGACACAAAAAGCAATAATTGACAGCGCGCGGCGGCGTGCGCCGGGACCCGTGTTCCCGCCGAGCGCCGCCGCTTTTTCGCACAAAGAGAGAAGAACAGATGTTAATAGAAGCACAAAATATTTATTTCGATTACGCCGGCAGCGAGGTGCTGCGCGACGTTGACTTCAGCGTAGAGGACGGCGAGCGCGTCGGCATAGTCGGCGACAACGGCAGCGGCAAGACCACGCTGTTGAACATACTTTGCGGCGAGCTTGCGCCGGTGCGCGGGACAGTGAATGTTGCCCGCAACGTGCAAACAGGCTATCTGAAACAGACCTCCGGACTTGACGGCGCCGCCACAGTGCTGACCGAGATGAAGTCCGTGCGCGGTTCAGACAAGATACTTGCGCGAATGAAACAGCTTGAGCGCACTATGGGCGAGGACCCGTCGCTTATTGAGGAGTACTCGCGGCTGTGCTCGCGCTACGATGCCGTGGACGGTTACAACCTTGACCACAACATTAAAAAGGTGCTGGGCGGCATGAACTTCGGCGCGGACACCTACGAAAAACCCGTTGCCGTGTTGTCGGGGGGCGAAAAGACGCGTCTTGCCATGGCAAAGCTGCTGCTGTGGAACCCCGACGTGATAGTCCTTGACGAACCCACCAACCATCTCGACATGGACACAAGCGCCTGGCTGCAGGAATATTTGCAGAATTACGACGGCGCGGTGGTGGTAGTCTCGCACGACCGCGGTTTTCTCGACGCAGTGTGCACGCGCATTTTTGAAATAGAAAACCACGCCGGACACAGCTGGCCGGGCAACTATGCCAACTACGCGCGACTGAAGCGGGAATATGTGCGCCGCGAGCAAAAGGTGAGCGAGCAGACCGAAAAGACGGCGCGCAAACTTGAGGACTATGCCCGCCGCAATATTGTGCGCGCCTCAAGCTCAAAAATGGCCAAGAGCCGGTTGAAAATGCTCGGCAGACTGGAGCGCACCGCGCCGGAAAACCACTGCCACGAAAAGATAACCTTCCGTTTTCCGCCGGTTCCGGAGCCGTATAAAGACGTGTTGACGGTAAAAAACCTGAGCGTGTCCGTCGCCGGCCGCCGCCTTTTTGACAGCGCCGATTTTATTTTGCAGCGCGGTGAGCGTCTGGCGGTAACGGGTGAAAACGGCTGCGGCAAAACGACGCTGCTGCGGGTAATAACGCAGGAGCTGGCGCCGGAAAGCGGCCGCGCCGAGCTCGGCGGCGGCGTGCGCAGCGCCTATTTTCGCCAAAACGTATTTACCGACGAGCAGCGCGACGCCATTCACTACATTTGGGACAGCTATCCCGCGCTCACCCAGCAGCAGATACGCGACCTGCTTGCCGGCGTGGGACTGCGCGGCGATGAGATATTTATACCGCTAAGCGGTCTGTCGGGCGGCGAGCGGGCGCGGCTGATGCTGTGCAAACTGTCGCTCGACCGGCCCAACGTAATATTGCTCGACGAGCCGACCAACCACCTTGACGTCTATTCCCGCGAAACGCTCAGTGAGGCGCTGGCGAGCTACGCCGGCACGATAATAACCGTTTCGCACGACCGCGACTTTATTGCCGCACTGGGCGCCAAGGTGCTGAACATAGAAAACGGCAAAGCTCAGCTGTACGAAAATTTGGAAATGTACGACCGCCGCGGCCGGCGCAGCGAGCCAAGGCCGCTGGAAGCGCAGGCGGACAAGGCGGCCAACTCGCAAAAAGAGCGCCGTCAGCAAGCGGCAAAGCAGCGCGAGCGGCGCGGCTTTCTGGAGCACGAAATTGAGTACCTGGAAAACGAGGTGCGCGAAATAGAAGCCCAGCTCAGTGACGCCGGCGTTGCCAGCGACGCCGAAAAGGTGCAGCAGCTGTGCGAGCGGCTCAACGAGCTCAACGAATACCTTGACGAATACTCAAAAGAGTGGTTTGCGCTCAGCGAAAGTGCGCAGTAAGAGCAGTAACGAGGGGTGACGCGGGAAAAATGCCGAAAAAAAGCTCCGCAGAAAAAGTGGCGTTTATGGGAATAATGCTGGCGACGGCGCTGCTGCTCGCCTGGCTTGAGGGACTGATTCCACCTGTCGCCGGCATGCCGGCCGGAGTGAAACTGGGTCTGTCAAACATTGTGACGATGTATTGCCTGCTGTTTGCCGGACTGCCGCAGGCGCTGCTGCTTGCGGCGCTCAAGTCCGGCTTCGTTTTGCTCACGCGCGGCGCCACCGCAGGTATTCTCAGTCTTGCGGGCGGTGCGATGTCGGTTGCGGCAATGGCGCTGCTCAAGCGCGCCGGCCGCTCGCCGTCCTACGCGGCGCTGAGCGTCACCGGCGCGCTGACGCACAACCTGGCACAGCTGGCCGCCGTCAGTTTTTTGCTGCGCAGCGCGGCTTTTGTGTATTATCTGCCGGTGCTGGTAGTCAGCGGCGTCGTAATGGGCCTTGTCACCGGCACAGTACTGCGCGCCGTAATGCCGGCAGTGCAGCGGGCGGCGGAAATATCATTTAATCACAAAATCATTAAATGATATTTGTGCAAATTGCCGAAGTTGGTAAGTTTAATAAATAACTATTGATTTTTCACTACTATGCGGCTAAAATATGTTTAGCACTCGGAGATATAGAGTGCTAAACATATTGTTTTGGAGGAAAAATAATGAAACTCGAACCTCTGGCAGATAGAGTAGTCATTAAAATGGTCGAAGCCGAAGAGACGACTAAAAGCGGAATCATTCTGACAAGCGCATCAAAAGAAAAGCCACAGATGGCGGAAATTGTCGCGGTCGGCCCCGGCGGTCTTGTTGACGGCAAGGAAGTAAAAATGTGCGTAAAACCCGGCGACAAAGTTATCGTCAGCAAATATGCCGGCAATGAAGTTAAGATAGACGGCGAGGAGTGCACAATAGTGCGCCAGTCCGACATCCTCGCGCTCGTTCACTAATTTGAAGACAGGAGAATAAGAAGCATGGCAAAGGATCTTCAGTACGGCGAACAGGCCCGCAAGAGCATGCTCACCGGCATCGACAAACTGGCAAACACAGTAATAATTACCCTGGGCCCCAAGGGCCGCAACGTGGTGCTGGACAAAAAGTTCGGCTCGCCGCTCATTACTAACGACGGCGTCACCATCGCCAAAGAGATAGAGCTTGAGGACCGCTTCGAGAACATGGGCGCTCAGCTTGTCAAAGAAGTTGCAGTAAAGACCAACGACGCGGCCGGCGACGGCACCACAACCGCCACGCTGCTCGCGCAGACCATGGTGCACGAGGGCATGAAAAATATTGCCGCCGGCGCCAACCCGATGGCTATCAAGCGCGGCATATCCAAGGCCGTAGAGGCCGCGGTAAGCGAAATATTCAAGAATTCCAAAAAGGTCTCCGGCACCGATGATATCGCCCGTGTCGCCACCGTTTCGGCCGGCGACGAGTTTATCGGCAAGCTGGTAGCCGAGGCGATGGAAAAGGTCGGCAACGACGGCGTTATCACTCTCGAAGAGTCCAAGACCGCCGAGACTTATTCCGAGGTCGTCAAGGGCATGCAGTTCGACCGCGGCTATATTTCGCCGTATCTCGTGACCGACAACGAAAAGATGGAGGCCGTTATTGACGACGCCTACATCCTTATTACCGATAAAAAAATCTCCAACATCCAGGAAGTGTTGCCGCTGCTCGAGAAGATCGTCCAGTCCGGCAAGAAGCTGCTGATTATTGCCGAGGACGTCGAGGGCGAGGCTATCGCCACGCTTATCCTCAATAAGCTGCGCGGCACCTTCGTCTGCCTTGCCGTCAAGGCGCCGGGCTTCGGCGACCGCCGCAAGGAGATGCTGCAGGACATCGCCATTCTCACCGGCGGCCAGGTCATCAGCACCGAGCTTGGTATTGAGCTTAAGGACGCCACTATTGAAATGCTCGGCCGCGCGCGTCAGGTCATTGTCAAAAAGGACACGACCACTATAGTCGACGGCGCCGGCGACAAAGACGACATCAAGGCCCGCGTCGGCCAGATTAAGACCATTATCGGCAACACAACCTCTGATTTCGACAAAGAGCGGCTGCAGGAGCGTCTTGCCAAGCTGTCCGGCGGCGTGGGCGTCATCAAAGTCGGCGCCGCGACTGAAGTCGAGATGAAAGAGAAGAAGCTGCGTATTGAGGACGCGCTGTCCGCCACCAAGGCGGCCGTGGCCGAGGGCATCGTCGCCGGCGGCGGCGTGGCCTTTATCAACGCCTGCGACGCCGTCAGCAAGGCTGCAGATGAGCTCAGCGACGACGACGAGAAGACCGGCGCACGCATAGTGCTCAAGGCGCTTGAGGCTCCTATACGTCAAATAGCGCTCAACGCCGGTCTGGAAGGTTCGGTAATTATCGACAAGATCCGCGCCAGCGGCAAGGTGGGTTACGGCATAGATGTCGCCGCCGACCGCTACGGCGATATGATTGGCTTCGGCATTGTTGACCCGACCAAGGTTTCGCACAGCGCGCTGGAAAACGCCGCGTCTGTCGCCGCCATGGTTCTCACCACCGAGGCTGTGGTCGCCGACATCCCCGAGCCGGAACCGGCAGCGCCGGCGCCGGGCGGAATGGGCGGCATGTATTGATCCGCAAATAACCGATATTGCTCTTTTGACAGAGCCGTTCCGAAAGGGACGGCTCTGTTTATTTTTCGCCGCCGCGGCAATACTTATAAAGTGGGGGGCGAACTTATGAAAATAAGACGTGTCATAATTGTTTATGTGCTGTTTGCGGCGGCGGCCTGCGCGCTGATGCTGCGCTTGCAGGGAATAATGACAGACGGTTGGTACGCGGCGGCTGCGGCAAGTCAGCGCAGTTTTACGGTTACCGCCGGCACGCTGCGGCCGGATTTTTACGACTGCAACGGCGTAAAGCTTACCTCCGCGCAAAGCGAACACAGCGCCGTCGTTATTCCCGGCACTGTCGGGGCGGTCAATATAACCGCTTATGTCTACGAGGGAGAGCGCGAATATTTTGAAAACTGCTGTGCAGGGAACAGCCCTTTTTTGGTGCGCGTCACGCAAGAGCTGCCGGAGCATTTCGGCGTTACCGGTATTGCGCTGCCGGTGCGCTACAGCGGTACGGCGGCCCATATACTCGGCTACTTGAACGGCGACGGCGTCGGCGTCAGCGGGCTGGAGCGGGTGTTTGAGAGCATGTTTGCCGCCGCTACTCGAACGGCGAGAGTGAACTTTACGGTAGACGCCTATGGGCAGGTCATGACGGGAACTGCCGTCAATGTCAGCGGCACCGAGGCCAGCCCGCTGAGTGTGCAGCTGACGCTGGACGCGCAGGTACAAGCTGCGGCAGAGGCAGTGGCGGACGAGCTGCTCTACAAGGGCGCAATAGTGGTGTTGGACTCCTCAAACGGCGAGATACGCGCCCTTGTCAGCCGCCCCGATTTTGACCAGTATGACGTTGCCGCCGCGATTGCGGCGGACGACTCGGCGCTGGTAAACCGCACACTCACCTCCTACAGTGTCGGGTCGGTGTACAAACCGGTAATACAAGCTGCGGCGCTCGACGCCGGCATTGACGACTTCACCTACACCTGCACCGGCAGCATAGAAGTGGACGGTACGGTTTTTCACTGCTCGAACGGCACTGCTCACGGGGAGCTGGACATGGCGGGGGCCATGGCCTGTTCGTGCAACTGTTTTCACATTGCGCTCGCGCAGCACGTCGGCGCGGCGGCAATAAGAGCCAAGGCGGCGCAGCTGGGTTTCGGCGATGGCATAGACCTCTACAACGGCCTTGGCAGCGCCGGCGGCTATTTGCCCAGCGAGAGCGAGCTCAACAACATTTCCGAATTGTGCAACCATGCGTTCGGTCAGGGTCTGCTGCTTGCCGACCCGCTGCAAATTGCGGCAATGATTAACTGCTTTGCCAACGGCGGCGAATACACGGTGCCGACGCTGGTAAGGCATGTCGGTACTGTTTACGGCTTGAGCGACGAGCCCGCACAAGCACAAAGCTACCGGGTAGTCAGCGAAAGCGCCGCGCAAAGCATTGCTCAAAGTCTGGCGCTTGTCGTCAGCGACGGCACCGGCCGCGCGGCTGCGCCGCAATATGTCGACGCCTGCGGCAAAACGGGCACCGCCGAAACGGGCCGGTACACGGCCGACGGCACCCAATACCAAATAAGCTGGTTTGCCGGCTGGCTGCCGGCGGACGAGCCGGAATACGTTATTGTCACCATGTCGGAAATAGGCGGCGACGGCGACGTGCGCGCGGCAAATGTTTTTGCTGCCGTCGCCGACCGGCTTTATGCGAGCGAGCCGCTGCCCTGAGCAATATTTGACAAAAATGGCCGATACGGATATAATTAGTTCCGTTGCCGGCCGTCTGCGGCCGGACAGATATATAAAAGGCTAAGACGGAGAAAACCGTCGCTTTGCCGGCACAGAGAGGCGGTCCTTCGGCTGCAAGACCGCTGCGGCAAAATGCGGAAGCCACTCCACGAGCCGCGCGGAACAAACCGCGCCGTAAGACCGCGTTAAGGTCGCAACGAGCGGCGTTTTTAACGCAATTTGGGTGGTACCGCGGAGAGATGACCTTCGTCCCATTGTCGGGGCAAAGGTCTATATTTTTGCCCTGCGACGGACATCAATACTTATAATCAAGGTGAGAAAAATGGAATGGACCGGACTTAACGACCTGCGCGAAATGTTTTTGAGCTTTTACCAGAGCAAAGGGCATTACCGCATGGACAGCTTTCCGCTGATCCCGCAAGACGACAAGAGCCTGCTGCTGATAAACTCCGGAATGGCGCCGCTGAAAAAATATTTTCTCGGGCTGAAAAAAGTGCCCGGAAATCGCGCCACGACCTGTCAGAAATGCATCCGCACGCCCGACATTGAGCGCGTCGGCAAAACGGCGCGCCACGGCACATTTTTTGAAATGCTCGGCAACTTTTCCTTTGCCGACTATTTTAAGCGCGAGGCCATCAACTGGGCGTGGGAATTTATGACCCAGGTAGTAAAACTGCCGGCGGACAAGCTGTATATCTCGGTGTTTGAGGACGACGACGAGGCCTACGACATTTGGACAAAAGAAATCGACGTCGCGCCCGAGCACATGGTGCGTTTCGGCCGTGAAGACAACTTTTGGGAAATCGGCTCCGGCCCGTGCGGACCCTGCTCCGAAATATATTTTGACCGCGGCGAAAAGTACGGCTGCGGCAAACCGACGTGCGCCGTCGGCTGCGATTGCGACCGCTACGTCGAGGTGTGGAACCTTGTCTTTACCCAGTTTATTTCCGACGGCAACGGCCATTACGAGAAGATGGAGCACGGTAACATTGACACCGGCATGGGGCTTGAGCGCTTGGCCTGTGTGGTTCAGGGCGTCGACAACCTGTTTGAGGTCGACACCGTGCAAAACATAATGCGCCACATTGAGCGTATTGCAAATGTAAAATACAAACAGCACGACGAGGCGACAGACGTCTCGCTGCGCGTAATTACCGACCACGTGCGTTCGACTGTGTTCATGATAGGCGACGGCGTTGGCCCCGCCAACGAGGGCCGCGGTTATGTGCTGCGCCGGCTGTTGCGCCGCGCCGCCCGCCACGGCCGGCTGCTGGGCATAAAGAAACCGTTTTTGTACGAGGTCTGCGACACGGTCATTGACGAGAACAAAAACGCCTATCCCGAACTTGACGAGCACCGCGAATACATCCGCAGCGTAATAAAGGCCGAAGAGGAGCGCTTTGCCAAGACCATTGACTCCGGCAGCGAGCTGCTCGGCGAGCTGCTCGAACAAATAAAGAACGACGGCGGCGACACGCTCAGCGGCGAGGACGCCTTCCGTTTGAACGACACGTTCGGCTTTCCGCTTGACCTGACGCGCGAAATAGCGGCCGAGCGCGGCATTGCGGTGGACGAACAAGGTTACAATGAGCTGATGAAGGTGCAGCGTGAACGCGCCCGTGCCGACGCAAAGAGCCGCGATTTCAGCTGGGAGAGCGACCTTTTCCGCGGCATCGGCGCCAAGGCGACGGAATTTGTCGGCTACGAGACACTTGCGTGCGACGCGAAGCTGCTGGCGATAGCGGCCGCAAACGAGCTGACCGACGCGGCGAGCGAGGGCGACGAGGTGCGCTTGGTGCTTGACAAAACGCCGTTTTATGCCGAGAGCGGCGGACAGGTAGGCGACCGCGGCACAATAACCACCGCGGACGGCGCTGTTGTCGGCGTCAGCGACTGCCGCAAATCGCCGGAGGGCTACTATGTGCACAGCGGCACGGTTAAAAACGGAATGCTGCGCACCGGCAAAGTAACGGCGCAAGTTGACGTCGAAATACGCAGCGCCACAATGCGCAACCACACCGCCGCGCACCTGCTGCAAGCGGCGCTGCGCCGGGTGCTGGGAGAACACGTTCACCAGGCCGGTTCCTATGTGGACGAGCACCGCGTCCGTTTCGACTTTACTCACTTTGAGGCTGTCAGCGCCGCCGAGCTCAGCCAGGTGGAGCGCATAGTCAACGAGGAAATAATGGCGGCAGTGCCAATGCACACCGACGTTATGCCAATAGAACAGGCGAAAAAAGAGGGCGCCATGGCGCTGTTCGGCGAAAAGTACGGCGACACCGTGCGCGTCGTCACAGTGCCGGACTTTTCCAAGGAATTTTGCGGCGGCACCCACGTCGACAATACCGGCAAACTGGGGCTTTTCCGGATAATCAGCGAGTCCTCCGTGGCCGCCGGTGTGCGCCGCATAGAGGGTACTACCGGTTTCGGCGTACTGGCGCTTTCGGACGAGCGGCAGCAGCTGCTTGAGCAGACCGCCGCGGCGCTGAAAATAAGCGCAGTCAGCGAGCTGCCCCGCCGCGCCGAGTCCGTGGCGGCAGAACTGCACGAGCGCGAGCGCGAAGTGGAAAAACTTAATTCTAGGCTTGCGATGTCCCAACTTGATGATATAATAAAGAGTGCCGTGAAAACCGACGGCGTCACGGTATATTCAGCAAATCTGCACGCCGTAGACGTTGACACGCTGCGCACTTTGTGCGACACGCTGCGCGAACGTGACTCGGGCGCTGTGGCGGTACTGGCCGCGGTCAACGGCGAAAAGGGCACTTTTGCGGCCTGCTGCGGCGAAAAAGCGGTCGAGAGCGGTATTTTTGCCGGCAGCGTCGCCAAGGCGGCGGCCGCAGTTACCGGCGGTTCTGGCGGCGGCAAAAAGGAATTTGCGCAAGCCGGCGCCAAAGACATAACCAAGATTGACGCGGCGCTCAAACAGCTGCCGCAGATAATATCTCAGATGAAAAGAGGGTAGAACACATGGCAGATTGCATCTTCTGTAAGATAATTGCCGGCGAGATGCCCAGCACCAAGGTCTACGAAGACGACGAAATCCTCGCCATCAACGACATTGCGCCTGCCGCGCCGACACATATTCTGGTAATGCCGAAAAAGCATATTCAAAGCTGTGCCGACGTCGACGCCGAGAACGCCGCTTTAGTCGGGCGGATGTTTGCGGTGATAGCGCGCATCGTCAAAGAAAAGGGGATTGCCGAGAATTTCCGCGTCGTCGCCAATAACGGCGAGGACGCCGGTCAGTCGGTGCCTCACCTTCACTTCCATATACTTGCCGGGCGGGAGTTCGGCTGGCCGCCGGGCTGAACGCCGGCTGCTTTATAAGATTTAAGGAGAATAACAATGGAAAACAAAGTCCACAAAATGAAAATCGCCGGTCTTGAACGTTCGCTGCCCATCTGCCGTATAAACGACGAGCTTTCAATAGCCGCGTTTATTATGTTCTCGGACGTCGACCTGACTGTGAAATGCGCCGAGCAATTGATAAAAAAGACGCCGGAATTCGATATTATTTTCACCGCCGAGGCCAAGGGCATTCCGCTCGCTTACGAGATGTCGCGGCAAAGCGGCAAAACCTATATCGTGGCGCGCAAAATGAGCAAGCTCTATATGAAGGACCCGATTGAAATAGAGGTCAAATCCATTTCGACCGCCCGCATGCAGCGGCTGTTTTTGGACAGCGGCGAGATGGAGATGCTCAACGGCAAACGCATACTTATAGTTGACGACGTTATCAGCACCGGCGGCTCGCTGTACGCGATGGAAGAGATGGTCAAAAAGTCTACCGGCACTGTCGTCGGTAAGGCCGCTGTCCTTGCCGAAGGCGTCGCAGCTGAGCGCGACGACATAAGCTATCTTGAAGTGCTGCCGCTTTTTGACGGCGAGGGAAATTTGCAGAAGTAATTTTACCGCGATATTATTCTTTCGAGGTAATAAAAATGAAGCGACCGTTGGCGCTGTTTTGCCTTTGTATGCTTACAGCGCTGGCGGTCGCCTATTTTTTGCTTGGCAGGGGACTCAGCGTCGCGGCTGCCGCAATTTGTCTTGTGCTGTTCGTTTTGGCAATAAGGGCGGCGAAAAATTCAGCAGGCGTGAAAAGGGCGGCTGTGGTGCTGGCGGCGCTCGCCGTTGGGTTTACTGTGAATTTTGCCGCCCTGTGCGCGCAGCAGCGCACAGCCGACGCCTACTGCGGCCGCGCAGTCACTTTGAGCGGCACGCTGACAGACACACAGCGTGTCAGCGAGGGCTGCTATCTTGTTGACGTCAGCGTCAGCGAGGTTGACGGCGACAGCTGCCGCTTTTCCGCCGCGGTATATCTGCGCGAAAATTGCCGGGCCGGCGACGGCATTTGCTGCACTGTGCGCTTAGAGCCGACCGACAGCGCCGAGCTGCGCGGCAGCTCGGCGCAGAACGTTGTAATAAGAACAGGGAAAAGGCCGCTGCTGAGCGCGATTCACAAAATCGGCAGTTCTATGGCGGCGCTGTTGTACCGCACGCTGCCCGGCGACGAGGGAGTGCTGGCGGCGGCCATGACGCTCGGCGAGCGCGGCGAAATGAGCTATGCGCTGTATGACGTTTTTGTGCGCAGCGGGGCGGTGCATATTCTGGTGCTGTCGGGACTGCATATATCAATAATGTGCTTCGTCGTGCAAAAGCTGCTTGAGCGCTGCGGCGCGCCGCCGTGGCTGAAAGCGCTGTTTGCACTGGCGACGGTGAGCTTTTTTATAGTACTTTGCGGGCCGACGCCGTCGCTGCTCAGAGTGGCAATTATGCAGCTGATAATGTGCGCCGCACAGCTCAGCGGCCGGCCGTCAGACACGGCGACGACGCTGTCTTTCGCGGCGGCACTCATAGCGCTTGTTGACCGCGCGGCGCTGGGAAACGCCGGTTTTTGGCTTACCTTTGCCTGTACGGCGGTGCTGACGACAGCGGTGCCGGCGCTGAGCGCGCTTCTCGGTAAGCGGCGGCCGTTTGCGGGGCGGCGGCGCCTTTTGCAGCTGACAATGCTCATGCTCACGCCTCTGCTGCTGGCGGCGGCGACTGTGCCGATATGCATGGCTTTCGCGCTGCCGGTCTCTTTGGTAGCGCCGCTGAGCAATTTGCTTGTCGTCTGGATGGTACCCGCGGCGATAGTGCTGTGTCTGCTGTTGGTCGTCTGCACGCTGTTGCTGCCAATGAGCGGACTGTTTCATGTCATTCATATTGCGGCGACGCTCGCCTGCCGTTACATAATAAAAATGTGCAGTCTGCTTGCCGCTGTGCCGCACGCGGCGGTGGACCTTTCTGCTGTTCCTTTTCGGCTGTTTTTGCTCGCGGCGGTGCTGCTGCTGCTTGTCTGGGCGGCTTTGGGGCGCGGCAGGCTCAAGTGGTATTGGCTGTCGGCGCCGCTGCTAGCTTGTGCGCTGGTATTGACGCTGCTGTTTTGGCGGCCCGGCGGACATACAGTAACGGTCATAAGCGCAAACAGCGGCAATTCGCTGATAGTCGGCAGCGGTGAGGACAGTGCATTGCTGTTTTGGGGCCGCAGCGAGTACGAACTGTACCGCGCTGTGAGCTATGCGCAGCGGCACGGCACGCAGACCTTTTTGTTTGCCGCGGACATAAATTGTGACAGCGCCGCGTTCGATTCCTATTTTGAGCGCAACTGCAACGCCGAATATGTAATGAGTCAGAGTCGCCTTTCGGACGCGGACTTTCCGCACGGTTATTATGTCGGCAGCGGCGGTTTTTACGTCAGAGCATATATTCAGGACGGCAGCTATCAATATATAACGCTGCTCAGCGGTGATTTTTCGCTGATTTATGTCATTGACTCGCAAACAGTGCCGAGCGGCGGCAACTATGATATAATAATTATGGCCGACGCGGGCGCGCTGAGCGCGCCGAAAACGCTCGCTCGCGCCCAGACGGTCGCTGCCGGCAGCGGCAGCACGGTAATACATGTATACGAAGACGGCACATACAAGGTGAGCTGACGATGGACAATCTCAACGAAAAAAACTTAAAAAAATCGCTGGCGAGCGGACTGAAGTCGGTATATTATGTCGTCGGCAACGAACTGTTTTTGCTTGACAGTTGCGTGCGCAGCATAACCAAAGCCTGCGGCGGCGACGTTCAGCGCTTTGACGCCGCGGTTCTCGACATATTCGAACTGCAAGCGGCGCTCATTACTGTGCCGTTTTTTGTCGACGGGTGCAAGTTGGTGCTTATTGACGAATTCAAAGCAGAAAAGCTCGGTGACAAAAAGCTTGAAGAGATTGCGGCGCTCTTCGCCCAACTGCCGGATTTTGTCTGTGTGGTCTGCCGCGCCTATTACGACGACAAGCGCTTTTCTGTTGGCAAAAAGTGCCTGCAGGCGGTGAGCGCGGCGGCAAACAGCGCCGTGGTAGAGCTGCACGTTAAGTCGGGCAGCGAGCTTGAAAACCTGCTGCAGGCCATTGCCGCGCGGCTCGGCTGCGAGCTGGACGCGTCGGCCGGCCGCGAGCTTATCGGCCTTTGCGGCGACGACTTGAACCTGCTCAGCCGCGAAATAGAAAAGGCGGCCGCCCACGCCGCGTACGGCAGAGTGACGCTCAACGATGTGCGTGCCGTGTCGGTACGCACAATGGAAGCAAACGTTTTCGATATTATGCGCAGCATAGCGCGGCGGGACGGCGCCGGCGCGCAGCGCAAGCTTTGCGAACTGCTCGACGAGCGGCGCGAGCCGCTTGCCGTCAGCGCCGCGCTCAACAGCTCGCTCGTCAATATGTACCGCTGTCGTCTGGCAAAGGACAGCGGCAAGAGCCAACAGTGGCTCAACGATACATTCAGCTACAAAAAAAACGACCGGGCGCTTGGCGTCGCCTACGACCAGTGCAGCCGTTACAGCGTGGCGCAGCTGGAAAGCGCAATGGCTCTTTTGTGCCGCCTTGACGAGCAGATGAAATCCTCTGCCGCCGACAACCGAATATTGCTGGAGACGGCACTGGCGGAACTGCTCGCAGTGCTGGGGTGTGCGCCTTGAGCGCTGTTCAAAAGGGAAGTAACTATTAATTGTTAGGCGCGGGCAATTCCCGCGACACGATATTATTTTGCCAGCGCAACAGCGCCCCCGACACAGAATAACTGTCTCGGGGGCGCTGATATTTTTTTTTCATGGGGCGGCGCGCAGCAGCAAGGCAAAGTACAAGGGCTTGCCGCCTGCGTTTCACACACAGCAAGCCCTCCCGGTTTCTTTAAATAAGTTCTTTTTGCAAAAGCGCCTTCAGGCGCCGGCAGTATCTTGCATTTACACGGCTCATACAAATCACGCCATTTTAGGCGTGGTCGAATTAGTCAGCGGCACGGCAGGCGCGGCATTTTAGTGAAAGACGCGCCGCTTTATCTGGTCCTTGAGCCGCTGCCGGCGCTCGAATAAGATGAAGATGACCGAAATAATCACGCAGGGCGCAAATGCGTACAGCGACCACCGTATCACCGGAACGGCGCCGGTGTAGCGGTTTATTGTCACCTCTATGGCCACGACCAGTGCGCCTGTCAGTGCAACGAGCGACGCGGCGCGGTGCAACGCGGTCATGTCGGCGGTGAATACCAAAACATTCAGCGTCATAAAGACGCCCGCAGCGATGCACAGCGGCAGCGACAGCGGCAAGAACCAGCTGAAATCGCCGCTGCCGTAGGCGATGGCGGCCAGATACAGCGCTGTCACCAGCGTGTCGAGCAAGACGCACCACAGCGGGTGAAAGCCGTCGATTATCATTGGCAGCAGCACATATACGAAAGCGCAAAGACAGCCGCCGACAACGTAAAACGCCCAGGTGATGGAACCGGTGCTGAAGTAGTTGCCGATAAGGCAAACGAGTATCGGTACCAGCAGCATCAGCGAGACAACGCCGGCAACAAAGCGGCGCTGCGAGCGGGTAAGCACATACTCAACGCGCTGCGGGAAGGGGCGGTGTTCGGGTTCGACCCAGGGCTTTGTCGGATTGATGACAGTCGTGCCGCAAAGCGGACATTTTTTTTCTGACGGCGCGAGCTCCACACCGCAGTTAACGCAATAGGACATCGACTAATACCTCTGATTACTTTCAATTTTTACCGGTATGCCCATTTTGACCAGATTCGTGAAGAAAATCCGCTCAAGGTCGGTTTCGGTAACGGTGCGCGTAAAGTTGAGCGTCATGACGTTGTTGTAGCTCACGCACGCCGCGGTAACCGGGTTGAGACTCATCGGCCCGAGCATAAAATCAAGTCTTGTAACGTATTGCTGCATCGCTTGCGGCAGTTGAGTGCGCCCCAGGTTGGAAAGAGTGGTCGACGAATAGCGGTCGCCGGTCAGCAAAAAAACAGCTTTCATAACCGCGTCTTTTATGACAAGCGGCGTCAGCCGCAGCAGTGGGTTGCGCTCGGAGGCGACGTTTGTGGCAATTTTTGCGTTGAGCATTTTCTCGTTGGTTTCAATTTTCATGTAGCTTTTTATCAGGCCGAGAATTTCCTCAAAGGAATAAACTCCAAGCTTTGAGTCCACACCGATATTGACATAGCTGGCAAAATTACGCAGCGTATTTGTCGGGTAGTAGCGGCGCAAATTTACGGGAATAGAGACCTTGACCGGCTGGTGTCTGCGGCGCAGAGAAAGCTCGCGCTGCTGTAATGTGCAAATAGACATTACCAACACGCTGGCAATGTATTCTGTTACGGTAGCGCCGTAGCTCTTTGCCTTGGCGCTAACGGCGTCGGCGGGCAGTATACCGGTAATGACGTTGAGAAAGTGCGGTTCCACTACTGTGCCGCGCAATCGGTAAGCGGCTATCTCGTGCCTTTTCGCGGTGGCGCGGCGGGCATACTCGCCGAAACTGTCGGTCATCTCGTCGGCCAGCGGCTGCTCGCGGCAGTCAAGTACCCCGCACTCGCAGGGTATGTCTGCGCCGTACTTCAGCCGCAGATACTCCGCAACCAGTGTTTTTAAAAATATCATTCCGCCGGTGCCGTCTGTGAGCACGTGGAATATTTCCACCGCTATGCGGCACTGGTAATAGCGGGTGCGGAACATAAAGCCGCCGTTGCTGCGCATGTCCATGCGCACGCAGGGATTGGCAACGTCGGGCTGGATGTCTGGCGCGCCGTCAAGCCGCTCTAGGTAATACCAGAACAATCCGCGGCGCAAGCGCAGCGAGAAAGACGGGAAACGCTTCAGGACAGTCTGCTGTGCCCGGGCGAGTATTGCCGGGTCAACGGGCTCGCTAAGTTCGGCCGAGACGCGAAACAGCGCCGTCCAGTTGTTGGACATGGCGGCAGGGTAAATTTTTGCCGCGTTGTCAAGCTTTTCCCAGCGGCGGGGGATATACCGGCGGCTTTTGTCCGCTGTGTTCATTGCCCCTCACCGGGAAAGAGCTTTTGCTCAATGAAGCTGTTTATGCGTGCGATAGCCAACTTGGATTCCGGAATGGAAAACAGCACATAGACGTGCCACATTCCGTCGGCCAAATGCAGCTCACTCTCAACGCCGGCGGCCTTAAGCTTTTCGGCTATATTGCGGCTGTCATCCATAAGCAGTTCGAACGTGCCGGCAAAAATCAGGACGGGCGGCAGACCGGTAAGGTCGCCGAAATACGGCGAGACCAGCGGGTAGGTCAGCGGCCGCTCGCCGGCATAGCAGCGCGCGCTGTAGCGCAGCGCGGCGTCGTCTAAAGTCGGGTCGCGCTCGGCGTTTGTAATATACGACTCGGCGGTACAGGTAAGGTCGCACCAGGGCGAGAGCGTTACGGCACACGCCGGCATGGGCAGTTTCAACTGTTTTATGCGCAGCAGCAAAGCCAAAGTAAGCCCGCCGCCGGCAGACTCACCCATTACGACCAGCTTTTTTGGCGACACGCTTTCCAGCACGCGGCGATAGGCGCACAGCGCGTCTTCAAGTGCGGCGGGGTGGGGGTGCTCCGGCGCCAGCCGGTAGCCGACGCAAAGTGTCCGCAAGTCGGTCTCCTCGGCGATTATGCCGCCGAAACCCTTTGAGTAGGGTAATGAGCCCGCCGTGTAACTGCCGCCGTGCAGGTAAAGGATTGCGCCCTCGCGGCTGTCCTGTTGCGGTACCGCCCATTCGGCGTCAAAAAGTTTAAAGGGTTCTCCGCGGTATTCTACCTTGCCCTTAAGCGACTTTGCGCCCAGTTCGCCCAGACGGTCCTGCCACTTGCGCTGGTCGCCGATGTCCATAACGTTGAGCAAAGGTTTTGCGAGCTTAATTTGTTTATAGAGAAGTGAACCGGCAATGCTGGTCATAGAAGTCCTCCGCATATTAGTAATATTATTATATACGCTGATTTGCCTTTGAGCAATCTTTTCCGCGGCGATGATTTATTGACAGAAAAATAAAAATAGTTTATCATTACCTATGCGCCGCCATGGTGGAATTGGCAGACACAAGGGACTTAAAATCCCTCGCTCTTAACAAAGCATGTCGGTTCGAGCCCGACTGGCGGCACCACGTCGGAGCAAAGTCCGCTTTGCTCCGGCATTTTTTTGCGAAAAAATGCCATCCGCTGCGCTCCCTTGCTCCTTCTTTACGAAAAAACCGTCGCCACGCTGCGGCTGCTCGGTTGCAAGCGCCCTCGCGACGCCTCGCTTGCTTTGGTTTTTTTCGTGGTTGCGCCTGTCGGCGCGGAACGGCTTTATCTTTATTGTTGGTTCACTGTCAGGGCAAAGTCCGCTTTGCTCCGGCATTTTTTTGCGAAAAAATGCCATCCGCTGCGCCCGTGAGAGAACGACTCGTCGCGGCAAAATTATCTCCGATAGCGCAATTAAAATATTTACGGTATACTTAAACAAAGGCGGCGTGTGCGGCGCCGCGGCAACGGCAAGTTATTGTGCGCACGCAGCAACGTTTGGAGACAAAAACGTTTGACAAGAAGGTAATTGAATGGACAGGGAAGAACTTCACGATTATGTGGCGGAAAACCAGGAGAATATCCGCGGCATTGTTGCTTTGAAGGGCGGCAAAACGCTCTACAGCGACAGCTGGGGCGGCTTTACCGAAGCGGACACGCTGCATGTCATGTCTGTGACTAAAAGCGTGGTGTCGCTGCTCGTCGGCATTGCTATTGACAATGGGCTTATAGACAGCGTGCAGCAAAAGGTGCTGGATTTTTTCCCCGATTACACGCTAAAGCGCGGCGAAAAGACTATCCAACAGGTCGATATAGAACACCTGCTGACGATGACGGCGCCGTACAAATACAAGAGCGAGCCCTGGACAAAGGTGTGTACCAGCAGCGACTGGACTGTCGCGGCGCTGGACTTGTTGGGCGGTCGGGCCGGTATTACCGGCGAGTTCAAATACTCAACGCTCGGCGTGCACATACTTACGGGCATAATTACCCGACGCAGCGGCATGCAGACAGTGGATTTTGCCAACCGCTGTCTTTTTGCGCCGCTGGGCATAGAACCCTACCGCAATTTTGAGGCAAAAACGGCTGCTGAGCACAAGGCCTTTATCCTTTCGCGCGAGCCGCACGGCAAGGTATGGTTTGTCGACCCGCAGGGCGTCGCCGCCGCGGGCTACGGCCTATGCATGAACGCGACAGATATGGCAAAGATAGGGCAGCTGTGCCTTAATGAGGGAATATATAACGGTAACAGAGTCGTGTCAGCGCAGTGGCTGGAGCGCAGCACCAAACCGCGCATTCACTGCGACAGGCACTTCGGCAATATGTCTTACGGCTATTTGTGGTGGACTCCCGAACCGGACAAAGCGGCTTATGCCGCGCTTGGCAACAGCGGCAATGTAATATATGTTGACCCGAACGCCGACGCCGTTGTGGCGGTGGCCGCCACTTTCAAACCGAGCGTTCTTGACCGCGTGCAGTTTATTAACGACCGTATTATGCCGCTGCTGTGTGTTTGAGCGCGGCAGGACATAAAACAACAGTCGGCAACGCTTGGGCGTGCCGACTGTTTTTTTTGTGCGGTAAACTCAGCTTTTCTTTTCTTTGCTTATCATTACCAGGTAGGCGTTGATAAAGCCGTCAAGATCGCCATCCATTACGGCGGTAATGTTGCCCTGCTCGTAGCCAGTGCGGTGGTCTTTGACAAGAGTGTAGGGCATAAAGACGTAACTGCGTATCTGAGAGCCGAAATTTATTTCCATCTGGTTGCCCTTGATGTCCTCAATGCGCTCAAGATGTTCCTGCTCTTTTATTTTCAGCAATTTGGACTTGAGCATTTTCATCGCCACGTCTTTGTTCTGAAACTGGCTGCGCTCGTTTTGGCAGCTGACGACGATGCCGGTGGGGATATGGGTAATACGGATGGCGGAGGAAGTTTTGTTGACGTGCTGACCGCCGGCGCCGCTGCTGCGGAAGGTGTCGACGCGAATGTCCTCGTCGCGGATCTCCACTGAGATGTCGTCGCCGATTTCCGGCATAACTTCCAAAGAGGCAAAGGAAGTGTGGCGGCGGCCGGAAGAGTCGAAGGGGGAAATACGCACCAGGCGGTGAACGCCGTGCTCTGATTTTAAATAGCCGTAGGCGTCGGCGCCCTCAATTAGCACCGAGGCGCTCTTTAAGCCGGCCTCGTCGCCGTCAAGATAGTCGAGAACCTTAAATTTAAAACCGCTGTGCTCGGCATACATTTTGTACATTCTATACAGCATTGCCGCCCAGTCCTGCGCCTCGGTACCGCCGGCGCCGGCATGGAAGGTTAGAATGGCGTTGCTGTGGTCGTATTCGTCGCTGAGCAGAGTGGCCAGCCGCTGCTGAGCAAGCACTTTTTTCAGCTTTTCCAGCGCCGTGTCGAGCTCGGGCGCGAGCGAGTCGTCGTCCGGCTCCTCTTTGGCTATCTCAATTAAGGTTTCGACGTCGTCAAAAGCGCTCACAGCGCTGTTAAGCGAATTGAGCCGGGATTTCAACGCGCTTTGGCGGGCGAAAACCTTTTTTGAGTTATCGGTATCGTTCCAAAAATCGGGCGCGGATGTCTGCTTTTCTATCTCGGCCAGTTCCGCGCTGATACTCTTTTCATCAATAGCGGATATTATGCTGTCCAACTCCGGACGCAGCGCGTCAAGATCGATTACATATTGATCGACAATCATAAATATTATTCCCTCACATAAATTAGCTTTTATATTATAGCGGTTTTGCGCTTTTATGGCAATACGCACAGGGGTAAGTTGTTTTCATATTAATACCGGGTTCACATTATATTCTTTGCATTTTAACAGTGTTTGCGGTACAATAAACGATAATGTGACAGAAACTTAATCGCCAGGAAGGTAAAGTGTATGTGGAACTACGAGGGCGCGCAGTGCCCGCATTGCGGCAAGGAGCTGCAGCAGACAGACGATATTGTCGTTTGTCCCGATTGCGGCACGCCGCAGCACCGCAGCTGCTGGCAGCAGCACGGCGAGTGCGGCAACGCGGCGAAACATGCCGAAGGCTTTGTCTGGAGCAAGCCGGTGCTGCCGGCCGCGGCTGAAGAGGAGCCCGAAATCACCTGCCCGCGCTGCGGCAGAGCAAACAATGCGGCAAATATATTCTGCGCTTTTTGCGGCAGCGAACTCAACCGTTCCGCTGACACGCAAAGCTCGCAATTTCCCGGTCTTGCCGCTTTTACGCAGCAGCAACAGCAAATACCGGACGAGACCTACGAGGATATACCCGCGTCCGACTGGCAGCTTTATATCGGCCCGAACAGCTACAGTTATTTTCGCCATTTTGAAATACAGCGCCAGCGCAACTCAAAAATCTCGTTCGCGGTCATTCCGGCAATATTCCCGGACTTGTATTTCCTTTACCGCAAAGCCTGGGTCACCGGAATAATTCTCGGCGTGTTGATGGTCGTTTTGAGCCTGCCGGCAATGTTTTCACTGTATTTTGAATATTTCGGTCTGAGCAGCGTGCTGGGACTGAGCTACGAGTTTTGGCTCAAGGCGATGAGCTGGAGTTCCTACGCGGTGCTGGCAGTGCGGCTTGTTTGCTCGCTGCTCGGTATTTGGATATACCGCAAGGAATCGGCCCGCCGCATGAGAAAAATCAAAGCTCAATCGCTCAACGACAGCGACTACCGCCAAAAGCTGGTTCGCCGCGGCGGCACGAGCTGGGTGGGGATTCTAATCTATTGCGCTGCTTGCTTTTCTCTCAGCTATATTGCCAGCCATTTTATTCTGCTGTAAAAGGGCGTGAGTGCTGTGAGCAATGAAATACAGTTGCGCGAGCTTTTCGAAAAGTGGTGCCAAAAACTGCGCATTTGTCCGCAGTGGGACGTAGCGCTGGAACTCGTTGACGATACCGACTGGCAGAAGACAGGCGATTTTACAATAGATTGCGACGACCGTAAAGCGGTACTCGAACTAAACGTCGTCAATCCCCGCCAGGAGAATTACGAGGAAGTCATTGTTCATGAGCTGATGCACATTAAACTGTATCCGCTCGACCAGGTCACCGAGTCGCTTATAGACGCTCACTACACCGCGCACACGCCGGAGGGCGAATTTGCGCAGACGCAGTTCTTTTCCGCACTGGAGTAGACGGCCGAGGAACTGACAAAATGCTTTTTGCTCGAATACGGCGAAAACCGCGCGCTGTCCTACGGCCGCTGCCGCACACAGCGTTCGTTCAATGAACTTTATGACGGCTTGAAGCCGCTGAAATAGCGCGCAGTTATTGTGCGGCAATTGTGCCGGCTTTACAACTGAAACAGAAACACGAAAAAAGCTGCGGCAGAAAACTCTGCCGCAGCTTTTATACTGTTTTTTTACTCGGCGGTGTAGGGCAGCAACGCGATTTGACGAGCGCGCTTAATGGCGATGGTCAGTTCGCGCTGGTGACGCGCGCAAGTGCCGGTGACACGGCGGGGAATAATTTTGCCGCGCTCTGCGGACATGTACTTGCGCAGACGGCCGACGTCTTTGTAGTCAATATGCTCGGCGCGGTCGACGCAAAAAGCGCAGACCTTTCTGCGGCGGTGCATTTGCGGGCCGCGCGGACGCTCGGAACGCTCACCGCGGTCATAACGCTCGCTGCGCTCAGGGCGCTCACTGCGCTCAGGTCTTGTCTCGCTGCTTTCAGCAGCGCTGGGCGCCTTTACAGGTGCTGCGGCGGCTTCCGCTTTGACGGCGGTGTCGGCGGCCGCGGTAATTTCATTATCAGCCAATGTGAATTTTTCCTCCTATGATTATTAGAAAGGCAGGTCTTCGTCGCCCTCAATGACGGCGAAGCTGCTGTCGTCGCCCTGCTCGAACGACGCCTTTTCGGCGGCGGCAGGAGCGGCGGTGTGGTGGGACTCGTCGGCAGCGGGCGCGGCGCCGGCCGTGCCGGTACTGTTGGGGTTGCGGCTTTCGGTGAATTCGACGTTGTTGGCGACGACTTCGAAAGCGCGGCGCTTGTTGCCCTCTTTGTCCGTATAAGAGCGGGTCTGGATGGAGCCGTTGACAGCTATCATCTGACCCTTCTTGAAATACTTGCAGACGAACTCTGCGGTCTGACGCCAGGCGACAATGTCAATAAAATCGGCCTGACGCTCGCCGCTCTGCTTGGAATAGGCGCGGTTGATGGCGATTGTGAAGGTGGTGACCGAGATCCCGGACGGGGTCGTGCGCAGCTCCGGTGTGTCGGTCAGACGGCCCATTAACACTGCGACGTTCATGTCACTTTCCTCCCGTTACTGGTCTTTTCTGACGATGATAGAGCGCAGGATGCCGTCGGTTATATTGTATATGCGGTCGAGCTCTTTGGGGAAGTCGGGCTCGCAGGTGAAGTTCACCAAAACATAATAACCTTCGGTCTGGTCCTGAATCTCGTAGGCGAGACGGCGCTTGCCCCACTCGTCGACCGACTCAACGTTGCCGTGCTCGTTAATAAGCGCGGTAAACTTTTCAATAAGAGCCTTGGTCTGCTCCGCGTCGCGGTCGGGGTGGATAACGAAGATAGTCTCGTAACTGATCTGTGCCATATGTTACCTCCTTATGGACTGTTGGCCGACGCAATACACGCCGGCAAGGATTAGCTGTGCATAAATTGACAGCTCTAATATTATACCATGCGCCGCGCAAAAGTCAACGCTCAGCGGTAAATGGCGCCCACGAGCCGGTTGCACAGCGTTGCCGGCAGCAGCTTTTGAATAACGACGAACAGCCGGTATTTGCCGCCGGCAGTGTAAAGGATTTTCGGCCGGCGCGCTAAGGCTGCTTTGTATATTACTGCGGCCACCTTTTGCGGCGGCATACCGCTGCGCTCGTCGTGCTCCATTACGCTGACGGCACAGCTGATAGCGCTGCCGTAAATATCGTCGCCGGCGGTGCTTTTGCGCCGCGCGTCGGTAAAGCCGGTGCGCACGTCGCCGGGCATGACGGCGCTGACTTTTATGCCGAAGGGGCGCAGCTCGTTGGCAAGACACATGCTAAGCGAATTTATTGCCGCCTTGCCGGCCGAATAAAAGCACTGGAAGGGGATGGCAATCGGTGCGGCGACGGAGCTTAAATTGACTATGCGCCCCTTGGTTTTGCGCAAGTACGGCAGCGCCGCCTGCACGCAGCGCACAGCGCCGAAAAAGTTGACGTCGAAAAGGCGCTGCGCGTCGGCAATATCGGTAAATTCCACCGCGCCGGAAATTCCGCCGCCGGCGTTATTTACAAGCAGATCCAGCCGTCCCTCGGCGGCTATCACGGCGTCAAAGGCGGCTTTTAGAGAGTCGCTGTCGGTGACGTCGGCGCTCAGGTGCGTTACGCCCGCAACATCGCTGCCGTGGCGGCTGAGCTCATAAACATGCCAGCCGCGCGCCGCGAAAAGCGCCGCAGTGGCCGCGCCTATGCCGGAGCTGCCGCCGGTGACGACGGCTGTCTTGACGGTCATTTTTCCTCCTTGAGCACGGCGGCAATGATGTCCGCGGCCTCGTCGAGCAGCGCGAAGGTGTGTGTGGCCATGCAGCTGGTGCGCAGCAAGCACTCGTTGGGTGCGGTGGCCGGCGGCAGTACGGGGTTTACATACACGCCGCGCTCGTAAAGGGTCTTGGCTATTTTCAGCGTGCGCATGGGCTCGTAGGTGTAAATTGGGACAATGGGGGTGTCGCTTTCGCGAATGGGCACGCCGCGCTCTTTAAGCGCCGCGCGCAGGTGACGGCCGTTTTCGGCCAGCTTGTCGACCAGCTCCGGGTGCTCTTTGAGCACGCGCAGCGCCGCCAGCGCGCAAGCGCAGCTTGCCGGCGTCATTGAGGCCGAAAAGATGAACGGGCGCGAGTTGTGGCGCACAAAATCAGCGACTTCCTCGCTGGCGGCCATATAGCCGCCGAGACTGGCGAGCGATTTTGAGAAAGTACCCATAATTATATCGACCGAGTCGTTGAGTCCGTACAAGTCGGCAGTGCCGCGGCCGCCGTTACCGACGACGCCCATGCCGTGCGCGTCGTCCACCATGACGCGGGCGCCGTATTTGTGCGCCAGCGCGACAATGTCAGGCAGCTTGGCGACGTCGCCGCCCATGCTGAAAACTCCGTCGGTCACTACCAGACAGCCGGCGCTTTCGGGAACCTCTTCAAGCCTGCGCTGCAGTTGGTCCATGTCGTTGTGGTTGTAGCGCAGCATTTTGCCGTAGCTTAGCTTGCAGCCGTCGTAGATACTGGCGTGGTTTTCCTTGTCGCAAATAACGTAGTCGCCGTGGCCGACAACCGCACTGATGATGCCGAGGTTGGACTGAAATCCGGTAGAAAAGCAGACAACAGCCTCTTTGTTGAGAAAAGCGGCCAACTCTTTTTCCAGCGTCAAGTGCATGTCGAGCGTGCCGTTGAGAAAGCGCGAACCCGAGCAGCCGCTGCCGTATTTTTGCAGCGCGTCGACGCCGGCGTCGATGACCTGCGGGTCAATAGTCAGTCCCAGGTAATTGTTTGAGCCGAGCATTATGCGGCGCTTGCCCTCCATAATTACCTCGGTGTCCTGGCGCGACTCCAATGAATGGAAATAGGGGTAGACGCCGGCGGCCTTTGCCTCTTTTGCGGCGGAGGGACGGCGGCATTTTTCGAAAAGATCCATTTTATTTCTCCTTAACTCAATGCTTTGTATAGTTCGGCGGTTGCGCCAAACAGCGACAGTGTGAACTTATTCGTACAGCTTAAGCTCGCACAGATTGCCGAGAAATTTGACCACGCTGCGGCGCTGCTCGTCGCTGAAACCGCTCAAAGCGCTTTCGGCGGCGTGCTCCAGTGCTGGCAGCGGCCGGCCGTAATAGTCGAGAAATTTTTGCGTTACATTCAAAATGCTCTCGCGCCGGTCGCTTGGGCCGGGTGCTTTGACGACATAGCCTTTGCTGACAAGCGCGTTGACCTTGTAGGTGGCGTTGGGCTGAGATATGCCGAGAAACTCGGCAAATTCGCTGAGCGTCGGTCCGCCAAGCAGATGGATGACGTCGGCGGAAAATGCCTCGGTGGCGCTCAGGCTGCCGGCCTTTTCTTTGACCGTGCGGAAAATGTTTTGGTAGTGGATAAGCCGGATGTTGCTGTAGATGCGGCCCAGAAGCTCCTTCATGACAACTCCATAAAATTATTTATATAAAATTTTTTATATAATAACACCGGCCGCGGTTACTGTCAACAGTCGCGGGCAATTTGCGGTCTGCCTTACGAAAGCCCTCTTTTGCCGGCAGCGAAAATATGGTAATATAAATAAAATGCCGAGATGGGGACAGTGAAATGGCGCAGATATTGAAAATTGACAGGGTGTCGCTGGCAGGGCGCGACGGGAAAGTGCTTTCGGAAATTGACCTTGAGCTGCAAGCGGGAGAGGCGGTGGCGCTGATGGGGCCGTCCGGCAGCGGCAAGACCGCACTGCTCAACGCGCTTGCGGGTCTGGAAAAGCCCGACAGCGGCAACATATACGTTTTCGGCTATTCCGTTGCTGACGATTTGACAAGAGCGGCGAGCAAGACCGGCACGAATTTTCACTGGCGGCACGGTCTGTCGCCGACGCACGGCGTGCTGGACACGCTTATGCGAGAGGCGAGCTGTTACAAGGGCATAGACAAAGGGTATGTGCTCGAAATAGCGACGGCGCTGGGATTGCGGGAATGTGAGCAGCAGCGCGTCAGTGAATTGCTGCCCGGTCAGCGAAAGCTGCTCTCACTGGCCGGCGCGTTTTGCGGCAACCCGCGCATGCTGCTTTTAGACGAACCGTTTGCCTGCTTGAGCCCGCTTGACCGCCGCCGTGCCGTGGACTTAATAAATTCCTTTACCGTGCGCAAAGGCGCGGCGGCGCTTATAGCTACCGGAGAATGTGCCGCGGTCAGTGAAACTTGCGCGCGCGCGGCGGTGCTGTTGAGCGGCCGGCTGATGGGCGTGCTTGATTTGCGCGCGCGCGCCGACGAGGATGAATTGCTCCGCTTTCGGTTTTATTGCGATAAACCGCACACCGCAAGTACGGTGCTGGGCGAACTCGGCTGCTCGGCCAGCGAGGAAGATGACTGCGCCTCAGCACCGCTACACCGCCGGCAGATAAGCCACATAATTTTGGAGCTGCTCAAAGCCCATGTGCAGATTTACGAGATACGCGCTGAGCGCGCGACGCTGGCGCAGCGCTACGAGGAAACGCTCAGCTTCATGGGCGGCTTCAGCTCGCAGTAAGACAAAGAAATATTTTTAATAATGCACCGCCCCCGCGCGCAGCGAAAACTGCGCGCGGGGGCGGTGTGGATTTTGTCGATGCCGCGCACCTGCGCGGCCCTCGTTGCATATAATGCCGTGAGAGAACAACTTAACCGGAAGAGGTGAGCGCATTGCAAACAGGGTATTTGCGTATAGAGGCGGTCTCGGCACGAACGGGTATGCCGATACTGGCGGCGCTGGTGTCGGCAAACGGCGGTGAGTTGGGCAGCTATTCGCTGATAACCGACATCAGCGGCCGTACCGAGCTTGCCGGGTTCGCGGCGCCGGACAGTGACTTGAGTCTTGACAGCGGTTACGAAGGCCAGGTCTATTCAACTTGCGACGTCTCGCTGACGGCCAACGGATACAAGCTGACACAGGTCACCGGCGTGCAGATATTTGCCGGCCAGACTGCTATTTTAAAAGTTGAGATGGAGCCGCTGGCGCTCAGGCAGAGTAGCGCGGACACGGTGGTGCTGACCATTCCGCCTATGAACATAAACGACCCGGACTATTCGCAGGGGCCGGCAATTGAGACGTTTCCCCGCATACTCGACTCGGTCGTAGTGCCGGAGTATGTGACAGTCCACCTTGGCCGACCGGACGTCAGCGCCCAAAACGTCACGGTGCTGTTTCCCGACTACATCAAAAACGTCTGCTGCAGTGAGATATACCCGACCTGGCCGGCGGCAGCGGTGCGGGCAAATGTCTTTTGTCAAATATCGCTGGTGCTCAACAGAGTGTTTACCGAGTGGTATCCCAGCAGGGGCTATGCTTTTGACATTACCAATTCCACCAGTTACGACCAGTATTTTGTTTACGGGCGCAATATATACGAAAGCGTCAGCAAAATTGTCGACGAAATATTTGATATTTACATTCGCAAAAACGACTTTGTAGAACCGTTTTACGCCGAATACTGCAACGGCACCACTGCAACGTGTCCCGGGCTTAAACAGTGGGGAACCGTCACTCTGGCAAACCAGGGGTATACGCCGCTGGCAATATTACAGTATTATTACGGAACCGGTGTGAGTCTCGCAGCGGCCGCGCAGATAGCCGGCACCGCCTCCAGCTACGGCGGCACGTCGTTGAGTCTTGGCTCAACCGGCAGCGCTGTGACCACAATACAAGCCCAACTGACACGAATCCGTCAGAATTATCCCCTTATTCCCGACCCCGGCTCGGCAGACGGGATATTCGGCTCAAAGACGCGCAGCGCCGTAGTGCAGTTTCAGAGTATATTTAATTTGACCGCAGACGGCGTAGTGGGAAAAGCGACCTGGTACAAAATATCTTATATATTTACTGCCGTCAAAAAGCTTGCCGAGCTGACCAGCGAGGGCATTACCACACCCGCGGTGCCCGGGGACGTGCCGGCTGTGGTGCTAAAAGCCGGTTTCACAGGTGAGGCGGTCGTATTGGCTCAGTACCTTTTGACATTGGCGGCGGATTTTTATGAGGAGCTGAATCCCATAGCTGTCGACGGCATTTTCGGCAACGCAACCTACACGCTGACGGTGGAATACCAGCAATTCAAGGGCCTTGCGGCAGACGGCGTTATCGGCGCCGCAACCTGGTCGTCGCTGTACGACACGTTTTACGGAATAATGAATTCGGTTACCGAAGGCAGCGCCGCTTACCCGGGCGTTGTGCTTACCGTCGGCAGCAGCGGCGAGAGCGTGGCGTTAATGCAGCGGTATTTGAATGTAATCGGTCAGTATTTCACCTCCATACCGCTGTTGACAATAGACGGAATATTCGGTCCGGCGACGAAAGAGGCAACACAGGTATTTCAAACTTATTTCGGGTTGACAGTTGACGGCAAAATTGGCCCGCAAACCTGGCAGCAGATAGTAAATGTCTACGACTCTTTGGTAAAGTTTTACTGAGCGGAGCTGCGGGTAATATAAAAAGCAGGGCTTTCGTCGGTGCGAAAGCCCTGCTTAATTTTGTGCGCTCAATGCAAAACGCTTAGGCAAACAGCGCGCCGACAGCGCCGAGTAGACCGGCGGAGGCGAGCGACATAATTATTCCGGCGGTGCATACGCCCGCGGCAATAGTCAAAAAGGCCGGCACGACTTTAAGCTGCAGCAAAGCGGCAATCAGCGAGCCTGTCCACGCACCGGTGCCGGGCAGAGGAATAGCGACGAACAGAAACAGCGCCAGCAGTTCGAACTTGCCGAATTTGTCGGCTTTTGCGCGCGCCTTGTCAATAATGCGCTGAAAAAACGGCCCGATCTTCGGTTTTTTTGCCAACCAATAAAGCACCTTTTTAGAAAACAGCACCAAAAAGGGCACAGGGATAAGGTTGCCAACAATGGCAACTATATATGTGGTCAGCAAATTCAGCCCCTGCATGGCAATGCCAATAGGGATAGCGCCGCGCAACTCGACAATCGGCAGCATGGAGACGAAAAATACGATTAAATAATCTTTTAGCTGTTCAAGCAATTCCATAAAGTTCCAATCGAAGTAAAATCAATACATTAAATCGACACAATCGCATTATAACACGCCCGAGTATATTATAACAAGTCATAACATTTCAGCGCGTGCCGCCGTCGGCATAGCGCTCAAGTCGGCAGGCAATAATTGTGACGTCGTCGCTGCTGACGTCGCGGCGGGTCAACACCGCCAGCCGCACCCGTCGCAGCAGTTCGGCAGCGGAGTCGTCGTCGCCCTGACGCAGAATGCGCAATATGTCGTCGCCGGCCACAGCGGCGCCGTCGCTTATCATTACCGCTGCGTCGCCGCAAGCAAGCGTCACGGAATATTTTTTGCCGTACACCTCGTCCATTATGCCCACGGGCAGCGTCGGTGTGCTGACGGCGGCGACCCGGTCGTCCTTGCGCACAAAGGTAGGGGCGGCGCCCGCTTTGAACAGCAGCGCGGCGCCGGTATAGAGGTTTATTGTGAAAGTGTCTATAGTCAGCGCGGACTCGTTGCCCTCGCGCAGCGCCAGCACGGCGTTGGCGAGCTCGGCACAGTCCTCCACGGGAAACAGGCTTTCCGACAAGCGGCGAATAAACGCACAGCATACGGTGCTGTCTGCCACGGCCTCGCGGCCGGTCCCCATACCGTCGGCTAATATCACATGGGCATTTCCGTAAGCATCGTTGAAATTTGCGCAAGTGTCGCCGCACTCGTTGGCCTGTTTGCTTTGGTAGACCGCCGTTTCCAGACGGAAAGACGGGCGCTCGAAATACTCAAAACACACGCAGCCGCCGGCAACGGTCACTACCGGCTCGGCGAGCGCCGTATGGCACTCGTTTTGCAAAGTGGTGTGCAGGTCAAGTCGCTGCAGGGCGGACAGCTCGCCGGCAAAAACGGCCGTCACCAGCAAGTGGTGCTCGCCGCTGGCGGCGCACTGTACCATTGCCGGCTCAAGTCCGAGACGCAGCACGGCGGCGTAAAGACGGCGCGAGCGCTCCTCGTCCAGCGGCGTAATGTCGTACAAGTGGCGCCCGGTGGTACCCAGCATATTGGCTATGCCGCGGAACTGACGGCCGATAACGGCGCGGTAGATGGCAAGATTGCGGCTGTAGCGCTGCGCGCTGCGCAGTTCGGCCCAGTTGCGGCTGAACTCGCAGCAGAGTTGTTGGGCATTTATACACACAGGGCGCAGCTGCGGCGGCAGCGACGCGCGCTCAACGCGCTGTCCCGCCGCGAGAGCGGCGGCCATATCGCGAAAGGCGCGCGCGGTCTCGTCGTATCGCTTTACCCAGCACGTCGACATCATGCGGCAGCCGCGGCAGACGTTTTCGGCGGTGCGGTTTATGGCCGCGTCGGCAGTATCGACGCGGGCTTTTGAGGTTTTTGAGGCAATCTTAATAATGTCCCCGACTTCGCACAGCGCCAGCGCGACGCTGTTTATGCGGCCGGCGCAAAGCTTGCTGGCCGACAGCGCCGGCGGCGGCAGTACCAGCTCGGGTTCGCGGGCGCGCGGCTGTACCGGCAAAGCGAGAAAAGCGGCGCAGGCAACGCAAAGTTCGCACAGGTAAATCAGCGCGTAGACGGCGCCCGACGCAAGCGCGGCCGCGGCAGCCGCAGCCGCAAGGAAGCTGACGCAGGCCGTCGGCTTATTATTTTTATAAAAATAATTCAGCATCAGCGCGCCGGCGGCGGCGCCGACTGCGGCAAAATAGACCTGCGGCTCACAAAAGATAAGGCCTGCGCCGCCGAATACGCACACGGCGGCGCAAAGCGGCACACTGGCGCTGTATGCGCTCAACAGCGCGCAAAACAAAATAATTATTCTGCCGATGGAGACAAGGCCAATGCTCACGGGATAAACGGCTGTGGTGACAATAAATATGCCCAGACAGCAGCAGAGCCGGCGCGAGGCACTCATGGTCTTCCACTCGCTGCGTTTTAGGACTGCCTCGCTGCCGACAGAGAAAAAGTAACCGCTGGCGACTATCAGCACAAGTTCGCACAGGGTGAAGGAGATGTTGCGAAAAGTCGCGGTTTGACTAATGATATAAACTGAAAGTTTGGAAACTCCGAAAGAAAGCAGCGCCGCAATCAGCGGCGGACTTAAGGTCTGCTTTTGTGTCCAGCGGGTGCGTTTGTTGCCGAGTATCAGCCGCACTACAGCCACTATGCCGACGCTGGAAAGATAGATGGCTTTTTGCGGCGCTGACAGCAGCAGGCCGCCGACAATATAACCGACAGCGGTGGCAATGGCACAAGAGGCGTCGACACCCGCCGCCAGCCCCAGGCCGAAGGGGGCGAGCTCTTTGGCGACAACGGCGTTGTGCATGAGCATACCCAACAAAAACGCGCCAAATTGTACACAGCCGGTTTTGACAAGCGCGCGCCGGCGGGTGCGTTCGGGCAGTCTGTTGCCCAGCAGACCCGTAAGCGGCGCGACTGCCGCTGCAAAAGCTTTGTTTTTCAAAGTCTATTCCTCCGCGATCACGAATGTAGCAAAAGTATAGTGAGCGCGGCAGAAAAAGAGTGTCGAAGCAGACAATTCGCACTGCGCCGCGCAAATGTGCGGCACTGCGACTCGCAAGCGCACTTTGAGCGCCGACAGTGGGAATACCGGCGATTGTGTCTTCGTTTATGGTATAATACATTTATTATCTCAAGAAATCAGGTGACCAAATGAAAAAAGAGCATTTAAGTCGGAGCAAAAGAGTGGAAAAGTGGAGCTATATCACTGTGCTGACAAGCTTTATAATACCTATTGGCTTTTTGATATACCGTCTGGCAGTACCAGAAGCAGAGAACATAGCTGACGTGAGCTACCGCTCCAAAGCCGACTATGCGCTTATGCTGTTGCAGTGTCTGCTCGGTGTTATAGTAATACACCTGCCCAGCTTCTTGCAAAAGCGCTTTCGTTTTGAGTTGCCCACAGCGCTTTACGTTATGTACATTCTTTTTCTCTACTGCGCCATTTTTCTCGGCGAGGTGCGTTCGTTTTTCTATACCGTTCCGCATTGGGACGTTGTGCTGCACGCTTTCAGCAGCGTTATGGCCGGTTCGTTCGGCTTTTTGGTCGTCGCACTGCTCAACCGCGACGAGCACACCCCAATGGAGCTGTCACCTTTTTTTGTGGCGCTTTTCGCTTTCTGTTTTGCGGTGAGCATCGGCGCCGTGTGGGAAATATATGAGTTTGTCTTTGACGGGTTGCTGGGACTGAACATGCAAAAATTTATGTTGTCCGACGGCACTGTTCTTGTCGGCCACGCCGCCATTGCGGATACGATGAAAGATATTATTGTGGACTGCCTGGGGGCACTGGCAGCATCAATAACGGGCTATTTCTCGCTAAAAAGCGGAAAGGGCTGGGCGACGCAGGCAATAGCGCAGTATGCGCAAACGGCAAACACGGCCGAATAAATAGCACTTACATTAGCGGGCGTTTTGTGCTATAATATATTTAACAACGTGCGGCTCACAGCAACGCAAGTCTCTGTTGTGAGCCGCATTTCTATACAATCCGGTAACTTCGGGTATGGTAAGGGGGTGTAATTGTGTTCAAAGAGGGAGACCTTATCGTCTACGGCAACACAGGCGTTTGCCGCGTAAAGGGAATAACCACGCCGCGCATGGATATTGCCGACGAGGACACGCTGTACTATCAGCTTGAGCCGCTGTTTCAGCAGGGTGTAATTTATACGCCGGTAGACACAAAGGTGTTCATGCGGCAGGTAATATCTAAGGAAACGGCCGAGGAACTTATAAACAGCATCCCCGGAATAGAGGCCGAGGCCTACCACGGCGACAGCGTTCAACAGCTTAACGAGCACTATGCCGCGGCTATGAACAACCACGACTGTGCGACGCTAATAGAGCTGACGATGTCCATCTATACAAAAAGAGCCAATGCAATTGAGCACAAGCACCGCTTCGGGCTTATAGACGAGCGATATATGAAACGCGCCGAAGATATGCTCAGTTCCGAATTTTCAATAGCACTGGGTATTCCCAAAGACGATGTCATGGGGTACATTGAAAAGCGTGTCGCGGCGCTTGTTCAGGACGCTGACAGTTCTGACGCGGCGTTAGAAAAGTAACCTCGGCGTCACAACCGGCGCCGGTCGAAAAAGCAGATAACACAGCGCCTTCCGCCGAGAGTAGTTCTCTGGGCGGCAGGCGCATTTAGTTGCTTCAAAAAACTGCGCTGCGGCTTTAAGTGCCGGCTTAATTCACTCGCGGGTTTCACCGCGGTGTTTATACTTGTTTTTGTCGCGGTACATACACGCATCCGCCTGATTACAGATATTGTCAAAGCTGTCGCCCGAGTCATAAAAGGCAAAGCCGAACGAAGCTGTCAGACCGCGCTCTTGCAAAGCCGCACGCATGTCGTCAATATATGTGTTTACGCCCTGGGCGTTTTGAGCTTTGCCCAGCGCCATGAACTCGTCGCCGCCCACGCGATAGGAGTAAAACTTTTTGCCGCTCTTAACGAGCATAGCTTTGCCCATATCCTGCAAGGCCCTGTCTCCGGCACTGTGACCCTGCGAGTCATTAATATCCTTCAGCCCGTTCAAGTCGATGGAAATGACGGCCAACTGTTTGTTGCGCATTCTTTTTGCGTCTTGGTAGAAACTGTACCTGTTCATAAGACCGGTCAAAATGTCGCGCTTGAACGTCTCCATCGTCAAAACAATATAATATAACGCGCACGAGGACGCCATTGCGCCGTTAAGCAAAAATTTGTAGCCGTTGAGCTTGCTTTCCAGCACGGTCGCCAGCACACAAATGACCGCAATATATATGACGTTAAAAATTTCGCCGGAAGTGATGTGGCGGTGCATTTTTATGGTCAGCACGACCAGCACGGCCATATATACGCCGCTGATAATGTGTGAGATATATCCCAGCGGCCCGCGCACAAAGTAATTGTGGTCGCTGAACCAGAACATAATGTGGGTAAAGTAACTTGTAAATGAAACGGCAGCGACAAAAATCACCGGCAGCCAAAGAACAATACCGGACCTGTTTCGGCGCAGCAAAATGCCGATTATTACCGCCAGCGAGGCCGGCCGCAGGGTGTAGCCGACTGCGGACGTAATATAGCGCAGCAAGTACGGCTGAGTAAACGAGGTTAGATAGTAGTCGGTTGTATCTGCCGCCACTAATACGAGCACAATCAATACAAAAAGAATAAATGAGCCGGTAGTCTTTTTGCCGAGATTTTTGTTGGAAATTATAATGATCAACAGTCCGACAGCAAGGCACAAGGTCGTAAAATTATTTAAGAAAAGCAGTGTTATTTCATGCATGATTACACCCTACATTACGGTTACTTGTTTTGTGAGCAGGCGGGCAAATTTTGCGACAGTGTCAAGGTGCGTTACCTTTCGCGGTGCCAATACTTTTTGTCCAATGAGCGGTACTGGACAGCCTCGGCAATATGCGGGCGTTCTATAAGTTCGCTGGAATCGAGATCGGCAATTGTGCGCGCGACCTTCAGCACCTTGTCGTAGGCGCGCGCGGACATGCCGAGGTTGTCAAAAGCTCGTTTGAGCAGTGCTTGGGCGTCGCCGCTCATTCGGCACACAGCGGCGGTCTGTTTAGCGGGCAGTAAAGAGTTAAGTTCGCCGCCGTTGCCGGCGCGCTGCGTTTGCAACTGCCGCGCGGCGACCACGCGCGCGCGAATGTCGGCCGAGCATTCTCCGCCGCTGCGGGTAGACAGCGACTCGTAGTCGACAGCGGGAACCTCAACATGAAGGTCAATGCGGTCGAGCAGCGCCGAGGATATTTTGGACAAATAGCGCTCAACTGCGAAAGGGGTACAGGTGCAGGACTTTTTGGGGTCGCCGTAGTTGCCGCACGGGCAGGGGTTCATTGCCGCGACCAACATGACGTTGCAGGGGTAGGTAAGCGCGGCACTGACGCGGGAAATGGTAACCTGGCCATCCTCCAGCGGCTGGCGCAGCACCTCCATTGCGGCGCGGGGGAACTCCGGCATCTCGTCCAAAAACAGTACGCCGCGGTGCGCTTTGGAAAGCTCGCCCGGGCGGGGCACGGTGCCGCCGCCGGAAAGTGCCGCCGGCGAAACGGTGTGGTGCGGCGAGCGGAACGGCCGCTCGGTAATAAGCGCCGTGTTTTCCGGCAGCGCGCCGCAGACAGAGTATATTTTTGTTACCTCTACAGCCTCGCTGAAAGAGAGCGGCGGCAGTATAGAGGGCAGCCGTTTAGCGAGCATGCTTTTGCCCGAGCCCGGCGGGCCAATAAGTAAAATATTGTGACCGCCGGCAGCGGCGATTTCCAGTGCGCGGCGGGCGGCAAGCTGCCCTTTAACGTCGCTGAAATCGAATGGGTAGTCCGGGCGCAGTGTCTCAAAGGCGGTCGGGGCGCAGGGCGTAAGCGGCGTTTCGCCGCGCAGGTGAGCGCACAGCTCGCCAATACTGTCAACGCCGTATATAGCGGCGCCGCGCAGCACCGCGGCCTCGGCGGCGTTGGCACGGGGCAAATAGATTTCGTCAATGCCGGCGGCGCCGGCGCTTGCCGCCATTGCCAGAGCGCCGTCTACCGCCCGAACCTCGCCGTTAAGCGACAGTTCGCCGATAAACGCCCGGTTTTCGGGCTGTGCGGGCAACTGACCGCTGGCGCAAAGCAGCGCGAGCATCACCGGCAAGTCGTAGAGCGGGCCGGTCTTTTTTATGTCGGCCGGCGCCAGGTTGACTGTTATGCGGCTGACCGGAAAGGAGAAACCGCTGTTCTTTACGGCAGAGCGCACGCGCTCGCGCGACTCGCTGACTGCGGCGTCCGGCAAGCCGACGATGTCAAAAGCGGGCAGACCGCCGCTGGTGTCGGCCTCGACGCAGACCGGGTAACCGTCAAGACCGAAAAGGCCGAGACTTGTTATTTTAGAGTACATGTAACCCTCCCGCCACGACGTCTTTTTAATATAATAGCAAAGACTTGCCGCTTTTAAAACAAAAAATTTTAAATGTATGTTATGAAGGTGCTTAGAGTGTTATAATCTATATGTCAACGACGAGCGCTCTTCGGCGCAAATACCGTGCGGAGGTCACTTTTATGGACAGTCTTTCCGAGTACAGGAAATGGTGCGAGTGCGCGAGCGATGAAATCCTTAAAACCGAGCTCGCCGCGCTGGCAGGCGATACCCGGCAAATTGAAGAGCGCTTTTCCAGTGAATTGAAATTCGGCACGGCGGGTCTGCGCGGTATTATCGGCGCCGGCAGCGCCAGAATGAACATTTACACCGTCGCGCGCGCGACCCAGGGACTGGCAGATTATATTAACGGCACGCTCGGCGGCGGCGCGGTAGCCGTTTCATACGACACCCGCCACTGCAGCGAGCTTTTTGCCAAGACCAGCGCCCGGGTGCTTTGCGCCAACGGCATTGCAGTAAAGCTTTTCGGCGAATGCGCGCCGACGCCGCTGTTGTCCTTTGCGGTGCGCCAATTCGGCTGTGCCGCGGGAATAATGATAACCGCGTCTCACAATCCGGCAAAATACAACGGCTACAAGGTGTACGGCTCGGACGGCTGCCAAATGACGACGATCGCCGCCGACATGGTTTTCAGCTGCATAGAGAAAATTGACACTTTTACCGGCGTAAAAAGCGTCGCCTTTGAAAAGGCGCTGGGCGACGGGCAGATTGAATATATCCCGGAGCGCTTTTTTGAGCGCTACTATGACGCAGTGAACAGCTGCCGTGTCAGACCGGCGCAATCGCTTGCTCAACTGGGCATAGTGTACACGCCGCTGCACGGCACCGGCAAGCGCCACGTGATGCGCCTGCTGCAGGACGCCGGCGCCGAAAATGTCGCGCTGGTGGATGAACAGGCCGAACCTGACGGAGATTTTACCACCTGCGAATATCCCAATCCCGAAACAACCGAGGCTCTGCGGCGCGGGCTGCTGCTGTGCGAGAAGACAAATGCCGACATACTTATTGCCACCGACCCCGACGCCGACCGCGTCGGCGCTGCCGTCAAACACGGCGACGGCTACCGCATACTATGCGGCAACGAGATGGGCGCGCTGCTGTTTGACTACATAGCCGCAGGCCGCAGCGAAAACGGCACGCTGCCGCAGCGGGCAGTGGCGGTGCGCAGTGTGGTTTCGGACTCGCTGTGCGACGACATCGCACGCGACGCCGGTGTGGAAATGCGTGAGGTGCTTACGGGCTTCAAGTATATCGGTGAGCAGATATTGCTGCTTGAGCAGCAGCAGAGCGCCGACGATTTTATTTTCGGCTTTGAGGAGAGCTGCGGCTTTTTGGCGGGCAGTTATGTGCGCGACAAGGACGCAATGGTGGCCGCGCTGCTGCTGTGCGAGATGGCGGCATATTACAAACAGAAACACAAGACCCTTGTCGAGCGGCTGGGGGAACTTTACGAGAAGTACGGCTACCACAAGACGGTGACTTTGAATTTTGCCTCTGAGGGCATTGCCGGACAGCAGAAGATTGCCGATACCATGCAGCGCTTGCGCGAACACCCGCCGACCGAATTGTGCGGCAGTGAAGTTTTGCAGACCGCCGATTTTCTCAGCCGCCGCCGTGTCAACAGTATTACCGGCATAGAAAGCGAAATTTCGCTGCCCAAGGCCGATATTGTCAGCTGGAAGCTAAAAAACGGCGCGGTAGTAACTATTCGCCCGTCGGGGACCGAGCCGAAAATGAAGGCCTATATAATAGTTAAAGAGCCTACCGAACAGCAGTCCGAGCAGTTGCTCGACTACCTGAGCGTAGTCGTGACGAAGCTGTTGGACCTGTGAAAAAATGAAGATGCAAAATATAAAATATCGTCTTGCATTTTGAGTGCGAATATGCTATCATCTTTAGGTGACTGTGAAGTAAAAGAGGTGACATCGTGAAAGAAGGTATCCATCCCGCATACGAAGAGACCACGATAACCTGTGCTTGCGGCGAGGTCATTAAGACCCGTTCCACCCGCAAGGATATAAAGGTCGAGGTATGCTCGAAGTGCCACCCGTTCTATACCGGCAAGCAGAAGCTCGTCGATACCGGCGGACGTGTTGACAGATTCAAAAAGCGCTTCAACATGGAATAAGTTCAATAAAACGGCACACAAAGCCGCCGGAGCAACCGCTCCGGCGGCTTTTTCTAGCGTGAATAACTGCGGCAGGCAGTGAATAGATTTTATTGAAAGAGACTTGAAAGGAAATTGCCATGCAGCAGGCCACGCAGCAGCAAAAAGAAGTAAGGCCGCATACCCTGAATATCGGCGGCGGACTTGCCCGCCTTACGGGCATAGACGAGGTGCTCGGCTACGACGAGAACACGGTGGTGGTAAGAGGAGATTTCGGCACGGTGTCGCTACAAGGAGAGGCGCTGAGCATACGCGATTTCAATTCGCAAACCGGTGAGCTTTCAGTAGCCGGCAGTGTGACGCTTGTACAATACGCGGCCGCCAAAGAGAAAAAACGTGGCTTTTGGGGCGGCTTGTTGCGATGAGTGTCGTGGCAACCGAAATTGCCGCCAATTTACACGACGCCGCCATGATGGCCGGCTTCGGTGCGCTGATGTGCCTTGCGCGGCAGATAATTACCCCGCCGTCGCTGCGCGCTCGCTGGCTGCGTCTGGCAATAGGTGTATTTGTCGGCGCGCTCGGCGCGGTAATAGGAATATATTTTGTGCTGGGAATGACGCAGGCGCGCTGTTTGCAGTGGTACATGCTGTTGGCGCTGTTCGGCGGCGGCGCGGTGTATGAATTTTCGGCGGCGCGCTGGGTGGGGCGGCTGCAGACGCTTTTCAGCGCCGCCTTTACGACACCGCTGCGCGCGTTAAAGCGCGTATTCCCGGTTGCATTCGGGAGAATATTCCATTATAATAATAACAGCGATACGGAGGTGCGCGATGGCCAAAAAAAGCAACACAAAATATCGCCGTCGCCGGGCGCTCGCGGTCGTAGTGGTGTTGACACTGGTAATTTATTCGAGCGTCTCAATAGTAAGCGGCGCACTGGAAATAAGAGAGCAGAGAAGGCAGCTGAGCGACCTCGCAGCACAAATAACTCAGCAGCGGCTGCAAAACGAAGAACTTGAGCGACTGCTAAACGACGGCGACCTTGCCGCCCAGCTTGAGCGTGTCGCGCGTGAGAAGCTCGGCTACGCCGAGCCTGACGAGCGCCTTTATATTGACGCTGCAAACTGAATAGGGAATCCCTGCGCTTTGCGGCGCGGGGAATTTTATTTTTCCGCAAGCTGTCAGTGCCGGCGCGCAGCGCTCGAAATATGCCGGCGGCGATGCGGCGCAGGAATGAATTTTTACAAAATGGCCGCAAATAGTTCGCAGGGCGCTGCTATAATATTATTAGTGAAATAGACGGCTGCGGCCGTTTATATAAAATATATCGGGAGGTCCAGCTCAATGAAGATCAAAACAGTCGGACGGAAAATCAATCTCAAGCAGAATTTCATCGACAAAGTGGAAAAACGCCTTGACAAGTTCGATCGCTATTTTGAGGACGACGCCGAGGCAACTGTTACCTGCTCGGTGGAGAAAGACCGCCACACGGCCGAAATTACGGTGCGCAGCCGCGGCTTGATCTTCCGCTCAGAGCGCACGGCGCCGTCTTTGGAAGCAGCCTTTAACGACGCTGCCGACCAAATAGTCAAGCAGATAACCAAGAACAAGAACAAGCTCGGCGCCAAAATCAAAAAAGCAGTCGATGTAGATCTCGGCGCGGCGCCGGAAGAACAAAGCGAGCACGAACTGGTGCGCGAAAAGACCTTTGCGGTCGAGCCGATGAGCGTCGAGGACGCCGCGTTGCAAATGGACATGCTTTCGCACAGTTTCTTTATTTTCAAAAATAAGGATACCAACGCTATCAATGTCGTCTATCGCCGTCACGACGGCAACTACGGCCTGCTTGTTCCGCTTGACTGACACGACCTTACTGATATAGAATGTATTCCAGCGACCGCGGCCGGACCGCCGCGGTCGCTTTTTCCTGGAAAGGGGACAGACGATGAAATATAAAGCAGTTGCGACGTGCGGTTTCGGTCTTGAAAGCGTAGTGGCGTTTGAGCTGCGCCGCGCAGGTGTAGAGAATATTGAAGTTAGTGACGGGCGTATCACCTTTACGGCTGACGAGCGCGGAATAGCCGCGGCAAATATCTGGCTGCGCTGCGCCGAGCGGGTGATGATAATAGTCGGCGAGTTTGACGCCGTCACCTTTGACGAGCTGTTTGACGGCGTCAATGCCGTAAATTGGCGCGAGCTTGTTCGCCGCACCGACGCTTTTCCGGTAAAGGGTTACTGTATTGACAGCCAGTTAAGCAGCGTGCCGGCGTGCCAGTCCATTGTCAAAAAGGCGATTGTAGAAAACCTGAAAAAGGGATATGCGACCCAGTTTTTGACCGAGCGCGGCGAGCGCCAGCGCATCCAGTTTTCGCTCGTGCGCGACCACTGCACGCTGATGCTGGACACCAGCGGCGACGGGCTGCACAAGCGCGGCTACCGGCCGTTGACGACGCTCGCGCCTATTAAAGAGACTATTGCCGCCGGCATTGCCGACCTTGCGCGCGTGCGCGCCGACAGCCATTTTGCCGACCCGTTTTGCGGCTCCGGAACGCTGCTTATTGAGGCCGCGCTGCGCGCTGCGAATATCGCGCCGGGCCTTAAGCGCAGCTTTGCTTTTGAAAACTTTCCGTTTTTCAGCGCCGATTTATGCGCGCAGGTAAAAGCAGAGGCTGCCGCGCAGCGGCTAAGCGCCGTGGACTGTGCTTTTTCAGCGCGCGGCAGCGATATTGACCCGCAGGCTATTGAGACGAGTCGGCGCAACGCCGCCGCCGCGCAGGTGGCCGATATGTGTGAGTTCACTGTTGCCGACGTTGCCGATTTTGAGCCGCGCGAGGACGAAATAGTAGTTGCCAATCCGCCGTACGGCGAAAGATTGATGGCCGACGGGGACATTGACTCGCTGTACAGAGTATTTGCCGGCAGGCTTAACGCCAGGCCGCACCGGGGCAGTTATGTAATAACGAACTACCCAGAATTTGAACATTGCGTCGGCCGCAAGGCTGACAGACGCCGCAAGCTCTACAACGGCATGATTAATTGCCAACTGTATATGTATTTCAAGTGAGCAATAGGATAAACATGAAAAAAAGCGCAATATTCAATTTTTATACGCTGGCAAACTCGCTGTGCGTTGCCCTGTGCGGCTGTTGCGTTGTCGCTGTGTCACGTTTTGGCGGCGGTGTCGCGGCGGTTGCGGCAGTGCTGTTTATAGGCGTCAACATTGCGCCTTTGCACGGAAGAAAGCCGCAAATCAGCGCGCGCTTGCGGGTGTGCAGGCACGGGGTAGAGTGCCTTAAGGCTTTTGCGGCAGGCGGCGTGCTTTGCGTTGCCTGGCACCTGGCGCTGGCTTTGGGCGTTATGTCTGTCAGCGGCAAGGTGTTTGCTTTGAGCGTTGTCGTCGCCGCCGTGGTATTGACGGTGACTTTTTGGAACGGAATGATCTGCGTTTACTGCGCTTCGGTACAGCTGGGGCTGCGTCGGCGCGTTGTCGGCTTACTGCTGGGCCTGGTACCGATAGCGAACCTTGTCCAGATGGTGCGAATAATCGCGGTGGTTTCGCGGGAAATAGAGCTTGAGACAGCAAAAATGTCTTTGGACGCCGCCCGCAGCAAGCAGCGTGTTTGCGCCACCAAGTACCCGATTTTGCTTGTTCACGGGGTGTTTTTTCGCGACTCCAAGGTGCTTAACTACTGGGGGCGCATACCGGGTGAATTGAAAAAAAACGGTGCGGCGATTTTTTACGGTGAGCATCACTCGGCAACGAGTGTCGCCGACAGCGCCGCGGAACTGACGCGGCGCATTAAAGACATTGTCGTTATGACCGGCTGTGAAAAAGTCAATATTGTCGCCCACTCAAAAGGTGGGCTTGACTGCCGTTATGCCGTTTGCCGCTGCGGGGCGGCGCCGTATGTGGCCTCGCTGACGACAATAAACACACCGCACCGCGGCTGCGGTTTTGCCGACGAGTTGCTCAACAAGACCCCGCAGAAAATTCAGGACGGCATTGCCGACGCTTACAACAAGGTTCTCGGAAAAATCGGTGACTCCAATCCGGATTTTCTCGGCGCTGTCAGAGATTTGACAGCGGTGCGCTGCGCCGAACTCAACGCCGAAATGGGCGAATTTCCGGCGTCCATACGAACCTGCAGCGTTGGCTCGCTGTTGGGTGCTGCTGCCGCTGCGGTCTTTCCGCTTAACCTGACTTACGGGTTGGTCTGCCATTTTGACGGCCCAAACGACGGGCTGGTGTCGACAGACTCGTTCAGCTGGGGCAACGATTACCGGTTGCTCAGCGCCGACGCCAAGCGCGGCATATCTCACGCCGACGTAATAGACATGGCCAGAGAAAACATTTCCGGCTTTGACGTGCGTGAGTTCTATGTGGGCCTTGTCAGTGAATTAAAAAAAGCCGGGCTGTGACGCAGCGCAACAATATACGCTGCTGTTCCAGTTCGAACAAAATAAAAGCATATGCTCCGAAAGGGGAGGTATGCATGTGCACTGCAAGGCAAAAGTGCTGCCAACGCTAAAGACACCCTAAGCGATGGCAAACAAACAGAGCCTAAAAAAGTGCTGTATTATAAACACGAAGAACGTTTTTGCTGGGAATCTACGGGACGTCTCGTACATTTTTTCTCACTGCGCCGCACAGCCCTTTTACGGCAGAGAAACAACCTTTCGGTTTTTTAGAGCTTCGCGCCTTTGGCGCGAAGCTCGTTTTTGTTAGTTGTGCTATTGTGTGCGGATTGTGCTAAGTGCTCGGCAGGGTGCTTGACTGCACCGCACAGCGGCGGTTCTTGAGACCTGTGCCGCGGCGGAGCGCTCTATATAAGGCCCCCGCGAAAAAGCGCAGGGGCCTTAGTGATTATTTTTCTGTTTTCTGTGCGTCCATACCGGTCATTATTGTCAACAGCTGGCGGCGGTTGTTTACCGTTACGGCGTCGAGTGTGCCGCCGTACTCTCCGTCCAGTGTCCAGGGTATCGGCACGTCAGTCTCAATGTGAACCCTGCTGCCGCGGACGACTTGTAAAAAGTCGGAATGAACGTCTTTCATGGACTCAAGCTGCAAAAGCAAACCGATAACGTGCTGCATTTCCGCTATGTTTGCCGGCGGTTTTATCAGTGCTACTTCAAAAAGGCCGTCGTCCAGCTTCGGCAGGCCGCCGAAAACGGAGCGAAAACCGCCCACTGAAACAGTGTTGGCTATTAATGCGAGAATATAATCGCCCTCGTATTTTTCGCCGTCGCAGTCAATAACGGCGTGGTAACGCGGCACCGAGCCGATGCGCTTTGAGCCCTCAAGAATATATGCCGCGCGCCCCCAGACATTTTTTGCGGCCTGAGAAGTCGTATAGGTGACGTCCGTAAAAAGTCCGAAAGCGGCGACGTAGCAAAAATAGCGGCCGTCACCGAATTCGCCGACGTCCCAGCGAAAAGGAGTGCCGCTGACAGCGGTTTTCGCGGCCTCGGTCATGTCCGCGGGCAGAGAAAGGCTGTAGCCGACGTCGTTGGTGGTGCCGGCAGATATGTAGCCGATGCGCGGCGGGGCGCCCAGCGCAGCAATGCCGTTTACCGTCTCGCTTAGCGTGCCGTCGCCGCCGCAGCAGACTATTATGTCGTATTCTGCGCCGTGGGCGTGGGAGTATTCGCGCGCGTCGTTCGGCTTTTGGGTCAAATAGGTGCTGACGGTGTAGCCGGCCTTTATAAAGACATCAAGAATATCGAGCAGATGCGCGCGTATGCTCACGCGTCCGGCGCGGGGGTTAATAATAAATAACAGCTTTTTATCCATTATCTTTTCCTTTGATCTTTTGCCAGTAAAGTTTTGCAGCCTGTTCTAGTTTGTTGTCGGCATACTCGTAATATTTTGCGCCCAACAGCGAGTCGGGCAAGTATTGCTGCTCGACCCAGCGATTGGGAAATTCGTGGGGATATTTGTAGGTAAGCCCGCGGCCGAGCTTGGCGGCGCCGCCGTATCCCGTACCCTTCAAATGGTCGGGGACATCCGAAAAATTGCCGCTGCGCACGTCGGCCAGAGCCGCGTCTATTGCCATGATGGCGGAATTGCTCTTCGGCGCGGTTGCCAACAGCACAGCGGCCTCGCCGAGAGGAATGCGCGCTTCCGGTAACCCCAACTGCATGGCGCTGTCGACGCAGGCTTTTACAATGGCGACCGCCTGCGGATAGGCAAGACCGATATCCTCGCTGGCAATGACCAACAACCGCCGGCACGGAGATATTATGTCGCCGGCGTCCAGCAGCCGCGCAAGGTAGTGCAGCGCCGCGTTTTCGTCGCTGCCGCGAATGGATTTTTGCAGTGCCGACAACAAGTCGTAATGACTGTCGTCGGCGCGGTCGTAGCGTGCCGAGCTGCGCGAGGTCACCTGTTTTACCTGCTCGGCGCCGACGCCGGTGCCGCTGCCGCCGTAAGCGTCGGCCATAAGGTCCAAGGCGTTCAGCGCCTTGCGCACGTCGCCGCCGCAGACGGCGCTGAGATACTTTTTGCCCTCGTCGTCGAGCAGCAGCTCGCTGCCGTTGGCGGCAAGGTAAGCGAGTGCGCGCTCCAGCGCAAACTCCACGTCAGCGGCGCTCAGCGGCTTAAACTCAAAGACCGTGCAGCGTGACAACAGGGCGTTATAAACATAAAAGTAAGGGTTTTCGGTTGTGGAGGCGATGAGAGTTATTGAGCCGTCCTCTATGCACTCCAGCAGCGACTGCTGCTGTTTTTTGTTGAAGTATTGTATTTCATCGAGATAGAGCAAAATGCCGTGGAGACCCGAAAAGGTGCCGACGTCGGCAATAACTTTTTTAATGTCGCCGGTGGAGGCGGACGTCCCGTTAAGGCAGTGCAGCGTCATGCCGCAGTTGGCGGCAATAATGCGCGCCACTGTGGTTTTGCCGACGCCCGACGGCCCGTAAAACACCATGTTCGGTATAAAACCGGCCGAAAGCATTTTGCGGAATACTTTGTCCTTGCCGAGTATGTGCTGCTGTCCGCAAACTTCGTCTAGCGTCTGTGGGCGCACGGCTACCGCAAGAGGAGGGTTCATAATATCACCCTTTGCTTAATTTCAATAGATAGGGAACTGTGTCGTTAGCGCCGCGACTTGCCGTTTTATATTGTCAGCGTTGCCGGCATAATCGCATATCGCTTTCGAAATGAGCTCGCCGACGGTGCGCATTTCCGGCTCGCAAAAGCCGCGCGTCGTCACCGCCGGAGTGCCGATGCGCACGCCGCTGGTAACGGTGGGCTTTTCGGGGTCGTTGGGAATGGCGTTTTTGTTGAGCGTTATGTTGACCTCATCCAAGTCGTGCTCCAGCTGCTTGCCGGTGACGCCGGTGCCGGTAAGGTCGACGAGCATTAGATGGTTGTCAGTGCCACCGGACACCAGCTTGACGCCGTTTTGCAGCAGCGTTTGCGCCAGTACCGCGGCGTTGAGCACTATCTGGTGCTGGTAGGCACAAAACTCCGGAGTTAGCGCCTCGCCGAGTGCCACCGCCTTGGCGGCGATTATATGCATAAGCGGGCCGCCCTGTGTGCCGGGGAAAATGGCCTTGTTAATGGCTTTGGCATATTGCTCTTTGCACAGTATCATGCCGCCGCGCGGTCCGCGCAGCGTCTTGTGCGTGGTGGTTGTGACAACGTCGGCATACGGTACCGGCGAGGGATGTTCACCCGCCGCTACCAGCCCGGCAATGTGCGCCATGTCGACCATAAACAGCGCACCGCACTCGCCGGCAATGGCGGCGATGGTCTTAAAATCTATTGTGCGCGGATAGGCCGACGCGCCGGCTACTATGAGCTTCGGACGCTCGCGCAGCGCGGTGGCGCGCAGTTCGTCGTAATCTATAAACCCTTTTTCGTCTACGCCGTAGGGAATAAAATTGTACAGCTTACCGGAGGCGTTGACGCCGCTGCCGTGGGTTAGGTGTCCGCCGGCGGAAAGCGACATGCCCAGGACCTTGTCGCCCGGCTCAAGCAGCGCGAAATAGACGGCCAGGTTGGCCTGGGCGCCCGAGTGGGGCTGCACGTTGGCGTGCTCGGCGCCGAACAGCTTTTTGGCGCGCTCAATGGCGATGTTTTCGACCTCGTCGACATAGGCGCAGCCGCCGTAATAGCGGTGGGCGGGGTAGCCCTCGGCATATTTGTTAGTAAGTACGCTGCCCATTGCCGCGAGCACTGCCGGAGAGACAATGTTTTCAGAGGCGATAAGTTCTATATTGTGCTGCTGACGCTCCAGTTCCCGGCGCATCGGCGCCGCAACTTCCGCGTCCGTTTCGGCAACAAAGCCGATGGTGTCCAAAGCGTTTTCGTACATGGCGTATCCTTTGCTGCAATCATAATGTATTTACTCTAAAATGATTATACCCGACGCCGGTATAAAATACAATTATCGACAAAGCCAAACAGCAATGCTAAAATGTAAACATATTTTGACTAAATGACAAATGAAGAGGGAACAGCAGTGATCAGCGATAAAAAAGAGGCAGCGGCGAAAATAGTTGCCGCGCTTAAAGAGCATTACGCGGTGGCCGAATGCACGCTTGACTACACAAATGCCTGGCAGTTGCTCGTGGCGGTGCGTCTTGCGGCGCAATGCACCGACGCGCGTGTCAATATAGTCACCGAAAAACTTTTTGCGCTCTACCCGTCGCCGCAGGCGTTGGCTGACGCGGGTGCGGAAAAAATTGAGGAGATCGTGCGTCCTTGCGGCCTTGGTGCCAGCAAGGCGCGAGATATTGCAAAATGCATGCGGGTGCTGGTGGACGATTACGGCGGCCGCGTGCCGGACGATTTTGACGCCCTGCTGGCGCTGCCGGGCGTCGGGCGCAAGTCCGCAAACCTGATAATCGGCGACGTTTTTAAGCAGCCGGCGATAGTGACTGACACGCACTGCATCCGTCTTTGCGGCCGCTTCGGACTGACCGACACCAAAGTGCCGGCAAAAGTCGAGCGCGAGCTCAAAGAAATAATTGAGCCCGACGAGGGCAACGATTTTTGCCACCGCCTTGTCCTGCACGGCCGCGCGGTATGCACAGCGCAAAGTCCCAAGTGCGACAACTGCTTTATGCGCGAGCTGTGCGCGTGCGCCGGCGTTAAGTTACGTTGACTATCCGACCGAAAAGAGTTATAATATCAATATTAGCAGGGGAGCAAAACGCGCCGCAGGGCGCGCGAGCTGAGATCGGCCCTCGGCCGGGACCCTTAAACCTGATGCGGATAATACCGACGTAGGAAGCAGATATGCGGCGCTCAAGCCGCACTGGGCTTTTTGGCGCGCGCGATTATTCGCGCGCGCTTTTTGCTGCGCCGCCCGCGAGTATGAACGGAGTGTAAGATGGAAGAAAAAAGACCGGTGAGCGACGAGTCGCTCACAAACAGTGAGAAAAAGAAGGCGCTGACCAAAACTATCGCCGAATGCGCGATGCTTGTTGCCATTTCGTGCGTGCTGTCGCTGTTCCCAAAATTCAAGTTTCTCGGTCAGGGCGGCTCGGTGACTATATGCAGCATGCTGCCTATAGTCATTGCGTCCTACCGCCATGGACTAAAATGGGGCTTTATGGCAGGGTTTGTCTTTGCGGTGTTCCAGGCCATGACCGGCATGTCTGCGGCGGGACTCAGCGTCTGGTCGGCAGTGGGAATGATATTTTTCGATTATTTTGCCGCTTTTACGGTTCTCGGCATCGGCGGAGTATTCCGCGGCAAGCTCGGCAACCCGGGTCGCGAACTGGCGCTGGGCAGCTTTGTGGCGCTGATGTTGCGTTACGTTTGCCATACAATTTCCGGCTACATCTTTTTTTCCGAGTGGGCCGAGTGGTTTTTTGAGAGCACCGGCGCATTCGGTGCGGCCGTGCTGGACAAGTTCAGCGGCAACGCGCTGTCCTGGGTGTACAGTATAGTTTATAACGGCAGCTATATGATACCCGAAATCATCATTACGGTGATAGTCGCAGCAATTATCGGCAAATACGTGGCGCCGAAAAAGCCGCAGGAATAAACAGAAAAACGGCGCCGGACACATTGTCCGGCGCCGTTTTTTTTCACAGGGATACCGCTGCGCAGAATTATTTCGCCGCCTGCTTTTGCAGCGCCTCCTCGAGAGCCAGCGACAGTTGGTCGGGGCAGGAGGTGTTTTTAAAACCGCACTTAGTGCCCTTGAGCAGCGTGACAACCTCTTTGGCGTCGCGCCCTTTGACAAGCGCGCAGACGCCCTTGATGTTGCCGTTGCAGCCGCCGGTGAGCGATGCGCTGACTATGCGGCCGTTGTCGTCTATTTCTACTGTGGTGCTTGTAGAACAGGTGCCGCAGTTTTTTCTGGTGATTTTCATTTTGATTTCCTTTCGTTTGCCAGTTTGATAATATCTGCGAGCGCGGCGGTTTCGGTACAGAAGTCGCCGGGCGCATTATTTGTGTTGTTGTTGCGCGCGTGGTAGTCGGTGCCGCCGGTGACTATAAGCCCGTGGCGGGCAGCTAAGCGCCGCAGCTCCGCTTTGTCCTGCGCGGTGTTGCGGGGATGGTCTATTTCAATTCCGTCTATAAGTCCGCTGCCGGCTAGTTTGCGCGCGAGCGCCATAGTGTCGTAGACCGACGGGTGGGCGAGGACTACAACGCCGCCGCAGCGCCGGCAAGCGGTAAGAATTTCGCGGTAGTCGGGATAATCCGGGTCAGTGCGGGCTTTCAGCAACCCGCTTTTGAAAATTTTCCGGTAAAGAGCGCCGTAAACGTCGCCGGTATACCCGTAATCCATCAGCACGTTCATTAAGGAGTGCTTGAATATAATGCCGCTGTCCTGCGAGTATTTTTTTACGGTCTCGCGGTTAACAATGGGGTAGAGCTTTTCGACTTCGGGCAGCAGCCCCTCGCCGATGGCGACGCGTTGGCTGCGCACATAGTCAAACAGCGGCTGCAGCGCGGTGGTGTCGGCGGGCAGGTAGCACAGAATGTGCACCCGGCGACGGCAGTCAAAGTCGAAGCCGCTCATCTCGACGGCGGGGATTACGCGCACCGGGTCGTCCGGCGCTGTGTAGGCGTTTGCAAGCGTGTCGTGGTCGGTTATTGCTATGGTGTCGACGCCGCAAAGCGCGGCAAATTCCAGCAGCTGAGTCCTTGTCAGCGAACCGTCTGATTTTGTTGTGTGGGTATGCAGGTCAATCATGCGAGCGGACCTCCGCATTTGGGGCAGAATTGGAAATCTTCTGCTGTGGTAAAGCCGCAGTTGGGGCAGCGGTGCGCGGCAAAGCCGCCTTCGAAAGCCAGCGTCGCGGGGTCAAGCGCTGCCGGCTGACCGCGGGCGACAGCGCGGCCGAGCTCGCGGGCAAGTTCGCAAGTCGCGCCGCAGCAGCTTAGCTGCGCATAGTAGCGCACGTTCCAGCGCACCAGCGGAATGAAAAAAAGAGAAAAGCAGCTGTAAACCGTCCAGACGCTCAGCGTGCCGAAGCGCCCGCAGCACGGGCACTGAACCGACTGAGAGAAGTCCAGTTTTTTGCGCTTGCTGTTAATGCCGAAAATGAGAAACATAAAACAGTCCTTTCGAAGGCGCTCAGCGCTCGCCGGGGTCAGGGTCAGCGTCGACAGCGCTGAAATAGCGGTAAAATTCGGCTAAAAATTCGTAACCGCTGAGAATGCGCTCGGCGAGCTCGGCACGGGTGATGACCTCGGAGAGCTTTTCGGTGTGTTCGAGTGAAAATGTCTTCAGGTCGTACCAGCGCCGCAGCAGCTCGCCCGGGTCGCCCTTTGATTTTTTATAGTATTCGCCGCTGAGGACAAATTCGCCTTGTGAGTCGAGCGCGCGGGTCAGTTCGGCGAGCGGCGCAGGGTCGTTGTCTATGCGGGCGCGGTGCTTGCGCATGGTCTGCGGCCGCGCCAAATAATAGCCGAGACCGTACGACCAGTTTTCGGGACCGAGCTCAAACCAAAAGGCGGGCTTGTCCGTCCACTCGTGGTCGGTGTGGTAAAAAGTGAGCCAGAGATGGTCCTTTAGCGGCCCGTTGCCGCGCAGCCGGCGCGCGTCGCGGTAGATGCGTGAGACGTGCACCGTCAGCGAAAAATCGGGATGGCTATCGTTATAAGCAGCGTATGTCTGTTCGGCCAGTTCGTGCATGGGACGGCCGAGCAGGGCGTTGAATTCTTCTTTGTGCTCATGGAACCAGGGACGATTGTTATTAAAGCGGATGTCCCACAAAAAATCTACCGCTTGCTTGCTGAATCCTGAAAACATAGTACCTCTTTGTGAAAATGAAGAAACTCCGCTCATTAAGAGCGGAGTTTGTTGTTGCGGCTGTTGCCGCACATTTGGTGGAGACGATGGGGATCGAACCCACTACCTCTTGAATGCCATTCAAGCGCTCTCCCAGGTGAGCTACGCCCCCGAAATGCTTTATCATTATACTAAGCGTCGGGAGATTTGTCAACAGCAAGAGCACCGAAATTTTTTCAAATCCGCAGTTTATTTTTAACGTTCGACAAGCTTGTAAAAGACAGTCTCTGCCGCGCCGCGCTGGGTGAGATAAGTTTTTCTGTGCGCAGCGGTGACAAAGCTCTGCTCGCGCAGCGGCCTTTTAATATGCCAGTATTCTTCAAAGTCGCCGCAAAAGATTTTTTTTACTCCGAAGGCGGCGCGCACAAGACCGCTGCGGTCAAAAGTTAGCGAAAAAAGCCGCGGCAGTTTGCAAATAGCGGCGTCAAGCCGTTTCACGCCGGGTTTTAAGAGTTCCAACTTCGCGCAGACCAGCCCGACGACCTCAATGACACTAGAGCGCTCGCGGTCGTTTGCCGGCATTTCGGCGTGCCAGTCGTAGCGGTTGGCTTTTATGCCGGCCTCAGCGCAATCCCACGACTCAAGTACATTTTCAATTTTGGCATGGGCGGTGTCGTTGGAAATGCCAAACTCTTTTGCCAGCAGAGCGGAATTTTCGACAATGGTCGGGTGCACGGCCTCGTCAAGCACAAGGTGCGCCAGCCAGCCGCACATGTATGCCGTGCGGGCGCCGTCGCCGCTGATAAGCGGCGCAAAGTCTGCCGCACACAGCGCATGCAGGGAACTGCCGAGATGGGTGAGCTCGTCGTCATGAGCAGCGTAGCCGCAATAGAAAAGCAGGTCCGGTCCCTGGGCGCCGAGCCGGTAAAGATTTTTGTGCCGGCGGCAGACGTCGGCATGAGCGAAGTTTTTTTTCAGCAAATTGTCGGCGAACAGTGAATGTGATAGATAATCAGCCATAAAAACCCCCGCTTAATGATATTTATTTCCAACGCAATTATATCACAAAAGCGGTAGCGGCGCGATGTTTTTTGCTCAGTTTGACCCGCCGGTCTCAATGTATATTTCGTCGCCTATTTCAAAAAGATCTTTCAGCTTTTCGTAGACGCCGAGCGCGGTTTGCACAAAACCGCGGGAAAAAAGCAGAATAAATGTGCCGACGGAGACAGCGTCGATAAGCGTGCGGCTTATCTGTTCGTCAAATTCGTTGAGACCCAGCGCGATAAGATTAAAGGCGATTACAATGAGCACCATGGTGGCGGCGCTGACGACAATACGCAGAAACGAGCGCAGTATTGCCTGCCAGTCGAAGCCGGCGTCGCTGTCTATAAGACCGACGACAGCGGTAAAAAGTATATCGGTGATGTATATAACCGAGAAAGCGCCGAAGACATAAGCCATCGGGACAAGTCCCTCGAGTATTGATGACAACACAATCAACTCCTTTCCCTATATTGTATGCGTGCACCGCGTCATTGTGCTAAAACCACCACTTGACATCCGGGTACGGCAATGATAAAATAATTGAGCGCAAACATGGGGGCGTAGCTCAGCTGGGAGAGCGTACGGTTCGCATCCGTAAGGTCGAGAGTTCGATCCTCTTCGTCTCCACCACTTCAGCGCAATCCGCGCAAAAACCTAAAGCGGGCTTTCCGAAAGGATAGCCCGCTTTTTCTTTGTTGCAATATTGCTGCTATTTTGTAATCCGCGCCTGTGCTTTTGGCTTTAGGAATTTGCGCGTTGGCAAATTGCTGCAATCGTCAGGAGCAGAGCCCCTAACCTACACATATCGCACAAAAATGACAGCGCTTTTTTTTCGGGCCGTTATGCTTTGATTTTCCCGTCGGTCGAAATTGTTACAACCTGCCACGGAATAAATTTTCCGCTGTTCTGAAGCGCGGTTTTTGCGGCGTTTTCGAGCCCGCCGCAGCACGGAACCTCCATGCGCACAATCGTAACGCTTTTTATGTCGTTGTCTTTGATAATAGCCGTCAGCTTTTCGGAATAATCTCCGCTGTCAAGCTTCGGACACCCCACAAGTGTAATATGCCTTTTAATGAAATCCTCGTGGAAATTTGCATAGGCGTAAGCAGTGCAGTCGGCGGCAATAAGCAGTTTGGCGTCGTCAAAATATGGGGCGTTTACCGGTACGAGTTTTATTTGCACCGGCCACTGTGACAGGCGGCTTTGGGGCGAGCGGGCATTTTCGTGTTCACCGCAGGCGCATTCCTCGTGAGCGATACTCTTTGAGTGGGTTCCGGGACAACTGCAAGGAAGCGCGTCGACCTGCTTGCTTTGCTTTTCCTGTTTTGCGGCGAGCACGGCCTTTTCGTCGTATTCGGCGGCCTCGCGCTCCACAAAATGAATGGCATCCACAGGGCACGCCGGCAGGCAGTCCCCCAGACCGTCGCAGTAATCGTCCCGCGTCAGCCTTGCCTTGCCGTCAACTATGGCAATAGCGCCTTCATGGCACGCAGCCGCGCACGCGCCGCAGCCATTGCATTTGTTTTCATCAATCTCTATGATTTTGCGTTTCATCATTTTATCCTCCGAAGTTTCATCTTTTGTCTTTGTTGTCTGCGCTCACACTGAAAAAAAGTATTTGCGCACAATACAGCAGTTCGCGCAAGGTGTGCAATTGTCTTGTTTGACTTTGCGACGCTATTACAATACACTTATTCCAACAAGTCTGTTGTATAAACAACGAAAAGAGATAGTTTTGAAAATTGATTATCGCGCAATAAAGCGCACGGCACTGTTTGCCGGAATAGAAGAAGATGAAATGGAGGCCATGCTCGGCTGTTTGTCTGCAACCGTGAAAGCCTATAAAAAGGGACAGCTCATTTTCCGTGTGGGAGATACGACCACGCTAGTGGGAGAAGTGTTGTCCGGCAGAGTGCATATTATTAAAGAGGACTTTTGGGGAGGCAGAAGTATTCTGTCAGAATTCGGGTGCGGTCAGCTTTTTGGGGAAACCTATGCGGCAATGTCTTTTGAGCCCCTGGAGGTGAGCGTGCTAGCCGCCGAGCCCTGTGAAATATTATTTCTGGATGTCAAGCGCGTCATGACGACCTGCTCCTGCGCATGCGTATTTCACACAAGACTGATACGAAACTTGTTTGCGGCCTCGGCACAAAAGAACCTAATGCTTACGCGAAAGCTTGAATGCATGGCCGGCAGAACGACAAAAGAGAAGTTGCTTTCCTACCTTTCGGCAGAATCGCAGCGGCAAAAAGTTTCGTCATTTGAAATTCCTTTTAACCGTCAACAGCTTGCGGACTATCTTTCGGTAGACCGCAGTGCAATGTCAAACGAGCTGTGCAAGCTGCGTGACGAGGGCGTTTTAGAATTTAATAAGAACAGGTTTGCGCTTTTACAGACTGACGGGCAAAAACGGTGACGTCAAAGAGCGCGCACAAAGTCAACGCAACAAACAGCAAGAGAATGGTTGCCCGCTTTTTAAATATAGTTATACGCTCTGGCGCGGTCGCGAGCCGCTGTTTTGCGGCGGCTGCGCTCGCTCAAACGTCAGCGGACAGTACGTTACTGCTTCATACGCAGCAAATATTATTAATTCGCAGTACAAAACATGCTGGAATATATTTTACAGTGTTCCGGCGGGAGAATGACTGATGAAAGAAGAAAAAAGCGGCTCAATTAAAACATTTTATACGAGCGACAGAAAAATCTGGCGAAAGTGGCTGAGCGAGAACTTTGCAAAAGAAGACGAGGTCTGGTTCGTATTCCCGATGAAGTGCTCCGGCGAGGAAAGGCTTTCCTACAATGACGCAGTAGAAGAGGCCCTCTGCTTCGGATGGATAGACAGCACCATTAAAAATTTGGACGAGCTGCACAGAGCGCAGCGCTTTTCGCCGCGAAGAAAAGGCAGCGGGTACTCAAGAGCAAATGTCGAGAGGTTAATCTGGCTGGAAAGCCGCAACCTGCTGCAAGCGAGTGTCAAGCAGAGCGTTCTTGAAATAATCAGCGCCCCTTACGAATTTCCTGCGGACATAATTGCGGCGATACGGGACGAAAAAGAGGCCTGGGAGAATTATCAGAATTTTCCCGCACCATACAAAAGGATAAGGGTGGCATATATCGACGCGGCAAGAAAGCGCCCGGCGGAATTTAACAAAAGGTTAGAAAGCTTTATTAAAAAAGCAAAGGAGAACAAGCTTATCGGGTACGGGGGAATTGACAAGTATTTCAAAGATAATTTGTGACGTGGGGCTAAAACCCCGGCCGATTATATGTCGCACAAAAATAAGTTTGCTATACTTCAATAATGCGGGCGGCGCCTAATTAATGAGCGCTTGCCGATAAAACTTGTCGCAAAATAACGCGTAATTCTGTTTATTATTGCCATATTTTGATTTTATATGTATAATAACGGTGAGATGGTGTTCTAAAAAAAATATAAGCATTAGGCACGGCGACTGAAAAATCGCTTCGCAGAGCTACAGGGCCGTCTGCACTGACGACGGCAGCCAGCTGCATTACGAAAGCGGCAATTATCGGTAAGCCCGGTTGCTGCTATTTTTATTTCCATTTTTATATTTTTTTCAGTGCAAAAGCACGGTCACCAGTGAAAGAGGGAGAATAACGTGAAAAAAGACATACTCAACCAAAACGGCATAAATTATGACGCCGGGGTGCACCGCCTTATGGGCGACAGCGCTATGTATGAGGAAATGCTCGCAGAGTTTCTCAAGGACGACTGTTATAACAACATTAACAGCGCATACGACGCCAAAGATTACAAGGCGCTGTTTGAGCAAACCTATGCGCTCAAGGGAGTGGCCGGCAGTCTCGACATGACCATGCTCTTCAAAGCCGTCGGCGAACTGACAGAATCAGTGCGCAATTACAACGACCCAGACAAGGACAAACTGCCTGCGCAAATGGAGGCCGTGCGCGCCGCGTATAAACAGGTAGTCCAGGGAATTATTGACGCGTCAAAATAAGCTGACACAATAAAAGCTGTATGTCGGCGGCGGCGTCCGCCTTTTTTACAAGGAGCAACGCAACCTATGGGTGAAGACAGAAAAAAAACTATATTGGTCGTAGACGACACACTGACCAGCCGCGTAATACTGAAAAAGGTTTTTTCCCGGCAGTACAATGTGGTGGAGGCCGAAAACGGCAAAAAGGCGCTGGAAATTCTAAACAACGGCGCCGACATTGCGGTAATGCTGCTGGATATTATCATGCCCGAGCTGGACGGCTTCGGCGTGCTTGCCGCCATGCAGGCGGACAGCAGGCTTTGCAGCGTACCGGTTGTGGTAATGACAGCCAGCACCGACGAGGAAACCCAAATAAAAGCGCTCAGCAGCGGCGCAATGGATGTTCTTTACAAACCCATCAACGCCTACGTGACCCAAAAACGCGTGGAAAACCTTGTGGACAGAATGGACGCGGTGCGCCTTTCCGAGCGCAACCAAAATATGGAGCGCGAGCTGCATGACGCGGAAACCGACGTCGTGACCGGCATTTACAACAAAAACGCCTTTTTGCGCCGCACGCGACAGTATCTTGACAAACACCCGGACGGCAGTTTTTTATTGATGCGCTGGGATATAGATAATTTTAAGGTCTATAACGACGTGTACGGAACACAAGCAGGCGACGAATATTTGCGCGGGGTAGGCGATTTCTACCGCCGTCAAGGCAATTCCTGCCGAGGCTTAATCTATTACGCGCGCTACGAGGCAGATCACTTTGTCTGCTTGCTTGACGGTACAGACCTTGACACAGCTGCACTCATCGCGCAAATGTCAGAAATAATGGAAAAGTCGAAAAATCGCTCGTTCGACTATTCGCTGCGCGCCGGTTTATATCGCGTTGAGGACACCGCACTGGACGTTACGCTTATGTGTGACCGCGCCCTGCTGGCGCTGAAGACAATAAAAAACGATTACGGCAAAAAATACGCCTGGTACGAAAGTTCTATGCGCGAGAATATAATGCGCGAGCATGAAATTACCAACCAGATGAAATCTGCGCTACAAAACGACCAGTTTCAGGTGTATTTCCAGCCGCAATTCAACTATACGCGCGGAGTAATGACCGGCGCGGAGGCGCTGGTGCGCTGGGTGCACCCGGAAAAGGGCGTTATTCCCCCGGCCGAATTTGTGCCGGTATTTGAAAAAAACGGATTCATCTATGAGCTTGACGGGTACATTTGGGAAAAGACCTGCAGTTTAATTAAGCAGTGGAAAACGCAGCACGTGCAAATGCCGCCGATAACCGTCTCGGTAAATATTTCGCGCAAGGACCTCTATCAGCCGGACATGGTAGACAGATTGTGCGCGCTGCCCCAAAAATACGGCTTAGAGCCCAAAGAGCTGCATTTGGAAATAACCGAGTCGGCCTATATTGACAACCCCGAACAGGTCGTGCGTGTCGTTTCCCTATTAAGGGAAAAAGGGTTCGCGGTGGAAATGGACGATTTCGGCAGCGGTTACAGCTCGCTGAATACGCTCAAAAATGTGCCCGTGGACATGCTCAAACTCGACATGAAATTTCTTGACAGCGACGGCGACAGCCATAAGGGCGGCAGGATACTGAGCTCTATTGTGCGCATGGCGCACGAAATAGACCTGCCTGTAATTGCCGAGGGTGTGGAGACAAAGCAGCAAGCCGACTATCTAAAGAGCATAGGCTGCCACTATATGCAGGGGTATTATTTTTCGCGGCCGGTAACACCGCAGGCGTTCGAAGAGATGCTGAAAAAAAACGTGGTGGAATATTACGCCAAACCTTTCGGCTCGACCGGTGTAGACAACGCAGTCGATTTTATGGACGCCGAAACCCAGTCCACACTGCTGTTCAACAGCTTTGTGGGCGGCGCGGCAATTTTGGAGTACTCAAACGGAAACCTCGCCGCAGTCAGAATAAACGACCGTTATTTTGACGTTCTCGGTACCGACCGGGACAAATATGAGAAATACCAGTACCATTTGCTGGACCGTTTGGACGTGAGAAGCCGCCACAGATGTCTTAAAGCGGTGAAGCAGGCAATTGAAAGCGCACAGGAATCAGAGTGTGAACTGCGCGCGCTGCCATTTGCGCCAAACGGTGAAAACATCTGGACCAAATGCCGCCTGCGCTATTTGACCAAAAAAGCAGACGTCTATTTGCTGTACCTTTCAATAGAAAATATTAACGAACAAAAAAAGCTGGAAAGGGAGCTGACCAGAAGCAACCAGGAGCTGGAAAACGTAATCAATTCCATTCCCGGTGGGGTCGCGACTTACGAAGTGCGGCCGGACGGTTTCCAGCTTGTATATGCGTCTGACGGTGTTGCCACGCTTACAGGCAGAACGCCGCAGGAATTTAAAGAGCAGCTCGCGACATTAAAAAACGGCAACGTGGTTCACCCGGCGGACATGGAGCACACGCAAAAGGCCGTGCAAGCAGCGGTGAAAAACTTCGGTGAGGTCGACGTAGACTACCGCATATTAACGAAAGACGGCGGTTATATTTGGGTCAATTTGCGCGGCCGTGTTGAAAATGAGGGCGCAGCTTACCCGCTTTTCTACGCCACATACCACAACCTTTCGGCTGCGACAGAGCTTTATAGACAGATTCTTGACGAGACGGAAAATATACTTATTGTGGCCGATTTGAAAACACACGAACTGCTTTACGTCAACGCCGCCGCTGCCAAGTTTGCCAATCGCACAAAAGCCGAAGCCGGCAGCATGGCCTGCCACGAATATTTCGGCCAAAACGAGATTGCCTGTGGGTATCGCCTTGCCGCAAAGCTGCAAGACAAACCGTTAAGCCGTGAGCTGGATTGTGAAGGACGCCATTATTACTCGCGCTTGACACGAATTAACTGGAACGGGCGCGAGGCCTATATTAACTACATTGCGGACCGCACCGCGGTGTGGGACAGACAGAAATACACCGACGAGGTGCTCAACAATATACCCGGCGGCGCCGCCATTTTCAGTGTTCATGACGGCAGAGTTACCCGCGATTATCTCAGCGAGGGCGCGTTTTCCGTGCTCGGTTACGAGAAGAACGAAAGACCTCTGACGGAAATGGACGCAAAATTCAGTCGAGTCCACCCAGACGACAGAGAAAAAATGACAGAGAATATTGTCAGGTCGGTGGGGGAGAAAAAACAATTTGATATGGATATGCGCATTGTTACCCGCGACGGTGCGGTCCGCTGGGTAAACTTGAAAGCAAACCCAATAGCGGACGCGCAGGGCGAATTGCGCTATTTCGGACTGTATACGGATATTACCCGACGCAAGGGTATGGAAGAGGAACTGCGCATTAGGGAGCAGGAATACCGCATGGCTGCCGAACAGCGCGGAGTGGTGGTGTTTCGCTATTACTTGGCCGGCCGCATCGGCGTCTTCAACAGCGCGTCAAAGCCGGATTGTTTTCCGCAAATGGTACGGGAATTACCTAACTATGCGGTGGACAACGGCATTATTATGCCGTGCAGCATTGAGGAATGGCAAAAGTTTTTTGCCGCAGTGGACAGCGGACAAAAAAGCGGCAGTGCCGCGGTTTTGATGAACACCTCGCAGGAAAAATGCTGCTGGATTCGCATGCGCTTTACTAAAGTCAGTCGCGGCGGCGCTGACGACTCGGCAATAATATCCTACGAGGACATCAGTGCCGAAGTCGAAAAGCAGCAAAGCGTGCAAAAACAGGCGGATACCGACGGGATGACCGGCGCGCTGAACCACACCGCCACACAGCGCACGGTAAACGAGCTGCTGCGCGCGGCAGATGATAAACCGCTGGCATTTTTGCTGCTCGACATGGATAATCTCAAGCTAATAAACGATACTTACGGCCACCCGCAGGGAGACCGGGCGCTGATAGTTTTGGCGCAGACGCTGAAGAAACATTTTCGCAGCACAGACATAGTCGGCCGCATCGGCGGCGACGAATTTGCGGTGATATTGCCGGGCATGAACAACGAGAACGCCCTGACGTCGTCGCTTAAGGAACTTGTAGGCGAACTCGCTGCGGCAAAAATCGGCAAGAATAACTGCTGCACGGCGAAGTGCAGTGTCGGCTGTACTTTTTGCACGCCCGGCAAAGACGATTTTGACAGCGCCTACAAGCGTGCCGATATGGCGCTCTATTCCGTAAAGCGCAGCGGCAAAAACAGCTTTGCGTTTTACGGCGACGAAATGCAGAAGATATATGATTTCGGCCATAAAGGTGCGGAATAACGGTATTTGGTCTTAAGAGAAAGGGGAAAAGAATGACGGGTAAAATGAGAAAAGCCGTCGTCGTTCTTATCATTCTGGTCATTGTTTCCGGCACGGTCGGCGGTCTGCACGTATCCTATCGGCGCGCCAAAAACGCGGTGATAGCGCAGGCAAAAACCGTTTTGTCCGACAGTGCCAAAGAGCAAGTGCAGACCTTGGCGACCCAGTTTGAAACTGACTATCTGTACATGGAATTGCTTGCCGACAGCAGCGCGTTTGAAAACGAACGCACCGGCGCGCAGACGAGCAGAATGCTCGGCGCGCTGCGAGAGCACAGCAATTTCAGCTATGTATATATTCTCGGCACGGACGGCGCGGTCGAATACGGCGATATTTCCGCACAGGATTGCTCAAACTGCGGCTATTTTCAAACGGCACTGAGCGGGCAGCGGGCCATAGGTTCAGCGGATGTCAGCGACGGTATTGCCGGCGCCGGCATAGTGCTTGCCGTACCCTATTACGAAAACGGCGGAATAGCAGGCGTTTTGTGCTGCGTGTATGACAAAGATGATCTCGCCGAACTGCTGTGCTCCCAGGCCTTTTCGGGCCTTGCCTATTCATTTATTGCCGACAGTAATGGCGAGGTGGTAATTGCTACTGCCGCACAGACGTTGCTTGCACCGGGGCAAAACCTGGCCGACTTTTTTGCCGGTCTCAAAGGTGTGCCTTCAAGTGAAACAGACGCCGCGTCGGCCTGGCAACAAATAGCGCAGGGAAAAAGCGTAACGCTGTACTTTTCAATAAACGGTGACGGGCGGGTGTTTGCCGCGGTGCCGCTCCAAAGCAGCGCTTTGCCGCAAAGCGGTTGGACACTTTGCAACGTTGTTGCCGCCGGTGTGCTCGAAGAGCAAATTGAAAGCTCGCGCGGTGACTCCGTAGAGGTAATAAAGGTAATTGTCGCTTTCAGTATTGTCGCACTGGCACTGTTCGTCTGGCTGGAGCGCGACGATTTAAAACGCATAAAAAAGAACGCCGGTGTGCGCAAAGATTTTTTGGACAACCTCCCCTGCGGCGCCGGAATATACGAGATGAGCGGCAACGATATTCGCTTAATCTATTTGAACAAACGCTACCGGGAAATGGTTGGGCGCGGCAAAGACGAACTGGAAGTAGCAGACGTTACCAAAGCCGTGCACCCCGACGACGTGGCGGCGCTGCTCAGTGAGCTTAAAGCAGCGCGGGCGGAAAATCGCGACGGGATACAGGATATACGAATCTTAATGGGAAACGGGTCTTATGCTCCGTTTCGGATTATCGGCCGCATTGCGGAAAATAAAGACGGCAAGCAGATTTTTTATTGTGTTTATTTTCCCTATGAGAACGGGCAGTTTGAAGCGGAGTACGAGCGCCAGCAGACTGAAATGCGTTACCGCGAACTTGTCGAGAATTCCGGCGGCGGTTTGACAATAACCGAGCTTGACGGCGACGGTAATCCGGTTAATCTGTTTACCAGCGACGGTATGCTGCGCTTAATGCACTACACCCGTCAGCAATGGGAAAGCCTGCCACAAGACAGTATTTACGACAAGGTGCACCCAGACGACGTCGAGGCGGTGCGTGCGGTGTACGAGCACATAAAAAAAGACGGCGAGAGTTCCTCGGCTGTTTACAGGCTTATTTGCGCGGACGGCAGCTATGTTTGGGTCAGCGTAACCGGCCGCTTGGCAATTGAGAACGGCAGAAAGTATACCTATGCCGTACACACCGATGTCAGCGCTCAAAAGCAGGCTGAACTGCGCGTGCGCAACATCTCTGAACAGCTGGCGTTTTTGAACCGGGTGGCTGCAGACCTTTTGCGCGAGCCTGACCCCGACTTGGCAATAAACATAGTGCTTAAGGATATACTTGAACATTTTTCCGGCAACCGCGCCTATGTTTTTGAATTTGACAACCGGAAGCAAACGGCGTGCAATACTTACGAATTGTGCGCACCGGGTGTAGAACCTGCCATTGAGATGCTTGAGTGTGTGCCGTTTGCGGTGTTTTCGCAATGGTTCGACCTGTTTGAGGAATACGGGCATATCGCTATAGATGACACGGCACATTTGTCGGCACACAGAGTGAAGGAAAAGGAGCTTTTGAAAGCCCAGAACATCTCCTCGCTGCTGGTGGTGCCGCTGAAAGTCGGCGGAAAGTATATCGGAATGATGGGCGTCGACGACCCCAAGCAGGACGTAGACCAAATGGGACGCCTGCAGGCGGTGGGAGATTACATCTCAGTTTTGCTGTCGCGCCGCGATATACTCAATGAACTCAGCGAGAGCAACCGCAATATGCAAACTATGATGGGCGACACGCCCGGCGGCTTTGCCCAAATGGAAATACACGAAGGCAACAGAATAACGCCGAGTTTTATTAACGACGGATTTTGCCGCATGTTGGGCATGAGCCGGCAACAAACGCATGAGCTTTTCGATTCCGACGCCTATGCCGGCGCACACCCGGACGACCGCAAGAAAGTAGGCGAATTGCTTGCAGACATAATAGCGCGCCGCGCAACGCTCAACACACGCGTGAGATTGCAGAATGCAGACGGCGATTATATTCCCGTCGAGGCCTATTATCGCGCGTGGGAAAATTCGCAGGGCAAGTTGCTGCTCAACGGCTATTACCGGGATATAAGCGATAAAGTCGCGCTGGAAGAAAACTACCGGCGCAACCTTGCGTACCGTGATGTTACCGGCAAAAATGCTATGGCGTCGTTCCACTTGAACGTAACGCAGAATACTATTGACGAGGGAATATCCGACGACCCCGAATTGCTGGCGCTGGGCGAAGACGGTACCTTTGAGGGGTTTATTGCCAAAGGCGCGTCGGTGCGGCTTGATTTTACCGCAGGAACCGAGTATAGAAAAACTTTTTCAAGACACGCCTTACTCACTGCAGCGGCGCAGGGAACAAGCCAAATAACACTGGAGAGTGCAATATCTACCGCCCGTGCGGGTGAGCTTTGGGTGCGTTCGGTTGTTAATCTTTTTAAGAATCCTCGTACCGGCGACGTGGAAGGCTTTATATACGCGCGCGATATGACGCAAGAGCATTTGCTGGGACAAATGATGAATACCATAGTCAACGTCGGCTATGATTTTATCGTCTGCATTAACCTCGAGCACAGGTCCTACCATACCTTTATTTCCAATTTGGGTATTACTACCGCTTTCAAGGAAAACGGCATATATGACGACGAGGACACAGTTTTTGAATTGCTGAAGATCGTCCACCCGCAAGACAGAGAGTCGGCACACGAGCACATGATGCTGTCAAATATTGAGCACGAGCTTGAACAGCACAGCTACTATGAGTTCCATTACCGCGTGGTTGTTAAAGACAAAGTGCGCCACAAGAAGTGTACCTGCGCCTATATCGGCGACGACCGCAGCAATATCCTTATTGCCCGCACGGACGAGACTGCCGCAGTGCAAAAAATGCAGTCTGCGCTTGAGGCGGCGCAAAAGGCCAGCGTCGCCAAGAGCGAATTTCTCTCTCACATCAGCCACGAGATACGCACGCCGATGAATGCCGTTATCGGAATGGCCGAACTTGCGCGCGACAGCCTTGGCACAAACGACAAGCACGCAGCGGAATATTTAGACGAAATAGGAAATTCCAGTCAATACCTGTTAGCGCTGATAAACGACATTCTCGACATGAGCCGCATAGAAAGCGGCAAGTCCCGCCTTGTGGAAAACTGGGTAGCGCCGGCCGACATAATCAATTCCTGCGTCGAGATAATTGCGCCCGCAATAACAAAAAAGAATATTACGTTCAAGTATACTGATTTAGCGGCGGACAGCGGATTCAACAGCAGTGAATGCTTTGTGGACGCGATGAAAGTGCAGCAGATGCTGATTAACCTGCTGAACAACGCCTGCAAATTTACCGGTGAAAACGGCCATATAACGCTTGACGCAAAACTAGTTAAGCACGACAGAACGACAGGCTCGGCAATAATCAGCGTGCAGGACGACGGCTGCGGTATGAGCAAGGAATTTCTCGAAAAGCTGTTCCAGCCTTTTGAGCAGGAAAGCAACGTCTACACCGGTTCTATTCAGGGCACAGGCCTGGGCTTGACGATTGCCAAAAGGATAGCGCAGGAGATGGGCGGAGACATTACCGTAACAAGCGAGCTGGGCCACGGTTCTAAATTCACCGTAACAGTTCCGTTTAAGTACCGCAAGAAAAACAGCGCTGCGCCGAAAAAAGCGAAGGCGGAAAAAGAGACGCCGCTTGAGCTCAGCGGCAAACGCGTGTTGATGTGCGAGGACAACCATATTAACGCCACAATTGCCGAAAGGCTGCTGGAAAACAAGGGCTGCAAGGTGGATTGCGCAGAAAACGGTCGGTTGGGAGTGGAAAAATTTCTTGAATCTGCCCCAAACTATTACGACGCCGTGCTTATGGACATAAGGATGCCGCAGATGGACGGTCTGCAAGCGGCAAAGGCCATGCGCGCCGCCGAAAGACCGGACGCAAAAACGGTGCCCATAATAGCGCTGAGTGCAAATGCTTTCAGCGAGGACGTGCAAAAGAGCTACCGTGCCGGTATGAACGCCCACTTGGCAAAGCCTATTGACCCCGAAACACTTTTCCGGGTGCTTTCGGAACAGATTGAGAAACGCGCTGAGTGACAAATGCGCGGAGTTGGCGTCACAAGTGCAACTACCGAAAAAACGGCCTGTCCCGTTAGGGCAGGCCGTACAATTAACCGCGCGGCAGCGCCGCGCAGCCCGACCGAGGCCGGGATATAAAAACAGGCGCACGAATTATGCGGCGCCCGTAAGGGACGAGACGGCATTGCCGCCGCGTCCGCTGCGATTATACCAGCAACCGCGAGCAAAATCAATGGTAAAATCGCAGCTCAAAAATTACATAAATGTAATTTGACATAAGTGCAATTATATAATATATTGTGTCTTGTAATCAGAACCATAACTTTCTGTAGCGGAGGTGCGACATGACGAAAAAACTTCTCTGTGTGCTGTGTGCGCTTTTAATATGTTTTTGCGCCGTGCTGGGCGGCTGTAACAAGAATGCAAATGACGACCCCGAACAGCCGAATGATGAGCAGACCGAGCCGGTAGATGATGACGAGCAGAACGACGGCACTGGCAACGACCAGACTCAGGCCGAGCAGCAGGCGGCATTTTCGGCAAACATCGAGAATATGAAGCCGGTTTTTGACAGTGTGCTGCGCACCATAATGGCGACAGATATGAGCTTTTCGCCCACAGACGAGCGCTTTTTCTGGATAACGATGTTCAACTTCGCCCAGAACTTCGGCAGCAGTTATGCCGGCGCGGGCATTGACGGCGGTTATGTAAAAGTGACCGCTGCGACTATGCGCCAGTTTGCTGCGGCCTGCTTCAACAGTGAAAACCTGTTGGCAATTCCGTCGGACATGTCCGGCGCCGTCAGCTACGACGCCGCGTCTGACAGCTACCTTGTCCCCTATACCGAGTCTCTGAGTGTCAGCGTGCGCATAACGAACAGCGTTAATTATCAAAACGGCAATTATGACGCGACTGTTGAATACTTTGACACAACCGGCACAGTTGTTGCTACATATAAATTCGAACTTACCGACAACACCGCGGCCAACGCTGTGTTTGCATTCAGTGTCAGCGCAGTGCGCGCGGCCTGACGTCGGTACTTAAAAAATCATAACCATCTTCGGGGCAGGGTGTAATTCCCGGCCGGCGGTATAGTCCGCGAGCGGTCACAGACCGCCGAACCGGTGTAATTCCGGTACCGACAGTTAAAGTCTGGATGCGAGAAGATGAAACAGCGAACAAGTCCCCGGCTCGCCCGGGGACTTTTTTTGGAGGAAAAATGTCAAATATCAATGCAGGCTCAAGGATTCGCACGCTGACAAAAATAGCAATTTTGGGCGCGGCGGCGACGCTGCTGATGGCGCTGGAGTTTCCGCTTTTTTTTACGCCGAGCTTTTACAAATTCGAACTGTCCGAAACGGTTGTGCTGATAGGCGCATTTGCTTTGGGCCCCTGGGCGGCCATTGCCATAGAATTTGTAAAAATCGTTCTTAATTTTGTCATTGACGGCACCGTGACAGCGGGAATCGGCGAGCTGTCCAATTTTCTTATCGGCTGTGCGCTGGTAGTGCCGGCGGGACTAATTTACCGCAAGAATAAGACCAAAAAATCGGCGCTGGTCGCCTGCGTGGCAGGCGTGGCGGCGATGGTGCTGGCGTCTGCGGCGCTCAACTATTTTGTGCTGTTGCCTACCTACGCCGCCGCATTCGGTATGCCTATCGAGGCGATAGTGGGAATGGCGAGCGCGGTGAACCCGGCCATCAATGACCTGTTCGGACTTATTATGCTCGCAACGGTGCCTTTTAACCTTGTCAAAGGCGCGGCGAGCGCGCTGGTGACTATGCTGCTGTATAAAAAAGTGTCGCCGATATTGCACAAATAATTAAGGTTTGCCACGAACAGCAGAGAAGTGGTATTATACAGGTGCAATAAGGAGTGTAAGATGAAAGAGACTTTTGAAAGAGTGCTGTCGCGCAAGACGCTGGCAAACCTGATAGTGGTGCTGACCGGCATACTTTTCTATATACTGTTATCTAACTTCGGCGAGGTCAGGAGCTTTATTGCCAAACTCTATCGATATGTTGCGCCTTTTGCCACCGGCATTATTATCGCGTATTTGCTTAATCCCGTGGCGCGTTTTTTTGAGACCAAGGTATTTGGCAAGTTGAATAAACCTCGCGCTGCCCGCTCGCTGGGAGTGCTGTGCACGGTGCTGCTGTCTTTGGCGGTTGTGGTTCTGCTGGTAGCCACCGTGGTACCGCAATTGGTGACCAGCGTTAAGCTGCTGATTTCAAATTTAGAGTCGTATTTTGACAGCGCCAAGACCATGCTCAACGATTTAAACAAGCACTTTCCGATTTTGAACATCAATGTGGACGACCTGGTGGGCTCCTGGAACGAAATATTTGCCGCAGCTTTAGATTGGATAAGCGGCAACTTTACCAAAATAATCGATGCCTCCTACAAGTTCGGCAGCGGGCTGGTGGAATTTTTGCTCGGCGTTATTATCTCTATCTATGTAATGCTGGACGCGGCGAATTTTAAGCGCAACATCAAACGCGCTCTGTGCGCAATATTCAGCGCCCAGCGCGTCGACAGACTGAAAAAAGTCGTAAAGATGTCCGACAGAATATTTATGACGTACGTCGGCATGAATCTGCTCGACTCACTTATTATAGGTGTTGCCAACTTCGCGTTTATGCTGATACTGGGCATGCCTTACGCGCTGCTGATAACAGTAATAGTCGTGGTGACGAACTTTATTCCCACGTTCGGACCGTTTATCGGCGGAATACCCTCGGCACTGCTTATTTTGCTGGTCGACCCACCTAAAGCGCTCTGGTTCATCATTTGGACAATTGTGCTGCAGCAGATTGACGGAAATTTGCTCAAGCCGCTGCTTTTCGGCAGTTCTACTGGACTGAGTCCCATGTGGGTGCTGGGTTCAATAGTTATCGGCGGACGGATGTTCGGCGTTGCAGGCATGCTGCTGGCGGTGCCGGCGTTCTCCATTCTTTCGGAGATTCTTGATGAAAACATCAACGCGCGCTTAGCTCGCAAAGCTTTAGATAACGAGGGGCGACCGCTGCCGCCGAAAGAAGAGCAGCAACAGGAAGAATAACCGCAAACAGCAACAAAAACAGGTAAGCTGACGGCTTACCTGTTTTATATTGGTATGAATTGTGCTTTGTACTTTACACAAGTTGGACGGTTGTGCTATTATAAAAAACGCGTGTTACACAAGCGCAATAAAAATAGGGTAATTATTTAGGGGGAACAGAGTTTTGAACAGTTCGGCAGTCTTATGTCTGGTCATATTTGCTGCGCTGGCTGCTTTGGGCTATGCGGCATTCAACTATGCCGGTGTGAAAAAAATGCCCGAGGGCACCGACCGCATGAAGGAGATAGCGTCTGCTATACGCATTGGCGCCAACGCCTTCGTCAGCTATGAGCTGAAAATGATTATTATTGTTGCAGCCGTTATTGCCGTAATATTGGCGCTGCTTATTTCCTGGCAAGCAGCGTGCGCGTTTATTATCGGCGCGACGATGAGCGAATGCGCCGGCTTTGTCGGCATGAAGATAGCGACATACGCCAACGTTCGCGTCAGCGAGCGGGCGCGCACTACGCACAGTTTGCCGCAGACGCTTAAAGTTGCGTTCAAGGGCGGCTCTGTCATGGGGCTTTGTGTCGGCGGTTTCGCGCTGCTCGGCATATTTATTGTTTATCTTGTTTTCGGGCTTCTTATGGGACAAATGTCGGCCGAGTCGATACTTAACCCGGCTACACCCGGCATTCTCGGACTGGAGGCTCCTTTCACTATGACGCTGTCCGGCTATGCGCTGGGCTGCTCAATAATCGCTATGTTCAACCGCGTCGGCGGCGGTATATATACCAAAGCTGCGGACATGGGCGCCGACCTTGTCGGCAAGACCGAGGCGCACATACCCGAAGACGACCCGCGCAACCCGGCGACTATTGCCGACAACGTCGGCGACAACGTCGGCGACGTGGCCGGACTTGGCTCGGATCTTTTGGAAAGCTATGTTGGCGCGGTGCTCTCCGCGGCAATATTGGCGGCGTCGCTGTTTTTGAAAGCCTCGGCAATAGCGGCAAACGGCGGCACGGTAACGCGCTTTACGGCCGAACTGCTTGAGCGCATGATGCTCTATCCGATAGCGTTCGGCGCTATTGGCGCCATCGCCTGCGTTATCGGCATTGCGTCTATATTCGTTAAAAAGAATCTTTCGGAGAACCCGCACCGCGAGCTTAATCTCACGACCTGGATTTCGGCCGGCATAACCGTGGTGTTCAGCGGCGTTTTATCCTACGTGATGTTCGGCGGGCTCGACACCAACTTTGTCGAGACAAGTGTGATTAACGGCGTATCCGTTACCTTCTCTGACATTGCATTTAAGCTGGGCTGGATTTCGCCCTGGCTGGCGTCGGCAATCGGCATTATTTCCGGTATAGTTATCGGCATATTTGCCGAGTATTACACCAGCAGCGATTACAAGCCCACGCGGTTGCTCGCGCACGCGTCTGTTGAGGGCGCGGCACTGACAATAACCGAGGGTCTGGCGCTCGGCATGCGTTCTTGCATGGCGCCGTGCGTTGTGCTCGGCGCGGCAATATTTGCCTCTTACGCGGTGGCTGGCATGTACGGCGTCGGCGTGGCGGCGCTGGGTATGCTTTCGTTCGTCTGTGCGACTGTTTCGGTCGACACCTACGGACCTATTTCTGACAACGCCGGCGGCATAGCGGAAATGAGCTCGCTCGACAAAGAGGTGCGTGACATAACCGACACGCTTGACTCTGTGGGCAATACCACCGCCGCTATTGGCAAGGGCTTTGCCATCGGCTCGGCCGCGCTCGCGACCATGTCAATGATGACCTCGTATCTCTACGCCTACGACGACATAACCACGGCGCTGACGCTTAACATAATTAAACCGCTGACGCTCGCCGGCGCTTTGGTCGGCGCGGCGCTGCCGTTCCTGTTTTCCGGTATGCTTATTGAGGCGGTTGCCAAGGCGGCTCGGCAGATGGTCGACGAGGTTCGCCGCCAGTTCCGGGAAATTAAGGGACTGCTGGAGGGCAAAGTGCTGCCCGACTATAAGACCTGTATTGAAATTTCCTCTCAGGGCGCGCTGCGCGAAATGCGCGTGCCGGCACTGATGGCGATACTGTTCCCGGTAGTTTGCGGCTTCCTTTTCGGACCGGAATTTGTCGGCGGCGTGCTTATCGGCGCGACGATTACCGCAATAATGATAGCTATTTTCACCGGCAACGCCGGCGGCGCTTGGGACAACGGCAAGAAATATATTGAGACCGGCGCCATAGAAGGACAGGGCAAGGGCTCGGCTGCGCACGACGCCTCTGTCGTCGGCGACACTGTTGGAGACCCGCTTAAGGACACTGTCGGTCCGTCGCTTGACATTCTTATAAAGATAATGTCAGTGGTGTCGCTGGTCGCAGTGACTGTGTTCAGCAAATACAACCTTATCGACTGGTTGATGTCGGTAATAAAATAAACGCAAATAGCTATACGAAACAACAAAAGCACCCGCGTCACCAAACGCAGGTGCTTTTCTTTTGTTGTATTTACCGCGCAGAGGACTCGCGCGCTGCAAAGGCGGACTGTGGCGCCAATTGGGCGGAAACCTACAGATTGACAAATTCGTTGTCAAGCACGTCGAAAAGGCCGGCCGGGGTAATGCGCAGCTCCGGGATGACAGGCAGTGCAAAGAAGGAGAGAGTGAAAAACGGGTCAATATCGCGGCTGACGCCGTGCTCATGGGCAATTTTTAGCATTGCAAAAAGGTCGCTGCTGACAGCCTCGTGACCGGCCTCGCTCATAAGTCCCATAACCGGCAAAGGCAGGGAATGAAGTATTTTGCCGCCGCCGGTGATGACATAGCCGCCCTGCAAATCTTCTATTGCCCGCACCGCCAAAACCATATCGTCGTCGTTGTCTCCGACAACGATTATGTTGTGCGAGTCGTGCGAAAAGCTGGTGGCAATAGCGCCGCCGGTCATGCCGAAACCGCGCACGGCGCAAACACCGCAATCGCCGGTTTGGCCGTAGCGCTCAACGACGGCAACTTTGTTGAAGTCACTGTTGGGGACGAACTGACCGTCTTGCGCCGGCAACTGTGCTTTAATGTGCCGGTTGTATATCTGTTTGGGCTGCACCTGAATGACAGAGCATTCGCCGTCAACCTTCATCCGTAATTTTTCGGCGCTGAAATTGCCCAGATGCACGGTGGACTTGAGTGCCGGGTTACAAGTCACCTTGTCGGGAACTGTCCATTTAATTTTTTTGCCGTTATAGAAAACGTCGCGCACGTTCATATTCTTCAGGTCGTCAAGAACGATAATATCGGCCTGGTAGCCCGGCGCGATTGCGCCGAGATCGCGCAGCCCGTAATGCCGCGCTGTGTTTATTGTCGCCATTTTAATGGCGTCGATGGGCTCCACGCCCAGAGAGATAGCCTTTTTGACTGCAAAGTTGATGTGCCCTTCGCGCATTATGTCTTCAATGTGCTTGTCGTCGGTGCAAAGGGAGTAATGCTCGCAGGAGTCGCCGTGCTGGAGCATGCCGCAAACGAGCGATTCCAAATTGTGCGCCGTTGAGCCTTCGCGGATATTTATGTGCATGCCGAGCCGCCGCTCGGTAAGGGCATATTCGTAGTCGACGCACTCGTGGTCGCTGCTGATACCGGCGCTGGCATAGGCGGCGAGCTGCTGTTCATTGAGCCCGGGGGCGTGGCCGTCAATAATGCGGTTTTTGAACAGCTGCAGTTTTTTGTCCATTTCCACGTCGTTAGTTATGACAGAATAATAGTCCATAACCTCGCCCAGGCCGAGCACTCGCGGGTTGTCAAGGTATTTTTGCATCGCAGCGCTGTCGAATACACTGCCGTTTTGCTCGAAACTGACTGACGGCACACAAGAGGGCATCATTACATAGACGTTGGCCGGCAGGTTTTGAGTCTGGTCAAGGATGTAGTCTATGCCGTCGGCGCCGGCAACGTTTGCACACTCGTGCGGGTCGACAATATAGGTAGTTGTGCCGCACTTCAGCGCGGTCATAATAAATTCGCCCGGCGTTATCAAAGACGACTCGAGGTGCAAATGAGCGTCGATAAAACCGGGCACAAGATAATTATTGCTATAGTCGAGCTCAGTGAGCCCCTCGTAACTGCCGACTCCGGCGACGTAGCCGTTTTCAATGGCAACGTCGGCAGTAAATATTTCGTCGGTAAATACATTCAGAACATTGGCGTTTTTGAGCACAAGTTGGGCTTTGCTCTGTTTGAGAGTGACTGCAGAGTTTGCCTTGCGAATGTTGCTGTCCACCTTAACCACCCCTTTGCATAATATTGCGGTAAATAAAATTTCCACTATTATACAACAGCCGCAGTGGCATTAGCAAGGGATAATATTTCACAAATATTTGTGCCGTTGGCGACCAAAAATGCCGCTGTTCGACAGTTCAGTCCCGCTTAGGTTTGATATAATATTTTGCAAGGCCGCCCTCGCTCGTTTCGCGGTATTTGGAAAAGAGATCTTTTCCCGTTTCGTACATTGTCTTTACAACAGTGTCGAACGAAACCTTGCGCGTCGCAGTAAGAAAATTTGCCAAGCTCACGGCGTTGAACGCCCGCATTGCGGCGACGGCGTTGCGCTCAATACAGGGTATTTGCACCAGACCGGCGACGGGGTCGCAAGTCAACCCGAGATGGTGCTCCAGCGCGACTTCGGCGGCGCATTCTATTTGGTCAATGTCCATACCGTATAGCTCGCCGAGTGCCGCTGCCGCCATGCAGCAAGCACTGCCTATCTCGGCCTGACAGCCGCACTCTGCGCCGCTAATGGACGCATTAGTTTTTATGACGTTGCCGATAACTCCGCCGGCGGCCAGCGCGTGCAGAATGTCGCTTTCGCAAAAGCCGCGCTGTTGCTCAAGGTACAAAAGCGGCGCCGGCAACACGCCGCACGCGCCGCAGGTGGGAGCGGTCACTATGGGCGCTCCGGCCGCGTTTTGTTCGGCGGCGGCAAATGCGTACGAGCAAACTATGCGGTTTTGTCGAGTCTCGGCGGTCTCGTCCATGTGCTTTTGCTCGAAAAGCAGTTTGGCGCGCCGGCGCACTTTTAACCCGCCGGGCAGTGTGCCGCCGCTGCGCAGCCCCTGCTCAATGCTTTCCTTCATGGCCGTCCAGACCTCAGAGAGATAGCTCCATATCTCGACGCCCTCGCACTGCTCTACATATTGCCAAAGCCGCAGACCGCGGCGGCGGCAATAGAGGCGAATTGAGTCAAAGTTTTTTTGGCTGTAGACGTCGGGCGAGTCGACGCTGTCGTCGCCGACGACGACTATCTTACCGCCGCCGACACTCAGCACGCGCATGCAGTCTGTCTGCTGACCGCGGCTGTAAGAGAAAAGGTCCATAGTGTTGGGATGGGGGAGCAAAGTTGTTTCGCTGTCGTGGACTATTTCGGTGTGTAGGGGCGCGAATGTTTTTCTTATGACGCCGTCGGTGTCGTGCCCGCCTCCGGTTTTGGCTAAAGACCCGTAAAGCACCGCTTTAAAACCGGTTGCCTCGGGATGACGCTGCAAAAAAAGCGCAGCGGCGCGACCGGGGCCGATAGTGTGGGAACTTGACGGCCCGTAACCGATTCTGTACAACTCGGTCAATGATTCCATTATGTCCTCCGCTGATTTGATAGCAATACAATTATATTATGTGCGACTGTCCGCCGCAATCTTTTTTAATTTTTTGTTAAATCGCGCGGGAATTATTGTTAGTGCCGCAATTATATTGTATAATTTAGTGACAAAGAAGCAGACAGCTTCGCTAAAGCCTAATGCAGCAATGCAGCGGGAGATAAACGCAAACACCCGGGGTGAATCCGCAAGGAAGGTACCTTCAACCTAACCCGTCAACTAATCTCGCCGGCTCGGAAGGAAAACAAGCGCTTGAGCGCTGTGTTTTGGCAACTTTCCGCCGGCCGAGATTTCGGTCGGTTTTTTATTTTTCAAGGGAGAAAAAATATGAAAAAACATATTATTGGCGCGTCTGTAGGCAACTGCGTGCATGTTGCCGGCGTCTCGCACTTTCTCGATCTTGCCGAGGATTGCGGGTACGAGACGATGTTTCTCGGCGCGGCTGTAACGGTAAAGCAGTTGCTTGCCGCCGTGGAATGCGAGCGCCCGTATATGGTCTCGCTCGGCTACCGGCTGACGCCGGAAAACCTGGTACCGATACTTGACGATCTCATCGCCGGCAGCAGAAGGCTGCCGAGTCAGCCGCTGTGGGTCTTCGGCGGCACTTTTCCGACTGCCGGGGTGGCCGCGGCAAGCGGCTTTTTCGGCAAGGTGTTTGACGGCCGTGAGGATATTGACGACTGTATAGCTTTTTTAAAAAGCAGCGAGCGCGGTGACAAAACACAGACCTTTGCGCAAACTCTGGTGGCGCGCCGCGCCCAAAAAGCGCCTTACCCGCTGCTGCGCCATCACTTTGGACTGCCGTCGTTCGCGGCGACGCTTGAGGGCATAAGCGAGATAGCCGACGCCGGCGTGCTGGACGTTGTATCCTTAGGCATTGACCAAAACACTCAGCAGTTCTTTTTTCACCCTGAACAGCGCGACCCACGTCTGGATGGCGCCGGCGGCGTGCCTGTAGCCGACGAGGCGCAATTTGAGCAGCTCTACGCTGCCTCGCGCTGCGGTAATATGCCGCTGATGCGCTGTTACAGCGGCACAGCGGAAGTTTTGCGCTTTGCCGAAGTACTGCAGCGCAGCATACACAACGCCTGGTGCGCCGTGCCGCTGTGCTGGTACAACGAACTTGACCGTCGCGGCACGCGCACGCTCGGCGAGTCCATGCAGGACGCAAAGCGGCTGATAAGCTGGAACGCGCAAAGGGATTTGCCCGTAGAGCTCAACGAGCCGCACCACTGGGGACTGCGCGACGCCCACGATGTAATATCGGTCGTTATGGCCTATGTCAGCGCACTGAACGCAAAAAAGCTCGGCGTGCGGCAATATGTGGCGCAATATATGTTCAACATTCCCGGTTCTATGAGCTTTTCTATGGACCTTGCCAAAGTGCTTGCGCAAATTGAGCTGACAGAATCGCTTGCCGACGGCAATTTCAGCTGCTTGCGCGAGGTGCGCACCGGTTTGCCGTTCCTCAGCAGCGACCTGGATTTGGCAAAAGGACAGCTTGCGGCGTCGACATGTCTGCAAATGGCAGTCAAGCCGGACATAATCCATGTGGTTGGTTATAGCGAGGCCGAACAGGCCGCCACAGCCCGCACGGTTATTGAGAGTACCCGCATAGTGCGCGGCGCGGTGCGTTCTGTACTGCAAGGCGCCGCCGACCAGACGGCCGATTTGTCCGTGCAGCGGCGCAAAAGCGAACTGCTGTCGGAGGCGCGGTGGCTGATTGATTACATAAACTGTCGCTACGAAAGTTGGAGTGACACGCCGCTTTGCGACACCGCTGTGCTGTGCGACTGTATAGAGCGCGGCATTATAGACGCGCCGCACATTCTCAAAACGGGGCGCTACCGCGGCACGCTGCGCACGCGCATAGTTGATGGAAAGTGCGTTGCCTGGGACGTAAACGCCGCGCGCCCGCTCAGCGAGAGCGAGCGTATTGCCGGCTTGCAGGCTGACGGCAGACTGGACGCGAATGCACTGCGAGCCGCCGGCGAATGAACGTAAGTAACTACAAAAGGATAATACGGAGGAAACACAATGCCTGAAAAAATAGCCGTTATCAGCACCGGCAACGGCGGACAGAGCATGGCCGCATACCTGGCCATGAAAGGCGCGCACGTGTCTTTGTATGCGCGCGAGCAGGAACGAGTCGACATGCTGCCCAAGGACAGGGTATTTCATCTTGGCGGCATATTGGACGCGGACGTGAAAATCGACCTGATCAGCTGCAACATGCGCGAAATAATCGACGGTGCAGAGTTGGTAATGGTAACGACGCCGGCACAGTATCACCACATTGTCGCCGCGGCGATGGCGCCGCACTTGCGGGACGGCCAAATGGTAGTGCTCAACCCGGGGCGCACGTTCGGCGCCGAACTTTTTGCCGCCGACCTTGAGCGCGGCGGCTGTAGCGCGCAGGTAATCGTCGCCGAGACGGAAACTTTTGTCTTTACCTGCCGCTGCACTGAAAGCGGCAAGCCGAAAATATACGAAATAAAAAACGACGTCGGCGTCGCCGCGCAGCACCAGGAGAATACGGTACGCACGGCGATGGTGCTCAGTCAATATTTTGACGATATCCGCACGGCGCCGAGCACTGTTTTTACCGGGTTCAATAACATCGGTATGGTGTTCCACCCGCTGACGATTTTGCTCAACATTACGCGTATTGAGGCAAAAGAAGAGCTGCTGTTTTACCACGACGCCATCACCCCGCTGGTCGCAAACATTCTTGAGCGGCTTGACAGCGAGCGCGTGGCGGTTGCCGCCGCCTACGGTGCGGATGTTCCCAGCGCCTTCGACTGGCTCAACACAAAATACGGCGTCGAGGGCAAAGATCTGTACGAGCGCATTCACAATAATGCCGCTTATTCCAACATCTATGCCCCTACAGATATTGACACGCGCTATATATACGAGGATATTTTGACCGGCTGCGTGCCGGTATACTGCGCCGGAAAAGCGGCCGGAGTGTCCACGCCGATAATCGAGTCGGCCATACAGTGGGCGAGCACTATTTACCGCTACGATTTTTTGGGGAACGGCCGCAACGACAAGCGAATTGACTTTCAAAAACTGCTGCACAAGCACTGAGCTTTACCCGTATCTTGTGCACAATCGCCAAAGGCAGCAACAAATTTAGGAATATTTATACAATTGACGCTGCATACGCCAAGTGGTATTATTTTATAGTGAGATTATATAGGCAACTACTAAGAATAACAGGAGCAATACCATGAAAAAGGGCATAAAAGTAGCCGCTATCGGCGACAATTGCATCGATTACTATCAAAAACTCGACCGCTACTATGTGACCGGCAATGCGGTCGACTTCGGCGTCAATATGAAACTGCTCGGCGTGCCGGTGTCACTTATAAGCACGACCGGCGACGACGAATTCGGCAAAGAGACTGTCAAGAAACTTACCGAAATGGGACTGGATATCTCGCACCTGAAAGTCGTTCACGGTAAGACGGCGGTCGCCTACATGGACCTTGTCGGGCTGGAGCGCACCTATCTCGACTATGTCGAGGGTGTTATGGAGAATGTGACTTTTTCCGACGACGATATTACCTTTGCCGCGTCGCATGACCTTGTCCATTCTGCATTGTGGGGCAACGCCGACGGTCACCTCAAACGCATAAAAGAGCTGGGCGCCAGAATATGTTTCGATTATGCCGACGACCACGAAAACCCGATTATTGCGCGTACGGTACCTTATGTCGACTACGCTTTTTTCTCGTTCCAGGAGCACGACGCGGCGACCGAGGCTTTTTTGCGCGACAAGACCGACAAGGGCGTCAGCATAGCCGTCGCCACCTTCGGCGAAAAGGGCAGCCTCGCTTTTGACGGCAATAAATTCTACGAGGGCGGCATTGTGCCGGCGACAGTCGTTAACACTATCGGCGCCGGAGACTCGTTTATTGCCGGGTTTATGTATGCGATACTCGACGAGCAGCCCATAGAGGACGCGCTTGCGTTAGGCGCAAAGGTATCTTCCGGCGTCGTCGGCGTGTTTGGCCCTTGGGTGGAATGACATGACCCGATACGATGTGCACATTCTTGCCGGCTTCATGGACGAGCCGGCAATGAGTGACGAGACGCTCACAGCCCGCCAAAATATTTACGGACTATACAAGACCGACAGACATAGCGTCGACTCGCTGATGATTCAATGGGCCTGTGCGGGTATCGACCGCGCTTTTTTGCTGCCGCTGGACCTCACCACGACAGAGGGAATGATGACGCTGACAAACGACGAGGTCGCGGCGTTTGAAAAAAAATATCCCGACAAGTTCGTCGGCTTTTGCAGCGTTGACCCCGCGCGAGACGACGCGGCGGCAGAGCTCGAACGCGCTTTCAGCGAGCTAAAGCTGCATGGCCTAAAACTGCATCCCTCCAAACAGCGCTTTTACGCGGACGACGACAAGCTTGAGCCGCTGTACGAGATTTGCGAGCGGTTTGACAAGCCGATAATGTTCCACGCCGGCATGCCGGCGTCGCCCGACGCGCCCTCGTGGTTTTCCCGCCCGGAGTATTTTGAAAAGGTGGCATACGAGCACCCGAAACTGCGCATTTGCCTGTGCCATTTCGGCTGGCCCTGGGTGCAGGAGACGTGTATGCTCATGCTGAAATACCGCAACGTCTATACCGACACAGCGGCGCTGTATTTTGACAACCCGGCAGAGTTTTACGGCAAAATACTCGGTCAGGACATGGGCAAAAACTGGCTGGAACGCAGCTTTCGCCACCAGGTGATGTTCGGCTCGGAGGAGCCGCGCTTGGAGCAAATTCGCATGGCGCGCGCGCTGCGCGGCATGGGCCTGCGCGAGAGCACCCTTGAGCTTATTTTCGGCGGCAATGCCGAAGTGTTTCTCGGAGGCAAATAAATGGTAATATATAAAGAATTAGATATCCAAACGACAGCCTACAACCAGATGGTGCCTATCGGCGACGACGTCAAAAAAATTATTGCCGAAAGCGGCGTCAGCGCCGGCATTGTCGCCGTTATTACCAGGCACACGACGACGGGGATAATGGTCAACGAGCGTCTCGAATGCCTGGAGCAGGACATAGCCGACAAGCTCGCCGCGCTGGTGCCGGAGGACGGTTCATATTACCACGCCCGCTTTCTGGACACTTACGGGGCCATGGCCGGCAACCCGACCGGGCACCTGAAGTCCATGCTCAGCGGCAACAACTGTGTTTTTCCCGTTCAGAACGGCAAGCTGTGCGCTGGTTCGGCGCAGGAGATATATCTTGCCGAATTTGACGGCCCGCAGCTGCGCACCGTCAGCGTGACGGTACTCGGCGAGTAGTAACCATTGCAATAGAATATTATAACCGCAGCCGCCTGAAGACTTGTGCTTCAGACGGCTGCAGTTTTTTTGCATTTGGGCTCTCACCGCAGCGCTCAAAAACCGCCCTCTGTGCAGTTGCGGTTAAGCGCTGAAGCAAACGTAAAATACAAACGACAAGGGCGAGCTTTGCGCCGCAGGTGCGAAGCTCAAATTGAGTCAAGTTGAGGTGGAATTCGAAGGCCACATTGGCTGTCGATGAAGTTTTTTTTTGTACTTAGAAAGCGGCACTCTTTGCCAATTTAGGCCCTGTTTGTTTGCCGTTGCCAAAAGCGTCTTCTGACGCCGGTAATACTTTGGTCTTGCAGCCTTGCGCAAACCGCACCTTTAGGAAGCGTGGCTGTGCTTTGCAGGGGGCGGGTGTGCGGCGCTTTGCAGTGCACCGATGTGCGGAAATTGCCGGAAAAGCGGCCGGCGCCAGACACCGCCGCTTTAATTAAAGGCGTATTTTGCAGCAGTCGGCTCGGGCGACAGACTGGCAATATTCCACGGCCTGTCCATCTTCATTGTAGGCGGTGCTGCGAATAAAGAAAGCGCTTGTGCCGGCCGGCGCTGACATCAGCGCGCATTCTTCGCCGGTGAGTTGGGTAATGCCGACGTTTTCCTGTTGGCGCACCAGTTCAATCCCGTATTCGCGGCGCAAAACCCCGTACAGCGACTGCACGGAAAAATCATGCTTTTCCAAACCGGGCAGCAGAGAATAGGGCAAAAATGCCGTCTCAATGTACATTGCAATACCGTCAACGCTGCGCAGCCGCCGCAACTCGTAGACCTGTGTGCCCAGCGGCAGCTCAAGACGTCGCGCTATTTTTATGTTGGACTCCGTACAGCCGAAGCGCAGTACACGCGCGCCGGTCGAATAGCCGTCCTCTTGCCAGCCGCGGCTGAAAGAGGTGAAGACTACGGTATCGTCAACGTATTTGTCCGCTCGCAGGAAGTTGCCGCGGCCGTGCTCAATGCTCAGTCTGCCCTCGTTGCTCAAGTCGCGCAAAGCCCGCCGCAGCGAAAGGCGGTTGGCTCCGAACAATTCACAAAGCCTGCGCTCGGACGGCAGCGCATCGCCGGCGTGCAGCGAGTGGGTGTCTATGTATTCCTCTATTGACTCGACCAATCTGTCGCTGACAAGGTCGGTATATTTACTCACAGGCAGTCTCCTTTCCGGGCGTGCGGTCACTGTGCGCAGAATGGGTTATTTTGTCGCCGCAGTAATATGTACGTGAGTACTCAATTATTCTTTCGGCGGCGTCGTGAGAGGTGGCACTCAGCAGATAGACCGGCGTGCCCTCGCTCAAACCCAGCAGTTTTGCTTTGGGGTTGTCGACTGTAACTATTTCCAAGTAAGAGACGTCGTCCTCAATAGCCACGCCGTTTTCTGCGTAGACATCATACAGTGAATACACCGTAAAGTCGTAGCTTTCAAAGCGGGGAACCCATTTTTGGGGCACATATATGTATTCGAGTGCAAAAGGTATGCCGTCGCCAAGGCGCACGCGCACAAGTTCAAATATGCTTGCGGTGGTCTCGATGCCGAAGATATGCGAATATTTGTAATCGGCTGTGCGCGTTGCGCAGTGCAGAACTTTATTGGAAAGAGCAAGACCTCTGCCGCGCAGAAATTCGCCGAATCCCTGCATTACTGCGGACTCGCTGACAATATGCGGCTGCTTGACAAAAGTTCCCTTGCCGGGGGAGCGGACTAGAAGGTCGTCGCGTACCAGCAGTTCCAGCGCTTTTCGCACAGTCAGCCGGCTGACCGAAAATTGCTCGGACAGTTCGCGCTCAGAGGGAATTGCGGCGCCGAAACGAAACTCGCCGCGCTCAATTTTTTCGCGAATGTGGTCGGAAAGCTGCTGATAAATAGGCTGGTGAGTGAACATAGACTGCTCCTGTTACTGAATGAGCGGTAATATTGGCAAACCGCTTGCGGTAATTATACCAATATTCAAACTGAAATTGGTATGCTGAAGTAACACAAAGAATCGGTAATTTGCAGTACTTTCTTCCGGTAATGGTACGCAACGAAATACCGAAAAGTAAAAGTGGTATATACATTACCAATATTATAGCAAAAGTGGTATGCTCAAAATATTGGCACAATTGACAAAATTGCCTGCAATAAAATAGCGTAATCGCCAAAATGTTGTGAATAATTTGTGATAAGTTGCCTTATTGACGCATATTTCGCGAAGTGGTATATTAAAAACCACAGTTGTATTCATTACAAACAGGAAGGACAGCAATGGTAAATTTCGATAAAGATAAGTATTTGAGCGTAGCAAAGGGCACTCTGGCGCTGCGTGAGCGCGTAGAGCAGGTGGCGCAGCAGGTGAGCGGCGCCGGGTACAGCGAGGTGTATCTCATCGCCAGCGGCGGTTCGTACGCCATGTTTGAGCCGCTTGCCTATTACCTTCGCACAAAGTCCACACTGCGCTCGCACCATCTAATAGCGTCAGAACTGATGGCGTCGGGGGACGCGCATCTCGGCAAAGGCTCGGTGTGCGTCTTTACGTCCTCTTCCGGCACTACGCAGGAGACTGTCGCGGCGGCTGAGTATTGCCGGCAGCGCGGCGCGACGACAGTGTGTATTTCCGGCGACGCAGAAACGCCGTTCGCAAAAAACGCCGATTACGCGATAATCAACGACATGGATGATTTTTCAGCCGCTGACGCCGACTACACGCTGCTTTATATGCTGGTGTTCGCTCTGATGCGCGAGCACGGCGATTTTGCCGATTACGACAAGCTGTACGAGTCGCTGCAAGCGCTGCCGAAGGCGCTTGTAGGAGTAAAGGAAAACTGCGACGCTTTTGCGCGCTCGTTGGCCGAAAAGCTGGCCGCAAGCGAGTTTACTATGGTTGTCGGCGGCGGCCCGCTTTGGGGCGAGGCATATATGTATGCTATGTGCATTCTTGAAGAGATGCAGTGGCTGCGCTGCCAGGCGGTGCGCTGCTCGGAATTTTTCCACGGCGCGCTGGAACTGTCCGACAAGGGTATAGAACTGCTGGTGCTTGTGGGCGAGAGCGACAGCCGGCCGCTGGACGAGCGGGTGGCGCGCTTCGGTAAAAAATATGCCAACAGCTGCACCGTGATAGATACCACCGCTTATGAATTGCCCGGCGTCGACGCCGCAATAAGACCGCTGCTGTCGCCTATTGTCATTACGGCGATACTCGACAGAGTGAGTATCCACCTGGAAAAGGTGACCGGACACTCGCTTGACATTCGCAGTTTTTACAAAAAAGTTGAATATTGATATTACATAGAGAGGTGGTTCAAGACAATAACATCGTTTTGCACAAAAGAGTAACAGAATTAAACGGAGGAAATTGCTTTGAAAAAGTTCTTTACGAAGCAGCGCATTGCGGCCTATGCGATGATGATTATCGCGTTTGTCGTCGTCGCACTGTTCTGCCCGCAGGAAGTACTTACTTACGACGAGTACGATGAAGTCGAAGCGACTGTAGACTCTGATGCCGGCGAGGAAATGCCGGCAGAATACCAGGTCGATTTCGGCGCGTGGACTTTGATGGTGCCGGTACTGATGTTCGCATTCGTGCTGCTTACCCACGCCTTTCTTGAGGCGTTTGTCTGGGCGGCGGCGCTGACGACATTTATGAGGTTCAGATGGGCGGTGATACCGGCATGGACCAACATGCAAATATCGGTGCTCACCGACTACGACAACATCCGCATGGTCATACTGTATTTGACCATAGGCAGCGTGCTTGCTGCCATTTCGCTCGGCGGCGGCGCAAAGGCCTTTGCACAGTGGATAAAATCCAAAGCAAAGAGCCCCAAACTTTCGCTTGTCGTTATGTGGCTGATGGACATTGTGCTTTCAATAGACGACGAGCTGTCGGCCTTTACGACCGGCGCCGCAATCACTCCTATTGCCGACAGTTACGGCATACCGCGCGAAAAAAGCGCGTTTATGATTCGTGCGTCGGCAGTTGCGCCGGCAAACCTTTGGCCGCTGGGCGCCTGGACGGTCTTTGTGGCCGCGTTGCTTGAACAGTGCGGCTTTGCCAAAAGCGGCAGCGGCGTTGTAGAGTACATGAAGGCGGTTCCGTATATGTTCTTCCCGATGCTCATTCTGATCATCGGCCTGCTGGTGGCGCTGGGGGTAATACCCGACATCGGCAAAATGAAAAAAGCCACTCAGCGTGTTGCCAACGGCGGCCCGGTTGCACCTGTCGCCAGCGGGCATGTGGGTGAGACGAGCACAGAAATAGAAGAGGACCATTTCGAGAGCGAATTCAAGCCCAGCGTTCTGAACATCATCCTGCCTATTGCCGTAATGCTCGGCGCTGCGGCGCTGCACGGCTTTGACGTAATGATAGGCATTGTCGCCTGCCTTGTTTTCTGCTTCTTCTACTTTATTGCCCGTGGCATTTGCACGCCTACAGAGTACCTCGACAAGGTGCTTATTAACGGCATGAAGAGCATGATGATGCTCACAACGCTGTTTGCCGTGTCACTGGTAATGGTCTATAACCTTGACTACATGGGCTTTGCCCAGTATGTTATCGACGCCACGTCGCAGTTCCTCTCGGCGCAGATGCTGCCGTTTATTATCTTCGTGGTCTTCGCGTTCACCGAGTTCCTGGTCAGCTTCAACTGGACGCTGTACATGATGGCGCTGCCGATAGTTATTCCGCTCGCGCAGGTCACCGGCGCCAACGTCTACCTCGCCATTGCGGCGCTTGTGTGCACCGGCATTTGGGGCAGCCAGGGCTGCATGTATTCCGACGGCGCAATTGTCGCGGCGGCGGCTACCAATACCGACCCGTACGAGTCCTCTACCTGTTCGCTGCCGTATATGGTCATTGCCTGTGTGCTGACGGCGATAGGATTCCTGATAGCCGGATTCGTGCTTGCGTAAGTCTTTTGACAGTACCGTGAGTTTTTAACAATAAATAGACAGCGGCTGTATGGTTTTGCCATACAGCCGCTGTCGCTTTATGCAAAAACGTTCAGGAATCTTCTTCACTGAAAAAGGGGATAAAACTTTCACTTGCCGCCGCGCCGGACTGCGTGAAGGCGTTTTCAATACCCAACTGCAGCGCGTAGTCGACCAGGCGGTCGTATTCGCGGCGGTGTAAACGCCGGTTTATTTCCGGGTAAGTTTCCAGAGCCACAGGTGTGAACTGGTTCATTAGGCTTATGTATATATCATTGCCGTAATTTGTGAAAAGATATTTGAGAACGGCGCGGGAGTCCGCCCCGCAGCCGGGCAAAGCGAGATGGCGGACGATGACGCCGCGGCGCATCAGGCCGTCTGAGTCGAACACCGCAGGGCCGGCGCACCGCACCATGCGCTCAAGTGCGGCGGCGGCGGCGGTGGGATAGTCGGCGGCGTGGGAGTAGCGAGCGGCCAGAGCCGAATCAAGATATTTGAAGTCACTCAGATATATGTCCACAATGCCGTCAAGCGCGTCAATGACCTCGGGCAGCTCGTAGCCGGAGGTGTTCCAAACTATAGGACAGTCCAACCCGCCGCGACGGGCCAGCACTACTGCGGCGGCACAAACGGGCGAAAAGTGAGTGGGCGTGACGAAGTTGATGTTGTGCGCGCCGGCGCGCCATAAGTGCAGCATGTACTCGGACAATTGTTCAACGCTTACCGGTTTGCCGTGCGGCGTAGCCGAGATGGCGCTGTTTTGGCAGTACACGCAGCCGAGATTGCAGCCGCCGAAAAATATCGTACCCGAACCAGCGCTGCCGGAGATGCAGGGCTCTTCCCACATATGCAGCGCTGAGCGCGCGACCAGTGCGGTACTGTCACAGCCGCAGCGGCCGCGCACGCCCAGGTTGCGCGCGACGCCGCAGCGGCGCGGGCACAGGTTGCAGTTCTCAAATAGTCTTTGGTCCGATATATCCATCATTTGCCGGGGGTAAACTCAAAAAACGTGTCGCGCTCGTCGCTGCTCACCAGCACGCCGGTGCTGACGCGCTGTGTCAGCGACTGCCAGAAACGCACGGCGCGCTTGTTTTGGCTCAGCGCGGCGAGACAGTAGCGGCCGGGGTGCAGGGAAAACAGCTTTTCACAGACGGCGGCGGCGACGCCGCTGCCGCGGCAGGAGCAAATCAGGAACATTTCCTGAATGCACCAATCACAACCGGCGCGCGTGTAGGGCGGGGAAGTAATTACGACAATACCGACGCGCTTGCCGTTGTGCAGAACAATGTAGGGAACAATAGACTCGGAGCCCTCAAAATATGTGTCGACAGTTTCGCGGTCGAAATAACCGCGCTCGTCAAGCTGCCGGTATTCGTCAAAATACTGTGAGAGTTCATTTTGGTACATATTAAATACGTTGCGGTAGAATTCGCGGTCTGCCGCCGTGGCGCGAATAAGCTCGGTCATATTTTCTCTCCCAGTAAATTATTGAAGGATGTATTCCAACTGCCTGTCGCAGGGTTCGGCACTGACGTGAGCGGCAATAGGTTCGCGCGCGTCGGTACAGTCGACAGCGGCATAGAACCGCTGTGTCTCAACGGCTGAGTGGGCGGAAATATAAAGCGCCTGTGCGCCCTTCTTTCGCGCGTAGTCGACGCACTGCGAAAACAGCCGGCGGCCGACGCCGAGTTTGCGCATATCGGCGCTTACTTGCAGTTCAAGCAAGTCGAGATACTGTGCGCGAGCGCCGACGGCGTCGGCGCCGACGCAGGCAAAGCCCTTGAGTTTGCCGCTGACCAATGCCGCGGCGACAAGGCCGCCGCGCGCAGCGGTGTCGCGCATGGTTTTTATTACCTCGGCGCGTTCAGCGGCGCTCCAGTCGTCCACAAACGGGTCGTGCACGCAGCAAAGCTTGCCGTTAACAAGCCGCAGACATTCGTCTACGGTCTGACGGCGGTCAAAGGCGTCCAAAATATCCGGAACGATTTCGTCAGCTGTCAGAGTGGAATAAGATACCGTATTTGCGGCGTCAGTCATTTTATCTTGCCCTCGTCGCAGAAATTTATTTCCTCGCCCAGCGGCCGGCGCTGCTGGGCGGCTTCGTTTTCACTTGCTAGCAACCGGTCGTCTACCTCGCTCAAAGCGCCGTACGTCAACCTGTCGGCGACATAACCGGCCGCGCCGCCGAATTTTTCCGCAACGGCGTCGGACAGCTCGTGGCCGGCGGACATCATACCCTGCCAGCGCTGAGTCTGGTAGTCGCGGCGGGCGTCGGTTTCTGCCACTTGAACAACGGCGTCGGCAACGTTCTTGAGCGTAAACTGACTGAAATCAAAGGGCTTGTTTTTGCCCCTTACCGGTTTGCATTTATTCGGCAGCTCCATGAAAAGCCCCATATACTCGCTGTACAGCGGCGAGGACGCGAATTTTGACTCGAACTCGACCGCGTCGGCGCAGCCTTCGCCAAGACGCTCCATTTCGCCGTACAAACGACCTATTTTTGATAGCAACTGCTCATCTTCAATTTGAAAAACGTTTGTCATTGCGTCTAGCTTAACGCGGCTAGAGTTTTCAATATCACTTCTCATAGGGCGTCTCCTTAGCAGACATATATTTATAACTTGATAGCCGGCAGAACAAATTTTTGAGTGAGACAACCGAACTCTTCGGTCAATTCGTCTTCAACAAACCCGAAGTTTTTGTACAAAGACCGCGGCGCAGCCGCACCGGCGTCCTCGGTTCGGAAAGTAGTAACGGTGATATTCTCCTGTCGATTGAGCTGACTCAGTGCTTTTTGCAGCAGGCCTGACGCAATTTTGCGGCGGCGGTATTGCGGCAAGACGCACAGACAACAGACCATGTTGTACTTTTTTGAGAACAATAGGACGCCGACGACTGCGCCGCCTTGCTTAACGCACAGAGCCTCGCGCCTGTCCATAAAGTCCAAAACCTCGCTGCGGTGCTGTGCCAGTTCTTGCGCTGTTTCTAGTCCCGGAAAACTGCCGTTTACAGCGCCGACTGCTGCCATCCACGCGTCTATGTCCGACCGGACGCCGTATTTGATTTTATAATTCGGCAAAACGCCACGGCTATTGCTGCTCATAAAAATACGTCCCATTTATATTTGTTCCAAAGCGCTGATGTCTTTACACGGCATGAGATGAGCGAATGAATGTCAAAGCGTGATTTTTGCCTTTGTCCGTTACAGTAATATATCCACTGACTTTTGTCTGTTTTGGGAATATGTCAGCTTCACGTTATGCTCACAATCTCAGTGAGATTCAGAATGCAACTTATCCACTTTAATTTTTACCCATATTTCATTATCTGTCCATGTTCCATCTTCGAGGATAAATTTTTTACGGATATTTTTAAACACCCATCCTGACTTTTCGATAGCACGTTTTGACCGGAAATTGTCCAAATTAATATGTGCTTCCAGCCGATGAAAACCAAGTTCTTCAAAACCAATAGATTCCATTGCATCAATCAATTCTTGTGCGTATCCCTTGCCCCATTCTGTGTTCATTAGTGTATATCCGATATGTGCTACTTGAAATTCTTGCCTGACCATGGTCGTTATATTACCGTACCCGATCATCCGCCCACCTTCATTAGCAAAAGCACTGTACATATATGTCCGATCATCTTCAGCATCCTGTTCACGGAGACGCAATTCGTGTTCAAACCACTCTGGTGTGAGCGTGTCTCTGCTTATATTTCCGTCATCAAATCTGTTCAGCGAGGGATGGCAAGATTCATATGCGGCAACAAAAATTGGATAATCACCAGTTCTAAGCTTGCGTACTGTAATATGGTTCCTATTCCTATAAGCAAACATATATGAAACTCCATTCGAGTGAGAAAAATAGTTCAATTTGTTCTCTGTTAGATTATATTAATTCGCTTACGGTAGCTTCACCGCTTGTTGCCGGCTGGCTATCTGCTCATAATCCTACTCAAAATAAAACAGCTCTTCAAACTTCTCATCCAACGCGATACAGAGAACGAGTGCTAATTTTGCAGTTGGGTTAAATTGCCCGGTTTCAATGGAGCTTATCGTGTTGCGGGAAACGCCAACCATTT
>CAYZIL010000002.1:0-122100 GCA_964478515.1 uncultured Faecalibacterium sp. | reverse complement strand
GAACAAAACTATTATGATTTGACATTGGAATATATAAAAAGCGAGCTGCCTTTCCGAAGAAGAATCGGAATGTATATTTTGTTCTATTTCATTAGTGATGACGATTATATTTACAGAATATTTGATTTGCTCAACCGCTTTGAAAACGAAGAGCATTATTATGTCAATATGATGAACAGCTGGCTGCTTAGCGAATGTTTTTTGAAGCAACGGGAAAAGACCTTGGTGTATTTAAATAATAACAAGCTGAATCGGTTTACACTTAATAAGGGTATTCAAAAATGCAGAGAAAGCAGAAGAGTTAGCCTTGAGGATAAGGATACGCTGCTAAAATACAAAAGATGATATTGGGGACGGACATAATTCGAGAGTTCGCAGACAGATAGCTTCCAGTTTGTCAAAGTGATTATGAGCATATTCCTACATAAAGCAATACCCACCGAGAAGGACTCCTTCCCGGTGGGTATTTTCTGTATTTATGTAGTAGCAGCAAACGGGTCAGCGGCTCTTTAATGCTGTCTTTTCAGCCCACAAGCAGCAACTGCACAGCGTAGGCGAGCATGTAAAAGCCGTAACCGGCAAGACACACGGCGCCGAGAAACAGCAGTACGCGCAATCCGCCGCCGGCACGGGGGATCTTTTTAATGCAGGCGATTATGCCGGTGACACAGGCGGCGAGACTTACAGCGATGCGCAAAAACTGCAATGCGCTCGGCAGATGGACAATAAGGCTTATTACAGTCAGCACAACGGCAACTGCGGCCAGACAGATAAAGACGATGGTGTTTTTTTTCATTTTAGAACGCTCCTTCCGGAAGCGGAATCGGCCAAAAGCTAAAACCGCGGGGATGTAATGCTTTAAAAAGCAACAATTAATCTTCTTAATTCTACCACAAAATTCAATAATTTCAACAGGGCGTAACGACCAAAAAATAACAAAATATCGCCGCGGCGGCGGGGAATAATAACCGCGGGTCAAAGGAGGCGATAGTATTCGAGTGCTCAAATACCTTTTGATAATCAGCGCGGCGATGCTTCTGGTCACAGCCGTAATGTGCGCGGTGCGCACAACAAACAGCGGCGACGTAGAGCCGACCGCGGCAGCGGCGACGCCGGACAAAAACGAGCTTGAAATGACAGACCAGCAAGCGCAGCCGCAGCAGGCACAGACAGTTTTTGCCGACTCCGCCATCGCCTGGGGGCTCGGCGGGGGAGTTGACGAGCAAAACCGGCCACTGCCGGCGCTGCAAGCGCAGCAGCAGTGGGGCGAGCTGGGCGGCGTCTATATTGCGCCGACCGAGCTTGAGCAGCTTTGGCTGACGTTCGACCTCGGCTACGAGAACGGCTACACCGAAAAAATACTCGATACGCTGAAGGAAAAAGGCGTGCATGCCGTTTTTTTCGTGACTATGGATTATTTGGAGTCGGCGCCGGAAATAGTGCAGCGGATAATTGACGAGGGCCACATTCTCGCCAACCACACCGACCACCACTATTCCATGCCGACGCTTTCGGACGATGAGGTGCGCGCCGAGGTGATGAACGTACACGACTATGTGCTGGAACACTACGGTTATGAAATGCGGCTTTTCCGCTTCCCCAAAGGCGAGTTCAGCGAGCGCTCGCTGCTGCTGGTGCGCGAACTGGGATACGAGAGCATATTTTGGAGCTTTGCCTACCGTGACTGGCTGACAGACGACCAGCCCGACCCGCAAGCGGCGCTGGAAAAACTGTGCGAGTCGCTGCACCCCGGCGCCATCTACTTGCTGCACGCAGTCTCGCAAACCAATGCGCAGATTATGGGAGATTTTATTGACGCCGCGCGCGCGCAGGGTTACGAATTTGTGCTGCCCTACGCCAACGAGGACGAAACATCTGTACAGGAGGAGATATTTTAATATGGAAAAACACCGTAAAGAGCAAAAGAACGTTTCCCGCGTATTCCCGGCGCCCGGCGTGCCAGAATACGACGACCTTTATTTTCCCTATTACACCGAAAACGTCCGCGCCGAGCGCGAGCGGGCGCGCTACGACCCGCAGGGCAGCTGGACCGGCGTGCCCCGCGACAAAAACGAGCTTCCGGTGCAGGACGCAGACGACCTTTAATTTTTAAAATTCGCCCGGGACGAGGTGTGAACTTCGGCCCGGGCGGTATGTTTTGTGCGCGGCGGACTTGAAAAAATATCACTACAGTGCTACAATACTTTGTAACATACCGAAAGAGGGATGATTTTGGAAAAACCTCCCCGACGAGGGATGAAAAAGCCGCATAAGTTACAGTGTGTATGACACACGACGCGGGCAGCCGGTCAAGCTGCTTGTTTGTCGTGTGTTTTTTGCAGTCTGCGCGCGGCTGAAAATTGATTTTTTTGATAAACTGGAGGGAATCTTTTACCATGGACCCATTATGGGGACAACTGCTGTTACAAGTCATACTTATCCTCATCAATGCATTTTTTGCGGCGACCGAGATCGCCGTCATTTCGCTCAACGACGGCGTGCTGAAAAAACAGGCCGACGGCGGCGACAAAATAGCGCAGAAAATGATGAAGTTGGTCGAGAGCCCGTCAAAATTCCTCTCGACAATCCAAATAGGCATCACCCTGGCAGGCTTTCTCGGTTCGGCCTTCGCCGCAAGTAACTTTTCCGAGCGGTTGGTCAACTGGCTGGTCAAGGGATTGCACTTCACCGCGCTGTCGCGCGCGGCGCTGACCAACATCACGGTCATATTAATTACTCTTATCCTCTCGTATTTCACGCTGGTTTTCGGCGAACTGGTGCCCAAACGCATCGCCATGCAAAAGTCGGAACAGCTCGCGCGCCGCGTCTGCGGGACAATAACCTTTCTCGCGAAAGTGCTTAAGCCGGTCGTCTGGGTCATGTCGGCGTCTACAAACGGAATACTCAGGCTAATTGGTCTTAACCCCAACGAGGAAAGTGATACCTACTCTGAGGAAGAGATACGCATGATGATCGACATCGGCGAGGAAAAGGGCACTATTGAGCCCACCGAGCGCGAGTTGATAGACAACATATTTGAGTTCAACAACACTACCGCCGAGGACGTTATGGTCCACCGCACCGACATGATAGTGCTTTGGGCCGACGACAGCGACGAAGATATAATTAAGACGATACTCGAAAGCGGTCTGTCGCGCTTTCCGGTGTGTGGCGAGGACGCCGACGATATTATCGGCGTACTGCGCACGCGCGAATACCTGTTAAACAAGCAAAGCAAGCAGCCCAAGCCGCTAAGCGAACTGCTGAGCACGCCCTATTTCGTGCCCGAAACGGTGCGCACGGACATACTGTTCCGCGACATGCAAGCGCGCAAGGTGCATATGTCGCTGGTAATTGACGAGTACGGCGGCATCAGCGGTATTGTAACTATGGAGGACCTGCTCGAAGAGATAGTCGGCAACATTTTCGACGAGTCCGACCCGCTGGACGAAAAAGAGATAAACAAGATAGGCGAAAACCTTTGGCGCATAGCGGGCAGCGCGTCTATAGAACAGATTGCCGAAGAGCTGAGCGTCGACATGGGCGACCCCGAAGAGCAGGACTACGACACGCTCGGCGGACTGGTGTTCAGCTGCTTCAGCCATATTCCCGAGGACGGCGCGCAGCCGGAACTTGACGTTTGCGGGCTGCACATTAAGGTAGAAAAAATAGCCGAGCGCAGGGTAGAGTGGGCGCTGGTGTCGGTATTGCCCAAACCGGCGAAAGACGACAGCGAGGAATAAACAGCAGCAGCGCCGCCGCCTGTCAGTTTCGTACTTGACAGAACGCGGCGGCGCTGTTATTATTATTAGCAGACAATAAAGCAGTCACGAGTTCCGTGCTCACCTGCCGCGAACAGCGTCGGGTCAATACTGACCGGCAGTAATGCCGTCTGTTTTGAGGTGCGGATTATCAGTCCGCGCTTTTTTGTTGCTTTGGGCGTTTCAACGCCGCAAAGCCCATATTTTAGGGAGGTGCAAAAAGATTAGCACAAAAGACTATGTCATCAACGAGGCAATCAGGGCCACGGAGATCCGCGTAGTAGACGATGACGGTTCGCAGCTCGGCATAATGAACACCGCAAAAGCACGGGAGGTTGCCGAGACTAAAAATCTCGACCTCGTTCTTATCGCGCCGCAGGCAGTTCCGCCGGTATGCCGCATAATGGACTACGGCAAGTACCGCTTTGAGCAGCAAAAGCGCGAAAAGGAGTCGAAAAAGAACCAGAAAATCGTCGAGACGAAAGAGATCCGACTGTCGGTCAATATCGGCACGCATGATTTTGACACAAAACTCGGCCACGCCCGCAAATTCCTCGGCGAGGGCAACAAGGTCAAGGCGTCTATTCGTTTCCGCGGCCGCGAGATGGCGCACGCAAATCTCGGCAACGGCATAATGGACCGCTTTGCAGCGGCGCTCGAAGACAGCGGTACGGTGGAAAAGCCGTCTAAGCTCGAGGGACGCTCCATGACCATGCTGATCGCACCCAAACAGTCAAAATGACCGCCGTTATTTCGGCAGACATATCCCAAGAAACAGTCGAAAGGAAGTAAGGCAAATGCCCAAGATCAAATCGCACAGCGGTGCAAAAAAACGCTTCAGCGTTACGAAGAGCGGCAAATTTAAGCGCGCTCACGCTTTCAAGTCCCACATTCTTAACAAGAAATCGACCAAACGCAAGAGAAACCTGCGTCAGGGCGCCTACGCCGACAAAACAAACGCCGGCAACCTCAAGGTGATGCTCCCATACAAAAAATAAGAGCCCGACCCACTGAGTCGGCGCTATCCAATATTTTCGGAGGTAACAATTATGGCTCGCGTAAAGGGCGCGATGATGACGCGCAAAAGAAGAAAGAAAGTATTAAAGCTCGCCAAGGGCTATTACGGCAGCAAATCCAAACTGTTCCGCACCGCCAAAGAGGCGGTTTATAAATCCGGACAGTACGCCTATATCGGCAGACGGCTGAAGAAACGCGATTTCCGCCGCCTGTGGATAACCCGCATCTCTGCCGGCTGCAAGCAGAACGACATGAATTATTCTCAGTTCATGCACGGGCTCAAGCTGGCGGGCATCGAACTCAACCGCAAGATGCTTTCCGAAATGGCCATACACGACGAGGCCGGTTTCAAGGCGCTGTGCGAAAAATCCAAGGCTGCTCTTTAATAAAGGCTGACGCCCACGCGCCCACGCGCGCGGGCGTCTGTATACTTTTTCGGGGTCGTTTGCCGCTCGAAAAGCGGCAGTGATGCTATGCAAACACAGCGGATAGTTTCGCGCGACAATGAGCGCGTAAAGGAAATTAAAAAACTGCTGACCAGTTCTGACGCCCGTCGGGACAGTGGTCTTTTTGTGGCGGAAGGCTACAAGCTGTGCGAGTCTTTGGCGCGCAGCGCCTATAAAATACAATCTATATGGACAAGCGAGCGCCGTCTCGACGAGGCGCAGGCGCTCAGCCGCATTTGCGGCGCCGCCGTGACGGTGATGTCAGAGCCTGTGGCAGAAAAGCTCAGCGACCAAAAGAGCCCGCAGGGCCTGTTTGCCGTGGCGGCACAGCTGCCCGAACAGGGCGCGCTGCGCGAGTGCCGGCGGGTGCTGGCGCTGTGCTCGCTGCAAGACCCGCACAACGTGGGCACTGCGGTGCGCACGGCGCGCGCGCTGGGGTTTGACGGCGTGCTTGTCAGCGCCGACAGCGCCGACTTGCTTTCGCCGAAAACGCTGCGCGGCAGCATGGGCGCAGTGTTTCACGTGCGCTGCTTTGTGCGCGTGGATATAAAAAAAGAAATCACAGACCTGCGCGGCGCCGGCTTCGACTGCATAGCCGCGGCGCTGCGCGACGACGCCGTGCCGCTCGACACTCTCGCGGCGCGCTTGCCGCTGCTACTGGCGGTAGGCAACGAGGGCGCCGGTCTGCCGCAGGAGATTATAGACGCCTGCCGCGCGGCGATAATTCCAATGCGCTCCTGCGCGGACAGTCTTAACGCCGCGGCCGCGGCCGCCATATTCATGTGGCAGCTGCGCGACAGGGGCGGCGAATGAACGCCGCCGCAAAATGGATATGGCTGGCGTCGCTGCTCGGCCCATGCAACCCGCGGCTGACGGCGCTGTTGAGGGAATACGGCAGTATAGACGCAATTTTCGCCGACAGCGGCAGCGACCGCTTCGCTCACTTTCTCGGCGCGGCGGCGCGGCGCGACGGTGACAACGCCTGCCGTGCGGCGGAAATAATCGAATCGGAATGCGAGCGTTTGGGTGTGGCAGTGCTGCACTGGGACAGCGAGCTTTACCCGAAATCACTTCGGGAAATAACCGTGCCGCCGGCGCTGCTGTATGCCACCGGCACGCTGCAGGTTTTAGACGGCGTCTGTGTCGCCGGCGTCGGCACCAGACGCATTACACAGTACGGGCGCGAATGTACGGCGCGCATCTGCGGCGAACTTGCCGCCGCCGGCATAACGCTCGTCAGCGGCCTTGCTTTCGGCATAGACGCCGAGGTGCACCGCGCCGCGCTCAAAGCCGGCGCGCCGACCGTTGCCGTTTTGGGCAACGCCATAGATGAGACGACCCCCGCCGCTCACCGCGAGCTGCGCGGGGTAATAGAGCACAGCGGCGCCGTGCTCAGCGAATATCCGCCCGGATACCGCGGCTACAACAAAGCCATGTACCCGGCGCGCAACCGGATAATTTCGGGACTGTCGCGCGGCGTGATAGTTTTCGAGGCGGCGCAGCGCAGCGGCTCAATAATAACTGCCAACTGGGCGCTTGACGACGGGCGCGAGGTTTTTGCAGTTCCCGGTTCAATTTTTTCGCCGCAAAGCGAGGGCACCAACGCGCTTATTCGCCAAGGGGCGACTCCGGTCACCGCCGCCGCAGACGTATTGGCGTCGCTGGGGCGCGCGCCACTGCTTGACAGAACAATAAAACGCGCCGCACCGGCGCTCAGCGGCACCAGGTTGCTTATATATAACGCCGTCGCCGCGGGGCTCAGCTTGCCGGACGACATAGTTGCGAAGCTCGGCTGTCCGCCCGGCGCGGTATTAAGCGAGCTTTCGGAAATGGAAATTGACGGCCTGCTCGAATGCAGGGCAGGACTGTATGCAATAAAAAATATCTGACACGCAAAAATATTCGACAAGGTGGGAAAACATGTCCAAATTAGTCATCGTCGAGTCGCCCGCCAAGGCCAAGACGATAAAAAAGTATCTCGGAGAGGGTTACGAGGTTATCGCCTCAATGGGCCACGTGCGCGACTTGCCGCAAAGCTCGCTGGGCGTGAATATTGAGCGCGGTTTCAAGCCGCAGTACCTGAATATTCACGGCAAGGAGAAGATTATCAAAGAGCTGAAGGCTGCGGCTGAAAAGAGTGACTTCATTTACCTTGCGACCGACCCGGACCGCGAGGGCGAGGCCATATCGTGGCACCTGGCGCATCTGCTCGGTCTGCCTGAGGGCGAACCGAACCGCGTGACCTTCGGCGAAATAACCCGCAAGGGCGTCAGCGAGGGCATGCAGCACCCGCGCACCATCGACCAAAACCTGGTCGACTCCCAACAGGCGCGGCGCATTCTCGACCGCATTGTCGGCTACAAGCTGTCGCCGCTGCTTTGGAGCACGATAAAGCGCGGGCTTTCCGCCGGCAGAGTGCAGTCGGTGGCAGTGCGCCTGATAGTCGACCGCGAGCGCGAAATAGAAAAATTCGTTCCCAAGGAATACTGGAACATTGAGGCCGTGCTGCGCCCGTCCGGGCAGCAAAAGACCTTTATTGCCCGTCTGTGCGGCAAAAAGGGCGTTGACGGTGAATTTGCGGTCAACGACGGCGAGACTGCCGCAGCGGTCGTCGCCGCGCTGGAGCAAGCCGACTTCGTTATTGACTCAATACGGCGCGGCACACGCAAGCGCGTGCCGGAACCGCCCTTTATTACCAGTACCTTGCAGCAGGACGCCTCGCGCCGGCTGGGCTTTACCGCCCGGCGGACAATGCGTGCGGCGCAGGACCTTTACGAGGGCATAAATATTGACGGCGCCGGCTTTACCGGCCTTATAACATACATGAGAACGGACTCGCTGCGCATATCCGACGAGGCCGACGCCGCGGCAAAAGCATATATTACCGACAATTACGGCGCAAAGTACATGTGCAAGTCCCAGCGCGTTTACAAGCGCAAGTCCGCCTCCAGCGTGCAGGACGCGCACGAGGCCATAAGACCCACGGACGTGACGTTGACGCCGCAGCGGGTCGAAAGCTCGCTGAGCGCCGACCAGTTCAAAATATATAAGCTCGTCTGGGAGCGTTTTGTTGCCAGCCGCATGAGCGACCAGCTGCAAAACACAGTCTCGGTCGACATCGGCGCCGGCGACTACAAGCTGCGCGCCAGCGGCTACACGGTTGAATTTGACGGCTTTACCCGCTTGTACGAGGCGGCAGTCGACGACAAGCGCGAGACGGCGGCGGCACTGCCGGAGCTCAGCGAAAGCACGGTGCTGCGCAAAAAAGAGGTTCGCAGCGCGCAAAAATTCACCCAGCCGCCGGCAAGGTATACCGAGGCGACGCTGATAAAGACTATGGAAGAAAACGGCATCGGCCGCCCTTCCACCTACGCGCCGATAATTTCCACTATAATTGACCGCGCTTATGTTGAGCGCTCGCAAAAGCAGATGGTGCCGACGGCTCTGGGCACGGTCATTACCGACTTGATGAGTGAGCAGTTCGGCAATATTGTCAACACCGACTTTTCCGCGAACATGGAAAAAAGTCTCGACAAAATTGAGGACGGCAAGGCCGACTGGCAAAAGACGCTCGACAAATTCTACAAGGAATTTGACAAGACATACAAAAAAGCCAAAGTCGAATTGGAGGGCAAGCGCCTGAAAGTGCCGGAAGAGGAGACCGACGTCGTCTGCGAGCTGTGCGGGCGCAAGATGGTCATAAAAACCGGCAGGTACGGAAAGTTTCTCGCCTGTCCCGGCTTCCCGCAGTGCCGCAACACCAAAAAGATAGTTGTCGAAACACCGGGCGTCTGCCCGCGCTGCGGCGGCAAGGTGGTGCAGCGCCGCTCGCAAAAAGGCCGCATATTCTACGCCTGCGAAAAGGGGCGCGACTGCGGCTTTATGACCTGGAACGAACCTACCGACAAAAAGTGCCCGCAGTGCGGCGGCACGCTTTTCCGCCGCGGCGGCAAGAACGCGCAGCTGCTGTGCGAAAAAGAGGGCTGCGGCTACAGCGAGAGCGTCGAAAAGTGAGAGCTACGGTCATTGGCGCCGGTCTTGCCGGCTGTGAGGCCGCAATGGCGCTGGCGCGCGGCGGCGTCGAGGTGACGCTTTACGAGCAAAAACCGCTGCATTTTTCACCCGCGCACAAATACCCCGGCTTTGCCGAACTGGTCTGTTCCAACTCGCTAAAATCCGACAGCAAGGACACGGCCGGCGGCCTGCTAAAAGCGGAGCTGCGGTTGCTGGGCTCGGTGGTGCTTGAGTCGGCAGCGGGCTGTGCCGTCGCCGCCGGCGGGGCGCTGGCGGTCGACCGCTACGCCTTTTCCGACGCTGTTACAGCTGCTGTGAGGAACTGCGAAAAAATAGAAATCGTCAGCGCGGAACGCACAGAGATAGGCGAAGGGCCGGTAATAGTCGCCACAGGGCCGTTAACCGAGGGGGCGCTTTGCGCCGACATCCAGCGGCGCTGCGGCAGCAACTACCTTAGTTTTTACGACGCGGCGGCGCCAATAATCAGCGCCGAGAGTCTCGACATGTCGCAGGTGTTCGCCGCCTCGCGCTGGCAAAAAGACGGCGACGGCGATTATTTGAACTGTTACATGGACAAACCGCAGTACGAGCGCTTTTGTGCCGGGCTGACGGCGGCACAGACCGCGACCGGCGGAGAGTACGACGTTTACGAGGGCTGCATGCCGGTGGAAAAACTGGCGCGGCGCGGCGCCGACTCGCTGCGCTACGGGCCTATGCGCCCGGTCGGTCTTACCGACCCGCGCACCGGACACCGCCCCTGGGCTGCGGTACAGCTGCGGCGCGAGGACGCCGGCGGCACGATGTATAATCTGGTCGGCTTTCAGACCAACCTGCGCTTCGGCGAGCAAAAGCGGGTGTTCGGAATGATACCGGGTCTGGAAAACGCCGAGTTTGTCCGCTACGGCGTCATGCACCGCAACACCTTTTTGAACAGCCCTGCGGTGCTGCAGCCGACACTGAATTTAAAAAACGACGCCGATGTATTTTTTGCCGGCCAGATAACCGGCTTTGAGGGCTATGTGGAAAGCGCCGCCTGCGGCGCGCTGGCAGCGCGTTTTTTGCTGCGGCGGCTGCGCGGCGAAACAGCAGTTATCCCGCCGGAACAGACGATGTGCGGCGCGCTGCTGCGCTATATTACGGCCGCCAACAGCGACTTTCAGCCAATGGGTGCGAACATGGGCCTGCTGCCGGCGCTCGACGAGCGGATAAAAGCAAAAAAAGAGCGCTACGCGGCGCTTTACGCGCGCGGCGTCAAGAGTATGGAGGAGTATCTGCATGAAAATAGCGATTGATGCGTTCGGCGGCGACAATTCGCCGCAGGAGATAATCAAGGGCGCCGCGCTCGCGCGCGAATACGGCGAGCAGCTGATACTGTGCGGCGACGCCGAGCAGATTGCCGCTTGTGCCCGGCAGACCGGTACCGACCTTTCCGGCATTGTTATTGAACAGGCGGCGTCGGTAATCTCCATGCACGACGACCCGAAAACAGTGCTGAAGGCCAAGGCCGACTCGTCGATGGCGGTGGGTCTGAAAATGGTGGCCGACGGCAGAGCGGACGCTTTTGTCAGTGCCGGCAATACCGGCGCGCTGCTTATGGGCGGTACGTTTATAGTCAAGCGTCTGCACGGCGTCAAGCGCCCGGCAATAGCCGCCGTAGCGCCGGCGCTGGACGGCTGCTATATGCTAATTGACAGCGGCGCCAACGCCGAGGCGCGTCCGGAAATGCTCGTGCAGTTCGCGCAGATGGGTTCAATTTATATGCAGCAGGTGCAGGGCGTCGACTCGCCGCGCGTCGGGCTGCTCAACAACGGCGCCGAGGATACCAAGGGCACCGAGATGGTAAAGGAAACTTACGCGCTGCTCAAAAACTGCGCCGGCATAAATTTTATCGGCAATGTTGAGGGGCGCGACCTGCCGCTGTTCGGCTGCGACGTGGCTGTGGCAGACGGCTTTACCGGCAACATCTGCTTGAAGACCATGGAGGGCATGGGCAAGCTGATGAGCGCCAAACTCAAGGGCATATTTTATAAAAATCTCGCCACCAAACTGGGCGGCGCGCTGGTCAAAAAGGGTATCGACGAATTTCGCTTGAGTATGGACTCTTCCGAACAGGGCGGCGCGCCGCTGCTGGGGCTGCGCGGCACGGTAATAAAAGCGCACGGCAGTTCTGACGCGCGCGCCATTAAAAACGCCGTGCGCCAGGCCATCGCCTGCTGCCGCAACGGAGTTGCGGACAAGATTTGTGCCGCAGTCAGCGGCGCAGACGGGGAGTGAGCGCGATGGAAAAACTGCAGGAAAAGATAGGCTATACCTTTAAGGACGGCGCGCTGCTTGCCGAGGCGCTGACACACTCAAGCTACGCCAACGAGTGTGCCGGCGGCTGTCGCTATAACGAGCGGCTGGAGTTTTTGGGCGATTCGGTACTGTCGGTCGTAGTCAGCGACTGGCTTTTCGCCAAAAGACCCGAGCTGCCCGAGGGCGAATTGACCCGCACGCGCGCCGCGCTGGTCTGCGAGGGCAAGCTGTGTGAATTTGCCCGCGCCATAGACCTTGGCGCATACATGCGTTTCGGTCGCGGCGAATTGATGTCCGGCGGCGCGCAGCGCGCGTCGGTGCTCGCCGACTGCTTTGAGGCGCTCATCGCCGCAATCTATCTTGACGGCGGCATGCCCGCGGCGGCGCGCTTTATCCACAGCTTTGTCGACAAGGACCACCCCGACGCGCGCGACTACAAAACCGAGCTGCAGGAGATAGTTCAGCAAAACAAAGGCGAGCGGCTGCGCTATGTGGTCACCGGAACGTCCGGCCCCGAGCACGACATGACTTTTGAAATTGACGTGATGCTCAACAGCAACGTGATAGGTCACGGCAGCGGCCACAGCAAAAAGGCGGCGCAGCAGCAGGCGGCGTGCGAGGCGCTGCGGCTGATGGGACTATGAAAAAGCACGCCAACCTGTCAATATTTGTGCCGCACGTCGGCTGCCGTTTTCGCTGCAGTTTTTGCGACCAGCGCGAGATAAGCGGCAGTGTCGAACTGCCGACGGCGCGTTCGGTAACACAGCTTTGCGAGCGATATTTGCCCGAAGACGGCCAGGCGGAAATAGCGTTTTTCGGCGGCAGTTTTACCGCCATAGAGCGCGGTTATATGTGCGAGCTGCTCGGCGCCGCCAAACCCTTTGTCGACTGCGGCCGCGCCGCCGGCATTCGGCTGTCGACGCGCCCCGACGCGGTCGGTGACGAGGTGCTCTCGCTGCTGTCGGAATACGGCGTCACCGCCGTAGAGCTCGGCGCGCAGAGCATGACGGACGCGGTGCTCGAAATGAACGGTCGCGGCCACACCGCGCAGGACGTGCGCGACGCGGCGGCGCGGGTAAAGCGGCACGGCTTTTCGCTGGGTTTGCAGATGATGAGCGGGCTTTACGGCGAAAACGACGCGCATGAAAGCGCGCTGTATACCGCCCGGGAAATAGCTGCTTGCAAGCCGGAAACCGTGCGCATATACCCGGCGCTGGTGGTGGAAAACACCGAGCTTGCGCGGCTGTACCGTGCCGGTGAGTACCAACCGCAAGCACTCGAACAGGCCGTACAGACCGTCGCTGAGCTGCTGCTGTTTTTTGAGCGGCAGGGCATAACGGTCATAAGAGTCGGGCTGCACAGCGAAATGTCGCTGCAGCGCAGCCTTGTCGCCGGTCCGTTTCATCCCGCTTTCGGCGAGCTTTGCCGCGCGCGCGCCTACCGGCAACAGTTGGAAAATCTGCTGAGCGCGCGAGAGCGGGGGACGTATACAGTTTGCGTCGCGAGCGGCGCCGGCAGCCAGCTGCGCGGACAGCATGCCGAGAACATAAATTATTTTGCCGAGCGCGGTTTTGAGCTCGGCGTCAAAGAAAACGCAGGTCTTAGCGGCTTGCAAATCACATTAGTTGAGGAGTAGTCAGTGTATCTCAAATACATAGAGATCCACGGGTTCAAATCGTTCCCGGACAAAATCAGAATAGGCTTTGAGCAGGGTTTTACGGCCATAGTCGGTCCCAACGGCAGCGGCAAGAGCAATATCAGCGACGCTGTGCGCTGGGTGCTGGGCGAACAGTCGTCAAAATCGCTGCGCGGCGGCAAGATGGAGGACGTCATTTTCGGCGGCACTCAGCAGCGCAACGCTATGGGCTTTGCCAGCGTGACGCTGTGCTTGGGCAACGACGACGGCGGCCGCATTCCCGATGTCGGCGACGAGCTTTCGGTCAGTCGCCGCTATTACCGCAGCGGCGACAGCGAATATTTAATTAACGGCGCCACCGTGCGCTTGCGCGATGTCCGCGAGCTGTTTATGGATACGGGGCTCGGCCGCGACGGATACTCGATAATCGGCCAGGGCAAGATACAGGAGATAGTCTCGGCAAAAAGCACCGAGCGGCGCGAGATCTTCGAGGAGGCCTCCGGCATTGCCAAGTACCGTTTTCGCAAAAACGAGGCCGGCCGCAAGCTTGAGGCCGCTGAGGACAACATCTCCCGCATAAAGGACATTCTCGGCGAGCTGGAAGGGCGCGTCGGCCCGCTGGAAGTACAGATGAAAAAGGCAAAGGAATATCTGCGCCTTGCCGACGAGAAGCGCGGGCTGGAAATAACGCTTTACTGCGACACCATAGAGCGCTCGCGTGACCAGGTGCGCGAGCAGGACGGGCGCATTGCAATTGCCAAAAGCGACTATGACCAGGCCGACGCGCGCATAAACGACATTTACAACACGCTTGAGCACAACAGCGAGCTTACCCGCTCGCTGGCAGCGCGCATAGACGAGGCCAACGCCGAAATCAACACGCTCAGCGAGTCTATTGCCGCCGCCGAGGCCGACGTTGCCGTGCTGCGCAACGACATTGAGCACAACGAGCAGCAGTTGGCGCGCCTGGAGCAGGAGCGCGGCGCGTTCGGCGACGAGGAGGGGAATATCGGCCGCTCTATTGAGGCCTATAATACCGAAATAGCCGCCAAGCGCGACAATCTTGCCGAAATTGAAAAGAAGACGGCGCTCGAAAACGAAAGGCTGCAAAACCTTATTCTCGATAACGAAAAAAGTGACCGCCGCCGGCTGGAAGTAGCGCAGCGGCTGGCCGATTACGCGGCCGAAATGACCGACTTGAGAGTCAGCACCACCGCGCAGCAGAGTACAGCCGACACCCACCGCGAGCGCGTTGCCGCGCTGGCGGCGCAGCAAACGGAGCTGGACGCGCGCTTAAAACAGGCGCAGAAAAAGCGCGAGACATTGCTCGGCGAGTTAGCACAGCTCGGCGAGCAGACCACCGGGGCCGAAAACCGCAAGCAGGGATTTTTGAAAAAGCGCACTTCCGCGCAGCAGCGCATGGACGAATTGGCCGCGCGGCTGCACAAGGCAAATTTTGCCGCGGACGAGTGCGAACACCGCATTAAAACACTGCGCGACCTTGACCGCAGTATGGACGGCTTTGCCCACAGCGTCAAACAGATAATGGCGGCAAAAGAGCGCCGCGAGCTGCGCGGCGTTATCGGTACGGTCGCCTCGCTTATTGAGATTGAAAAGGGCTGCGATACGGCCGTAGAAGTGGCGTTGGGAGCCGCAGCGCAGAATATCGTCGTAGAGGACGAGCGCAGCGCCAAGGACGCTATCGCCTACTTGAAAGAGAACCGCGCCGGCCGCGCCACCTTTTTGCCGGTCGAAACAATTAAGCCGCGCCGCTTTGACGGCGAGGCTGTGCCGGGGCGCGACGGCGTTGTCGGCGTTGCCGCAACGCTGGTAAAATGCGACGAAAAGTACCGTGGCATTGTCGAGAATCTGCTCGGCAACGTGCTTATTGTCGAGGACATTGACGCCGCCTCGCGCGCCGCTAAGCGCAATGCCTACCGCTACCGCACCGTAAGTCTGGACGGCCAGGTGGTCAATGCCGGCGGCTCGTATACCGGCGGGTTCATCGCCAAAGGAACGGGACTTTTCACCCGCCGCGGCGAGATAGAAAGGTTGGAAAAAGACCTTGCCGGCCGCCGCAGCGAGGCGCAGCAGCTGGAAGAGCAGCAGAAAAAAGCCAAAAACGAGCTCATGTCAATAGACGCGGAGCTGACCGCTGCGGAATCAGAGCTGGTCAATTTCGGCACCGACCGCGTGCGGCTTGACGCGCAGCGCGAACTTGCCGAGGCCGAAACGGACGCTGCCGCGGCGGCCACAGACGCCGCCGTTGCCGAAAGCGAGCAGCTGAAAAAGGACATTGCTGCGCGCGAACAGAGCGTCAGCGCCGCCGGCGAAAGACTTGCGCAGCTCGAGCGGCTCAGCGCCGACCTCGGCAGCGAGCAGGACGACGCCAGCCGCAGCGGCGAAGATTATGCCGTGCGCCGCAACGAGATACAAGAGGGCATAGCGGCGCTGAAGATGAGCGCTATGGAGCTGCAAAAGGACATTGAGCGCATACAGTCTTCAATAGCGCTGCTCAACGACCGCAGCGGCGACGTCAGCCGCCGCGCCGCAGAAATAGAGCGCCAGCGCGAGGAATTTGCCCGTCTCAACGAAGAAAAGCAGGTGCAGACCCAGCGCCGGCTTGCCGAGGCGCAAAACGCCCGCGAGACTGTCGATATTCGCCGCGCCGAAATAGAGGAGTGCATCGCCCAGCGGACAAAAAAAGAATGGGAGAACACCTCGCTGCGCAATTCCGAAAAAGACGCCAGCACGCAGCGCGAGGAGTTGGGCAAACAATTAGCGCGGCTCGAAGAGCGCAAGCTGTCGCTCGACGCCGAGTATGACCGCACGCTCGCCAAGCTTTGGGAGGAGTACGAGCTCACTAAGGCGGAGGCCGAGAAGCTGTGCGTGCCTTTTGAAAACATCACCGAGCTGCGCCGCCAGGTCGGCGAGCTGCGCTCGCGCATAAAAGCGCTGGGCAACGTCAACGTCGGCGCCATAGAAGAGTACACCGAGGTGAGCGAGCGCTACGATTTTCTTAAAAAGCAGTACGACGACGTCAACGACTCGCGCAGCGAGCTGATTAAGCTCATAGGTAATCTCACGCAAGAAATGCAAGTGCTCTTTGAGCGCAGCTTTACGGAGATTAACAAGAATTTCCGCCGCATATTTGCCGAACTGTTCGGCGGCGGCGCGGCGCGGCTGTACTTGAGCGACGAGAGCGACGTGCTGGAATGCGGCATAGAGCTCGACGTTCAGCCGCCCGGAAAGCTTATTAAAAATCTTTCGCAGCTGTCGGGCGGAGAGCAGACGCTGGTTGCTATTGCCATTTATTTTTCCATTCTGGCGGTCAACCCGTCGCCGTTTTGCATTCTGGACGAGATAGACACGGCGCTTGACGACGCCAACGTCAACAGCTTCGCCAATTATCTGCGCCGCATTATGGACAAGACGCAGTTTATCGCCATCACCCACCGCCGCGGCACTATGGAGGCGGCGGACGTACTGTACGGCGTGACAATGCAGGAAAAGGGCGTCTCAAAGGTGCTGAAACTCGACATCAGCGAAGTTGACGCAACGCTTGTGAATTGACCGCATAGCCCGCACGGAAAGGGAGACACAAATGAGCTTTTTTGACAAACTGTCCGAGTCGCTGCAAAAGACGAGCGCCAATTTGCGCTTTGCTTTGGGCGAGCGCCCGGACGCGGATTTTTACGAGCAGCTGGAAGAGCGGCTGATACTTGCCGACGCCGGCGCCGCCACAGCCGCGCAGATAGTCGCGCAGGTTGAAGATAAGGTCAAACAGCGCCGCATATTGACAGCGGAAGGCGCGATGGACGCCGTGCGCGAGACAGTGACGCAGATGTTAACGCCCGAACAGCCGCTGCGGCTTGACGGCAAGCCGGCGGTGCTGCTGCTCATTGGCGTGAACGGCGCCGGCAAAACGACCACGGCGGGAAAGCTTGCCAACTACTATGCGCGTCAGGGCCGCAAGGTGCTGCTGGCGGCGGCGGACACCTTTCGCGCCGCTGCGGTAGAGCAGCTGTGCATTTGGGGCGAGCGCGCCGGGGTGGAAGTTGTCAAAAACGAGGCGAGCACAGACCCGGCGGCGGTCATTTTCGACGCCGTTTCGGCGGCGAGCTCGCGCGGGTGCGAAATAGTTATTTGCGACACCGCCGGACGGCTGCACACAAAAAAGAACCTTATGGACGAGCTTGCCAAAATGTCGCGCATAATTTGCAAGGCGTGCGGCACGGCCAGTGTCGAGACGCTGCTGACAATAGACGCCGTCACCGGACAGAACGCCGTAAACCAGGCGGCGCAGTTCGCCGACGCCGCCGGTGTCGACGGCATTGTGCTGACCAAGCTTGACGGCACCGCCAAGGGCGGCGCAGTATTGGCTGTGCGCAATTCGCTGGGCATACCGGTGCGCTTTGTCGGCGTCGGCGAGGGCATTGACGACCTGATGGAGTTCAACGCCGCCGACTACGCCGCGGCACTGTTTAAAACAGATGAGAATAGATAAACTGGTAGCCGCGAGCAACAACGCCGGCAAGCTTGCGGAAATAGCGCAGATAATGGCGCTTTACGGCGTGGAATGTATCTCACTGCGCGCCGCCGGCATAGTAAGCGACCCGCAGGAGAGCGGCGCGGATTTTTGCGACAACGCGCTGATAAAAGCCCGCAGCGCCGCCGAAAAAACGGCGCTGCCGGTACTGGCCGACGATTCGGGACTGTGTGTCGACGCGCTCGGCGGCGAACCGGGCGTACATACGGCGCGCTACGCCGGCGAGCCCTGTGACCCGCAAAGGAATATAGACAAGCTGCTCGCGGCGCTCGCCGGCGTCAGCGGTGCGGCGGCCCGCAGCGCCCGCTTTGTGTGCGTGGCGGCGCTGGTGTTGCCAAACGGGCGCGCGTTCACCGCCCGCGGCGAATGCGCCGGCAGTATCGGCACGCGAATGGTAGGCCGCGCCGGTTTCGGCTACGACCCCGTCTTTGTTTTGCCGGACGGCCGCAGTATGGCGCAGCTTGACGACGACGAAAAGAATACCGTCTCGCACCGGGGGCGCGCTTTGCGCGCGCTGGTGCGGCAACTTGAGACAGAGGGAGTATTATTATGACAGGAAAACAGCGCGCGACACTGCGCGCCGCCGCAAACGGTTTGACCCCGGTTTGCTATATAGGTAAAGAGGGGGTCACGCAAGCGGTAAACACGGCCGTCGAGCAGGCAATAAAAGCTCGCGAGCTTATCAAGGCCGTCGTGCAGGAAAACTGCCCGCTGACGGCGCGCGAGGCCGCGCAGCAGCTGGCTGCCCAGCTGAAAGCCGAACCGGTGCAGGTAATAGGGCGCCGCTTCGTGCTCTACCGTCGCAACCCGGAAATAGGGGCCTACGGTATATGAGACCGGCGAGCGTACTCGTTTACGGGGGCTCGTTCGACCCGCCGCACCGCGGCCATATGGCACTGCTCAGCGCGGCAATAGCGTCTGTTGAGCCGCAGCTGACGCTGGTCATTCCCAGTAAGACCAGCCCGCACAAGCGCAGCTCGACGACGCCGTTTTTTCACCGCTTGAGGATGAGCCGCTGTTTTTTGTCCTGCGGCGGCAAAATTAAACTGAGTCCGCTCGAATTTTTTCGCCGCGGCAAAAGTTACACGCTCGACACGCTCAAACAGCTGCAGCAGCGCTGGCCGGCGGCGCGGCTGTATCTGCTCGTCGGCAGCGATATGCTGCTGAGTTTTGAGCAGTGGCACTGTTACGAGCAGATATTATCCGCCTGCGTGCTGGTGGCCGGCTGCCGGCGCGGCGAGGACACTGCGGCGGCGCGAAACAAGGCGGCGGAGCTGACGGCCGCCGGCGGGAATGTGGTACTGCTGGAAAACGTGCCGCTTGCGGTCAGTTCGACCGAGCTGCGCGCGTGTTTTTCAGCCGGCAATACCAGCGCGCTGGTCACGCCCGAGGTTGCAAAATATATTAGAAAGCACAGGCTATACCGAAAAAATGGACAGTAAAAGCGCCAAAGAACTGGCCCGAAAACTGCTGTCGCCCAAGCGATATAAGCACTCGGAATATGTCGCGCGCGCGGCGGCGGCAATGGCGGCGCGTTTCGATTGTGACGAGGAAAAAGCGCTTACCGCCGCTTATTTGCACGATATTGCCAAAGAGATGCCGCAAGCCGATTTATTGCAATTGCTCAGCGGCACTGATATAATCAACGATAAAGACGTGATGGCGGCGCCGCCGGTGCTGCACTCGTTTGCCGGCGCCGAATACATTAAAAAGCTCGGCGTCGCCGACGAGGACGTGCTCAACGCCGTGCGCTACCACACCACCGGCCGACCCGACATGAGCCGGTTGGAAATAATTATATACCTTGCAGACTATACCAGCGACGACCGCAAATTTGCCGGCGTAGAGCAGCTGCGCAAGCTGTGCACCCAGTCGCTGGACGAGGCGCTCAAAGCAGCGCTGTTCAACCAGATAAGCCATTTGGAGGCGAGCGGCCGCCATGTCGTGTCGCTGACCAAGGAGACATATGTGCAGCTTATGCTGCGCAGCGAGGAAGAGAAAAGAGAGGGGAGCCTATGACATCACTGGAACTGGCCACAGAGGTAAAAAAAGCGCTGGACAGCAAAAAGGCAGAGGACATCAAGGTGCTTAAGGTCAGCGAGCTGACGGTGATTGCCGACTACTTCGTAATTGCCACCGGAACGAGCATTACGCAGGTAAAGGCGCTTGCCGACGAGGTGGAATACCGCCTTGAACAGCAGGGCGTGCGGCCGCTGCACCGGCAGGGTCTCGAAACTGCCAATTGGGTGGCGGTAGACTTCGGCTCGGTGATAGTCCACATTTTTTACCCGCAGATGCGCGAATTTTACGCGCTGGAAAAGCTGTGGGGCGACGCCGAGGAAATAGAGATACCCGACTGACAGCAGTGCCGCGGTGTAAATAATATACAGGAGTAACGGTAAATTGGAATACGATTTCAAAGCTATCGAACAAAAATGGCAAAAGTATTGGCTCGAAAACAAGACCTTTGCCGCCAAACAGGACTTTTCGCTGCCCAAATATTACGCGCTGGTCGAATTTCCCTATCCCTCCGGACAGGGGCTGCACGTCGGCCATCCGCGCCCGTATACCGCACTCGACATAGTCGCGCGCAAAAAGCGCATGCAGGGCTACAACGTGCTGTTCCCGATGGGTTGGGACGCCTTCGGTCTGCCCACCGAGAACTACGCCATGAAAAACCACATCCACCCGGAAAAGGTCACTCACGACAACGTGCGGCGCTTTAAAGCGCAATTACAGTCGCTGGGCTATTCCTTTGACTGGGACCGCGAAATAAACACCACCGACCCCAAATACTACAAGTGGACACAGTGGATATTTTTACAGCTTTTCAAGCACGGTCTCGCCTACAAAAAGGAGATGGCCGTCAACTACTGCACCAGCTGCAAGGTGGTGCTGGCGAACGAAGAGGTAGTCAACGGCGTGTGTGAGCGCTGCGGCGGCGAGGTCGTGCGCAAGGTCAAAAGCCAGTGGATGCTGAAGATAACGGAATACGCCCAGCGCCTGCTCGACGACCTGGACGGGCTTGACTACATAGAGCGCGTTAAGGTATCTCAGCGCAACTGGATAGGCCGCTCGACCGGCGCAGAGGTGACCTTTGCCACAACGGCTGGCGACGACTTAAAAGTATACACCACCCGTCCTGACACGCTGTTCGGCGCCACATATATGGTCATGGCCCCCGAGCACGCCTACATTGACAAGTGGAGCGACCGGCTCGGCAATATGGACGAGGTCGCCGCTTACCGCAACGCGGCCGCTCACAAGTCCGACTTTGAGCGCACCGAAATGGCAAAAGACAAGACCGGCGTGAAGCTTGACGGCGTCAGCGCCGTTAATCCCGTAACCGGGCGCGAAATTCCCATATTTATTTCCGATTACGTGCTGGCCAGCTACGGCACCGGCGCGATTATGGCTGTGCCGGCGCACGACACCCGCGACTGGGAATTTGCCAAAAAATTCGACCTGCCTATTATTGAAGTCGTTGCCGGCGGCGACGTGCAAAACGCCGCCTTTACCGACTGCGAGACCGGCGTCATGGTCAATTCCGGCTTTCTCGACGGCATGAGTGTCGAACAGGCCAAAAAGGCGATAACCGAGTATCTCGAAAAGAAGGGGCTCGGCGTGCCCAAGGTCAATTTCAAGCTGCGCGACTGGGTCTTTTCGCGCCAGCGCTATTGGGGAGAGCCGATACCGCTGGTGCACTGCGACAAGTGCGGCTGGGTGCCGCTGCCCGAAAGCGAGCTGCCGCTCAAGCTGCCGGAGCTCGAAAAATACGAGCCCACCGACGACGGCGAGTCGCCGCTGTCACGGCTGAGCGACTGGGTCCACACCACCTGCCCGAAATGCGGCGGCCCCGCCGAGCGCGAGACCGACACAATGCCGCAGTGGGCCGGTTCGTCGTGGTACTTCCTGCGCTACTGTGACCCGCACAACGACAACGCGCTTGCGAGCCCCGAGGCGATAAAATACTGGATGCCCGTCGACTGGTATAACGGCGGCATGGAGCACACGACGCTGCATTTGCTGTATTCGCGCTTTTGGCACAAGTTTCTTTATGACATCAGCGCGGTGACCACGCCCGAACCCTACAAAAAGCGCACCAGCCACGGCATGATACTCGGCGAGAACGGCGAGAAGATGAGCAAATCCCGCGGCAACGTCGTAAATCCGGACGAGATAATTGCCCAGTACGGCGCCGACACGCTGCGGCTTTACGAGATGTTTATCGGCGACTTCGAAAAAGCGGCGCCCTGGTCGAACAACAGCCTGCGCGGCTGCAAGCGCTTTTTGGAGCGCGTTTGCGGTCTTGAAGAACTGCTTTGCGACGGCGAGGGCTATTCACAGCAGCTGGAATGCTCTTTCAACCGCACGGTGAAAAAAGTTGGCGACGATATTGAGTCGCTCAAATTCAACACCGCCATTGCGGCGCTGATGTCGCTGCTCAACGAAATAACCCAGAAAAAATCACTCACCCGCGGCGAATACTCCGTCTACTTGCGGCTGCTGGACCCGTTTGCGCCGCACTTGAGCGAGGAGCTGTGGCAGCAAGCCGGTTTTGCAAGCACGGTTGCCGCCGCAGAGTGGCCGCAGTACGACGAGGCCAAGTGCGTAGCCGACAGCATTGAAATAGGCGTTCAGGTCAACGGCAAGCTGCGCGCCACGCTCACCGTGAGCGCTGCCGACGACACGGCCGCCACTGTTGCCAAGGCCAAAGCGCTGCCGAAAATAGCCGCTGAAACCGCCGGCAAGACCATCGTCAAAGAAATATGCGTGCCTGGCAAAATAGTCAATATTGTAGTGCGCTGAAAGCGCGCGGGCGCGCCGCAGGAATAATGTCGCAAAATGACGGCGCGTGTTATTGACTTTTGTCGCCATGGTGTGTATAATAAATTAAGTTCGGATTCCGAAACTCCTGCCCACGGCTAAGGGAGGGAAAATAGTGTCAGAAGTCAGAGTCAAGGACAACGAAAGCCTGGACAGCGCGCTGCGTCGCTTCAAAAGGCAGTGTGCACGCTCGGGAGTTCTTGCGGAGGTTCGTAAGCGCGAGCATTACGAGAAACCTTCTGTAAAGCGCAAGAAAAAGTCCGAAGCGGCACGCAAACGCAAGTATAAATAAGATGTGCGCAACGAAGCGGGTCGTATGACCCGCTTCTTTACTACCCAAAAACTGCTGTATGTTGCCGGTAATGCGGCGCACAGCAACGAGAGCGGAGGGAACAAATGGCGCTCGCTGCCGATTATTGTTTTCATGCCGTCACCGACATAACGGCTGAATTTCTTCAAAAAGAGGGAATAAAGGCGCTGCTGCTCGACATAGACAACACGCTGACGCTCGACCACTCGCCGCTGCTGCCAAACAGCAGCCGGGACTGGCTTGAGCAAATGAAGGCGGCCGGAGTCGGGCTTTGCATATTGTCAAACAACGTCCGGCCGGAAAGAGTGCGCGTGTACGCCGCACTGTGCGGCGTGCCTTTTGTCACCGCGGCGCGCAAACCGCTGCCGGACGGCGCGCGGCGCGGCTGCGCGCTGCTAAAAACAAAGCCGCGCGAAACGGCCGTAGTCGGCGACCAGTTTTTTACCGATATGCTGGCCGCGCGCTTCAGCGGCTGTCGAGCCGTTCTTGTCGATTATTTTGAAAAAGAGCATTCGGCGTTTTTTGCGCTCAAGCGCTTTGCCGAAAAGCCCTTCGTTGCGGCGGCGCGGCGGGAAAGGACGGTAAAATAGATGAGCGCAGTCTTCGGACCGGCGGGAAACTCGCTGAGTTTTGCCCAAATGGGCTACAAGAGCTATGCCGGCATTCCCGAGTACACCAAAAAAATGGGGCTCGACACCTACGAGTATCAGTGCGGGCGCGGCGTCCAAATTAAGCAGGAGTCGGCGAAAGAGCTGGGACGCCTGGCGCGTGCCGCCGGCGTTACGCTCAGCCTGCACGCGCCGTACTACATCTCGCTGTCGGGGCTTGACGAGAGCAAGCGCCTCGGCAGTGTGCGCTATGTGCTGGAGTCCTGCGCCGCAGCGGCGGCCATGGGCGCGCGGCGCATAGTGCTGCACAGCGGCAGCGCCGGCAAACAGCCGCGCGAACAGGCGCTGGCACTCGCGCGGCAGACGCTGAAAATTTGTCTTGACTCCATGGACGAAAACGGCTACGGCAATTTGACGCTCTGCCCGGAAACCATGGGCAAAATCGGCCAGTTGGGCTCGCTTGACGAGGTGATGGAGCTGTGCTCAATAGACGAGCGGCTTATCCCCTGTCTCGACTTCGGCCACCTTAATGCCCGCGAGCACGGCACAATAAAAAACAAGGCGGATTACGCCGCCATATTAGACACGGTAAAAAAACGACTGGGTGAGTTCCGCTATCGCTATTTTCACAGTCATTTCAGCAAAATAGAGTATACCGAAGGCGGCGAGAAACGCCATTTGACGTTTGCGGACACTCAGTTCGGTCCCGAACCGCAGCCGCTGCTGGAGCTGGTCGCCGAGCGCGGGCTCGACCCGGTGTTTATCTGCGAGTCCGACGGCACACAAGCGGAGGACGCGCGGGCAATGAAAGAGAAGTACAACCAATTAACGGGAAGGTGAATATTATGACAGACAGAATAAACGCTCTGTGCGCCGCAATGAAAAATACCGAGGGCGCGCTCATCATCACCGACGAGCTCAACCGCCGCTATCTCACCGGCTTTTCCTCTACGGCGGGCGCGCTGATAGTGGTCGACGGCAAAAGCTATTTCATTATCGACTCGCGCTACGTCGAAGCGGCGCGCGCGGCCATAGAGGGCACCGAGGTGATTCTGGAGCGTGACCGCTTTGCTCAAACGGCAGAGATACTTAAAAAACACCACTGCGTAAAGGCACTGCTGGAATACACCGTGTCGGTGGCGCAGCTGGATGTGTTCAGAGAAAAGCTGCCTATTTTTGTCGACGCCAGCGCGCTGCTCAGCGAGACCATAATGAATTTGCGCTCGATTAAATCCGCAGACGAGATAGAGTGCATAGAGCACGCTCAAAGTATAACCGAGCGCGCTTTTAACGAGATATTGAAATTTATTAGGCCCGGCTTGCGCGAAATAGACGTCGCCTGCGAGCTTGAGCACCAAATGCGGCTCGCCGGCGCCGAGCGCTTTGCGTTCGAAACTATCTGTGTTGCCGGCAGCAAGGGCTCTATGCCGCACGGCGTTCCGGGCGACAATATAATTGAAAACGGTGATTTTCTGACGATGGATTTCGGCGCCGTCTGGGGCGGCTACTGCTCCGACATGACGCGCACGGTAGCAGTCGGCAAAGTCAGCGACGAGCAGAAAAAGGTCTACGAGACAGTGCTGGCGGCCCAGAGCGCGGCGCTGGCAGCGGCGCGGCCGGGCATGGCGGGCAAAGAGCTTGACGCCGTCGCCCGCAAGCTAATAGGCGACGCCGGCTACGGCGAAAACTTCGGCCACGGGCTGGGACACAGTCTCGGCTTGCAGGTGCACGAAAACCCGCGCGCCAATACGGTCGACGAGACCCCCATGGCTGAGAATATGCTCATGACCGTTGAGCCCGGCATATATCTCGACGGCCGTTTCGGCGTGCGCATTGAGGACATGATAGTCTTTACCGCCGAGGGCAGCCGCGACTTGACCGGGGCGCCGCGCGAGCTTATAACGCTGTAAGCACTTGCCTATTTGTATACCTTTATGATAGAATAAACTGTAATTGATATTTTGGAGGGGTAATTAATGATATCCGCAGGCGATTTTCGCAACGGCGTTACCTTCGAGGACGACGGAAACGTTTTTCAGGTCGTTGAGTTTCAGCATGTTAAGCCCGGCAAAGGTTCCGCTTTCGTGCGCACCAAGACCAAAAACGTTATAACCGGAGCCGTGGTTGAGCGCACCTACAATCCCAGCGACAAATTTCCCAGCGCTTTTATTGAGCGCAAAGATATGGAGTATTCCTACAGCGACAGCGGGTTATACTATTTCATGGACAAAGAGACCTACGAAATGCTGCCCGTGAACGAGAGCGACCTTTCCGACAACTTCCGCTTCGTTAAGGAAAATACCGACGTCAAAATACTCTCGTACAAGGGCAAGGTGTTCGGCATTGAGCCGCCCAACTTTGTTGAGCTGACCGTTACCGAGACCGAACCCGGCGTAAAGGGCAACACGGCGACCAACACGCTCAAGCCCGCAAAGCTTGAGACCGGCACAGAAATTCGCGTGCCGCTGTTCATCAACGAGGGCGACAAAATCCGCATAGACACCCGTACCGGAGAATATATGGAACGCGCCTAAGCGCGGAAAGGGAAATTGCTATGACACCTAACGAGAGAATTGCATACATTAAAGGACTTATAGAGGGCGCGGAACTCAAGCTTGACGACAAGCAGCGCAAGATACTCGACGAGTTCGTCGGAGTTGTTGCCGACCTTGCCGAGCAGTGCAACGAAACCGCCGCCGACGTCGACGAGCTTTACGAGCGCACCGACGACCTTTACGACTGTGTCGACGACATTGAGGAATATCTCAGCGACGAGGACGAGGACGACGACGATTACATGTACGACGTCGAATGCCCCAACTGCGGCGAGAAGATATGCGTCAGCGAGGAAACCCTGCTTGAGGGCGACATGGTCTGCCCGAGCTGCGGCGAAAAGCTTGAGCTTGAGTTTGACTGCGATTGCGACGAGTGCGGCGACGACTGCGAGTGCGACGACCACTGCAGCTGCGGCGACAAGGACGAGAAGTAAGTAGTAAAATACGCGGACAAAGCGCGCAAATAAAGCCGGACGAAAGTGTAAACTTTCGTCCGGCTTTTTGGGTGATGGGGTTGTGTTCAGAAAGGGCGAACTGTGTTCGCCCTTTCTTTATGTCGCCCGTTTTTGTCGGGGATAAAATGCGGTCCGGCATGGCGCAATATGTTAACCACTCATTTGCCAATGAATGGCGACGTTTTGTGCGGGCAAACGGTATGCCCGTGTCAGCGCAGCGACATGACGTAGACCTGGCAGAGATTTTGCTCGCCCCACAAAGTCGGAAAGACCTCAAATTCCTTAAAACCGACGGCGCGGTAAAACCGGTTGGTGTCGTCGTAATTTGGGTAGAGCCCCTGCCGCACGGTCTTTACCTGCAAAAAGGAACAGCCGCGTTGCCGCGCACATTCGCGCGCAGCGGCGAACAGCTTTTTGCCGATGCCGCGGCGGTGCAGCCCGGGGAGTACGCCCATTACCGCTATTTCGGCGGTGTCGCGCCCGGTATACTTAAGGCTGATAAACCCGTCGGCGCGTCCGGCGTCGCCGAACGCGGCAAAAAAATCCTGGTCGGCGCACTCGGCAATGTATTTTTCGGTCGATTCCGGAATGCCGAACCAGTCGGGCAGCGCCGCAAGAATGCTGCGGGCTACGGACTTTTTTTCGTCTGCACCGGTAATATGTTTTATCATCGCCGTTCCTTTCGCAAACAGATACTACAAGCCGGACGACGGAAAAATCCGCCTGTCCGGCCCGTTTCAGAAAGATATGATTCAGTGGCTGTTTATTTGTCGCTCATTGCGCGTTCCAGCCAAATTGTGCCGATTTCCAGCGCGCTGTAAAGGTCTGACTTGTCGCTCTCTTTGGCGACACGGGCACGCGGCGCCAGGGACTTGTCGTTTGACAGCAGCTGCACGTGTACCTTGTCGGCAAGCGGCAGGCCGTTGCTGTCGGTGCTCGAAAGTATTTGAATAAAAACGACATACGGCTCGTCGGGTTTGCCGTAATAGAGCTCGTTGCCGCGGCGGACCAGCGGACGGCCCTTATAATTAAGTGTGGTATTCTCTGCCATAAAAAGGTTCCTTTCGCTTATTTGCCGATATATGCGCGCACGACGGCTTGCAAAATGTCGTCGCGGTCGAGTTTCGCGATCATATTGCGGGCGTTGTTGTGGGTGGTGATGTAGGTGGGATCCTCTGAGAGGATGTAACCGACTATCTGGTTGATGGGATTGTAGCCTTTCTCGACGAGCGCTTCGTAGACGGTGGTGAGTATTTTTTTGATTTCTGCGTCTTTTTGTTCGGCAATAGAGAAAGTGACTGTCGGTTCAAACATATTATCAACTCCGTTCACAACAATGATACACTAAAACCCCCGACAATTCAAGCGCGCAGCGTTACACCGCGCGCTGCAAGCGCGCTCAGCGTCGCCTTGACGGCGGCGTCGGCCTGCTCGTCGGTCAACGTGTGCTCGGCGTCGCGCAGCGTCAGCTCGAAAGCAATGCTCTTTTTGCCGGCCGGCAGCTGCTCGCCGCGGTAGACGTCGAAGACGTTCAGCGACTCCAGCAGCGCGCCGCAGCCGTTGCGGATGACCGTCTCGACGTCGGCGCACTGGGTGTCCTCGTCACAGACGAGCGCCAAGTCGCGCTGCAGGGCGGGGAACCTGGGCATGTCGCGGTAGACGCGGTCGCCGCTGCGCAGCGCGAAAAGCTTTTCAACGTCTATTTCTGCGACCAGCGCGCGGGTCTTAATGCCGTAGTTTTTGGCAATTTCAGGGTGCAGCTCGCCGATAAAGCCTACCGTTTCGCCGCCGCAGCTGACGCTCGCGGCGCGGCCGGGGTGCAGCAGGCCGTTGTCGCTGAGCGCGCTGAAAGAGAACTCAAGGTTGATGCGCTCTGCAAGCGTCTCGACAACGCCTTTAAGCCAGTAAAAATCGACGTCGGTGTAGCCGCCTATGACCAGCTTTTGCCGCTCCAGCGGCAGTTTGGTGCTGTCGTCGCTGGCAATGATTTCGGTATTGCACTCGAACATGCGCACCGCCGGCACGCGGTTTTTATAGTTGCGCGCCAGCACGTCCAGCAGCGAGGCGACAAGAGTTGTGCGCAGCAGCGAGGTTTCCTCGCCTATCGGGTTCATTATGCGCACCGCGCGGCGCAGTTCGCTGTCCGGCGCAATCTTCATTAGGCTGAAAGCGCGCGGGTTGAGGAAGCTGGAGGTGTTTATTTCGTAAAGTCCGCAGCCGCAGCAAATCTCGTTGACGAGCGCCAAAAAACGCTGTTTGGCGGTGTGCTCTGCAGCAGCGGCGCCGAACATCACGGTCGTGGGAATGCGGTCGTAACCGTAAATGCGGGCAATCTCCTCGGCCACGTCGGCAAAGCACTCAATGTCGCCGCGGAAGTAGGGCGGCACGACTTTGTCACCGTCGAAAGTGAATTCCAGCGCCGTGAGAATGTCGCGCATTTGCTTTTCGGGAATGTCGGTGCCGAGAAAGGCGTTGGTGCGCTGCGGTTCAAAGGTTACTTTAGGAATCTTCTTTTCGTTGCCGCGCGCGTCGACTATGCCGCTGACGACCGTTCCGGCGCCGAGCTGCTCGACCAATTCCAGCGCCCGGCACAGCGCCGGCATTGTGTTTTCGGGCGACAGACCCTTTTCGTAGCGCGTTGACGCGTCTGTGCGCATACCCAGCGCTTTGGCGGTGGCGCGGTTGTTGCGCGGCTCAAAGCAGGCGGACTCAAAAATAACCGAGTCGGTGTCGTCGTAAATGCCGCTGTAGGTGCCGCCCATGACGCCGGCCACGGCGATGGGCTTGTGCGAGTCGGCAATGACGAGCATGTCCTCGCTGAGCTCGCGCTCAATCTCGTCCAGTGTCGTAATTTTTTCGCCCTTGTGGGCGCGGCGGACAATAATTTCGCTGTCCTCTACGTTGCGCAAGTCAAAGGAATGCATTGGCTGGTTGTACTCGAGCATGATGTAGTTGGTTATGTCGACAATATTGTTTATCGGCCGCACGCCGCACTCGCGCAGACGCGTGCGCAGCCACAGCGGCGAGGGCTCTATTTTGACGTTGCTGACTACGGCGCCGCTGTAACGCAAGCAGTATTCGGGGGCGTCAATGCGGACTTTCAGCAGCTTGTGCACGTCGCCGTGGGTCGGCCGCGCCGCGGCGGGAGTAAATTTGAAGGGCACGCCGTAGGTGACCGCGGCCTCGCGGCCGAGACCCGACACGCACAGGCAGTCGGGGCGGTTGGAGGTTATTTCAAATTCAATTACGGTGTCGTCCAGCGCCAGCACCGCGGCGATGTCGCTGCCGGGAACGGTGTCGCGGGGCAGCTGCATTATGCCGTTCTCAATACATTCGGGAAAGTCGTGGACCGTGAGACCCAGCTCGGCGAGCGAGCACATCATGCCGCAGCTTTCCACGCCGCGCAGTTTGCCCTTTTCAATATGCTGGCCGTTGGGCAGCTCGCTGTCGTCAAGCGCTACCGGAACGACGTCGCCGGCGGCGACGTTGGTCGCGCCGGTGACTATCTGCACGCTGTTTTTGCCGACGTCCACCTGGCAAATACAAAGCTTGTCGGCGTCGGGGTGCTTTTCGACAGACAGTATTTTGCCGGCCACGACGTTGCGTATTTTGTCAGTGGCGCAGGAATAGCCCTCCACCTTGCTGCCCGACATGGTCATGCGGCGGGAAAAATCCAGCGGCGTCGCGTCTATGTCGCAATATTCTTTTATCCATTTATAAGGTGCGTTCATTGATCGTCCCTCCTCAAATCTGGTCTAAAAAGCGCAGATCGTTGTCAAAAAACAGCCGGATGTCGTCTATGCCGTAGCGGAACAGCGTCAGCCGCTCAAGCCCAATGCCGAAAGCAAAGCCGCTGTAGACGTCGGTGTCTATGCCGCAGCCCTCCAGCACCTTGGGGTGCACCATGCCGCAGCCGAGTATTTCTATAAATCCCTCGCCCTTGCAAAAGCCGCAGCCAGAGCCGCCGCACTTAAAGCAGGTGACGTCCATCTCGGCCGAAGGCTCGGTAAAGGGGAAGAAGGAGGGCCTCAGCCTGATCTTGGCGTCGCTGCCGTAAAGGCGTTTGGCAAAAATATCGAGCGTGCCCTTAAGGTCGGACATCGTTATTCCCTTGTCGACGACCAGTCCTTCAATTTGGTGGAAGATGGGCGAGTGGGTGGCGTCGGGTGTGTCGGAGCGGTAGACGCGGCCGGGCGCTATTATGCGAATAGGCGGCTTGCGCTCCAGCATGGTGCGCACCTGCACCGGCGAGGTCTGGGTGCGCAGCAGAATATTTTCGGTGACATAGAAGGTGTCCTGCGTGTCGCGCGCCGGGTGTCCCTTAGGGGTGTTGAGCATTTCGAAATTGTATTTGTCGTACTCGACCTCGGGACCCTCGACAGTGTCAAAGCCCATGCCGTAGAAAATTTCGCTGACCTCGGCGAGCACGCGGCTCAGCGGGTGCATTTTTCCCAACGCCGGCGCCTTGCCGGGCAGGGTGACGTCTATGCGCTCGCTGCGCAGTTTTTGCTGCATTGCCAGCGCGGCGAGTTCGCTTTGCCTGTCGGCGAGCCGGTTTTCTATTTCGGCGCGCACGTCGTTGGCCAATTGGCCCATTGCCGGACGCTCCTCGGCGCTGAGCGTACCCATCTGCTTGAGTATTGCGGTCAACTCGCCTTTTTTGCCCAGCAGCCGCACTCTTAGCTCCTCGAGTTCGGCAAGGTTTGTCGCTTTGTCAAGCCGCTCGGCGACCTTTGCGCGTATTTCGCATAATGCCTGCTTCATTTTGTCCTCCTGACAGCGCCATGCGCTTTTTTAACATTGAGAATGGCGCGCGCGGGCAATAAAAAAACTCCGTCCCCAAGGGACGAAGCATTGCTCCGCGGTACCACCCGTTTTCCCCGCTTTTTGCCGCGGGGCGCTCTTGTCCGGTAACGGCGGACTGCCGGCCGCGCCTACCCCGCACTCGGCGGCTCTGCGCGGACGCTCACGGGCGAACTTCGGCTGGCGCGTTCCGGCGACCCGTTTTCAGCCAAAGGCGGGTCTTTCTGTCGTTGGGAACGGTGGGCTGCTTACTCTTCCCGGTCGCAGCGTCTTAAATATCGACATAAAGTATAACATCATTTTTCCGCGGTTGCAAGCGACAAAGAGTTTATTATATAATATAAAGCAAGACGAAAAAACACTGTAAGGAGGCGCGCTGTGATTTACGGCATCGGCTGTGATTTGCTCGACACGCAAAGATTTGTCAAAGCCGCGCAGGAGAGCCTGCTGCGGCGCTGTTTTTCGGCGCGGGAGCTGGAGTGTTTTGCCGACTCGCCGCGACGCTTGCAGCAGCTCGCCGGCAATTTTGCCGCCAAAGAGGCGCTCGCCAAGGCGTTGGGCTGCGGGATATTCGCTTTTGCGCTCAGCGAGGTTTCAGTGCTGCGCGACAGCCGCGGCGCGCCGTATTACGAGTTTGACGGCGGCTTTTTGCAGCGCATGAGCGGCCGGGAGCTGACGGCGAAAGTGTCGCTGAGCAACACCGCCGCGCAGGTGATGGCCTTTACAATATTGGAGGAAAAAGAGTAATGCTTATACTTACCGGTGAGCAGCAGCGGAAAGTCGAGGAAAAGGCCGTCGCACAGGGAATAAGCGACGAGCAGATGATGGAAAATGCCGGCGCGGCCGCGGCGTCTTTTTTGGACTCGCGCTACGATATTCACGGCAAGACCGTGGCGATACTTTGCGGCCGCGGCGGCAACGGCGGCGACGGCTTTGCGGCGGCGCGGCTGTTGAACGCGGCGGGCGCGCGCGCGGTAATAATACTCTGCGACAAAACGCCGACGCGCTCGGCGGCGGCGCGCATGTACAAGCGCGCTTTGTCGGCGGCTATTCCGGTAGTAGATTTTATGCTCGAAAGCGAGGCGGCGGCGCGGGCGCTGCGCGACAGCACAGTAATAGTCGACGCGGTTTTCGGCATTGGTTTTCACGGCAACCTGCCGGAGGACATAAAGAAACTGTTTATTTTCGCCATGTCGCTGAAAAAACCGCTGGTGTCGCTGGACATACCCAGCGGCGTCGCGGCGGACAGCGGCCTTGCCGACGACGGCGCTATAACGGCCGACCAGACTATCTGTTTCATCGCCAAAAAACCGGCGCACATAATGAAGGTGTCGGCGGAATATTGCGGCGAGTGCTTTGTTGCCGATTTGCGCGTGCCGGCGTCGCTGTTTACGACGACTGGCAACGTTATGTACCAGATAGTCCCCGGCGAGGTCGCCGCATTTCTCAAAAAGCGCGACCCTGTCAGCCACAAGGGCACATTCGGCAAACTGGTAATAACCGCCGGCAGCGACGAATACCGCGGTGCGGCGGCGCTGTGCGCGCTGGGGGCGCTGCGCAGCGGTGCGGGACTCGTAAAGGTCTGCTCGCCGTCCGAAAAGGCGCTGGCGGCAGTGGCGGCGCACGCCCCGGAGGCGACTCTTTTTGACATCGGGCAGGGCTCGGTAGACGTATACGAGCAGCACATCGCCGCCGCCAGCGCAGTAGTTGTCGGCTGCGGTCTGGGCGAGGCAGACTATGCGCAAAAGCTTGCCGAGCTGACGATGATGCGCGCCGCGGCGCCGGTCGTAGTCGACGCGGACGGTATTAAAGCGCTCAAAAAAAACATACATATTATTAAGCAGAGCGGCGTTCCCTTTATTATTACGCCGCACATCGGCGAGTTTTCCATGTTTGCCGATATTGACGTGGCCGAGGTGTTTACCGACCGTTACGAGTGCGCGCGCAGCGTCGCCGCGCAGTGCGGCTGCATAGTGGTGTTGAAAAGCGAAAACACCGTTGTCGCCGCCCCCAGCGGCGAGATGTACGTCAACACCGCCGGCAACCCCGGTATGGCAAAGGGCGGCAGCGGCGATTTGCTCAGCGGAATTATCGGCAGTTTGTGCGCAATGGGAGTACCGCCGCTGTCGGCGGCGATACTCGGCGTTTGGCTGCACTCGGCGGCCGCAGACATAGCGGTGCGCACCACAAACGAAAATTCGCTGTGTGCCGGCGACATTGCCGCACATATTTCCGACGCGATGAACGAACTGCAAAAACAGCGCGATTAAAATGCCCGACGGCCGACCGCCGCGGGCGGAAAGGCGGAAGGGCATAAAAAAGACAATAGCGTGTTTATTGCTGGTATGCGCACTGCTCGGCGGCTGCGCGCGGTCCGACGGCGACGTGAGCGTCTGCGCCGCTCTGGCGCGGCCGTTTATTATGAGCGCCGCATACGAGATAGGCGAGGTGAGCGGCACGCTTGTTTTTGAGCACCGCGCGCTCGGCAGCGGCGTGCTGAAATTTTGCGAGCCGCAGACGCTCAGCGGGCTGACAATGACGCTTGCCGACGGGTACGTCACCATTGAGCGGGGCGAAATATCCCGCAGCTACGCCGCCGGCGACGTCGCCGAGGGCAATTTGCTGGTTTTGCTCAGCGGGCTTTGCGACGCGGCCGCGGTGGCGGTGCAGTGCGGCGAGGGTGACTCGGCTTTGCCGCGTCAGGTGCGCATAGACGCCGTCAACGGCATACCCCGCTCCTTTACTTTCAGCACCTGTCAAAGCGTGCTCAGCGTCACGGGCTTTGAGTTCAGCGACGGCGCATAAAAACGGTAATATCTTCCGACAGATGTATCAAACCTTTTGCGGTTGCCAACAATAATGTTGAGCAATTTGCGGGAGGTTTTTTTATGCAGATAAAGCGCGGGGAGGTCTTTTATGCGGACCTGAGCCCGGTAGTCGGTTCAGAGCAGGGCGGCGTAAGACCGGTACTTATTGTCCAAAACGACGTCGGCAACAAGTACAGCCCGACGGTTATTGCCGCGGCGATAACCAGCCGCCAGGGCAAGACGGGACTGCCGACGCACATTCCGCTGTGCGGGGCCGGCTGCGGTCTTAGCCGGGACAGTGTGGTCTTGCTCGAACAGGTGCGTACCATAGACAAACAGCGGCTGCGCGAGCGCATGGGCGAGGTGGACGGCGACAGTATGCGCCGGGTCGACAGCGCGCTGGGCATAAGTTTGGGTCTGTAAGCAAAACTACGTCTATAAGGCGCTGCTTGCACAAGCACTACATGGCAAACAAACCAAGTTTTTGTCTTTGAGCGGCGCTTAATCTCACCCGTACAGCGGGCGCCTTTGCTGCGGCCGGGTGCTCAATGCCAAAGCAGAATAAAAAAGCCGGCGTCCCGCACTTTTGCGGGACGCCGGCTTTAGGCGCTTAGTTATTCGCCGAGCATCATATGCGCGGCTTTGTATATGTCGCCGCAGCCCAGCGTGATTACAAGGTCGCCGGGTCGGGCGTTTTTGCGAACGAAGTCGGCGGTGTCGGCAAAGGTCTTGCACAGTACCGAGCCGTCAATAAGCTTGGCAAGGTCGCTTGAGTGGACGTTGAGCGTGTTCACCTCACGCGAGCCCATTATTTCGGTAAGAACGACGCGGTCGGCAATGTCCAGTGCTTCGGCAAACTCGTGCATGAGCATTTTTGTGCGCGAGAAGGTAAAGGGCTGAAACACTGCCCAGATGTTGTTGTAGCCCATCTGCTTTGCGGCGGTAAGGGTGACGCGGATTTCCTCGGGATGGTGGGCGTAGTCGTCGGCAATTGTCACGTCGCCGACCTTGCCGAGTATCTCGAAGCGGCGTCCGGCGCCGCGGAAGGCGGCTATACCGTCGCAGACCTGCTGCGGCGTGCAGCCGTAAAGCAGCGCTGCCGTTGCGGCGGCCGCCGCGTTGAAAATGTTATGGCGGCCGGGCGCGAACAGAGATATATTCAGACTGCCGCCGGCATAGTGCAGCTCAAAATCGTAAAAAGCGCGTTCACGCCGGCAGACGTTGGTTATGCGGTAGTCGCACTCGTCGCCCTCGCCGAAAAGCACTGTCGGGGTGTCGATAGTCTTCAGCGCGGCAAGCGTGTTGGTGTCGTCGCCGTTGGCAATAACGTATTTGCTTGCCAGATTGCCGAAGTCGCTGAAAGATTTTATCAGCCGTTCGACCGTGCCGAAATAGTCAAGGTGGTCGCGGTCAATGTTGAGTATAATAGCGTGGGTCGGGTGCAGGTGCAAAAACGTGTCCACATACTCGCACGCCTCTACGGCAATTACGTCGCTGCCGCCGCTGCGGCCGTAGCCGCCGATGGCGGGCAGTTTGCCGCCGATGACAGCGGCGGGGTCGGCGCCGGCGCCGAGCAGTATTTGGGTGAGCATGCTGGTGGTGGTCGTTTTGCCGTGGGTGCCGGAGACGCAAATGGCGTTATTGTAGCCCGAACTGACGTAGCCGAGCACTTCGGCGCGCGGGAAGATGGGGATGCCGAGCTGTTGGGCACGCTCTATTTCTGGGTTGCCGGGCAGCAGCGCGGCGGTGGCGACGACGACGTCGGCGCCCTCTACGGCGGCGGCGCAGTGGGGAATAGTGACCTCTATGCCGAGTTCGCGCTCGCTGCGCACAATAGAGCTCTCGTTGACGTCGCTGCCGGTTATGGCATAGCCGCGGCTGAGTAATATCTGCACTATGGGAAACATTCCCGAGCCGCCGATTCCGACAAAATGCAGTCGTTTTGCGTCGGCGAAAATCTTATTTATATCATTGCTCATATACCAGTCTGCCTTCCAGAAAATCATTAGCTCCGCGCAAACGCGGACATTCTGCACAATTAATAATTATATCAATCGACCGGCTGGATGTAAAGCAAAAAAGAGCCGGCAAAGCGTGCAGTTGGGGTGTTGATTAGCGCCGGTGTTTATGATAGAGTATATAAATATTAAATATTTGCGGGGTTGTGGGATGAACGACGTGCTTGCGGCAATACATGGATTTCTCAGCGGCTGTTCAGTCTGGGTCTATCTGGTAATTTTCTTCGGCAAGATCGCCGAGGTTTCCACCTCAACGCTGCGCATGGTGCTAATTAACCGCGGCGAGCGGCTTGTCGGCAGTATGGTCGCTTTTATAGAGATAATCATCTGGCTGGTGATTGCAAGCGCGGTGCTGTCGGGCGCCAACAACGACGTGCTGAAACTGCTCGTCTATGCGGTGGCCTATTGTGCCGGCAATTATGTCGGCTCGTGGCTCGACGAAAAACTGGCGCTCGGGCTTTCGGCCATACAGATTGTCGTGCAGACACAGGAAGAGGCAAATCAGGTAAAAAATGCGCTTAAGGACAAGGGCTTCGGCGTCACCGCAATTGATGTTCAGGGCATAGACTCCGCACAGCATTATATGCTTATTACCAACGTGCGCCGCAAAATGCTCAACTTTGCCATCAAGCTCATCAACAACAACTGCGAAAATGCGGTAATAACTGTCAGCGACGTCAAGACGCAAAAGGGCGGCTACTTGCACCCCGTGGCAAAGCGGCGCTGAGTACAAAGAAAACGAACAAAAAGGCGGCGGCAGCCGTCTTTTTTTGTTGCACTTCAGCGCAGATTTTCGTGAAGCGGTGGCAGGAAACCGCCTGCTGTGCGAATGAAATTAAGTACCGTAGTGAACACAACAGACTCAGTAGTTTGCCGCTGTCAAAAGCGCCTTCCGGCGCCGAAGTGCGCGGGCCTTATAGGACATGCGCACACGGTGCCTTTCAAGCGCCGTGAGATTGCCACCGCTAAAGTCGTGTCAAAAATTACCTGCCGGCATATGATGTGGTGTCGGAGGCGAAAAAATGGCTCATAACGGACTTGCGGGAAAGAATTTTTTGATAATCGGTGGGGACACGCGGTTCTGTTACCTTGCCGAACTGCTGCGCGCGCGGCTGCGGCGTCAGCACGATGTGCGCAAACGCGGCGGCGCCGCCGTCGCCGGCGCTGGTCGCGGCGGCGCGCTGTATTGTTTTGCCGCTGCCGGCGCAGCGGGGAGACCTTGTCAACGCGCCGCTGATAAAGTCGCCGCCGCAGCTGGTGAAGTTGGCACAAAGCATAGCGCCCGGCACGGCGGTGTTTGCGGGAATGCCGGCGGCGTCGCTGAAAGCGCTTTTGAAAGAGCGCCAGGCGCTGTTGTTCGATTATTCGGCCGGCGACGATTTTGCCCGTGCCAACGCTTTGACTACTGCCGAGGGGATGCTCGCGCTGCTCATAGAGCTGACGCCGCGGGCGCTGCGCGGCGCCAATGTGGCGCTTACCGGCTACGGCCGCGTAGCCAAAGCGGCGGCGGCGCTGCTGTGTGCGCTGGGCGCTTGCGTAACGGTCGCCGCCCGCAGTCGCGACGCCCGGCAGCAAGCGCGCGACGACGGCTGCGCGGCGCTCGACATTGCGGCGCTGGGACAAATAGCGCCGAGTCTGGACGCGCTTGTCAACACGGTGCCCGCGGCTGTGGTTACGGCGGGAGTAATAGCCGCGTTGCCGCGCGCCGCGGTAGTGTTGGACCTTGCCGGCGCGCCGGGCGGCACCGACTTTGCCGCCGCACAGCGCCGTGGTATAAGCGCGCAGCTGTGCCCGGGTCTGCCGGGACGCTTTGCGCCGCAGACAGCGGCACAGGTCATTGCCGACGCCATAGAGAAAATTATTGAGGAGGAAAAGTTGTGAGTGCTGTAACAGTGGGTTTTGCCATGTGCGGCTCGTTTTGCACGTTTGAAAAGGCGATAGAGGCGATGAGCGCGCTTGTCGGCGCCGGCTACGGCGTGCTGCCGATAATGTCGTTCAACGCCGCCAATACCGACACCCGCTTCGGGCAAGCGGCAAACTTCAAAAGCCGCGTAGAGCTTATTTGCGGTAGCAAGGTTATTGACACTATCCCTGCCGCCGAGCCTATTGGGCCGCGCGCAATGTGCGACGTGCTGGCGGTCGCGCCCTGTACCGGCAATACGCTTGCCAAGCTTGCCGCCGGTATTACCGACACGCCGGTGACGATGGCGGTAAAATCGCACCTGCGCGGCGGCCGGCCGGTGGTGGTGGCGCTGTCTACAAACGACGCGCTTGCGGCCAGCGCGCGCAATATCGGCGCGCTGCTGAACACGAAAAACTACTACTTCGTCCCCTTCTTTCAAGACGACTACCGCAACAAGCCGACCTCGCTTTCCAGCGACTATACGCTGCTGATACCGACGCTGGAAGCGGCGCTTCAGGGTCGCCAGACGCAGGTAATGATTTAGCGGCGCAGCCGCAAAAGCGCAGAACACGGCAGACGCGACACAAAAAGACGCCGCGGCGCAGTTTATATTTTTGCGGTGAATAACTTTCAACTGCAAGGTAAAAACGGCCGCGGCGGGGCACAAAAACGCCACAAAAAGAAAATTTGAGGTTGTAAGTATGCAAAAAATATATATAATAAAGTAAATAAGAATGTCTTCGCGGCACCTTTCGCGAAGCGATTAAAGAAAGTGCGCCGCTAAGGCGATTGCAGGGAAGATTAAATGGCTTACAGCGTAATGGACCAAATAGAACGAAAGAGTCCGGAATTTTCCAAAGGGCAGCGGCGCATAGCCGCGTACGTGAGCGAGCATTTCGACGAGGCTGCGTATATGACGGCGGCGCGGCTGGGCGCGGTGACGGGCGTTTCCGAACCCACGGTGGTGCGCTTTGCCTGCACGCTCGGCTACGAGGGCTACCCCGAGTTTCTTCGCGCTCTAAACGAGTACGCCAAGGCAAGACTGACGGCCGTACAGCGCGTTGAGGTCTCCAGCAAGCTGCTTAACCACGAGGATGTGCTCGCCAGCGTCATGACCATGGACGCGGAGTGCGTGCGCAAGAGCATAAACACCGTAGACCGTGCCGACTTTTCCGGCGCCGTACAAGCAATTCTCAACGCCGAAAGCGTTTACATACTCGGTGTGCGCTCGGCCTCGGCGCTGAGCACGTTCCTCTATTGCTATCTGTCGCTGTTTTTCAAAAACGTCAAGCTGGTGAACAGCTTTTCCGCCAGCGAGATGTTTGAGCAGATATATAAGCTTGACAGCAGCGACGCAATAATCGGCATAAGCTTTCCGCGCTATTCGCAGCGCACCGTAAAGGCGCTGCGCTTTGCACACGGACGCGGTGCAAAGGTAATATCCATTACAGACAGCGAACAGTCGCCGCTGGTGCCTTTCAGCGATTTCAAATTGCTGGCGCGCTGCGAAATAATTTCCTATGTCGACTCGCTGGTGGCGCCGCTGAGTATAATTAACGCACTGCTGGTGGCGCTGAGTATGGCCAAAAAGGACGAGCTTGACAACACGCTGCGCGGCCTTGAGGACATTTGGGACGAGTATAACGTTTACGAAAAGAGCCCGGAAAATGAGTCGCTTTGACGCTGTCGTTGTCGGCGGCGGCGCGGCCGGACTTATGGCGGCGCTGACGGCGGCCGAGGGCGGCGCGCGCGTGGCGGTGCTGGAGCACAGCCGGCCGGCGGCAAAAGTGCGCATTACCGGCAAGGGCCGCTGTAATTTGACCAACGATTGTTCGACGGACGTTTTTTTGCAAAACGTCGTCTCAAACCCGCGCTTTTTGTACAGCGCAATTAACGCCTTTTCCCCTGCCGATACGATGGATTTTTTCACCTCTTGCGGCGTGCCGCTCAAAGTTGAGCGCGGCAGCCGCGTTTTTCCGCAAAGCGACCGCGCTGCGGATATAGCGGGTGCGCTGCTGGGCGCGGCCAAAAAAGCGGGCTGTGAGTTTATTGACGACAGCGCCGTGAGCATTTTGCTCAGCGGCGACACAATTTGCGGCGTGCGCGGCAAGCGCGCGGCGTATGAGTGCAATCTTGCGGTCGTTGCGAGCGGGGGCGTTTCATACCCCGAGACCGGCTGCGACGGCAGCGGCTATATTTTGGCGCGGCAGCTGGGACACACTGTGGTGAGCCCTGTGGCGGCGCTGTGCGGCATACGCTGTGCCGCCGGAGCGCTGCGCGGCGCGCAGGGACTGTCGCTGCGCAACGTGAAACTCACCTGCCGCCGTAAAGGGAAAGTTGTTTACAGCGAGTGCGGCGAAATGCTGTTTACCGACGTCGGCGTTTCCGGGCCGCTGGTGCTGACACTCAGCAGCCGCATTAATCGGCTTGACTTTTCGGAATTGAAGCTGAGCGTCGATCTGAAGCCGGCGTTGGAGTCCCACATACTCGACGCGCGCATATTGCGTGACTTTTCGCAAAATATTAACAGGGAGTTCAAAAATTCGCTCGACGCGCTGTTGCCAAAATCGCTCATTTCGCCGATAATAGAACTCAGCGGTATTGACCCGCAAAAGAAGGTAAACACCGTTACGGCAGCCGAGCGCGCCGCTTTGGTGGGACTGATAAAAGCGCTGCCGCTCGACGCGACGGGTCTTGAGGACGTCAGCCGCGCCGTAGTTACCGCCGGCGGCGTGTGTGTAAAGGAATTGGAGCCGGGCACGATGGGCTCGAGAATTGTAAAGGGTTTGTACTTTGCCGGCGAGGTTATTGACGTCGACGCGCTGACGGGCGGCTTCAACTTGCAAATCGCCTTCAGCACCGGCCGCTGCGCAGGCAAAGATATTCTAAAGAAACTCGGGTGAAGCAGATGATAGCGGTGGCAATAGACGGTCCCGCGGGCGCGGGTAAAAGTACTATTTCGCGCGCACTGGCCGCAAATCTGGGGTTTATTTATGTCGATACCGGCGCGCTGTACCGCGCGTTGGGCTATTACGCGCTCAGCCGCGGAGTTGACGTCCACGACACTGACCAGATTCGCGGTCTGTTGGTGGACACGAGCATTGACCTGCGCTTTGTCGACACTGAGCAGCGCGTATTTCTCAACGACGAGGACGTAACCGGGCGCATTCGCACCGAGGCGGTGTCGATGGCGGCGTCGGCAGTGTCGGCAATGCCGCAGGTGCGCGAGTTTTTGCTTTCGCTGCAGCGCGAGCTTGCCGTGCGCAACAATGTAGTAATGGACGGCCGCGACATCGGCACTGTGGTACTGCCGCACGCCGACGTGAAGATATTTCTCACTGCCACCCCCGAGGAGCGCGCCCGCCGCCGCTACGAGGAGCTTGTCGCCAAGGGCATGAGCGCCGACTACGACGCGGTGCTTGCCGACTTAAAAAGCCGCGATTACGGGGATTCTCACCGTGCCGTGGCGCCGCTCAAGAAGGCTGCAGACGCTGTGGAGCTGAATACCACGGGTAATACGCTCGAACAGTCAATTGAAGCGCTGACAAAAATCGTAAAGGAACGTCTGTAGCGATGGTGCTGTTCCAAATATGTAAATTTTTGCTCGCACCGCTGGTAAAACTGATTTTTCGTCTTAAGTGCGAGGGCGCGCACAACGTGCCGAAAAACAGCAGAGTAATACTTGCGTGCAATCACCAAAGCGCCATTGACCCGGCGCTGTTGGCGGTGTGTTTGCACAGACCGTTTTACGCAATGGCGAAAGAGGAACTTTTCAACAGGCGTGCCGCGGCATTTATGCTGAAAAAGTTCGGCGCTTTTCCCGTGCACCGTGGCGTTGCCGACATGTCGTCGATAGATTATGCGGTCAGCGTACTGCGCCAGGGAAACGCGTTTTTGATATTCCCGCAGGGAACGCGGCACCGCGACGATAAAATAACCCGGCTGAAGTCCGGAGTCGTGGCCATCAGCGCAATGGCGCAAGCGCCGGTAGTGCCGGTAATAATCAATGCCCCGCACGGCATAAAGCCGTTCAGAAAAGTGAGCGTCCGTTTCGGCGAGCCGATTCAATATTACGAGTTTAACATCACCGAGTTCCGCTCCAAGCAATTTCAGGCGGCAAAGGCCCTGCTGCTCGGGCGGATGCTGGAACTGCAGGAGCAACAGTGAGCGCGCGGGTGACGCTTGCCAAAACGGCCGGTTTCTGCTTTGGCGTCGACCGCGCTATGAGCTTGTGCAGTGAACTGCTGGCGCGCGGCGAGAAAATTGCGACGCTCGGCCCCATAATCCACAACGAGCGGGTTGTGCACGAGCTTGAGCAGCGCGGCGCGCTCAAAGTCAGCGCGCCGGGCGAGGTTCCGCCGGGCTACAAGCTGGTGATACGCAGCCACGGCGTCGGCCGGGAGGTCTACGAGCAGTGTGCCGCGCTGGGAATAGCCGTAGTCGACGCGACGTGCCCGTTTGTCGCCAAGATACAGCGAATAGTTGCCGAAAACAGCGGCCCCAATAAACTGGTTCTCATCGCCGGAGACGCCGGACACCCGGAAGTTCAGGGCCTGGTCGGCCACAGTAGGGGCAATGTAACGGTATTTTCCGGTTTGGAAGAGCTAAAATCGGCAAAAATAGACAATAACGTATTTGAACAGATTATAATGGTTGCACAAACGACGTTTAATCTGTTAAAATATAAAATGTGCGTATCTTATTGTTTAGAAAACTATGACAATTTTGTCAGCTACGACACCGTTTGCAGTGCCACGCGTGACCGGCAGACGCAGGCGGCTGAACTGGCAAAAGAGAACGACGTCTGTATAGTCATAGGCGACACGCACAGCTCCAACACCAAAAAGCTCTGCGACGTCTGTGCTGTCAGCGCGCCGACCTACCTGGTCGAAAGCGCCGCCGACATTAAGCGCGAGATGTTTACAACAGCAAACAGTGTGGGAGTAACCGCGGGCGCGTCGACGCCAGCGCCCATAATCGAGGAGGTGCTCACTAGGATGAGCCAAGTTTTAGACAACGATACCGAAAAAGTCGTAACCACCAACCAGAACGACGACGAGGACCTGGATTTTGCACAGGCTTTTGAGCAGTACTTGAACCGCGCGTCGCGCAACCAGCGCTATGTCGGCATTGTGACGTCGGTCAACCCCAACGAGGTCGTGGTCGATATCGGCACAAAGCAGACCGGTATAGTGCCGGCTGACGAGATGACCGACGAACCCGGGGCCAAGCTCGAAGACATCGTCAAGAAGGGAGACGAGCTGAATCTCGTCGCTATCAAGGTCAACGATCTTGACGGTATAGTAACGCTGTCCAAAAAGCGCCTTGACGCGATTGACGGTTTCTCCTATGTTTCCGACGCCTGCACGTCCGGCGAGGTCATAGAAGGCGTGGCGACCGAAAAGGTCAACGCCGGCTTGATAGTTTATGTCAAGGGCGTGCGCGTGTTTGTTCACGAGTCACAGACGACGCTGCACAAGGGCGAGGACTACGACTGCCTGCTTAAGCAGCCTGTCAAACTTATAATCACCGACGTGCGCGGTCCGCACAGCGTGCGCGGCTCTATTCGCCGCGTGCTGTTGGCTGAGCGCGACGAAAAGCGCGACGAGTTCTGGAATACCGTTGAAGAGGGCAAGGTTTACAACGGCACCGTAAAGTCGCTGACTTCCTACGGCGCGTTCGTCGACCTTGGCGGCGTAGACGGAATGATTCACATTTCCGAGCTGTCATGGGGTCGCATAAAGCACCCATCCGAGGTCGTCAAGGTCGGCGACTCTGTCGAGGTTTATGTCAAATCCATAGACCGCGATAACCGCAAGATCTCCTTGGGCTACAAAAAGGAAGAGGACAACCCCTGGAACAAGCTCAAGCTTGTGCCGCTGGGAACTGTCTTCACCGCGCCGGTAGTCTCGCTGGTCAAATACGGCGCTTTCGTGCGCATAATGCCCGGTGTTGACGGCTTTATCCACATCTCGCAGATAAGCAGCGAGCGGATAGAAAAACCCTCCGACGTGCTCAGCATAGGCCAAACGGTCGAGGCAAAGCTCATCGGCATAGACTTCGACCGCCAGCGCATTTCCCTTAGCCTGCGCGACGACGCCGAAGTTCCCGAAAGCGCGGAGTAATATTACTTTTTACAGCAGCGACCCGGCCTTTGGCCGGGTCGTTTACTTTTTTGCCGCGAGAGGGTATTATATACCTATAAACAGGCTGTGCCTGAAAAGAGCGGAGGCAACGTCATGGGCGAAAAAATGTACCATATCGGCATTGGCAAAGAGGATGTATTGGCGGCAAAATACGCTATTATCCCCGGTGACCCCGGCCGGGTGGAAAAGATTGCCGCGTTTATGAACGAGCCGCGCAAAATAGGGCAAAACCGCGAATATACCAGCTGGCTCGGCTATATTGAGGGAGAGCCGGTTCTGGCCGTGTCCACGGGCATAGGCGGGCCGTCGGCGGCTATTGCTGTTGAGGAGTTGGCGCAACTGGGCGTAAATACCCTTATTCGTGTCGGCACTTGCGGCGGTATGCAGTTAGAGGTGCGCTCCGGCGACCTGGTTATTGTCAACGGCGCTATTCGTATGGAGGGCACCAGCAAGGAATACTTGCCAATAGAATTTCCCGCGCTCGCCGACTTTGAGGTGACGCAGGCACTGCGCGACGAGGCGCTCGACAAACAGTATTCCTACCATCTCGGCGTGGTGCAGTGCAAGGACAGCTTCTACGGCCAGCACGACCCCGCGCGCATGCCGGTCGGTTATGAACTGAAAAACAAATGGCAGGCCTGGATAGCGGGCGGCGCGCTGGCAAGCGAGATGGAATCGTCGGCGCTTTTCTGCGTCAGCAGTTGCTTGCGGTTGCGTGCCGGCGCTGTAATGCTGTGCGTTTGGAACCAGGAGCGGCGCGACGCCGGACTGGACAACGACCAGACACACGACACCGAAAAGGCCATAAGACTCGCGCTGGGCGCGGTGGCGCGGCTTATTCGCGCCGACAAGAAGACTGTCGCAAGCAAATAGACCCTGCGGCGCTGTTCACAGCAATATATTTCCCGGCACTGCCCTTGCGGCAGCGCCGGTTTTTTGTTGCCGGCGGCGAATGGCGCCGCGCGCCGCGTCATAAATATACTGTATATGAACAGCGCGGGGTTTAAAATATGCAATTTAATTACAGCGGTCTGAGCGGGGTGCAAGCAGAAAAGGCACTTGCCGAGTACGGCGCAAACGAGCTGGCAAACAAGCAGCGCACGTCGCCGTGGCGGCTGTTGCTGCTGCAATTCAAGGACGTACTGATAATTATTCTGGCGGCGGCGACCGCCTTTTCCGTTGTCATGGGGGAATATTACGAGGCGCTGAGCATCATAGCTATTATGCTGCTCAACGCGACGCTCGGTTTTTTACAGCAGTACCGCACGGAGAAAACACTGGAATCGCTCGCGCAGTTGTCGGCGCCGCAGGCCTGCGTAATTCGGGACAGCCGCAAGCAGACCATAGCGGCGGCGGCGGTCGTGCCCGGCGACATTATGCTGCTTAAGGCCGGCGACCGCGTCGCCGCAGACTGCCGACTGCTTGACGGCTGCGAGGTGAGCGCAGACGAGTCGCTGCTTACCGGCGAGTCGGCGGCGGCAGACAAGCAAAAGGGCGCGCCGCTCTATATGGGTACCAGCGTACTTACCGGCAGCGGCGCGGCGAAAGCGACGGCCACGGGAATGTCGACGGAAATGGGCCGCATCGCCGACATGCTCGGCAGCGCCAAAGAGGAGCCGACGCCGTTGCAGCGTGAACTCGCCGGTCTGGGGCGCTGGATAGCAATAGCCTGCGTCAGCGTGTGCGCGGCGGTAAGCGCTGTCGGCGTGCTGCGCGGCGAGCCGGTAATGGATATGATTCTCACCGGCTTGTCGCTGGCAGTGGCGGCAATACCTGAAGGCCTGCCGGCAATAGTAACCGTAGTGCTGGCGCTGTCCGTAAACAGACTGCTGAAAAAGCAGGTGGTCATTCGCAGGCTGCACGCCGTCGAGACGCTCGGCTGCGCCACGGTCATTTGCTGTGACAAGACCGGCACGATAACCGAAAACCGCATGGCGGTGCGCGAATACTGGACGCAGTCCCGGCACGGCAGCTTTACGCCGGCAGCGGCGGCGGAGCACGCAGTGAGCGCCGCGCTGCGAACGGTGACAATATGCAGCGACGCGACGCCCGGCGAGGGCAAAGACGAAATAGACGGCTCGCCGACAGAGGCGGCATTGCTGCGCGCGGCGCTGAGCTGTAAGCTGAGTCCGGCCGCACTTTATTCCGGGCGCACGCGGGTAAAGGAGCAGCCGTTCGATTCGCGCACGAGAATGATGAGCGTGACCCTGGCAGGGCCGGGAGGGCGCACGGAATATATTAAGGGCGCTCCCGACGTAATATTAAAAAAATGCCGCTACATACTTGCCGGCGGCGCCAAAGTAGCGCTGACGCCGCTGCTGCGTTCCGCCGTGCTCAGCGCGGTTGCCGACATGGGCTCGCGCGCGCTGCGGGTGCTGGCCGCGGCCAGCAGCAGCGGCGGGGATTATATATTTGAGGCGCTTTTCGGCCTGCAGGACCCGCTCAGACCGGAAGTCGCCGACGCCGTGAGCCGCTGCCGCAGCGCCGGTATAAGACCGGTAATGCTCACCGGCGACCACCCGCGCACCGCGCAGGCCATCGCCCGGGAGGCGGGAATTTTGCGCGGTCAATGTGTCAGCGGCGACGAGATTGACGGCATGGACGACAATGAACTGGCCGCCCAGCTTGCGCACACGTCCGTGTTTGCCCGAGTGCGACCCGAGCACAAGCTCAGACTTGTGCGCGCGCTGAAAAAATCCGGCGAGGTGGTGGCGATGGGCGGCGACGGCGTCAACGACGCGCCGGCGGTGCGCGAGGCTGACGTCGGTGTGGCAATGGGCAAGCGCGGCACCGACGTCACCAAACAGGCGGCGGCGGTGGTAATACTCAACGACGATTTTTCGGCAATTGTGGCGGCGGTCGAGCAGGGTCGGATAATATACCGCAACATCCGCAATTTTATCGTCTATCTGCTCACTTGCAACTTCGGCGAGGTGGCGAGCGTGGTGCTGGGCATGATTGTCGGCACACCGGTGCTGTTCGAGCCGATACAGCTGTTGCTGATAAACCTGATTACAGACGGCCTGCCGGCAATAGCGATAGGAATGCAGTCGGGGTCGGAAAACGTCATGTTCGAGCCGCCGCGTCAAGTCGGCAGCGGTATTCTTACCCGCCGCATGGCGGCGGGCATATTCAGCCGCGGCTTCGTTATGGGCGCTTGCAATCTGTTGAGCTTTTGCGGCTCGTATTACCTGTGCGGCGAGCTGGCGCAAGCGCGCAGCGCGGCATATATTACCCTGGTGAGCGTACAAATGCTGTTTGTTATTGAAAGCCGGCTGAGCGGCAGCCGCAAGCTGATGATAACGGCAAACCCGGCGCTGCTGGGCGCAATAGTGCTGTCGCTGGTGACGACAGCGGCAACCGTCTACCTGCCGGCGCTGCAAGCGGTATTTGATACGGCGGCAGTAACGCTGCCGTCGCTTATGTGTGTCGCAGCGTGCGCGCTTCTCGCCGTATTGCTGGGAGCTTTAATGCGCCGTCTGAGTCGATAATTTGCCGTGCGGCGCATACAATAGACAAAGATTATTATTGGGAGTGAGCTATTGAAAAGAAAATTGTGCCTTGCCGCACTCACTGTACTGCTGGCAGCGGCGGCAGTGACAGCTGCTTGGGCGCTCAACGAGTTGCCGCAGACGGTCTACGTCGCTCAGGGCAGCAGTTTTATTTGGCGCGACGGACTGCTCAGCGCCGGCGCTGTCGGTGAGACTATGTCGGTAAGTGCCGACGGGGCGCAGAGCTTCCGCTCGTATTTTAAGCTGTTCGGCATTGTGCCGGTAAAAGAGGTGACGGTAGTCGTTGCGCCGCGCACGCAGCTTATTCCCGGCGGAATACCATTTGGAGCGAAAATGTTTACCGAGGGTGTGCTCATAGTGGGCTTTTCGGACGTAGCCATCGGCAGCGGCGCCGTTTGTCCGGCGCGCCAGGCCGGTTTGGAGCTCGGCGACGTCATTGTGAGCATAAACTCGCGCGCGGTGCTCGGCAACGAGGACATTGCCGAAATCGTCGCGGCCAGCGGCGGCGAACCAATAGTAGTGGAATACACGCGCGGCGCCCTTACCGGTACGGCGAGTGTAATACCGGCAGCCGCGGCCGACGGCAGCGGCTACCGCGCCGGCATGTGGGTGCGCGACAGCGCCGCCGGCATAGGTACGTTGACATATATCGACGCCGAAAACGGAATAGCGGCGGGACTGGGCCACGCGATTGCCGACACCGACACCGGCGTCATAATGCCCCTGGGCAGCGGCGAGCTTGTCAAGGTAGAGATAATCAGCGTAGTGCGCGGCGTGCGCGGCACCCCCGGGGAATTGAAGGGAGTGTTTTCAGACGAGATAATTGCCGAGCTTGTCTATAACGGCGAGGCGGGAATATTTGCCCGGCTGCGCGAAAGCTGGCAAGCGCAGTCGCTGCCAATAGCGTTTCGCCAGGAAATACGTGAGGGCGACGCGCAAATTTTGCTCACGCTCAGCGGCAGCGAGCCGCAATTATATGATATAATTATTGAAAAAGTGCGCCTGAGCGACAGCGACGCCACCCAAAACATGGTGATTCGCGTCACCGACGCCGAGCTTATTGCCGCCACCGGCGGCATTGTGCAGGGCATGAGCGGCAGCCCAATAATACAGGACGGCTTTTTGGTCGGGGCGCTCACCCATGTCTTTGTCAACGAACCCACCCGCGGGTACGGAATATTTATCGAAAACATGCTGGCGGCGGAAATGGCAGTGCTGGACGCCGGGCAAAGCGACAGCGCCGCTTGAGCGGGTATATTGCTTTGACAAAACCGTTTTTTGTCGGTAAATTTACGGTTAGGGGCTTTGCCGCCGCGGCGGCGGTGTTGCTGCTGCGGCAAAATAATTGCGCCGCATGCAAGAAGCAACGTAATTATTATTTAAAATAAGAATAACTGAGATTAAAGTAGCTTGAAATTATATTTGCAATATGCTAATTTTTTGTTAGCGACAACATTCTTGCCGGAACGACAGCGCAAAGTGGTATCATTCTCGTATTGGAAGAGCTGTTAAAATTTTAATAGCTAAGGAGAAACGGTCAAAGTGAGCAACAGTAAATCGGTTTTGGTTGCCGATAATTCAGAGGAATTCGGCGCGCTTTGTCGGCGGACGCTCTCGGAGCGTGGCTTCGACGTTCGCAATTGTGAAAAGGACGGTCAAAAGGTGCTGGAAAGTATTGCGGCTCAGCGCCCGGATGTCGTCGTGCTTGACATGTTTATGGCGAGCATGGACGCCATCGGCGTAATCGGCAAGTGCCGCGGCGAACAGCAGCCGTCGCCGTCGTTTTTCGTCATGTCGGGTTTCGACAACCCAATAATGGAGCGCGAGGTCATTAAGGCCGGCGCTGCCTACTACATACTCAAGCCATTTGACGTCGCGACGCTGGCAGACCGCATAGCTCAGTTTACCGGGCTTGTGAGCAGCGCCGAAACAAGGGAAAAGAGCGACCTCGACCTGGAGCTGCGCATTACCGAAATAATTCATCAAATCGGCGTGCCGGCGCACATAAAAGGCTACCACTATTTGCGCGACGCCATAATGATGTCCGTGCAGGACGGCGAGATGATAAATTCCGTCACCAAACGGCTGTACCCGGCAATAGCTAAGCTGCACAAGACCACCAGCTCGCGAGTGGAGCGCGCTATTCGTCACGCTATTGAAGTCGCCTGGGACCGCGGCGACGTAGACGTGCTGAACTCCTATTTCGGCTACACTATCCACAATTTGCGCGGCAAGCCGACCAATTCCGAGTTTATTGCCATGATCAGCGACAAATTGCGCTTGCAGCTGCGCAAGCAAGCATAAACACAAATAAATAGCGCGACCCGTTTTGAGGCTGAGTCTCAAAACGGGTCGCGCTTTATTTTGCCTTAATGGTGAGTCTTCTGCCGCGGGTGCGGCTATTATACGAACGCAAAAGCATTTAGATTGTGAATAAGTAACCTGAGATTCCATTTTCCGTGCTGAAAAACAAAGCCTCTCTTTTTGTTTTCCACTGAGAGGAAGTTAAATTAACTTAAATGTTTACAAACCGAGAGAATTATAGTAGAGTTCAAATTGTCACATAAATATGTTACTTATTGCCGCGATTGAATTATTATGATTTGAAATTTTTAAGTATGTAAAATTAATAAAATAGTATTTATTATATAAGAGAAACCGACTCCACGGTTCCCGTTCTACCATACAATTTTTAACACAGTATTACGGGCGCAGCCATATTTGGAATAGATAACGTAAAAAAACGTCGGACATGATAGCAGGCGGTAAGCTTGAAATCACAGCCAAAAGGGAATAGGAACAACAGCTGCAAAAAAAAATACCGAAGGGAAAATTAAAGTGAATATCCTTGCAGTAGATGACGAGAAAATTGCGCTTGAAATGCTGAGCAATGCAATCAGAAACGCTACAAATTATGCCAATATTCAAAGCTTTCGCAGTGGCAGTGAAGCCGTTGACTTTGCAAGACGAGAAAAATGCGATATAGCATTTTTAGACATTGATTTGCGCGATATGAACGGTCTTGAACTGGCAAAAAGCCTAAAAGCCATTAATCCGTATATTAACATTGTTTTTGTTACAGGCCATTGCGAATATGCGTTGAGCGCATTTGAAATATATGCCAGCGGATATATCTTAAAGCCCGTTTCGGAAAAAAGGATACAGGAGTCCCTAAATAACCTGAGGTATCCTATAAACAGCCCCAAAGCGTTGCGCGTTCAATGTTTCGGAAATTTTGAGGTTTATTTAAACGGGCAATCTATGAGCTTCCACTATCATAAAAGCAAGGAGCTTCTCGCCTATCTTATAAGCCGACGCGGTGCGTTATGCAGTAACGGAGAGGTCATTGCAATTCTCTGGGAGGACGCCAGCAAAGGAGAAAGTAAAAAAGAATATTACAAAAAGGTTCGCGCTGACCTGCGCATCCAGTTTGAAAAATACGGATTAGACGATATACTTATTCAGCAACGGGGAATGCTTGGGGTTAATGTGGAAAAAATAAGCTGTGATTATTATGATTGGATTAGTGAAAATCGATAAGACCATATCAATTATCCCGAAGAATTCATGAGTCAGTATTCATGGGGCGAATCATTTATAGGTGAGCTTGCAAACGGATAAGAAAAGCAAAAAAGGTTTTTTTAAAATTGAAAAAATGACTATTTTTTGTCATTTTATCCCCATTTTGTCCCCTTTCGTATGTTATTATATGTATAATTCTATATAGTATTAACAGTTTTACAAACGGTAGGAGACATAATAATGAAAAAGAAATTAATTTCCGCAATCTTAGCAGTCGCAATGGTAATACTCCTATTGCCGAATTTAGCATTTGCAGCAGCTGAGGATTATTACCTTAGAGTAAATTATAACAACTATATGTTCATTATGACGATTGATGGTAGTGGCACAGAAACGTCTATTACTTCAACCCCGCCGACAGGACTTAGTGGAGACAGATTTAATCATACCCTTACTTTAAACGGACTTAACTTTGAATCCTCTCTCGCATACGGTTTCCAGGTTTGGAGCAATTATGACGTTGCTTTTACTCTGCTGGGAACCAATAATATTACGAGCGTCGGCACTGCGTTTGAAGACGGTTGTTCAAATCTTACCATAACAGGGACAGGTACTTTAAACGCAAAAGGTACCGGAAGCAATGGAATAGGACTTCTGATTAATTCTGCGCGTTGCTTAACAATAGACGGCGGAACAATTTTTGTAACCGGAGCCACAGCAGCAATTAAATTGGCAAGCGATAATGCGCAAATTTCTATCAACAGCGCCGCTACAGTTGTAGGAAGTGCAACTTACAATGATACGGATGCTAATCTGACTGCCGTAGCTTTAAGTACTGATAGTTCTGACGCCGGCTTGGTTTTCAGAATGGGTGCAGATGGCAAGGGCGAAATTGCTAAAACCGTCAAAATAACTGTTCCGGCACAGACGGCACCATCAATTACCACAACGTCCCTTTCGGGAGGTACAGTTGGAGTATCTTACAGCCAAACTCTTGCGAGCTCCGGGACGACACCAATTACTTGGAGCATAGCTTCAGGCTCACTTCCGCAAGGACTTTCGCTCAATGCCACTACCGGCGTGATTTCAGGCACACCAACAAGTGCAGGCACAAGCAACTTTACGATTAAGGCAACAAACGCTGTCTCATCAGATACAAAGGCACTTTCAATAACAATAGCGCAGGGCATTAGCAGTGTAACTCTATCAAGCAATTCTCCTACACTCGGGGAAGCCCTTACCGCAACAATTGCGCCCAAGGGAGCAACCGCAACCTATCAGTGGTATACAAACACTACTGCTTCAACCGCGGGAGGCAGTGCAATATCTGGCGCAACGAGTTCAAGCTACACTCCTGTTGTAGCGGACTTAGGAAAATATATTTATGTTGTTGCTACAGGAAGCGGTAACTATACAAGCAGTGCGTCAGCAGTAACAACAGGAACAACAATGCTTAATGTTACAGCACCCGCTAATTTTGCTGTCGGAGAAGCTCCGGCAAGTACTATGATGGTTATCGGCAGCGGAGTAACCGGCATGGATTCAACCAATGCGCCTGTTATATCGGTTACCGTTGACGGACAGGCAATAACCCTAAACAGTGATTACACGGTTTCTTATCATTCAATTGATATAAGTTTCAGCCAAAGCTTCCTTAACTCTCTGTCCGCAGGGAAGCACACTGCCGTAGTAACCATAGGCGGCACCACTTACGCCAGGTCATACACAACTACATTTAATGTAAATGCCCATAATGGAACGGCCCCACGAACAGGGGATAACGGCAATGTGACACTTTGGATAAGCTTGTTGTTAGCCTCGGAATTCATGCTTTCAGGTTTGATTATTGCTACAAAGCGCAAACAAAAATCGCAAAAGTAAAATTGAATAATTATAACAAAGGCGACTACTGTACAGTAGTCGCCTTTTTGCTACACTTCCGAAATCTTCTGTTGCGGGCAAACCTTTTTACAGTTCTTACACCCTATCTATGCGCTTGGCTGCTTGTTTTTTCAACTTACCTCTCGGCTTTGTAAGCTGCGGCAATTAAATTTCTCTTGATATATCATTGGCCTCGAGACGTTTTTCTTTGCCCTGGACCGCATCAGCGCTGCCCGCTCACGTAAGCCTGTCTACGAAAAACGCGGTACGTTCCTGCGTTTTTTGTCGTTTCAATGTCCGAGCGCCGGTAACGAAAACGAGCTTCGTGCCGCAGGCGCGAAGCTCGTGGGAGACTCAAGAGAGTATTGCCGGCCGCTAAGGGGTTAATTTGGCGTCGGGGTGCGGGTGACTGCCTGGCGCGGCTGTGTTTGTGTGCGCGGTATTACTGGTCAAAAACGTAGGAGTAGTAGTTGTAGTCAATTATGCGGGCGCTGTAGGTGAACTTGTCGTTGACGACCTGTGCCATTTGGGAGACATAATCGGCCGAGACCGTGCAGCCCTCGTTAGCCGTGAATACGCCCGTACGGGCGTTGTAGCGGCCCTGGCCGGTAATAAAGCTGCGGTTGCTGAAGATGACCAGTGGCTCGGAGTCGGAGAAAATGTCGGTACCCATCAGCAGACGGCTGTCGTATTCAAAGCCCATCAGGTTGGAGAGCGTCGGCAGAATGTCCAGGTGGGAACAGGGCTTGTCGCAGACTATCGGGTCTTCCATTCCGCCGGACCAGAGCAGGAAATTGTTGTGGTAAAATTCAAAGTTGGACTCAAGGTCGCGCCCGGCAAGTTCCTCGTACTGGGCGTCGGTCAGCCCGTACGGGTAATGGTCGCCGACAAGGGCTATAGTTGTGTTGTCGGCAATGCCGGCGGCCTCAAGCTGCTCTATAAGGTAGCCGACAGCCTGGTCCATCTCCATTTGACAGGCGATATAGGCCTTTACGGCGGTGGAGTAGGGAAGCGCAGCAACCTCGTCGGCGTGCTTGCGGCTCATGGCGTTGCCGCCGAAATTGTACTCGAGATGTCCGCTGACCGTAAGGTAGTAGATGTGGAAGGGCTGCTGGTCAATGTACTCGTCAATGGATTTTTCCATCATCTCAACGTCGCTTTCCGGCCACTGCCAGGTGACGTCAAGGCCGTTGCCGTAGCCCTTGTAGTCGTAGCCCATATTCGGGTGGGAGTATTGGCGGTTGTAGTAGGTGTAGGTGTGGTCGTGGTAGGCGTAGGTATGGTAGCCGACGCCGCGCGCCTGGTTGCCCAAGCAGAAGGGCATGTAATCGTTTGCTGCGGTCGCAAAGCTCCAGTCACCGCTTTTGGGAATAAGGCTGTTGCAGGTGACATATTCGCCGTCCAGCGTGCTGACGAACCAGATTGGTAGGTAGAAGTCGGTGAACTGAAAACCCTCGTTGTACATTCGGTAGAGCGTCGGCGTCAGTTCCTCGTCAATAATGAAACCGGAAAATCCCTCGGCCACTATCAAAATCAGGTTGTTGCCCTCAAAATAGCCGGTGAATTCGTTTTGATTGGTCGGCTCGATGGTGCTGAAATAGTTGTGCATGTCGGCAATCGTAGGGTTAGTTTCGCTTTGAGCGAGCGCGCTGAAGTCAATGGAACTTATAACGTTGTAACCGACGCCTATTTCCTGCGGCGTGCGGTCGGCGTATAAAGACGCCGCGCTATTGGCAGGCACTGGCTTTACCTCAGTGAACTGATATTTAAGGTCGAGCCGAAGGGTGGTGAGCATGCCGAAATTCTGCACCGAGCTTTCCGGCACATAGGTGTACTGGTACACGTAGCTTATGGAAATTGCGTCGCGCGTGTCTGTGGTTACCAAAACCAGAGCCAACACGTGGAAACCGACAGCGGCGACAATAAATATCAGTCGGCTGAGTTTGCCGGCGTGGGGCGTATAGACCTGTTTTTTTATAAAGAAAAGGCCAACACCGAAGCCGAGAACAATTATCAGCGGTATAAGGCACTTCAGAATGGCAGCGAGCGCCACGCGCCAAAATTGCAGCACCTGACCGGCGCCGCCGAGCGAATAGAGCGTAAAGTACACCGAAAAAACATTAAAATATACCAGCTGAATTCCGAAATAGACGCCGATTAGCGTCAGAATGGCGGCCACAACATAGCGGTTGGTGCGCTCGTTTTTAAAAAGTGAACCGGCGACAAGGATGAGAGCAATTATAGCCACGTCAAAAAGCGCCGTGTAAAAAAGCCCGATGCCGAAAAAAGTCTTCACTGTCATCAGCCGCAAAATCAGCTCCATAGTAAAAATGGCAACAGTGACATATGCGGCTATGTGAATATTGACGCCGTCCCACCACTTGCGCAGCCGCTGCCAAATTGCGGCTATATTGGCGCGCAGCGGCTTAAAGGCGCCGCTGTGCGCGGCGGCGGTCGTCTTTTCACTGTTGCCGCCGCCGTCGCTAGCCGCGGCGGGCGCGGCAGTGTCGGCAAAAGACAGCGGAGTGCTTTTGGGTGCGGCGGCGCCGCGCCGCGCGCGTGTCTTGCGCTTGGCAGTTGCTTTGTCAGAGCGGTTTTCGTTTTTTTTGGTCTCATCCATTCGCGAAGAACCTCGTGTTAAGTGCTTGTGTTTTACTCGCCGTCGTAGGCGGTGTCGTCGTTGTTCTGGTAGGGAGTCCAATCGGAAAGAACATAGGAGTAGTAGTCGGTGTTCAACAGTCGGGCGCTGTAAGTAAAGCGGTCGTTGACAGTCTGCGCCATTTCGGCTATATACTCGTTCGTGGTGTCCTCGTAGCCCTCGTTGGCAATAAATTCGCCCGTGGTGGCGTTGTAGCTGCCGGCCTCGGTCATAAAGCTGTGGGTTTTGAACAACACCAGCGGGTCCGCGCCCGAAAAGATGTCGTGGCCGACAAGGAAGCGGCTGTCGTACTCAAGGCCGAACATGTTGGAAAGCGTGGGCAGAATGTCGAAGGTGGACGCCAGCGTGTCGACGTCCATACTGCCGGTCTCGGAGTTCCAGATGAAGAAGGCCTCTTTGTATATCTCAAAATTGTCCTCGAGCTCGTGTCCGGCCAGCTCCTCGTATTCCCAGGTCTCCAGACCGTAGGGATAGTGGTCGGCGCTGATGGCGATAACCGTGTCGTCGAGAATACCGGCATCTTCAAGCGATGCCAGCAGATATTCAATTGCCAGCTCAAACGAGTAGTTGCAAGCGATATACGCGCGCACCGCCTCGCTGGCGTCCAGGTCGGCGACAATGTCGCGGTTGTTGTAGGCTTGGGTGTTGTTGTTGAAAATATAGTTGTGGTGACCGCTGACAGTAAGATAATAGGTGTGGAACAGCTGCCCTGATTCGACGTAGGGCGTGATATAGTCGTCGACGGTCTGCTCCATCATCTCAAGGTCGTTTTCGGGCCAGCCGCCGGTAATGTCCAAGCCCTGTCCGCGGGCAATGTAGGTGTAGCCCAGGCTCGGGTGGGAGATGTAGCGCGAATAGAATGTTGCGTAGTGGTCGTGGTAGGCGGTCGTGTTGTAGCCGAGCGTGCGGAACTGGTTGCCGAAGGCAAACGGCAGGTAGTTGTATGCAGCCGTCAGCAAGCTCCAGTCGCCGCTGGTGGGTATTTGACTGTTGTGGATAACGTATTCGCCGTCGTAGGTGTTTACATACCAGAAGGGATTGTAAAAGTTGGTAAAGCGAATGCTTTCGCTGTACATTTGCGCGAGCGCCGGAAAGTATTCGGGGTAATTCAAGTAGAGGTAGGGGGAGAAGCTTTCGGCGACTATAAGAATAAAGTTTTTGTTCTCAAATATGCCGGTGTAGCCGTTTTTCTCGGTCGGCTCAATATTGCTGTAGTACTCGTGCATGTCGAGAATTACGCTGTCGGTCTCGTTGGCAATGAGCTCATCAAAGTCTATGCCGCTGATTATGTTGTATTCCATGCCGACTTCGGTGGGCGTGCTGTCGCCGTAAAGCACAGAACTGTCGGTAGCCGGCGGCGTGCGAATATCAAAAATCTGGTATTTTACATCCAGCCGCAGCATGGTCAGTAGTCCGAAATTGCGCGCGCTGAGTTCGGGGTCGAACATGTAGTTGTAGACATAGTTCACCGAGACCGCGTCTTTTTTGTTGGTGTTTATCAGCATTGTGCAGCTGACTTGCAGTACCACGGCCAGCAGCAAAAATGCGACTTTTACCGGCCAGCTGCTTTTTCGCACCGAAAAATTGCGGCGGCACAGCAGCACCAGCACGCCGGGCAAAAAGACGAGTATCAGCGGCAGCGCCGTTTGACGCAGCGCACGCAGGATAATGCGCCAGAATTCCAGCACCTGTCCGGCGCCGCCGGTAGAGGCGACGACGAAAAACACGGTGTAGATGTGGTGGTACATTATCTGGGCCGCGAAGTAAAATCCGATAAGCAGCAAGATTATGCCTATTACCGTGCGGTTGGTTTTCTCGCTTTTGAAAGCGGAGCCGATTATGAGAATAATCAGCGCGAATACCAAATCAAACATCGCGAGGTACAGCAGTCCCACAGTAAAGAATTCGCTGAAGCAGATGCCCCGCAGCAGCAGTTCCATAAACAGGACCGATACCGGAACATAGATAAAGGGAGGAATCTCAACTTTCGCGGCAAAAGCGTCGACCTTCTTAAAAAAGGCCGCGATTTTCTGCACTGCCGCAAGTGAAGTGAACTTTTTGACAAAAGAGAACCGGTCGCTCAGCTTTTGTCGGAATAGCTCTCGCTTCTTTGCTTTTATCTCTTTCTTTTCCCGTTTGTCAGCACTTTTCTTTTCACGCTTGTCTGCCGCGTCCCGCGGTGCGGACTCGACTTTTTCTGTGTGGTTGTCCGCGTTAGCGTTGAAATCCATTAATTATCTCCATAAATATTTTTCAATTTACAAGTATACCATAAAAAAACAAATAAATAAACGCGCGAAGATAAAAAAAGCGCGAAAAAAGGAGGCCGACTTTGTGCGTATTGTGTAATTATTCGGCATGGGTTATAATTTAAACAGCAATTGCCAACGGAGGACAAAGCATGGATATTTCCGGCTCGCTGCTGCTAAAAGACGCGACGCTGCTGCCTATGAGCGCCGACGTCGCGCTGGAGCACCGCGACATTTTGGTCGAAAACGGTGTGATAGTGCGCACCGCGCCGGCCAATGAGCTGCGCGGGGAAAAGGAACTGGATTGCAGCGGAAAATACGTCATCCCCTCGCTTTGGGATATGCATGTCCACCTTTTCAACGACGAGTTTGCCGACTACACGCTCAGCTGGGGTGTGACGGCGGTAATGAATATGTGGGGCTTTGCCAAAACGCTGCGCTGGCGCGACGAGATAGCCGGTGGGCGCCGCGTCGGCCCGGACATTTTTACGACCGGACCTATTATTGACAGCCGCCCCACCTACCCGCTTATTACGGTGGCAAAGACTGCGCAGCAGGCGAGCGCCGCCGTGCGCGACACAAAAAACGCCGGCTACGATTTTGTAAAAATATACAACAATTTGACCGCGGAGGCTTACGCCGCCGTCTGCGAGACAGCGCGGGAACTCGGTATCGGCGTCGTCGGCCATCTGCCAAATTGCGTCAACAGTGACTACACCGGCGAGCACAAAAAATACACAATAGACCAGCTTACCGTCGAGCACATTCTGTTTGTCAACGACGACAATCTCAAGCAGATAGCGCGCGCGGGCATTTACCTAGACCCCACGTTTACGGTGGAGCAGGTCTTTCGTTTCGGACCGTCGCCGGCAATGAGCGAGGCTGTAAAGGAGCTGCGCCCCGGCATAGTAGACCTTTACTGGAAGGCGCTCAGCGGCCAGCATAAGAAGCCGCGCCCGGACGCGCAAAAGACGGTGCGCAAGCCGCCGGAGTACTACGACGACATATTCCGCCGCTATTTGGAGCTGGGCGGCAAGTTCCTTGTCGGCACCGACAGCGGCTTTCCCAATGTCGTGCCCGGTTTCGCCATGCACGAGGAGCTGTTGGCGTGTGTTGAGCACGGCACCACGAATTATGAGGCGCTGCGCGCCGCCACGCTGGGCGCGGCCGAGTTTCTCGGCCTTGACAGCGAGCGCGGCAGCATTGCGCAGGGCAAGCAGGCACAACTGCTGGTTCTCAACGCCGACCCGATTGCCGACATAAATGCGACGCGCGATATTTTTGCGCTGGTCAACCGCCGCGCGCTGTATACAGCTGCGGAGCTGGCGGCAATGCGCCGTCGCGCCCGCCGCCGCAGCGAACTTGCTGTTGACTCGGTCTTTCGCAGCTATATGCTGGCGAACGCGGGCAAATTTGTCGGAGAGCTGGTGCACCGCGGCGCCGCCGGCAAAAAACAGTGAAAAAGGGCGCGGCCGCTGTGCGGCCGCGCTCTAAAAACGTGCGGTAATTGTCAAACTACGCCCTTGGCGGTAAGCGTTTCGACCTCGTGCTGGCGGCGCTGTTTGCGCTCGTCCTCGTCGTAGGCCGGGTCAAGACCGTAGGACTTGCCGTTTTTGTCCACAAGTCTGTGCCGGTAACAACAATCGTAAGTCGTGTAGCCGGCGGCGATTGCGTTGGTAAGAGCGTTTTCGGTATGCTTGCGGTCCTTGCCGGTCATCTTCATCAGTTCGTCAATTGTCCAAATGCGTTTGGCGCTCAGTGTTTTCAGGTATTTTAGCGAGTTGAAAAATATGCCGCTCGCTATCCAGATAGTCACGCCGATAAAGAATATGCCGAATATTTTCAGCGCAATGAAAATTCCGGGCACGCCCTGCCAGCCGGAAAAGAAAAAAAGGTATGCAAGCGAGCCAAAACAAACCAGCAGCAGCACGCCGCTGGAAATAATCTGTTTTTTCTTTTCTTTGACATTGACTTTCTTGAAGATTACCAGATCGCTGTCCAGTTCCTTGCGCGAGGTTGTCAGCGGCTTTTTGTCCGCGCTTTGCGCCGCGCCGCGTTCTTTTTTGCTCATCAGTTAAGACCTCTTGAAATAAATAAATTACATTTAATTATAACAGAGCGCAGCCTAAGCGTCAAACAGGCCTAATATTCCCGCGAATATTCTACAAACCGTATAGTATGGTGTAAAAAATACAAAATAGCACAAAACTCGCAAAGATGTTTATGTAATTTACTTTACAAATTATATATAGTGTGGTAAAATAATTGTGGAAACGGAGGGAGTTTAGATGGCAAAGAATATGTACTCGCTTATGCTGTCCGAAGCAGTGGTGGACGCTGTCGACACTATGGCCCACAGTGCCGGCGCCAGCCGCTCGGCAATGGTAGAGCGCATACTGGCAGAATACGTCTCTTACCGCACGCCGGAAATGCGCATAAACGAGATGTTTGAGCGTATGGAGCGGCTGCTGTCGCCGGAACGCGGCTTGCAAACTATGCTGCGCTCGTCCGAGCGCATGCTGAATTTGCGCTCGGCGCTGAGCTATAAATACAACCCGACAGTGCGCTACAGTGTCGAGCTGTACCGGGTAATGTCCGGCACAGTCGGTGAACTGCGCGTCGGGCTGCGCACCCAAAACAGCACGCTGCGGCTGTATCTCATGCAGTTTTTCAAGCTGTGGTCGCGCATAGAAAGCAGTTATGTCCCGCAAAGCGACTACGCAATTGAAGACGGCCGCTACACCAAAAGACTGATTCCCCGCAGCCGCAGCGGCGGCGAGATAGACGAGGACGAGCTGAGCGCGGCGATAGTCGAGTATATCAGCGCGCTGGACGCGGCACTGAAGGCGTTTTTCTACAATATTGACGAGCCGCAAAGAGCAATAGCGGAGGTCGAAAAGGCCTACCGGGGCTACTACATGGCGAGCTCCCTGATAATATAACAGTACAGGAGGGGCAAAATTATGAATCTGCAAAAATACACCCAAAAGAGCATTGAGGCGCTGCAGGACGCGCAGCGTCTGGCTGAAGAATACTCAAACCAGCAGCTGCAGCAAGAACATCTGCTGCTGGCGCTGCTGCGCGACGCCAAGGGGCTTATACCGCAGCTCGTCGACAAGGTTAACGGCAACGCCGAAAGCTTGCAGCAGGCGCTTGAGAATACTATAGAGGAGTTTGCCAAGGTCGAGGGCGACATGGGCAAGGTCTACTTGTCCGTGGAACTGGACCGCGCTTTGGCGGCCGCCGAGTCGATAGCCGACAAGATGGGCGACGAGTATGTCTCGGTCGAACATCTGGTGCTGGGCATGTTCAGTAAACCGTCGGCGACGATGAAAAAGATATTTGCCGAACAGCGGCTGGACGAGTCCGCTTTTACCGCCGCGGTCAAGGCGCTGCGCGGCAACCAAAAAGTTACCAGCGACAGCCCCGAGGATACCTACGACGCGCTGTCCAAATACGGGCAGGACCTCGTCGAGCTTGCCCGCGCCCAAAAGCTTGACCCGGTTATCGGTCGCGACGAGGAAATACGCAACGTAATTTTGATTTTGTCGCGCAAGTCCAAAAACAACCCCTGTCTTATAGGTGAGCCGGGCGTCGGCAAAACGGCCATAGCCGAAGGGCTCGCGCAGCGCATAGTGCGCGGCGACGTTCCGGAAAATTTGAAAGACCGCAGTCTGTTTTCGCTTGACCTCGGCGCGCTTATTGCCGGCGCAAAGTTCCGCGGCGAATTTGAAGAGCGCTTGAAAGCGGTGCTCGCCGAAATAAAAAAGAGCGAGGGGAAAATAATCCTCTTTATTGACGAGCTGCACAATATAGTCGGCGCCGGTAAGACCGAGGGCGCCATGGACGCCGGCAACCTGCTAAAGCCCATGCTGGCGCGCGGCGAACTGCACTGCATTGGCGCGACGACGCTCAACGAGTACCGCCAGTACATAGAAAAGGACGCGGCGCTGGAACGCCGTTTCCAGCCGGTCATGGTTGACGAGCCGTCGGTGGAGGACACAATATCCATACTGCGCGGTCTTAAAGAGCGCTACGAGGTCTACCACGGCGTCAAGATACAGGACCGCGCGCTCATCGCCGCGGCGACGCTGTCGCACCGCTACATTTCCGACCGCTTTTTGCCCGACAAGGCAATAGACCTGGTAGACGAGGCCTGCGCGCTTATCAAGACCGAAATAGACTCTATGCCCAGCGAGATGGACGACATTTCCCGCCGCATTATGCAGCTGGAGATTGAGGAGACCGCGCTGAAAAAAGAGAAGGACAAGCTGTCTGAAGAGCAGCTGCGCCAAATCCAGCAGGAGCTGGCTGAGCTGCGCGACAAGTTCAAGGCGATGAAGGCCAAATGGGACAACGAGAAGCAGTCGATTGGGCAGGTACAAAAGCTGCGCGAGAGCATAGAGCAGACCAACGCGGCAATCGAAAAGGCCCAGCAGGAATACGACTTGCAAAAGGCGGCCGAGCTGAAATACGGCCAACTGCCGGAACTGCAAAAGCAGCTTGAGGAGCTGGAGAAAAAAGAGGAGCCCAAAAAAGCCGACTCGCTGCTGCGCAACTGCGTTACCGAAGAGGAGATAGCCCGCATCGTCGCCAAGTGGACCGGCATACCGGTAACGCGGCTGATGGAGGGCGAGCGCGAAAAGCTGCTGCATCTCGGCGAGATACTGCACAAGCGCGTTGTCGGTCAGGACGAGGCTGTTGAGAAGGTCTGCGACGCCATTTTGCGCTCGCGTGCCGGAATTCAGGACCCGAAGCGGCCCATCGGCTCGTTCTTGTTCCTCGGTCCCACCGGCGTGGGCAAGACCGAGCTCGCCAAGGCTGTGGCCGAAGCGCTGTTCGACGACGAGCACAACATCGTGCGCATAGATATGAGCGAGTACATGGAGAAATACTCTGTCTCGCGGCTGATAGGCTCGCCTCCGGGCTACGTCGGCTACGAGGAGGGCGGCCAGCTCACCGAGGCGGTGCGCCGCCGTCCCTATTCCGTGGTGCTGTTTGACGAGATAGAAAAGGCCCACCCGGACGTCTTCAACGTGCTGCTACAGGTGCTTGACGACGGCCGCGTTACCGACTCGCACGGCCGCACGGTGGACTTTAAGAACACCATCATTATTCTCACCTCCAACCTCGGCTCGGACATAATTCTGGAAGGCATCAACGCCAAAGGCGAAATTTCCGCCGAGGCGCGCGAAAAGGTCGACGCGCTGCTCAAGCACAGCTTCCGGCCCGAATTTCTCAACCGTCTCGACGAGATAGTTTTCTACAAGCCGCTGACGAAGGAAAACATCTACGCTATTATGGACCTGCTGGTGGCGGGCTTCGGCCGCCGGCTTCAAGAACAGCAGCTGGAGTTGACGCTGAGCAAGAAGGCTAAGGATTACCTTATTGACACCGGCTACGACCCCGCTTACGGCGCGCGCCCGCTTAAAAGGCTGCTGCAGTCCAAGGTAGAAACGCTTGTTGCGCGCTATATAATCGGCAACGACCCGCAGCCCGACACCCGTCTGGTAATAGACTACGACGGCAAGGAAATGACAATCCGCGCCGAAAAGCCCAAAGACTGAGCGCCGGATAGCGGCAGAAATTACAGCAGATAAAAACAGCGACCCGCCTGAAGTCGGTTTTCAGCGGGTCGCTGTTTTGCCGTTGGTCGCAACGAGAAGGACGCTCCCAGCGGCGGCCGCAAGCGACTGCGGCCGGTTTTTTAGCGGGCGATGTACTTTGCGGCATTTTTTTGCCGACGGCTCGTTAAGTTCATTTGCGGCGGCGGATAAAATCCGCCGCCGCGTTGTTTTTGCGTTTTTACATTGTCAAGTGTGGTTAGCGAAAAGGGCGCAAAAGTGCCGGCAACGAAAACGAGCTCGCGCCGCAAGCGCGAAGCTCAAAGAGAGTCAAATGGTTTTCCCCTTGCCTTTAGGGGTTAATGGGGTCGGGGAGCATAAGAGGCGAATCGGGACGTCATGTAGTTGCTGAAGAACGTTTTTTATGTTCAGAACAGCGTGCTCCTTACTTATTCAGGCTCAGCTCGTCAGCCATTGCCGTAAGCGCCTTTTGACGCCGGCAGCCAGCAATATTGCCGCGCGTTTGCAGCTTAAAAGAAACAGTCGAGACCGGCGTCACACAGCACGGCGCGGTAGTCTGCCAGCTGTTCGGCGTGCAGCTGCGCTTTGCCGTCGAACGCGTACTCACGCTCTAAGCAGCGGTATTTATTTGCGCCCAGCTGGTGGAAGGGCAGCAGCTGCACGCGCTTTGCGCCGAGCTCAAACAGCAGCTGCGCAAAGCCGCGCGCGTCGTCAAGTGAGTCGTTGAAGCCGGGTATTACCGGAATGCGCGGCAATATTTCAACGCCGGTTTTGGCGGCGGCGCGAAAATTGGCGAGAATCAGCTCGTTGCCCTCGCCTGTGCCCTCGCGGTGGCGGCGGCTGTCGTAGTGCTTTATGTCAAAGAGAAACAAGTCGGTGAGCCCGGCGGCGCCGAGCATGGTTTCGGGCGCGACACAGCCGGTAGTTTCGACCGCGGTGTGCACCCAGCGCTCGTTGAGTTCGCGCAGCAGCGACAGCGCGAATTCCGCGTGCAGTAGCGGCTCGCCGCCGGAAAGGGTGACGCCGCCGCCGGATTTATCGTAGAATATTTTGTCCTGAAGGCAAACGCGCACGACTTCCTCAAGCGCGGTCGCTTTACCGGCAACACTCAGCGCTTGTTGTTCGCAGGCGGCGGTGCAGTCGCCGCAGGCGCTGCAGCGCTCGCGGTCGAGTAAAAAAGAACCGTAGGGGAAAGATATTGCCTTTGCGGTGCAGTAGTTAAGGCAACTGCGGCAATTTACGCAGCGCACCGGGTTGTGCAGCAGCTGTGCCATGCCGGACTGCGACTCGGGGTTCGAGCACCAGCCGCAGTGCAGCGGACAGCCCTTAAAAAAGACGGTCGTGCGAATGCCGGGGCCGTCGTGGATACAGAATTTTTGGATGTTGAAAATAAGAGCTTGCTGCAAGTGAATATCCTCCGCGGTGTTTTTTTCGGCGACGCCATTTATTTTATCAGTCAAGCGCGCTGTTGTAAAGCGCGGTTGCTGTGCCGCCGGCGCGGTGGTATAATTGAGCCATAAAATAACAGGAGATATTTACATGGAATTCCTTTTCGATACTGCCAACCTTGCCGAAATCAAAAAAGCGGGCGAGATTTTTCCCTACACCGGCGTGACGACGAACCCCTCTATAATCTGCAAGGAGAGCGGCGTTGATTTTTTTGAGCATTTGCGCGCGCTGCGCGCACTAATAGGCGAGCGCACGCTGCACGTGCAGGTGACCGCAACGGACTGCGCGGGCATTATCCGCGAGGCCGAGGCCATTCGCGGCAACATTGACGAGCGGGTATATATTAAAATACCGGCAAGCGAGCAGGGCATAGCGGCAATGGCAAGGCTGAAACAAATGGGATACGGCGTCACCGCCACGGCGATATATTCCAAGATTCAGGGCTTTATGTCGATAGCGGCCGGCGCCGATTACCTCGCCACCTACTGCAACCGGATGGAGAATCTCGACGTCGATTTTCGCGACGTCACCGCCGCGCTGCGCGAGATGATAGACCGCAACGGCGTCGAGACCAAAATAGTCGCGGCGAGCTTCAAAAATATTGCTCAGGTAAACGACGCGCTGCGCGCGGGTTCGCACTGCGCCACGGTTGCGCCCTCAATACTGCACGCGGCATTCGCCTCGGCGGCAATTAAAAAAGCCGTCGACGACTTTGGCGCCGACTGGCAAAAGACGTATGGCGGCGTGAGCATAGACAGACTGTAAGGAGAGAGAATATGGAGTACATTACGGCGGCCACGGCCGCAAAAGAGTGGGGAATAAGTGCGAGCGAGGTCGAAACGCTGTGCATAAAGGGCCTTGTAAAAGGCGCGCTGCGCAATGCCGACAAGGTCTGGACACTGCCGCAAAACACGGCGAAACCGGCCGAAAAGGAAAAAGTCGGCGGCGCGCAGCGGCGCAAAAAGTAGTGGCGGCGCCGCGCGGTGCCGACTTTCAACCGCTCGGTACCGAATACTTTGAGCAATACGCGCGCGTCTCGCTGGCGGCGCTTTTCGGCGGCGATTACGCGCAGTTGTACTGTACTGACAGTCCCGACTTGCAAACTCAGGACGGCCGGGTCGCCGTCGAGGTCACCCGCGCAATGCCGCAGAACGTAGCCACTGCCTACGCCATGTATTTTGAAATGCGCGCTCACGAGGGCGACTCGCCCTACGCGCTTGCCGCCGACACCGACGTGGGCGAGCAGCTGGCGCAGGCGCTGACGCGCAAGCTCAGGCGGCTGCACAGCGGCGAATATGCCCGCGCGCGCCGCTACGAACTTTATATTTTTTCCGCCGCGGACTTAAGTTTGCAGCAGGCCGAAGCCGCCGCTGCCCGCTTGCGGCGCGAGCAGCGCTTTATGCTGCGGCGCTACAGCGCGCTGTATATTAACGACATCCAGCACATTTATGTCTGTTCGCTGCGTGCCGGTGTCGCGGCGCGCTCGCTGGAAATAGACAGCGAGCAGCAGCATTGCTTTCACAAACAGGCAATGGACGCCGTGCGCAAGCGCCGCAAAGACGCGCAAAAGCTGAAAAAAGAGCGTGCCGCCGAAAGCGGCGGCGCTGCGGATTTGTAGCCTGCGGCGCGTTTATAAAAAAACAAAATAAAATCCCCCCGATGTACCGCTGTTTTACATCGGGGGGATTTTGTCGCTTGTGGGGTCTTGCAGACTAAAACAGGAGCATTAAGCAGAGGAAAAGATGTGCTTATATCTCGTTAGCCTTGACGACGCCGGGCGTCTTTTTAATAATTTCCAGCGCAGTGGCGTGGTCGCGCTCGCTGCCGAAAGAAAGTGTCAACACCGCCGCAAACGCGCCGGGCAGCGACTCGTTTTTTACCAGCTCAAGGTTTTCCACTTGCAGCTCGGCGGCGCGCAGCATGTTGACAAGCTCGCCGAGCGCCTGCGAATTTGTCAGCTCGACAAAATACTCTCTGCGAATGGAATGCGATTTTATTCGCAATCCGAGATTGCGAAAACCGGTGTTGACCAGCAGTATAAGCACAAAAGCGATAATAGAGGCCTCGTAAAATCCGCAGCCCAGCGCCAGCCCCATGCAGCCGCTCGCCCACAGCGAGGCCGCCGTAGTCAAACCGCGCACGCGGCGGTCTCGGGTCATAATTATTGAGCCGGCGCCGAGAAAGCCGATGCCGCTTATTACCTGCGCGCCCATTCTTGTCGGGTCGGCGCCGGGGAACGCCGCGGCCATGTACTGGTTGGTCGCCATTACCAGCGCCGCGCCCAGGCACACGAGAATGTGGGTGCGAAAGCCGGCCGGCTGGTGCTTGTGTTCGCGCTCCATGCCAATAAGCCCGCCGAACAAAACGGCGAGCACGAAGCGCAGCAGCAGCGACCAGATATTTACCTCGCGCAATGCGGCGATAATCTCGTCCATCGGTGCTCTCCTTTTATATTATCTGCTTATAAAATACCGTAAAGCGGCGCCGCCGTCAAGCGCGGCAAAATGTTGTGCGCCGGTTTGTTTTGTGGTAACATAGCAAATAATGATTTATTCTGAAACTGTTTCACGGAGGAGCAGATGGACAAGCGTGTGAGTGTATTTGCTTGTGCAAATTACGAAACCGAAAACGTCAGCGCGGCGCTCGACGGTGTGCTTGCGCCTATAGGCGGGCTTGACTGGGTCAAGCCGGGCATGAAAATAGCGGTAAAGGTGAACCTTATCGGCGCGCACGCGCCCGAAAAGGCGGCGACGCCGCACCCGGCGCTGGTGCGCGCGCTGTGCGAGCGCCTTATTGCCCGCGGCGCCGAGGTGACGCTGGGCGACAGCCCCGGCGGTCCTTTTACGCGCGTCTATCTTGAACCCGTCTACCGTGTCACCGGCATGAGCGGCGTTTGCGACAGCGGCGCCAAACTCAACTATGACTTCAGCGAGACCGACGCCGAAATAAAGGAGGCGCGCGTCATGCACCGTTTTTGCTGCACCGGCTGGCTGCTCAAGGCCGACGCGATAATTGACCTGTGCAAACTGAAGACCCACGCGCTGATGGCCTATACCGGCGCTTGCAAAAACATGTTCGGCGGCGTCGCCGGCATGCACAAGACCGAAAGCCACTATAAATTCCCCACGCACGAGGCTTTTGCCGACATGCTTGTCGACCTCTGCGAGTTTTTCAAGCCGCGCTTGTGCTTGTGTGACGCCGTCGTCGCCATGGAGGGCAACGGCCCGTCCTACGGCGACCCGCGCCTGGTCGGCGCGCTCATAGCATCTTTTAACCCCCACGCGCTCGACGTTGCCGCCGCCGGTCTTATAGGTCTCGGCGCCGCCGACGTGCCGACTATCGCCGCCGCAGTGGTACGCGATTTGACGCCGGCGACGACCGGCGAACTGGAAATTTTCGGCTCGCTCGCCGAGTTCAGCGTCGTTGACTTCAAGCTGCAGCCTAAGGGCGACATCCGCAGCTGGGGGCTCAGCGGTAAGTTGATGTCGACGCTGATGAAACGGCTGCTCAGCAGCCGGCCGCAGCCCGACTCCGGCTGTGTCGGCTGCGGCAAATGCGCCGAGTATTGCCCGATGAAGGCGATTACCATCAGCGACGGGCGCGCCCATATTGACCGCAGCCGCTGCATATGCTGTTTTTGCTGCGGCGAGTTTTGTCCCAAGGGCGCAATGAAGGCCCACCGGCCGCTGCTGGCGCGGCTGCTGAGCAAAAACTGAGCTCACGACCGAGGTGAGCCGCGCCGCGCTGAACGAAAAATAGCGCCGGGAAACCGCCTGCCGACATGAGGGTGAGCATCGGTGTAGGGAAAGCGTCTGTTTTCCGACTCAAAGCTGTTTGCGTAAAGCAGGCAGCTTTTTTGCAAAAAAGTTTGTAAGATTATTTGCTTTTCAGAGTCTAACAGACAGGAGGTGAAAAAGTGACTGGACCCGAGTTTGAAAAAATATATCTTGCGCATTTCGGCGCGGTACACAAATACTTGTTGAAACTTTGCGGCAGCGCGCAGATAGCGGACGAAATAACCGGCGAGACCTTTTTCAAAGCGATGAGCGCTATCAATAAGTTTGAGGGCAGAAGCGACGTGCGCAGCTGGCTTTGCCAAATAGCGAAAAACAGCTATTATTCCTATCTAAAACAGGCCGGCCGAACAGTTGCGCTTGACAGCGTTTCGGAAAAAAGCAGTGACGGACCGGGAGTTGAGGAACAGGTGGCCGACGCCGAGTCCTCTATGGATATTTTCAAGGCGCTGCATTCGCTGCAAGAACCCTACAAAGAGGTGTTTGATTTGCGGGTTTTCGGCGAATTGAGCTTCAGGCAGATTGCCGAAATTTTCGGCAAGACGGAGAACTGGGCCTGCGTCACCTATCACCGGGCGAAAAGCAAAATACAAACTATACTGGAGGAGACAAAATGAAAACAGCGTGTGGTGTGGTTCGGGATCTGCTGCCGCTTTATGCCGAAAAGCTGACAGGAGAGGAATCAAACGCCTTGGTACGCGAACATGTTGCGGAATGCAAAGACTGCGCGGAATACCTGGATAAATTGCAGCTCCCGGTCGACAGCGACAGCGTCGCCGCCGCACCGAACGAAAATTCACTCAAACTGGTTTGCAAGGACATTCGCAGCAGAAAAGTGACAGCGGTGCTGTTTTCGGCGCTGCTCGTGTTTGTGGTTATGCTCAGCGTGTTTGCGCGAATGATTAAGCCCGACTACGTCTCTTACAAAGACAGTGGAATTGTCGTTACCGAAGCGGAAAACGGCGACGTATACGCGCAGTTTTCCGACAACGTAACTTCCTGCAAGGTAGTAAGAACGATGAACGAGGAGAATGGGACTACTGAGGTGGAAATTGAGGCGTGGACTTGCGCGTGGGACAAAATACTCGGCAAAACAGCGACGTCTGCGCTAATCTCGTCAAATGCCGAAAAAACTGCCGTTGCTTATTATTGCGATTGCACCAATACGCTCGACAATGCAACGGTTATTTACGGCACTGGCCCGTACGATCATATCACGTTTTTACCGCGAATCGTGCTCGGTTACTATTTTGTCTTTGCGCTTGCCGCCGCAGTTCTAATCGGGCTAGTTTGGTTTATATTGAGAAAGAAAGAGAAGGCAAGTAAAATTTGCCGGTATTTGTTTGCCGCGCCGCTTTCCTATATGCTCGCGCACCTGGCACTCGCGACCGGTTTTACCACGTTTTCCGTGGCAAGTGATTTTATATTGAATTGTGTTGCGGCAGCGGCAATTTACGGAACGCTTATTTTCGGCGCGGCTCTGCTAAAGCAGCACAAACAAGACAAGGCCGCACAATAAAGAGTAATTATTGTTTTAGCAAATACCGAAATGGACCGCGCACAAAACAACGCCCGCCGCAGGGGTCGGTACTCCTGCGGCGGGCGTATTGTTTTTTTACGGCTGTCGGGTTCGGCGGCGTTTTTTATTCCCGCAGCCGGTCGTAGCTGTGCACCCAGTCGGCGCGCAGGTAGTAGATGAGGAAGATTATTGAGCTGAGTGTCCAGGTAAGCGGGTAGGCCCAAAACACGCAGCGGATGTCGGGAATAAAGCGAACTATAATGGTGATGTAGGTAATGCGAATGACGCACCAGCACAGCATCATAACGAACATCGGCACCGTTGCTTTGCCGGCGCCGCGCATAATGCCGGCGACAGAGTGGGAAAAAGCGAGCAGAAAGTAAAAGAGCGTTACGGTGCGCGCTTGGGCGACGCCGAAGCCGACGACGGCGCTTTCGCTGTTGAAAGCGGCTATCAGCCAGGGCGAGAAAAGGTAGATGGCTATGCCGATGAGCTCGGCGAGAATTACGGTGGTAATTATGCCGAAGCGGGCGCCGTTTCTGGCGCGGTCGTACTGCTTGGCGCCGAGATTTTGGCTGACGAATGTCGTCAGTGACAGCGAAAAGCTGGTAATCGGCAAAAAGCCGAAGCCCTCTATTTTGGAATAGGCGCCGCAGCCGGCCATCGCCATTGCGCCAAAGGCGTTGATGTTGGACTGAACGATGATATTGGCGAAGGCAATAATGGAGTTTTGCACGCCGGAGGGCAGTCCCATGCGCAGTATTTCGCGCAGCAGCGGCTTGTCAAAGCGGATTTCACGCCAGCGCAGACGGTATTCGGGGTCGGACACCGCCAGTTTGCGCAGGCTCAGCGCCGCGCTGAGCGCCTGCGCTATTACCGTGGCGTAGGCGGCGCCGGCAATGCCCCAGTCGAAAACGGCAATAAAGACAATGTCAAGCACCACATTGGTAACGGTTGAGACTATTAGGTAATACAGCGGGTGGACGCTGTCGCCGACAGCGCGAAAAATGCCGCTGACGGTGTTGTAAAGCACCGAAAATATGATTCCGGAAAAGTAGATTCGGAAATACAGCACCGAGTTTGGCAGCACGCTTGCCGGCGTGCCCATCCAGCGCAGTATTGTCGGTGTGCACAGCACGCCGAGTACGGTTAGCCCAATTCCGGCCGCTATTCCGAAAGCGACGGTAGTGTGTATCGACTTGCGCACATTTGCGGTGTCGCGCGCGCCGAAATAGCGGGCAATAACGACGCCGGCGCCGGTAAAGGTGCCCATAAAAAAGCCCACCAGCAGATGAATTAGACTGCCGGAAGAACCGACGGCGGCAAGTGCGTCGCTGCCGCAAAAGTTGCCGACGACCAGTGAGTCGGCGACGTTGTACATCTGTTGGAACAGGTTGCCCCAAAATAGAGGCATGGCGAAGCGGACAATCTTTTTCCAGATAGTCCCCTCGGTCAATAGGTTGGATTTGTCACTTAACATTTATTCTCCGTGGTTCAAAATGGCTGCGAAAAAGTACGGTGCGGGTGAGCCGCGCCGTACTTTTTAATAATGGCAATACTTGTAAAAATTCAGTCCTTAATAATGTCTTTTACCTTCATCAAACGGCTTTGGCTGGCACGCTCGTTTTCCTCAAGCTTCATGGAGATGTACTTGATGTTCGTTTGTGTGTTGGGTATCATCACGTGTTCCAGCGCGTTGACGCGCCGGCGGGTCTTTTCAATATCGTCGGCGAGCATGTCGGCGGCTTTTTCGGCCTCGGCCAGCTCAATAAGCTTGGGCAGCAGCGCCGCCAGTTCCAGCACCGCGCCGTCCAGTTCGCCGGAACTGAACGCAAAACCGTAAGGGAGTTCGACCGGAGCGTCGCTGTCGCTTTGCAGTTTTATTACCGGCACTTCGACACTCATTACGTTTTTGAGGTCGGTCTTGAGCTCTATTTCGCGCACCGGGTATATAAGCGACTCGCTCACGGCGGCGTCGCCCATTTCGGCGCGCGCCGCGGAAAAGTGCCCCATGGCGTGTGCCAGCTGCTGCTCTATGTCGGCGCGCAGCTCGCGGTCGCGCCGCACCACGTCAATAAAGCGGCGCACCATTTCGTCGCGCTTGTCCTTTAGCAGTTTGTGGCCGCGCGCAGCGGTCTTCAGCCGGCGCTTTAGCCGCGTCAGCTCCATTCGTGTCGGATTGACCTGCTTTGCCATGGCTTACGCTTCCTCGTCCTCTGCTTCGGTTTCGGTCGTTTCGACCTCGTCGGCGGGCCAGTATTTGTCGAGATAGGCGTCGCGAATGCGCTTCATCTCGCTGCGGGGCAGTATGTGCAGCAACTGCCAGCCGAGGTCGAGCGTCTCTTCTATTGAGCGGTTGGTATTGTAGCCCTGCGAGACATACTTAGTCTCGAACTCGCCGGCAAATTTGGCGTAGAGCTTGTCGACGGGCGACAGCGCCGCGTCGCCGAGAATTACGGCCAGCTCCTTGGCCTCTTTGCCGCGCGCGTAGGCGGAAAACAGCTGGTTCATGGTATCGGAATGGTCCTCGCGCGTTTTGCCGTCTCCTATGCCCTTGTCCTTAAGGCGGCTCAGCGAGGGCAGCACGTCGACAGGCGGCGTAATGCCGCGGCGGTTAAGCTCGCGCGAAAGAATTATCTGCCCTTCGGTGATGTAGCCGGTAAGGTCGGGAATGGGGTGGGTCTTGTCGTCTTCCGGCATTGAGAGGATTGGTATTTGAGTTATTGAGCCCTTGTTGCCCTTGATGCGGCCGGCGCGCTCGTAAAGCGAGGCGAGGTCGGTGTACATGTAGCCGGGGTAGCCGCGGCGGCCTGGTATCTCTTTACGCGCCGCGGAAACTTCGCGCAGCGCCTCGGCATAGTTAGTGATGTCGGTCATAATGACCAGCACGTGCATGCCGAGTTCGTAGGCGAGGTATTCGGCGCAGGTAATGGCCATGCGCGGCGTGGCAATGCGCTCGACCGCCGGGTCGTTCGCGAGGTTCATAAACAGCACGGCGCGTTCAATGGCGCCGGTGCGCTTAAAATCGCTGATAAAGAAGTCGGCCTCTTCAAAAGTTATGCCGATGGCGGCAAAGACGACGGCAAAACCGTCGCCGGAGGACAGCACCTTGGCCTGACGGGCTATCTGCGCCGCCAGTTGGGCGTGCGGCAGTCCGGAGCCGGAGAAGACCGGCAGCTTTTGGCCGCGCACCAGCGTATTGAGTCCGTCAATGGCACTGATGCCGGTCTGAATGAACTCGGCGGGGTAGTCGCGCGCCGCCGGGTTTATCGGCGAGCCGTTAATGTCCAGTCTTTTTTCGGCAATGACGGCCGGGCCGTTATCTATCGGGTTGCCCATACCGTCGAAAACGCGGCCGAGCATGTCCTTGCTGACAGCCAGCTGGGTGCCGTGGCCGAGAAAACGCGCCTTGCTCGTTGCGACCTTAAGTCCCTGCGAGCTTTCAAAAAGCTGTACCAGGGCGCGGTCGTTCTCTATTTCCAGCACCTTGCCGAAGCGGACTTCGCCGTTTTTTTGTTCAATTTCCACGAGCTCGTCGTACTTTACGCCCTCGACGCCGTCAACGAGCATAAGCGGGCCGACGACCTCGCGGATGGTCTTGTATTCCTTACGCAATTTCCTCACCTCCGGCCAGAGCGGCGAATTCGTCGTCCATCTGCTCGCTTATTTGTGCGGCGGTCTTTTCAAACTCGTCCTCGGGAATGTACTTCATGCGGCCGATGCGCTCGCTGACGGGCATAGAGGTGAGTTTGCTGAAAGCGACGTCCTTTTCGAGCGCCTCGGTGGCTTTTTTGTACCAGCGGATGATCATGCGCAGCATGCCGTACTGTTTTTGCGGCGAGGTGTAGGTGTCGACCTCGTTGAAGGCTATCTGGTGCAAGTAGTCCTCGCGAATGCTGCGGGCACTTTCGAGCTTAATGCGGTCGCGGAAGCTCAGCGCGTCGACGCCGACGAGCTGGACTATTTCGCTGAGTTCGGACTCGTCTTGCAGCAGTGACATCGTCTGTGCCACCAGCGCCGACCAGTCGGCGCCAATTTCGCGGTCGTAGTACTCGGACATATTGTCTTTGTAAAGTGAATAGCTTGTCAGCCAGTCAATAGCGGGGAAGTGGCGCTTGTAGGCGAGCGACGACGACAAGCACCAAAATACCTTTACTATGCGCAGCGTCGCTTGCGAGACGGGCTCGGAGGTATCGCCGCCCGGAGGCGACACGGCGCCGATAGCGGTGATGGCGCCGACGCGCTTGTCTTTGCCTATGCAAGTGACAATGCCGGCACGCTCGTAAAATTCCGCCAGACGCGACGAAAGGTAGGCGGGGTAGCCCTCCTCGCCGGGCATTTCCTCAAGCCGGCCGGACATCTCGCGCAGAGCCTCGGCCCAACGGGAGGTGGAGTCGGCCATTATCGCGACCTTGTAGCCCATGTCGCGGAAATATTCGGCAATGGTAATGCCGGTGTAGATTGACGCCTCGCGCGCGGCGACGGGCATGTCAGAGGTGTTGGCAATAAGCACCGTGCGCTTCATCAGCGGCAGTCCGGTGCGCGGGTCCTTAAGCTGCGGGAATTCCATCAGCACGTCGGTCATCTCGTTGCCGCGCTCGCCGCAGCCGATGTAGACGATAATGTCGGCGTCGGCCCATTTGGCCAGCTGGTGCTGCACGACTGTCTTGCCCGAACCGAAGGGCCCGGGGATGGCGGCGACGCCGCCTTTGGAGATGGGGAAAAGCGTGTCGATTACGCGCTGACCGGTTATCATCGGTTCGGTCGGCGTCAGTTTTTCGCCGAAGGGACGGCCGCGACGCACCGGCCATTTTTGCAGCATTTGCAGCTCTTTTACGCTGCCGTCCGCCGTTTTCAGGCGGGCAACGGTTTCCTCAATAGTGCACTCGCCGCTGAATATCCATTCAAGCGTGCCGCAAACTCCCGGCGGCACCATAATTTTCTGGGTGACTGCGGCGGTTTCCTCGACTGTGCCGAGCACGTCGCCGCCGCTGAGCTCGTCGCCGACCTTAGCTGCGGGCAAAAACGCCCATTTTTTGTCGCGGTCGAGCTTGGGCACGTCGACGCCGCGGCTGATGCGGTCGCCGAACTGCTCGTAAATGCGCTCCAACGGGCGCTGAATGCCGTCGAATATGCCGCCAATAAGGCCGGGGGCAAGTTCAACAGACAGCGGTTCGTTGGTGGGGTAGACCGGCTCTCCGGGTCCGAGCCCGGCGGTCTCCTCGTATACCTGGATGGAGGCGCGGTCGTCGCGCAGCTCGATAATCTCGCCGATAAGGCGTTTTTCCGAGACGCGCACGACGTCGTACATCTGGCAGTCGCCAAGGCCGCTGGCGACTATAAGCGGGCCGGCGACTTTTTCAATGACCGCGCCGCTGTTTTCTTTATTCATTGGTTTTACCTTCTTCCGCGAAGAGTATGTCGGCCCCGATGGCCTTTTCAATATTGGCTTTAATTGAGCGCATTCCGTAGCCGTTGCTGCCGTCCCGGTCGGGGATGGGGATTACGGCGGGGTAGGCGCAGGTTTTGTAACGCGCGAGTGTTTCCGGCACGAGCTGAGCCGCTTTTTCGGTAATGAAGATTATTGCAAAGTCACCGGCAGCGAGCGAGTGAAGCTCGCGCTCAATATCTTTTTTTTCATCGGCATATACGGTCTTGACGCCGAGCGCGTTCCAAAGCATTACCGAGTCGCGCTCGCCGACGACGGCGATTTTGTTTTTTTTCATCCTACACCTCCGAGCGCCGCTTGGCAGCAAACAACAGCCGCAGTGAGCGGCATTCGCCGTCTGCGCGCAGCAGGTAGCTGGCAATCGGGCCGATGCTGAACGGCTCGTAGCGCTCCTCGTCTATTATGGCGAGCAGCAGCGCCGAAAAGGCCGCCGACGCCGCGCTGATGTCGCTGCCGGTACCGGCGCTGACGGCGAGAGCTATTCTGTCGGCATATTCGCCGAAGCTCAGCGCCTTGGGCAGCGCCTCGCCGGCGAGCGAAAGCGAAGCGCACAGCCGGTCGAACTCAAGCTCGCCGCCTTCAAGCAGCAGCGAGCGCAGCTGTTGCGGCGTCCACTTCAGCGCGCGGGCGCGCAGGGCGCTGAGGATGTTGGTGAAGTCTATTTTGGCGGTAAAGTAGCGCAAGCACAGCTTGTTGTCGAGCGCGCAAAGCTGTGCGAGCACATAGGCGTAAAAGGCGCTGTCGACAGCGGCGCACATTTGCTGCGCCGCGCGCTTTTCCATTAAAGCGGCGACGGGTTCAAGCTTTTCCGGCAACGGCGCCGGCAGCGCCGACCAGTCGCAGTGCAAAGCGCACTCGCGCAACAGCTGCGGCGAAAAAATGCCCTGCTCGCTTTGGTCGTCCGGTATGTCGGTGCCGAGTAGCCGGCACTTCAGCGCCAGCTTGAGGTTTGCGGCGTCAAATTCCACATAAAAAAGGTCGCTGAGTTCGGGCTGCGGCGTGACGTCGGTAATTGTGTTGCGCACAGCGGCGCGCTCGAAGGCAATCATGCCGTCGACGTCGGTCTTGAGCGGATAATCGCCGGCAAAGCCCCAGTCGGCAAGCTGTTTGGCGGCGTCCCAATACTCAAGCTCGCGCAGCCGGGCAAGTTTGGCCTCACCCAGCAGCGAGTTTTCAATTATTCTGATGCGCCCTACGGCATAGGGATAATTGTCGCTCGGCATTATTCGACCTCTTTGGCAAACAGCAGTGCAAAAACGTCGCTTTCGCGCTCGCGGCGCACTGTGTCTATTATACTTTCAAACGAGCAGTCGGTGTCGCAGCGCTCGCCGCACAGCATAAAGCCGCCGCGAAATTGTCCCTCGCCGGCGGCGAGAGTCAGTTTGTCCGGCTTGCCGGCCGCTTTGAGCGCGGCGTTCATCTGCCGCAGCAAGCTGTTTTTATAGCGCTCGCTTTGACCGGCGGCGGGCAGTACCTGCTCGGAGCCACTCTCGGACGCTGCCGCGGCAAGGCGGCAAATCAGCGCCGCATACTCTTTTTCCGGCAGAGCGCACAGCTTTGCCAGCGCGGCGTCAAAAGCCTCGTCGAGAACGGCGCGGCGTCCGGCAAGAGTGTTTTTGCGCGCATCTATAGCGGCGGCGCGCAAGCGGCGGCCGATAATTTCCTCGCTCTCGCGCTCGGTGTACAGCTCAAGCGCCGATGTGCTTTTTTTAGCTGTTCCCAGCGCCTGTGCTTTGGCGGCGGCTGCCGCGCGCTGCGCAGAGGCGACTATTTCCGCGGCCTCGCCGTGCGCGTCGTTCAATATTGTGTCAAGTATCTGTTGAGCACCCACAGTTGCGGTGTCCTTTCGTTGATTAAAGGCTGATGCCGAAGAAGATCAGCAGAATGGAGATAAGCAGTCCGAGAATGGCATAGGTTTCGACCAGCGCGGTCATAGTGATGCCGCGCGCCGAGGCGTCGGGCTGCTTGGCGGTCATGTGGATGGCGGCGACGGCGGTGCGCCCCTGGTAGATAGCCGAGAACAGGCCGACTATGGCGATGGGCATGCACGCGCCGAGTATCTGCAAGCCGACAATAGTTGAAACTTCGGCAGTGCTGCCGCCGAGCATACCGAGCTTGATCATGACGATGACGGCGGTCAGAAAGCCGTAGATGCCCTGCGTGCCCGGCAGTGCTTGAATAACCAGCAGTTTGCCGAACAGTTCGGGGTTTTCCGAAACGACGCCGGCGGCGGCTTTACCGCCTATCTGGACGCCGTAAGCGGAACCGATGCCGGGAAGGATTGCGGCACAAGCAGCGCCGCCGATTGCGAGAACAAGACCTAAAGACATTTTTGTTTCCTCCGAAAGAATATGTGTGTTCTGTCAAATTTTATTTGTCAGAGACTACGTTGTTATAGCGGGCATTGACGGCCAAAGGCTTAAATGCGTAGCCGCCCCCATCGTAAAATTTTCCGTAGAATTCAATGTATTGCAGCCGGCTGGCGTGGACGTATGCGGACAGCAGACCCATTGCCAGGTTAAAGGAGTGGCCGACAATATAAATAAACAAAGAGGCGATAAACCCGACTATTGAGCCCTGGACCATACCGGCGAGCATGTTCATGACCATGCCGACGACGGCGCTGGAGAGCATAAGCGCCAATATGCGCGAGTAGGAAAGAATATCGCTCATAAACCCGGTGATGTTGTAAAGCGCCAGCAGGCCGCCGAAAAAGCGGGAAAAGATATTGCCCTCGCGCTTGCTGAAAAGAATTATCACCGCGGCGCTGGCGAGCGCCCCTATTTTACCGATTGCGGCAGTGGCGGGCAGCGCGAGCATGGCGAGCGAGCTTATAAGCACTATCCAGGCAAGGTCGCCGCTGAGCGCGTCGAGATACTGCTTTTGCTTTATTTTGTAGTACATCTGCATACACAAACCGCAGAAGATGTGCAGCGCGCCGAGCGCGAAGCAGATTATCATCATCGGCAGCGGGTTGTAAAGCGGCGCGAAAAGAATCGGCGGGAACCATTCGGCGCCGAAATAGCTGCCGAACATCACGCCCCAGATTGCCGTGGGAACACTGGCGTACATCAGCACCGTGACCAGCTTTTTGAACTCGCCCTTGGGCTTTTTCAGCTTGAGGAAAAGCCAGAAGAGAACAAGCATAACCAGCCCGTAGCCGGCGTCGGCCATCATCATGCCGAAAATGAGCCAGTACCAGGGCGCCATTACCGGGTTGGGGTCAATGCCGTCAAGCGGGTTGGGGCGGCTGAACATGTCGGTGAGCGTCTCGAACGGAGTTATCAGTTTCGGGTTGCGAGTAACGGTCGGCGGCTGTTCGCCCTCGGCGGGGTCTTCGAGCACGAGCTCGAAACAGTCGGTGGCGTCGCGAATGACCTCGTCAAGGTCGCCGGCGCGCTCGGCTGTGACCCAGCCGCGAATGTAAAAGGTCGACTGTGTCTCGCAAAAAGGCGTGTTGAAGCGGTCGACGTCGCTGGCGAGCTTGTCGCACAGCAGTTCTATGGACGCCGATTTTTTGCCAATGTCCTCAGCGCGCTGCTGCAGTGCGGCGTATTGGTCGCGCAGCTTGTCAATTTTTTGCTGAAGCCGCTCGTATTCCTTTTGCGGCGCGGTGGATATTGACGGCGGCGCCGACTCGACAAAGCCGAGGTCCTTCAGCGTAGTGCATATTTCACCGTCGGCGTCCCGGTGCGTAACAAACCAGCAAGCGACGCTGCCGGCGGACTGGGCGAGCAGGCCGTAGGCGAAGGGCAGCGTCTGCTCGAGCTCGGCAAGTTTTGCCGTTTTGCTCACAGGAATGTAACCGGTGTGCGCGCAGGTGTTGTGCGTCCCGCGCAAAGCCGCCGGCGAGCATTCCAGCGGCAGCCAGGGCGTCAGCGCGGCGGCGGCGGAGCGCGCGGCGGCAATGTCCGATTGCAGCTGCGCCATTTTTGTTTGCAGCTCAAGCGCCGAGTCGGCCAGCTTTTGCTGCTGCGCCTTGTTGGACATCAACTCGCCGAAACCGACGCTGGGGGTGTCGGAGAAAAAACGCGCCTTTTCGCGGTAGCGGCTGACGAAAGCGAGCGCTTCCTTAGCGCCGGCCTCGCCGTTTTCAGCGCCGCCGAGCGCGTCGTCCCGCACGCAGCCGTCACTCTCAATGACCATCATAAGGCCGCTGCGCTGCAGTGCCAAAAGTATCGCCTTGCGGTCGTCCCGCATGGCGAAGATGGTCGCTTTTTTCATTGGCAGGATCATGCTTTTGTGACCTCTTGAACGATAAAATCAGCGGCGGCCGAAAGATTTTTGCGCGCCGCGTCCAACGCGGACTCGTCGTCCTTCAGCGCCTTTGCGACCAGCTCGGCGGCGCGTTCCTCCGCTTGTGTTTGCGCCGCGGTCAGCTTTTGCTGTGAGTGCTGTTTTGCCTTTGCGGTAAATTCCGCGGCGGCGGTTTCGGCCTGCTGTTCGCCGCTGCGCGAAATGTCGCGCGCCTGGCGCACCGCCTCGGCGCGGATATCGGCAGCCTGCTGCTCCGACTTTTTAATTTGATCGAGGATATCCATAGAATATTACCCTTTGCGTTAAATTTGCTGTATATACAATACTACCACAACACAAATGCAAAGTACACACAAAAAGAGCGATACTGTTTTACCAAAACAGCCGCATTGTCCGGCAAAACCGTGCAGACAAGGCGGCCGTTGAGTGTCGAAAGGCTCGCCGCTTTGAGCGTCTACTCTCCCTTGTGTACCACCAGCTGGTTGAGCGGTATTTCAATATTGTGCCGCTCAAAGCAAAGCAGCATTTCGCGGTTGAGCGCGCGGGTGGCGGCGTAATAGTTTGCTTCTTCCACATAGGCGACGACGCGCAGAATGACCGCCGACTCGCCCAAATTTTGCACGCCCCTATATATAGGTACGCTCTTGAACAGTTCCGGGTAACGCTGCGGCAGCTGCGGCAGTTCGTCGGCAACAGCGCGCTCTACTTTTTCGAGGTCGGCCGCGTAAGAGATGCCGACGTCGCATACCGCGACCGACAGCTCCGCAGAGCGGTTTTGCACGTTGCGAATGTCGGAATTGTTGACTATTTTCAGATTGCCGCCGTCGTCCTGTATAGTGGTGGTGCGCACGCCGATGCGGCGCACCGTGCCGCGGAAATCGTCCAGCACAATAATGTCGCCGACATTATACTGTCCTTCAAAAATAATGAAGACGCCGGTAATAATGTCCTCAATTAGGCTCTGCGCTCCGAAGCCGACAATAAGGCTGATTATGCCGAGACTCGCGAAAATGCCGGTAACGTTAACGCCCAGCGCCGACAGCACCCAGACTATCATCACCAGCGCCGCCGCATATTTTACAACGCTTTGTACCAGCCCCAGCACCGTTTCGGTGCGGCGGTAGCGCGGCTTAATGCGCGACAGAATAAAGCGAATGAGCGTCGAGCACAGCAGCACGACCGCTACAATGGCGGCGACGTTTGCAAGCCGTACCAGCAGTGTGGCGCCGCTCGCGTCGGCCTTGTAGGAAAAAGTGGTTTTCAGCGCCGCGCTTATAAGTGCCCGGTTTTCATCGCCGATAAAGGGGATGAGCCCGGGGTTAAAAAGCAGCAGCAGCAAGCCGACCAGCAGCAGAACATTGACCAGAGTGCGGGGCAGAGATTTTTTCTTTTTCATTGCTTAGACCTTTCGATTTTGGGTACCGTTAGGGAAGAGTGACGTCGGTTTCAAGTTCGATTATACCGGGAATAGACTCGCCGCTGCCGCTCGGCGTCCATTCATATCTCAGTGTGACGACAAAATGCCAGTCGCCGGAAGTCAGCGGCAGGGAATAGCCGGTCAGTAAAAATGTTTTCGCCACAGCGTTGTAGGAATAAGCGGCTGAGGAATTGACGGTGTCGTATGTGGCGTAGGGCGTCTGCTGGCCGGTCTGGTAGAGCTTTATTACGATATCGGGCGCCGCCGCCAGCGTCCCGCCGGTCTCGTCAAGAGCGCCGCCGAGGCTGACAAGCGCGTTTCCGGGGGAGGAGTCGATGTCGACCGTCAGCGCGCCGGTAATGTCGACGCCTGACGTCTGCAGCGACGCTTGCAGCACACGCGAGCGGCTGTTCCCGCCCAAAGTGTAATTGACGCGCAGCGCAAAGGTGTGGTTGCCAGGCGCGACGTTGTCGAAATTCAGGGAATTTAGGGAATACACGCCGCCGGAAAGCAGCGCCGCGGTTTGGGTGCGGTCAAAAGTGGTGACCGGCGCGCCGTCGAGCAAAGACTCAAACCAGACCCCGGTGGCGTCGTTGGCGGTAATATTCGCGGCATAGGTGACGCCGAAATCGGAATTAAATGTGATTCCGCTGCTGTTTACGGTAATGTCGGTGTAGGTGACGGGCGTCGGGGCAGGCTGAGAATAGCCGCTGCTCTGCGGCGGCAAGACACTAAGCTGCGGCGGCTGTGAGAGCAGTCCGTTTTGCTCCGACTCGCTGAGCGGGTAGGGCTGCGGGTCGTAGCCGAGTCCGCCGACGCCGCCCTGCTGGGAGCCGCGCGAGCGCGCAAGGGTGGTAAATACACAGCTGCCGGCAGAGAAAGTCTTGCCGTCGCTGTCGACAGCGGTAAATATAAGCCGGTAGTCGCTGCCGGGCTGAAGAGCGCTGAAACTAAGTTCGCGCCGCCGCGTCTGAAACGAGCCGGAGGCGACGGTGTCGCCGGCGCTGTCGAGCAGCTGATAGCCGATTTCGCCGTCACCGCCGTAATTTGCGGTGGTGAATATTTGCGCCGTTATTTCGGCGTCGGTATAACCGAGACCGGTGACAGTGCAAAACACGTGCAGACGCACGAGCAGCACCGCCGCAGCGACGCTTGCCGCAAGAGCCGCGTATTTTAGCGCCGTGCCCCAGCTGAGCTGCTTGTGTCGCAGCTTGCCGTTGCGCGACGGGGCATATTCCGCGGCGAACGGGTGCTCGGCTGAAAATTGTTGTTCGGGGAACGAACCGTTATATTCATTTTTGCTCAACGGCTTTGGCATGTTTTGCTCCGCAGTGATAATATATACATTATATAGCCCGAGAGAATCGAAAACAATGCATGGTTTTGACAAAATTCGTCTGCGCGCGCCGCGCACGCGGTTTTGCGTTGCGCGCCAACGGCGGATTTGCTATAATCAGGATTGTGAAAAATGAAAGACAATATGAGAACAAGCTGGGAGATTTCCCGATGGCGAACAATCAAAAAGACCGGAGAATAGATATTCTCGGCGTCGGCGTCGACGCGGTAAGTCCCGAACAGGCGCGCCTGCTGGCGGAGAGCTGGCTCGACGAGCCGGGAGCGCATACCGTGTTTACGCCCAACCCGGAGATGATTATGAGCGCACAGCGCGACGCCGACTTTATGCAGGTGCTGCGCGGCGGCGACCTGGTTGTGCCGGACGGCAACGGCGTGGTCTGGGCGGCGAAGAAATTGGGCCGGCCGCTGCGCGAACGCGTGGCCGGTTACGACTTGGTGCGCTGGCTGGTAACGCGCTTGCCGGCGCACGGCGCGAGCGCCTATTTCTTCGGCGGCGCGCCCGACGTTGCCGAAAAGGCGGCGGCCAATATGCGCGCCGAGTGCCCGGACCTGGTTGTCTGCGGCACGGCGGACGGCTATTTCGACGCCGAAAAAGAGGCGCAGATAATTGCCGACATTAAAGAGAAAAAGCCGGCGTTGCTGCTGGTGGCGCTCGGTTGCCCCAAACAGGAAAAATGGATAGCCGCCAATGCCGCGCAGTTGGGCGCGCGCGTGCTTGCCGGTGTCGGCGGCACGCTGGACGTCATGGCCGGCACGGTCAAGCGCGCGCCGGACGTCTACATCAAGCTGAAAATAGAGTGGCTGTACCGGCTGCTCAAACAGCCCAGCCGTCTCGGACGAATGATGCAGATACCCGTATTCATGCGCCTCGTTTCGCGGCAGGCGGCGCGACAAAGGAGAGCCAATGGACAAAATTAAGGTGATGACGGTTTTCGGCACCAGGCCGGAGACAATTAAAATGGCGCCGGTAGTCGCCGAGCTGCGCTCGCGCGCGGAAATTGAAACGACTGTCTGCGTCAGCGCCCAGCACCGCGAAATGTTGGACTCGGTCCTGCACGCGTTTTCCATAGTGCCCGACTACGACCTTGATATTATGCAAAAGGGACAGACACTGTCCGACATCACCTGCCGGGTGCTGCGCGGTCTTGAGGAAGTAATAGAGCGCGTTAAGCCGGACATAGTGCTGGTTCACGGCGACACGACCACGACCTTTGCCGGCGCACTCGCCGCCTATTACCACCAAATAAGCGTCGGGCATGTGGAGGCTGGGCTGCGCACCTACGACAAGTACTCGCCCTTTCCCGAGGAGATTAACCGCCAGTTCGTCGGCCTGGTCGCCGACATTAACTTTGCGCCCACCGAGCGCAGCCGGCAAAATCTGCTCGCCGAGGGCAAGCGGGAAAGCAGTATAGTCGTTACCGGCAACACCGCCATTGACGCGCTGCGCACCACCGTGCGCGACGACTGGAAAAGCGATTTGAGCGAGTGGATAGGCGACGGCAGACTTATTGTTCTCACCGCCCACCGCCGCGAGAATCTCGGCGAGCCGATGCACCGCATGTTCAGCGCCATTCGGCGCGTCTGCGACGAGTTTGAGGACGTGCGCGTCGTCTACCCGGTGCACATGAACCCGACAGTGCGCGCCGCTGCGGACAGCATGTTTTCCGGCTGTGAGCGCGTGCGGCTGGTGCCGCCGATGGACGTCGTAGATTTTCACAATCTGCTCGCGCGTTCTTATATGATATTGACCGACAGCGGCGGTATTCAAGAGGAGGCCCCGTCGCTCGGCAAGCCGGTAATAGTGCTGCGCGACACCACCGAGCGCCCCGAAGGGGTTGAGGCCGGCACGCTGCTGCTGGCCGGCACGCAGGAACAGCCGGTGTACGAGGCAATGTGTTCGCTGCTCAGCGACGGTAGACTGTACGCGAAAATGAGCGGCGCGCGTAATCCCTACGGGGACGGCCACGCAAGCGTCAGAATAGTCGACGAAATAGTTCGTCGCTGCGCGCACTGAAAACAGAAAAAATAATAATGCTCAAGTCCCGCGCCGCGGGGCTTGTTGTTTCGAAAGGGAAGACAATGGCTGACATTACCGCGCTGCTTTGCGAGCAGTTCAAACTGAAAAGCACCCACGTTGACAACGTGATAAAGCTTATTGACGAGGGTAACACCATACCGTTTATCGCCCGTTACCGCAAGGAGATGACCGGCAGCATGGACGACCAGCTTCTGCGCGACGTCGGCGACCGGCTGGGCTATCTGCGCTCGCTGGACGCCCGCCGCGGAGAGGTGCTGGAGTCTATTGCCGCGCAGGAAAAGCTGACTGACGAGCTGGCGCAAAAGATTAACGCCGCCGTCACGCTCGCAGAGGTGGAGGACCTCTACCGCCCCTACCGGCCCAAGCGCCGCACCCGCGCGTCAATAGCCCGTGAGCGCGGACTGGAAGCGCTCAGCGCGCAGCTGCGCGAACAGTCGCCGCAAACGGACCCCGAAAAAGCCGCTGCCGAATATATTGACGCAGAAAAAGGCGTGGCGGACGCGCAGCAGGCTCTTGCCGGCGCGCACGACATTATCGCCGAGGATGTGGCCGACGACGCCGCAATCCGCAAGCAGCTGCGCGCGCTGTGCCGCAAAAGCGCGCAGATAAAAAGCGCTGCGCTCAAAGAGGAAGACAGCGTCTACCGCAATTACTACGAGTACGAAGAGCCGCTCGCCAAGGTGCAAAGTCACCGCGTGTTGGCGCTCAACCGCGGCGAGCGGGAGGGCTTTTTGAAAGTCGAGATAGCCGCGCCGCGAGATGAGGCGCTGGGCATTATCGGCAAAGCGGTGCTGACAAACGAGAGCGCCGCCGCCGCGCAGGTGTCGGCCGCCGTTGAGGACGGTTACGACCGGCTGCTGTGGCCGTCGCTTGAACGCGAGCTGCGCTCGGAACTCACCGACAGCGCCGACGAGCAGGCTATTCGCACGTTTGCGCTCAATCTCAAGCCGCTGCTGATGCAGCCGCCCGTCAAAAACAAAGTGGTGCTCGGTCTTGACCCGGCATACCGCACCGGCTGCAAGGTGGCGGTGGTCGACGGCACCGGCCGGGTGCTGGCGACGTCGGTCGTTTACCCCACCCCGCCGCACAACAAAAAGGCGGAGGCGGAAAAGACGCTGCGCGCCTTAATTGAAAAATACGGCGTCGAGGTTATTTCCATCGGTAACGGCACCGCCTCGCGCGAAACGGAGGCGTTTGCCGCCGAGATGATTAAGGGCAGCGCCGTGAAATATATGATAGTCAGCGAGGCCGGCGCGTCGGTATATTCGGCGAGCAAGCTGGCGGCGCAGGAATTTCCGGACTATGACGTCTCGCTGCGCTCGGCGGTCTCAATTGCCCGCCGCTTACAGGACCCGCTCGCCGAGCTGGTGAAGATAGACCCGAAAAGTATCGGTGTCGGTCAGTACCAGCACGACATGCCGCAAGCGCGCCTTGACGAGACGCTCGCCGGCGTCGTGGAGGATTGTGTCAACGCCGTCGGCGTCGACTTGAACACCGCGTCGCCGTCGCTGCTCAGCCGTGTCGCAGGAATAAACGCGGGCGTGGCGAAAAACATTGTCGCGCGCCGCGACAGCGAAGGACCGTTTAAGTCGCGCCGCGAACTGCTGAAAGTTGCGAAACTCGGCGAAAAAGCTTTTACTCAGTGCGCCGGTTTTATGCGCGTCGCCGAAAGTGCCGAGCCGCTCGACAATACCGGTGTTCACCCGGAATCCTACGCCGCGGCGCGGCGGCTGCTGGAGCTGTGCGGCTTTACCGCTGCGGACATTAAGTCCGGCGGTCTCGCACAGTTGGGCGAAAAAGTGCGCGCTGCCGGCGAGTCGAAGCTGGCGGAGGAGTGCGGCGTCGGACTGCCGACGCTGCGCGACATAGTTCGCGAGCTGCAAAAGCCGGGACGCGACATCCGCGACGAGCTGCCGCCGCCGCTGCTGCGCAGCGACGTAATAGAAATGAAGGACCTGCTGCCGGGCATGGAGCTTACCGGCACGGTGCGCAACGTCGTCGACTTTGGCGCCTTTGTCGACATCGGCGTGCACCAGGACGGTCTGGTGCACATTTCACGCATGGTCGAGCGCTACATAAAACACCCCAGCGAGGTTGTCAGCACCGGCGACGTCGTAAAAGTGTGGGTCGTGACGGTGGAGCCGGACAAAAAGCGCATCTCGCTGACGATGATAAAGCCCAAGACGGAAAATTGAGTTGTAAAGTTCTTTTTTTGCCGTTATAATTTAATTGGCAGATTTTTACGGGGGAACAAAATGGTTCTTTTTCAAAGCGACTATACCGAGGGCGCGCACGAGAACATTATGCGCGCGCTTTGCGAGACAAATTTCGAACAGACGCCCGGCTACGGCGCTGACAGCTACTGCGAGCAGGCGCGCGCGCAAATAAAGACCGCCTGCGGCCGTCCCGACGCCGACGTCCACTTTCTTGTCGGCGGCACGCAGACCAACGCCACGGTCATAGCGGCGGCACTGCGTCCCTACCAGGGCGCCATAGCGGCCGAGACCGGGCACATAAATGTCCACGAGACCGGCGCAATAGAATCGAGCGGCCACAAAGTGCTGGCGCTGCCGGCTCGCGACGGCAAAATCACCGCGGCGCAGGTTGCGGCGTTTTGCGACAGTCACTTTGCCGACGGCTCGCGCGAGCACACAGTTCAGCCGAAAATGGTCTATATCTCCCACCCGAGCGAGCTGGGCACGATGTACACAAAACAGGAACTTACGGAGCTTTTCGAGTGCTGCCGCGAGCGCGGCATGTATCTTTACATTGACGGCGCCCGGCTCGGCTACGCGCTGGCGTCGCCGCAAAGCGAACTGACGCTTGCCGACATTGCCGCGCTGTGCGATGTGTTTTATATCGGCGGCACCAAGGTGGGCGCGCTGTTCGGCGAGGCTGTGGTGATACTTAACGACGAGCTCAAACCGGATTTCCGCTACATGATAAAGCAGCACGGCGGCATGCTTGCCAAGGGGCGCTTGCTGGGCATACAGTTCCGCGAGCTTTTCAGCAACGGGCTTTATCTGAATATTGCCCGCCACGCCGTAGAGCAGGCGCTGCGCATCCGCGAGTGCTGCGCGGCGGCCGGGTACGGGTTTTATTGTGACTCCTATACCAACCAGCAGTTTTTGGTGCTGCCCGACGCGCTGCTCGACAAGCTGGCGCCGGATTTCGGCTTTGAGCTGTGGCAGCGGCTCGACGACGGCAAAAGCGCGGTGCGCTTTTGCACCAGCTGGGCGACGCGCAGCGAGGACGTAGACGCGCTGTGTGCCGCAATCGCCCGCAAAGTATAAATAATCACAGCGCCGCAAGGCCCTGTGAATAGGGAAGGAAACAAAAAATGGTTAAGGTCGGAATTATCGGCTGCGGCAAAATCGCCCAGCTGCGGCACGCCCCCGAATACTCGGAGAATCCCAATGCAAAAATCGTCGGCTTTTATGACCTGGACGCAGAGCGCTGCAGGGCTATGGCCGAAAAATACGGCGCCGTCGCTTTCGGCTCGTATGACGAACTGCTTGACAGCGGCATTGACGTGCTGAGCGTTTGCGTCGCCAACGTCGACCATGCCGAAGTAGCAATAAAAGCGCTGCGCGCCGGCAAACACGTTTTGTGCGAAAAACCGTTTGCCACCACGCTTGCCGACTGCGAAAAAATGATAGCGACCGCAAAGGAACAGAAAAAGTTTTTGATGATAGGTCAAAACCAGCGCTTCGCCAGGGCGCACGTCGAGGGCAAAAAAGTACTCGCGAGCGGCGAGGTGGGCCGTCTGCTCGGCTTCCAGACAAACTTTTGCCATGCGGGACCCGAGTCCTGGACCGGCGTGCGCGATTCCTGGTTTTTTGACCGCGAGCGGGCCGCGTTCGGCGCAATGGCCGACCTGGGCGTGCACAAGACCGACCTCATTCATTTTCTCACCGGACAGCGCATTGTTGAAACGATGGCTGTCGTTGGCACTTTTGACAAGACCTACTCCGACGGCCGGCCGATAACTACAGACGACAATGCCTACTGTCTGTACACGCTCGAAAACGGCGCGACCGGCACGCTGCACGCCAGCTGGACCCAGTACGGCAGCGAGGACAATTCGACCAAGCTGTACTGCTCAAAGGGTGTCATTCGCATGTACGACGACCCGACCTACTCGCTTATAGTCGAACATTCCGACGGCACGGTAACGCCGTACGAGCTCGACAAGATGGCCACCAACGACGAGCAGAACGCCGGCAAGCGCACCGGAACCGGAGTTATAGACGAGTTCGTCCGCTGTGTCAGCACCGGCACGCCGCCGGCCGTAAGCGCCGAGGACGTGCTGCCGGCGATGAAAGTAATATTTGCCAACCAGCTCTCTTCAGAGAAGAAAAGAGCGGTGCACATAGACTGATTTTCGGTAAATAACCGGCGCACGCCGGAGAAAAAGAGGTAGAGGAATGCAGTACAAGATAGTCGGCGAACCACTGTCAGTAGTTATTTGCGACGTCAACCCGGGCGAGGTGATGATAACCGAGCGCGGCAGCATGAGCTGGATGTCGCCTAACATGAAAATGGAAACAACCAGCAACGGCGGCGTCGGCAAGGCTCTCGGCCGCATGATAGCCGGCGAGGCGCTGTTCCAGAACCGTTACACGGCTCAGGGCGGCCCGGGCCAAATCGCCTTTGCGGCCAGTTTTCCCGGCTCTATTCGCGCGTTCCAAATTACGCCCCAGTCGCCGCTTATAGTGCAAAAGAGCGGCTTTCTTGCCAGCGACGCCGGCGTAGAGCTGTCGGTCTATTTGCAAAAGCGTCTCGGCGCCGCTTTCTTCGGCGGCGAGGGTTTCATTATGCAGCAACTGTCCGGCAACGGCACGGCCTTTGTCGAAATAGACGGCTACGCCTGCGAGTACGACCTCGCGCCCGGCCAGAGCATGATAGTCGACACCGGTTACCTTGCGGCCATGAGCGCCACCTGCTCAATGGAAATAGTATCCGTGCCGGGTGTCAAAAACGTGCTTTTCGGCGGCGAGGGACTGTTCAATACTGTCGTGCGCGGACCCGGTCGGGTGATACTGCAAACAATGCCCATCAGCGCCGTGGCCGGCAGTCTCAGACCGTTTTTCCCCAGCGCAAAGTAAACAGCAAGCGCCAAAAACACTTGTCGGAAAAATATTTCTCGCCGCGCGTCCGCTTTTCGGACGCGCGGTTTTTTCAGCCGCGCACAGCGCAGCACATTATCGCGGCATGAAGCTTTACACGGCGTTTTTTTCGGCGGGTATATTAGGTGCAGCATGTTTTGCGAGTTGCTAAAAGCGTGAAGACGACAAAAAAGCGTCGCCGCAATTGCGGCGACGCCCTAAGACGCAGTGGATACAACTAAAATGCGGGAGTTTTTCAGACGCGCCGCATTCAGCGGCGGAAGGTTATTTTGCCGTCGTCCATGCTGTCAACAATAGCTAGCGAGTGCAGGTTTACACCCTCGGCGCGCAGTTCGCGCCCGCCGTTTTGAAAGCCCTTTTCCACGGCAATACCGCAGCCGCACAGATGGGCGCCGGAGCGGCGCACAATATAAATAAGTCCGCGCAGCGCGGCGCCGCGGGCAAGAAAATCGTCGATAATAAGTACGCGGTCGTCAAAATTCAAAAAGCGTTCCTCGACCATTATGTCATATACGCCGCCGCGGGTATAGGAGCGCACCTCGCTGCGGTATACGTCGCCGTCGAGATTTTTTGAGGCGCTTTTTTTGGCGAAGACCGCCGGAATACCGAAAGCAAGGCCGGTAAGCGTTGCCAGCGCAATGCCGGAGGCCTCGACTGTCAGCACCTTCGTCGGTTTTTCGGCGGCGAAAATGCGCTTAAATTCCTCGGCCAGCTCCATTAAAAACACGGTGTCGAGCTGGTGGTTAAGGAAGCTGTCGACCTTTAATATTTCGCCGGGTCGCACACGGCCGTCGCGCAAAATGCGCTGTTCAAGCAATTCCATGACAGTGAGCTCAGAACAGCAGCTCTGTCAGGCGCTGAGCGCCGGCAAAGCCGGGGATGATACAGTCGGCGCCGGCGTCTGCGACAGCGGCGCGGCGTTCGCTGTCTATGCGGTTGCCCTTGGCGGGGCGCATTCCGGCAACGGCAACGGCATAGCCGCCGCACTGTTTGGCGGCGAAAATGTTGTCCGCGTCGTCGGAAACAATGACAAACTTGCCGACGTCAATGTTTTCTTCGGATATCATCTGCTCAAGCAGCGTCGAGTCGCCAATGCGCGCGAAACAGTCGTCTATACCCAAACGGTGCGCCAGAGCGCTGGGGTCGACAGAGTCAAAAAGATAGCAGCGCACGCCGCGGGCGTTGAGCTCACGCAGGTAACCCGCAGCGCCGGCGGCAAGTTCGGCAGAGGAGTATTCGCCGTTGTCGTCCTTTTCCGCGTAGGCAACAGTGCCGTCAAAGTTGAAGAAGGCATATTTGAAATTGCCGTGCGGGTCGTGATTGACGACCTCAACGTCCCAAATGTCTTCCAGCAAGCCGCGCACACAGCTGACCAGCGAGTGGCAGTAGAGCATGTGCAGGTCCTCTATTTGTTCCATACAGTTGAGCGGCGCGAGCAAGCAAATGTCGCACAGCTCTTTCATGGCGCCGCCGTCGCGGCCGCCGAAGCCGACCACGCTTATGCCCATGCTGCGGGCGGTTTTGCACACGCTGAGAATATTGGCGGAGTTGCCGCTGCCGCTGAAGACCAGCAGCACGTCGCCGCGGCGCGCGTAGGTGCGCAGCAGCACGGTGTATATGTCGGCATAGCAAAAGTCGTTGGCAAGGCAGGTGACCAGCGTGCTGGAATCGTTAAGGCAGCTGGCGCGCAGTCCCTCTATATTGCCGCGCCGGCAGCCCTTCAGCAGGTCGTTGACAATATGGCTGGCCGTGGCGGCGCTGCCGCCGTTGCCAGCGGTATAGATATTGGCGCCGCGCTGTTTTGCGTCTGCAAGCAGGGCGGCGATTTTTTTCAGTGTGCCGAAATCGGTACGCGCGAGCGCGTCGGTGACTTCACGCGAGTAAAGTTCGGGGTCGCTCGAGCCGGTATAAGCGCATTCAGACATTAGGACATCTCCTTTGGTTTTTCATTATATTAATATATCAAAAAAAGCAGCGTTTCGCAAGAGAGCGGTAAAATTGATTTTACGGTAGCTTTATGATAGTATTTGTCTGGAAAAAATATTAAGGAGTTGCAGCTATGTATGTTGGCGCTATAGATATTGGCGGCAGTAAGACAGTGGCCTCGGTCATAAACGAGAGCGGCGAGCTGCTGGCACGAAAAAAGCTGGGCACAAAGCGAGAATATAAAGAGCATTTTGCCGACTGCACTGCGGCGCTGCAGCAGTGCTGCGGCGAGCTGGGCATAGCCTTTGCAGACTTAAAGGGTCTGGGCGTCGTGCCGCCGGGGATGGTTTCGGGCAACACGCTTTTGTTTGCGCCCAGTATCGGATGGAGAGACATCGACATGGTCGAGTCGTTCCGAAAGGCAACAGGGATAGAGAATGTCGCGACCGAGGGTGACGTCAATGCCTGCGGTATTGCCGAGGCCTATTTCGGCGGTTTCGACGACCTTTTTTGGATGACAGTCAGCAACGGCATAGGTGGCGCCATTGTCAGCGGCGGCAAAATATTTCGCGGCCACAACGACGTCGCCGGCGAGATAGGTCACATAAAAGTTGAATATGAGCGGCCGCGCCGCTGTCCGTGCGGGCAAAGCGGTTGCGCCGAGGCGATGGCCTCCGGCGCCGGCATTGGCGCGCGCGTGCGCGACGAGGCTGCCGACGACAAAACCTTTGCGGCGGCGTTTGCCGCGGCGGGGCTTGAGCAGGACGCCGCCGGCTGCGCGCAGCTGGCACGCGACGGCAACGAAAAAGCGGCCGGCATAATGTATTTGTCGGGAGTGTATATTGGCCGCGCACTGGCCGCGGCGCTAAATATGGTCAACCCGGCGCGGGTGTTTATCGGCGGCGGTGTGGCGGCGTCGCTCGACTTGCTCATGGAGCCGATTCGCCGCACACTCGACGGCTGCTGCGTTGAATTTGCCCGCAATATTCCCATAGAACGCACGCGTCTGGGATACGACGCCGCCAGCCGCGGCGCCGCGGCGCTGATTCTCAGCGACAGTTGGCGATAAAAAACATTTAGGGAGATAAAATGAAGAACAAAAAAATGGTATATGCGGCGGTAATAATAGTAGTTGCACTGGCCGCGCTGATTGTGGGCATTATAATACTGCCCGACACGCTTGTCGTACAAGTGGGTTTTTCCGGCGAGAGCGGTACGACTATGCCGAAGCTTGTGGGACTGGCAATTCCGTCGCTGGTAAGCATAGGCTTTGCAGTGATGTACGCCGCCGGCAAGGGCGACGACAAGCGCAACCTTACCGTCGCGCTGGTCGGTCTGATTATTTTTGTTTTGACGTTCGCATTCAATATTTAAGGAGCTTATAAAATGGTAGTCTTGAAAATTAAGAACGGCGGCGAAATTAAAATAGAGCTCGAGCCGGCCGCGGCGCCGCTGTCAGCGGCAAATTTTGAAAAATTGGTGGGCGAGGGCTTTTACGACGGCCTTTGCTTTCACAGAGTCATAAACGGCTTCATGATTCAGGGCGGCGACCCGCGCGGCGACGGCACCGGCGGCTCGGCACAAAAGGTCAAGGGCGAGTTTGCCGCCAACGGAGTCAAAAACCCGCTCAAGCACGGGCGCGGCGTCGTTTCCATGGCGCGCTCGGCCGACCCCGACTCGGCCAGCAGTCAGTTTTTTATTGTCCACAAGGACGCCCCGCACCTTGACGGCAGCTACGCCGCGTTCGGACGCGTGTGTGCCGGCATGGACGAGGTCGACCGGATTGCCGACGTGCGCACCGACTACAACGACCGGCCGCTGGAGCCGGTGGTGATTGAAAGAGCCTACATTGAGCAGTAAAACCCCGCAAAACAGCCTGCTGGGCGCTCACTTAACGGCGCTGTTCACAATAATTGTCTGGGGCAGCACCTTTATCGCCAGCAAAATAATGCTGCGCTATTACCAGCCGCTGGCGGTGATGACGGCGCGCTTTGCCATTGCCTGGGTGCTGCTTTGGCTGTTGTACCCGAAAAGGGTGCGCACAACGCCGCGCGACGAGCTGTGTTTTCTGGCAATGGGAGCGAGCGGCGCGTTTTGTTACTATCTTTGCGAAAACTACGCGCTGACCCTGACGCTGGCGTCCAACGTCAGTATAATTGTTGCGGCGGCGCCGGTGCTCACGGCGCTGCTGGCGCATTTTTTCACCGAGGAAAAGTTGACGCGCAGCGTTTTTTACGGTTTCGCAGTCGCTTTTTTCGGCGTGGCGCTGGTAGTTTTCAACGGTACCGTCATACTGAAACTCAATCCGCTCGGCGATTTAATTGCGCTGGCCGGAGCGCTGTGCTGGGCGGTCTATTCTGTGGTGCTGCACCGCAGTCTCGGCCGCTTCGACGCGCTGCTGATGACGCGCAAGATGATGTTTTATGCGCTGGTGATGGCGCTGCCGCTGCTTTTTATTACGCGCACGCCGCTGCCGCTCGCGCCGTTGGCGCGAGCGGACGTGCTGTTTTGCTTGGTGTTTCTGGGCGTTTTCGGCAGTGCGCTGTGCTACGTTTTTTGGAGCTCGGCGACGCGCCGCCTGGGCACGGTCGTGACCAACAACTATATATATATCAACCCCTTCGTGACTATGGTCGTGGCGGCGCTGGTACTGCACGAAAAAATATCCGTTATGGGCGTAGCCGGCGCGGCGCTGATAATCGTCGGCGTAGTTATCGGCTCATCGGGCCGGAAAGGGAATGCACATGAAGAACAACAAACAGAGATTTGTGAAAATCCACAGTGACGGCGGCTTTGCCACCGCCAGCGAGATTCTGGTTGACCGCGAGACCGGCGTCAACTATCTGTTTCACCAAAGCGGCTACAGTGGCGGCTTGTGCGCGCTGCTTGACCGCGACGGCAAGCCGATAGTAAGCGACGTTGCTACTTGTGACTGGGACGAGCGATAAGACAAAAGACCTGGGACAGAGAAAAAAGAGGTACATAATGAGAGAAGAGGAAAAAGAGTCGGCCGAAAAGAAAGAGCCGGACCTGCTGCTGTGGCGTAATATCTTTGCTGCGGCTTTCGGGGTGCTGATGACGCTGTCGTTTTTACTGCGCGGCGCAATGCACCCGCTGCGCAGTGCCGCTTATATTTTCGGCGCCGGCGCATATTTGTTTGAGGTAGTGGAGGACTTGAAGATGTATCACCGCCACCCGCCGCTGAAAGTGGCTTTTATGGAGGCGATATTCTTCGTTTTGTACCTGGCGCTGGCAATCGACTACTTTGTGGAATATATCGGCTGAGCGGCGGCGCACATAAAGCACAAAAAACGGCGGCGGGAACTTAAGTTCCCGCCGCCTGTGTATTGCGGTAAAAATCAGGATTTCTTTTTCATCAGCAGACGCATGCGCGCGGCCTGGTCGAGCAGGCGCTTGCGCAAGCGCAGGCTTTTGGGCGTGACTTCAAGCAGCTCGTCGTCGGCAATGAACTCAAGACACTGCTCCAGCGACAGCACAGTCGGCGTTGTCAGCCGCAGCGACTCGTCGCTGCCGGCAGCGCGCATGTTGGTAAGCTGTTTGCGCTTGCAGACGTTGACGGTAATGTCCTCCTGCTTGGGGCAGCTGCCGACTATCATGCCGGCATAAACCGGAACGCCGGGGCCGATAAACAGCGTGCCGCGCTCCTGCGCGTTGTAAAGCCCGTAGGTGACGGACTCGCCCGTCTCAAAAGCTACCAGCGAGCCGGTGATGCGGCGAACAATATCGCCGCGCATGGGCTTGTAGCTGTCAAAGACCGAGGCCATTATGCCCTCGCCGCGGGTGTCGGTAAGCAGCTCGTTGCGGTAGCCGATAAGGCCGCGCGACGGAACGAGAAACTGCATTTTCATCCGGCTGCCGACGGGGGTCATTTCCAGCATTTCGCCGCGGCGGGCGCCGAGCTTTTCTATTACGGCGCCGACACAGTCGCTGGGAACGTCAATAAGCACGCTTTCAAACGGCTCGCAAAGCTCGCCGTCTATTTTTTTGTTGAGCATGCGCGGCGGCGAGACTTGAAATTCGTAGCCCTCGCGACGCATGGTCTCTATAAGGATGGACAGGTGCATTTCGCCGCGCCCGGAAACGTTGAACGCGTCGGTGCTGTCGGTTTCGCTGACGCGCAAAGAGACGTCTTTAAGCGTCTCGCGGAAAAGCCGCTCGCGCAGATTGCGCGAGGTGACGAATTTGCCCTCGCGCCCCGCAAAGGGCGAGTCGTTGACCGAGAAGGTCATTTCCATTGTCGGCGCCGAAATTTTTACGAACGCCAGCGGCTCGACGTCGGCCGGCGAGCAGATAGTGTCGCCGATAGTGATGTCGCCGATGCCGGAAAGGGCAATAATATTGCCGGCGGTGGACTCGGTGATTGGCACGCGCTCAAGGCCGTCGAACTCGTACATGCTCACAGCCTTGGCCTTTTCGGGCGGTTTGTCGTCGTGGTAGTTGCAAACGGCAATTTCGTCGTTCTGGCGCAGCGTGCCGCGCTCTATGCGGCCAATAGCGATGCGGCCGACAAATTCGTTGTAGTCAATTGAGGAAACGAGCATCTGGAAGGGCGCGTCGGCGTCACCTTGCGGAGCGGGAATATATTCGACAATGGTTTCAAACAGCGGCCGCAAGTCGGTGCCGACGGCGTCGGGTGAAAAAGTTGCCGTGCCGTTGCGCGCAGAGCAAAAGAGCATTGGCGAGTCCAGCTGTTCGTCAGTGGCGTCAAGGTCCATAAGCAGCTCAAGAACCTCGTCTATTACCTCGTGGACGCGGGCGTCGGGGCGGTCAATCTTGTTGACGACGACGATGACGCGGTGGCCGAGCTCCAGCGCGCGCGAAAGCACGAAGCGGGTCTGCGGCATGGGTCCTTCGGCGGCGTCGACAAGCAGTATAACACCGTTGACCATTTTGAGTATGCGCTCAACTTCTCCGCCGAAGTCAGCGTGGCCCGGGGTGTCGACGATATTGATTTTTATCCCCTTGTAGTTGACGGCGGTGTTCTTGGCAAGTATGGTTATGCCGCGCTCGCGCTCAAGGTCGCCCGAGTCCATAACGCGTTCAACCACGGTTTGGTTTTCGCGGTAAATGCCTGCCTGCTTGAGTATTTCGTCGACCAGCGTCGTTTTGCCGTGGTCAACGTGGGCAATAATAGCCACATTGCGGATACTTTCGTTTTTCAAAAATAAAACTCCCCACATTAACGGCCCGCCGGCCGCTGATAGTCTATACAACATAGACAATTATCTGTCACAAAATTGTATTATATGACAATACATAGAATAATGCAAATTTTTTTATCTGCCTGCGGTGCAAGCGGCTGTAAAATCGACTTTTGCGGTGGACTAAGGGTCGGCTTTGTGCTATTGTAAAGGCAATAAGCAAAACAGGAAAGGAAAGAGAAAATTGATCGCACTTTATGTTTTTATCGGCCTTTTGGTGGTTTTTTGCGCGGTCGTGCTCGTACGCACGGCAGCTTTTCGTCCGCGCGAGCACCAAAAAGCGCAGCCTGTGGACGTAAAGCTTGACGAGCACAAAGCGGTGGACGACCTTGCAGCGATGATTCGCTGCCGGACGGTGAGCAACTACGACCGCGCCAAGCAGGACGAAAAGGAATTCGACAAGTTCCGCGCGCTGCTGCCGAAGCTCTACCCGCACATATTCAAGGCCTGCTCGTACGAGCGCGTCGGCGACAGCGGACTGCTGTTCAAATGGCCCGGCAAGTCCGACGCCGAGCCGACCGTGCTGATGGCTCATTACGACGTTGTGCCGGTCAACGAGGAGCACTGGGACAAACCCGCGTTTGACGGCATTATTGAGAACGGCGAACTGTGGGGCCGCGGCACGCTCGACACCAAAGGCACGCTTTGCGGCGTGCTGGAGGCGGCCGAAAACCTTATTTCGCAGGGCTTTGCCCCGGCAGACGACATCTACTTTGCCTTTGCCGGCGACGAGGAGGTCGCCGGTGAGGGGGCCAAAAGCATAGTCGCCGAGTTCAAGCGCCGCGGCGTAGTGCCGGCGCTGGTCGTTGACGAGGGCGGCGCCGTGGTTGAGGGAGTGTTCCCCGGCGTCAGCGAGAGCTGCGCGCTTGTCGGTATTGGCGAAAAGGGACTGATGGATGTAGAGTTCAAAGTCCTGTCCGCGGGCGGGCACGCCTCTGCGCCGCCGGCGCACACGCCGGTAGGCGTGCTGGCCGCTGCCGCCGTAAAGCTGGAAAGCACACCCTTTAAATCGCATTTGACGCCGCCGGTGGCGGAAATGTTCGACACGCTCGGCCGCCGCTCCAGCTTCGGCTACCGGATGATTTTTGCCAACCTCTGGTGCTTTGGCTGGCTGCTGGACGCAATTTGCAAAAAGCGCGGTGGCGAACTGAACGCGCTGATGCGCACGACCGTGGCGCTGACTCAGGCCGAGGGCAGCAAGGCCTCCAACGTGCTGCCGCCGAGCGCGCGTCTGGTCGCAAACCTGCGGCTTATGGGCGGGGACACCACCGAAAGCGCGCTGGAATACCTGCGCGGCGTCGTTGGCGACGACAGTGTCGAGGTCAATATGATAATGGGGGAAAACCCCAGCACCTATTCGCGCACCGACAGCAAGGGTTGGCAGGATCTCGCCGCCGCAATAGAGCAGACCTGGCCCGAGGCTGTGGTCTCGCCGTATTTGATGATAGCGGCGTCCGATTCGCGCCATTACAGCGGCCTTTCCGAAAACGTCATGCGCTTTTCCGCCATGGCGCTCAGCGGCGCCGAGCGCGGCATGATACACGCCAACAACGAGCGCATATCGACCGAAAAAATTGTCGAGACCGTAAGATTTTACATGCGCCTTATCCTGCGCCGCTGAACCGCGACAAACTACACCGGCAGGAGCTGTCCTGCCGGTGTTTTTGTTGTCCGCAATTGCGCGGCGGGCGCGATTGCGCTATACTTAATATAGAGTAATACAAAGGAAAACACGATGAGCAATATCCCTTTCGAAAACTACACCGTTACAGCCGCGCCGGGGACTTATAATTACACGGTTGCCCCGCACGTCGCCGGCAGCTACGGCGTGGTCGTCAGCGACACGCCGCAGAGAACGCCCGGTACCGCGGCGGCGGAGTATAACGGTACGGCAAGCTTTGAGTGCCGTGAGCCCAGGCCCTATTTTCACATTTTTACCGCACAAGCATACAGTGCAGCCGCCACGCGGCTAATACAAGCGCCCGGAATCAGAAATTTTCGCGACCTCGGCGGGTACAATACCGCCGACGGACGCTTTGTGCGCTGGGGCGCGGTTTTTCGCAGCGCCGACCTGGACGAAATAACAGCGCAGGGCGCCGCCGTGCTCGGCGCGCTGGGTATTAGGCATATTGTCGATTTGCGCTGCAAGCGCGAACTGCGCGGCCGCGCGCTGCCCGACGTGCCCGGCGCCGCAGTGGAAATGCAGCCGGCTGTCGATTACGACGAGCGCGAGTCGGTTTTGGATGTAATGGATTTTTACGGCAGCAGTGAGGAAAAACTTTTTGACACCGTTTACCGCGGACTCGGTTACGAGCGCATGCCATTTTCCTCTGTCGGCCTGCAGCGGGTTTTCGCGCTGCTTGTTGCCGGCGACGGGCCGGTACTGTTTCACTGCGCGTCTGGCAAGGACCGCACCGGCACGGCAGCGGCGCTGTTTTTGCGGGCGCTGGGCGTGCCGATGGCGACGATAGAACACGACTATATGCTCAGCAACATACTGCGCGGGCCGCAAGGGCCGCAGACGGTGCAGATGTTCCGCGAGTACGGCTTCAGCGAAACAGCGCTGCAGCTGGTCACGGAGCTGGTCATGGTGCGAATAGAAAATCTGCGGCTGATGTTTGCGTCTATAGCCGAGCGCTACGACTCGTTTGAAAGCTATCTCGACGCCGAGCTCGGCGTCGGCGCGCGTGAACTGGCAAAACTTAAAGAAAAATATCTTATAACACACTGACATGAAGGAGATACAGCAATGAAGGTACTTGATCTCGGTTCGCTGAACATTGACCACGTCTACTCGGTAGAACATTTTGTGCGCCCGGGCGAGACGCTTGCCGCGACCAAGGTGGAAAACTTTTGCGGCGGCAAGGGACTCAACCAGGCCATCGCGCTTGCCCGCGCCGGCGCGGAGGTCTACATGGCCGGCAAGATAGGCCCTGACGGCGAAATGCTGCGCGCGCGGCTGGACGAAAGCGGCGTTGACACCGGTTTTGTCGCCACCGACGCGCAGGCGCAGACCGGAAACGCCATAATTCAAGTAGACAAAAACGGCCAGAACTGCATAATACTTTTCGGCGGCGCAAACAAGCAGATTGGCCCTCAGGATATTGACGAGCTGCTGAAAAATTTTGACAGCGGCGACATTTTGCTTTTGCAAAACGAGATATCGAACCTGAAATACATTCTGCGTGCGGCCGGCGAAAAGGGTATGCGCGTCGCGCTCAATCCCTCGCCTATCGACAGCGAGCTGGTCGCGGCGAAGGAACTTGAATATGTCGAGTGGTTTATTCTCAACGAAATTGAGGGCAACGAGCTTACCGGCGAGAGCGAGCCGCAGCGCATCTGCGCGAAGATGCAGGAAAAGTGGCCTGGCTGCCGCGTGGTGCTGACGCTCGGCAAGGACGGCGTCGTTTACAGCGGCGGCGGCGAGACCGCGTCGCACGGCATATACGACGTCAAGGTAGTGGACACGACCGCCGCCGGCGACACTTTCTGCGGCTTCTTTTTGGCGCGCACCGGCGCCGGCGACTCGGTTGCCGAGACGCTGCGCATGGCCTCGGTGGCGTCGTCGCTGTGCGTCGGCAAAGCCGGCGCCTCAGACTCCATTCCGACTCTCGCCGAGGTGACGGCCAGCAGGCTTACCCCGAAAAAATAAAGCGGTGCTGAGCGCCGCACAGGCTCAGACGTAGCGGCGCAGCTCGGCAGTGTTTTCGCTGATATGCGCGCGCAGCGAGCGCGCAAGGTTTACAATACGGCTGTCGGCGTCGGCATAATTTAACAGGTCGTCGTCTATCTCTTTTTTGCCCATCTCGTTGCCCTTAATAAGCATATTGGCGAGATGGTCGCAGCTTCGGTCTGTAATAGTCTGCGCCATTATCATGGCGTCGGCGGAAAGCTTTGCCATTGCGGGCGCGCCCTGGGGCTGCCGGCCGCGCGATTGCAGCAGCGCCGCCGCCGACATGCAAACGCGGTTGTAATCGTCGTACTGCGCGCGCAGCAGCGCGGTAAAGCCCGACTCGCCGGAACGGCGCACCAAACGGGCTATAGAATCCCGACCCATCTCGGCATTTTTATAAATGCATTGCAGCAGAGCCTTGTCGTTTTGTTTCATATTTTGAGACTCCTTTCACGGTTATTATCCACCGCCGCGCACAGATTATTTACGGAGGTAAAGAGAATGTCCAGTGTTATAGTGCGCCCCTGCGCAGAATACGAGGGCAAAATTGTCCACACCTACACAATAATGGACGGCAAATGCAGCGTGTGTATTTGCGGGTTCGGCGCCACGGTCATGCGGCTGATGGTGCCGAACAGGGAGGGCGAACTGACCGACGTTGTGCTCGGCTACGACACGTTAGCGGAATATATAGCGGGCAACTGCTATTTCGGCGCCACTGTCGGCCGCTACGCCAACCGGATTGCCGGCGCGGCGTTTGAACTGGACGGTAAGCGCTGCGAGCTTTACGAAAACGAGCCGGCGCTGCACAACTGTCTGCACGGCGGCCGGCTCGGCTTTAACAAACACCACTGGCAGACTCGCGTCAGCGGCGACCGCGTGGTGATGAGCCGCACGAGTCCCGACGGCGAGGAGAATTTTCCCGGCGCGCTGGACGTCGAGGTGACTTTTTCGCTCAGCGGCGGCGTTTTCGGTATAGAGTACCGCTATGTATCCCAGGCCGACACGCCGGTCAATCTGACCAACCACAGCTATTTCAATCTCAACGGTCAGGGCAGCGGCGACGTGCTCGGTCATACTTTGCAGATAAATGCCAGCGAGTTTTGCCGCGTGGACGAGCACCAGCTGCCGGTGCTGCCGCCGCAGCCGGTGGCGGGAACGAAATTCGACTTTACCAAAGCCAAAAAAATAGGCGTCTACCGCCGCGGCAGAGAGCCGCAGTTCGCCATTACGAAATATATTGACCACCCCTATATTCTCGACCCCGGTGCGGAATGCGCCGCCGTGGTGTGCGGCGAGCGCAGCGGCATAGAAATGCGCGTAGTCACCGACTGCCCGGTCATGCAGGTCTATACCGGCAACGGGCTCGATTGCAGCGGCAAGCGCGGCGCCCATTACGGCGAATTCGGCGCCGTTTGTTTCGAGACGCAGTTTCTCAGCAACTCGATAAACAGCGGTTTTGAGCAGACTGTGGCGAAAGCCGGCGTCGAATACCGAAAAAAAACCGAATTTATTTTCTCAACGCGGTGAAATAGCGGTTGTCTCGGCGGGCGCAATATGCTAAAATAATTTAAGTTTGGATTTTATTTCGGAGGAATTATTCATGGAAATCGTCAATGCGATAGTCGGCCAGTCCGGCGGGCCGACCGCGGTAATCAACTCAAGTCTCGCGGGCGTCTACAAGACCGCGAAAGTGCTGGGCGTCGACACCGTCTACGGCATGGTGCACGGCATTCAAGGACTGCTCGACGAGCAGTATGTCGACCTCGGCGACTATATCAAGCGCGACCTTGACCTTGAGGTGCTGCGCAAGACCCCGGCTGCATTCCTGGGTTCGTGCCGCTATAAGCTGCCCGCGCCGGAAAAGGATGAGGAGACCTATAAAAAGCTGTTCGTCATCCTTGACAAGATGGATATTAAGTATTTCTTCTACATCGGCGGCAACGACTCTATGGACACCATTGAGCGTCTGTCGAAATATGCCGCCACGGTAAAAAGCGACATCCGCTTTGTCGGCGTGCCGAAGACTGTCGACAACGACCTTGCCGTTACCGACCATACGCCCGGCTACGGCTCTGCCGCCAAATATATCGGCTACACGCTCAAAGAAATTATCCGCGACGCGCACGTCTACGACATGCCGTTCGTCAATATAGTCGAAATAATGGGCCGCGACTCCGGCTGGCTGACCGCCGCCGCCTCGCTTGCCAAAAACGAGGATTGCTGCGGCGTCGACCTTATCTACTTGCCCGAGACGCCGTTTGAAGTCGACGCCTTTGTCGAGCGCGTCAACGACATTATGAAACACAACAAAGTAGTCATCGCCGCCGTTTCCGAGGGAATTAACGACGGTAAGGGCAAATACATCTGTGAATACGGCGCGTCTGACCGCTTTGTCGACGCGTTTGGTCACAAGATGCTCACCGGCACCGCGCAGTATTTGTCCAACGTCGTCGCCAACAAGATAGGCTGCAAAGTGCGCGCCATTGAGCTTAGCACCATGCAGCGCTGCGGCGCCCATATTGCCTCCAAGACCGACGTTGACGAGGCCTTCTTTGCCGGCGAGGCTTCTGTGCGCGCCGCTGTGGCCGGCGAAACCGGCAAGGTCTCAATACTCAAGCGCGTTATTGACCACCCCTATGCCTGCTCTACCGACATCTGCGACGTAGGCAAAATAGCAAACATCAAAAAAGACGTGCCGCTGGAATGGATAGACACCACTCTCAACAACGTTACCGACGACTTTGTTAAGTACGCTTTGCCGCTTATTCAGGGCGATTCGTATCCCTACATCGTCAACGGACTGCCGGCGCACCTGGTAAGATAAACTGTCTTTATCCCCGCTGCCAAACGACGGCGGGGAATCTTTATGCAAAATTACGAATGAAAGCGATGACGGCAAAATATGAGCGAGCAAGTTGTAAAGACGGGATTTGACCCGGATAAGTACATTGAGCAGCAGTCGCGGTATATTCTTGAGCGCGTCGGCAAGTGGGAAAAGCTCTATTTGGAGTTTGGCGGCAAGCTGATGTACGACATGCATGCCAAGCGAGTTTTGCCCGGCTACCGCGAAAATGCCAAGCTTGAGCTGCTTAAGACGCTGCGCGACCAGGCGGAGATAATTATCAGCGTCGGCGCGAAGGATATTGAGACTAACAAGGTGCGCGCCGACCTCGGCATCACCTACGACATGGAGGTGCTGCGGCTTATTGACGACCTGCGCGCCTACTCGCTGGACATAAATTCCGTCGTCATTACCCGTTACCAAAACGAGGGAGCGGCCAATCTGTTTCGCCGCAAGCTTTCGGCGCGGGGGATAAAGACCTATATCCACACGCCAATACAGGGCTATCCGTTCGACATCGACTACATTGTCAGCGACGACGGCTATGGCAGCGAGGAATACATAGCCACCAGCAAACCGCTGGTCGTCGTTACCGGACCGGGTCCGGGCAGCGGCAAACTGGCGACATGTCTGTCGCAGCTGTACAACGAGTACCGCCGCGGCGTGCGCTGCGGCTACGCAAAGTTCGAGACCTTTCCGGTTTGGAACCTGCCGCTGAAGCACCCGGTCAACGTCGCATACGAGGCGGCGACCGCCGACTTGAGCGACTGCAATATGGTGGACAGCTACCACCTTGACGCCTACGGCGTCACCGCAATAAACTACAACCGCGATATGGAGATGTTCCCGGTGGTGAAGCGCATAATTGAAAGAATAACCGGCGAGTCTCCCTACCGTTCGCCCACGGACATGGGCGTCAACCAGATAGCCTCCGGCATTACGGACGACGGCGTCGTGCGCGAGGCCGCGCGGCAGGAAATAATTCGCCGCTATTTGCGAGCGGCGTGCGATTTTAAGCGCGGCAATATCTCGCAGGATATTGTAGCTCGCAACGAATTCATTATGGAGACCGAGGGCCTTAAGCCCGAGGACCGCGCCGTGGTGCTGCCGGCGCGCGAATACCACAAACAGGTACAGCAGCGCCTTAACAAGAGCGAGGGCGTCTGCGCCGTGGCCATACAGCTGTGCGACGGCCGCATGGTTACCGGCCGCCAGTCCGAGCAGATGAGCGCGCCGGCGGCGGCGGTGCTCAACGCTGTAAAGAGTCTTGCCGACATACCCGACTCAATGCGGCTGCTGCCAAACTCGGTGCTTGACCCCATACTCGACTTGAAAATAAACAAATTAAAAAATCGCTCGCGTGTGCTCAACTGCGAGGAGGTGCTTATGGCACTCAGTCTTTCCGCGGTAATGAGCCCGGCGGCCAAGTCGGCTGTCGACAGTTTGCACTCGCTGGCCGGAGCACAGGCGCACTGCACTACAATAGTCACCGCGGCGGACGACCAGGTCTACCACAAGCTCGGCATAGACCTTACCTGCGACGACAGTTTTTTGAGCGACAATCTTTACTATATCGGTTGAGGTGTTATATGGCGACAGCGGTTTTGTATGCTACCGACTCCGGCACCACCCGGCGCTGTGCCGAAAAACTCGCGCAGCTGCTCGGCGGCGCTGAGCTCTACGATATTTCCAAGCGCTATAAAGGACCGCCGCTGGCCGGTTTCGACGCGGTGGCGGTAGGCGGCCCCATCCACATGGGACAGCTGCACCGCGGCGAGCAGCGCTTTTTGCAGCAGTACGGCGGCGAGCTGGCAGCACAAAAAACGGCGTACTTTATCTGCAATTGCGACGCCGCCAGCACTCAGACGTATTTTGACAACCTGTTTGCGCGCGCGCTGACAAGCGCGGCGGTCGACTGCCGCAGTTTCGGCGGTGAAATAGACCCGGCGCGGCTGCGCGGCATATACAGAATGATGGTGAAAATGGCGCTCAAGGACGGGGGCGAGATAGAGCCGGCGAGCGTCGACGAGACGGCGATAGCGCAGCTGGCAGCGGCGCTGAGCGCTGCTGTAGGGTAATAAGCAAGATTTCAAACGGCGGCCGCGCTTCGAGTGCGGCCGCCGCTGTATTTTGCCTTAGTCTTGAGCTCTTTGCCGCAGCATTGGGTCAAGAACCGCCCGCCGTGCAGGTACGCCTTAGCGGACAAAAAGCGGCGGTAACGAAAACGAGCTTCGCACCGTGGGCGCGAAGCTCAAAGGGAGTCAATAGGTTCACCGTATTCCTGTTAAGGGGCAAATGGTGCGTCGGGGAGCCTAAGGGACAAATTGAGTCCTGCGAAAAAACGCTTTCACGTTTTGAATGCAGCGCTTTTTTACTCAGTTTAAGCTCAGTTCGCGCGCCATTGCAGGAGTGCTTTTGGCACCGGCAGTTTTTTGGCCTTTGAAACTTGTGCAAGCCGCGCCATTCTGGCGCGGTATGTTTTTTATTTCGCTTTATTGTTTTTGTCGTCGACGTGGGCAATAAGGTAGTCGAGTTTTTCGTGGAGGTCGCCAAGTATCACCTCGGTCTTGAGGTTGACCTTATAGTCGTTTTCACTGCGGCGGCGGTCTTTTTCTTCCTGGCGGTTTTGGCTCATCATTATCAGCGGCGCCTGGATAGCTGCGACACAGGAAAGCACCAGGTTGAGCAGTATAAAGGGATAGGGGTCAAAACCCTTGTTGGCAAGTAAAAAGACGTTGAGCCCCATCCACAGCAGCAGTATGCCGCAAAAGATACTGATAAATTTCCAGCTGCCGGCAAAGGCGGCAATTTTGTCCGCCAGCCGCACGCCGAGATTATCCCGTTTTGCGGCCGGCTGTTGGGCAACGTCGCGCTGCAAAAGCAGGTGAATTATCTCCTCGTCGTCCAGGTCGTCCTTGACGTCTGTCAGGACATGTTCAAGTATTGCCGAATACTTCTTTTTCATAAATCTCACTTCCGATAATCAAGGATGATACCATTTTACTGCAAATTGCCGGCGCGCGCCACTGTTATGAGCGCCGCTTCGAGCAACCGCTCGGTTGCTCAAAGGGTGCGGCACAAGCGCGGGTGCTCAGTGCTCGCCGTCCAGCTCGCGGCGCAGCTTTTGCAGCGCGCGCTTTTCTATTCGCGAAACGTAAGAGCGCGAGATGCCGAGCTTTTGCGCGGCTTGCTGCTGCGTCAGCGGCGGTTGACGCAGCAGGCCGAAACGCAGCTCCACTATGCGCCGCTCGCGCGCGTCCAAACAGGACACGCAGCGGCTCAGGCGGCTGATGTCGCTGCGGTGTTCCAACTGCTCGCACATATCCTCGCTGTCGCAAAGTGTGTCAAGAACGGCAATGCTGTTGCCCTCGGCGTCAGTGCCCAGCGGGTCGTTCATATAAACGGTGTTGCGCTCGCGGCGGGCGGCGCGAAAGGTCATAAGTATCTCGTTGTCAATGCAGCGGCAGGCATAAGTCGCAAAGCGCGTGCCCTTGCTGCGCTTAAAACTGTCGACTGCCTTTATAAGGCCGATAGTGCCCACGGAAATAAGGTCTTCCTGCGCTGAGGGCAGTGCGTAATATTTTTTGGCCACATGGGCGACCAGACGCAGATTGTGACTAATAAGCTGTTCGCGCGCGCGCGTGTCGCCCGCTGCGGCGCGCTCAAAGCACTCGCGCTCCTCGGCGGCGCTGAGCACGCGCGGAAAGCTTTGGCCGGAAAGATGCAGCGCCAACAGCAGCAGCCACTCGCTGCAGATACTGGCTAAAATGTTGAGCATTTCGGTACCCCTTAAAATGTCGGATAACTATATATATGAAAGTAAAATGCCGCAAAGACAAAAAAATACCTGCCCGCTCGGCGCGGGCAGGTCGGCAGGACAATATTTTATTTGCAGTTTTTGCTGTCGGACTTTTTGCTCTTACGACTGCTGTTGCTGTTTGAGTTGCTCGAAGAGGACTTTTCGCTGCGCGAATTGTTAGAGTTGGCGGAGCGGCTGTTGCTGCTGCGGGAATTGGCAGATGACTTTCTGCTGTTGTTTTCGGCCATTTCAGTTAACACCTCACTTTCACGGCTATTATTTATGTTTTTTGCGCGGTTATGCCGCAAAAAAGCGTTCTGTCAGTGACAATTTCTGCTAATATGACCGGCAAATGGGTCGGCGCTTGTGCGCAAAGGAAAAAAGTGATAAGATAATATAACAATCTCATCGTTAAGAGGACAATAATATGTCGGGACATTCCAAATGGAACAACATCAAGCGCAAAAAAGAAAAGACTGACGCCCAGCGCGCCAAGGTCTTTACCAGAATAGGCCGCGAAATAGCAGTTGCTGTGCGCGAGAGCGGCGGCGACCCCAACGTCAACGGCAAGCTGCGCGACGTAATTGCCAAAGCAAAGGCCGCAAACGTTCCCTCGGACAACATCGACCGCATTATCAAGCGCGCCGAGGGCGGCGACAAACAGGACTACGAGGCGATAATTTACGAGGGCTACGGCCCCGGCGGCGTCGCGGTAATAGTCGAAACACTTACGGACAACCGCAACCGCACCGCCTCGGACGTGCGCCATTATTTTGACAAATACGGCGGAAATCTCGGCACCAACGGCTGTGTTTCCTTTATGTTTTCCCAAAAGGGCGTAATAGAAATAGACATGGAGGATCTGTCTGAGGACGGCGTAATGGAAGACTGCTTCGGAACCGACGTGCTCGACGTCACTTTTGAAGACGGAATTGCCACTGTCCTGACAGACCCCACCTTGCTGCGCACGGTGCGCGAATATCTTGAAGGGCTCGGTTACAGCTTTCTCAATGCCGAGGTCGAATGGCTGCCGGCTAACTATGTAAAGCTTGAGGGCGAGGGCCAGTTGTCGAATATGGCCCAGCTTATAGACCATCTTGAAGAGAGCGACGACGTGCAGAACGTCTGGCACAACTTGGAGAATGAGGACGACCTTCCCGAATAAAGGCACACACGGCACGGCGCTGCGGCGCTGTGCCGTTAGCTTTTTTTCACAAAACAATCGGGAGTTTTTTGTTGACAATCACCTGTAAGCGGTGCTATAATCGGTTAGCCGACTAACGTTAGTCGGCTAACCGATTTTTTGGAGAGCGATTAGATTGGACATGACAAGAGAAATTCTCCGCGCCGAAAACCGCGTGCACAGACTGCATTACCGATGTATTTTCGGTGACGCTGCCGACTGCGGCATACACCCCGGCCAAATGCCGATGCTGGATTACATCGGCGAAAACCCGGACTGCACGCAGAGCGAGTTGGCGCACAGTCTGGGCATAGCGCCGGCAACGGTAGCGGTGTCGCTGCGGCGAATGGAGGCAGCGGGACTTGTTGAGCGCGGCGCCGACGCAAACGACATGCGCGTGGCACGCGCAAAACTTACACCGCAGGGCACAACGAAGGTCGACGGCGCACTTAAGGTGCAGCGCCGTTTGAGCGAGGTTTCGTTCAGAGGCTTCGACGACGCCGAAAAGCGGCAATACCTGGACTTTCAGCGCCGGATTGCCGGAAACTTACAGGAATATTTGAACGAGGGGGACAACAAGTGAGTCTGCTGAAAAAATACTTACGGCCGCAGCGCGGTTATGTGGCGCTGGCTGTAGTGTGCATTATTATTGACGCCGCCTGCGAGCTGTATTTACCAATATTGATGTCCGACATAGTCGGACGGGGCATTGAGACCGGCGACGTCAACTACATTATTAAAATAGGCTGCATAATGCTGGCGCTGTCGGTGCTGGCAATGCTGTGCGGCGTCGGCAATTCTATCAGTTCGTCCAGAGCCGGCGTCGGTTTTGCGACCGGTGTGCGCCGCGCTCTGTTCGAAAAGGTGCAGAGATTTTCTTTTAAAAATATAGACAGCTTTTCGACCTCGTCGCTGAGCACGCGGCTGACCAATGACGTGACGCAGATGCAGAACACGACGGTTATGGGCATGCGCATGGTAGTGCGCGTGCCGGTAATGCTGACGTTCGCGCTGTTTATGGCAATAAGTTTGAACGCGCAGCTGGCCAAAGTCTTTTTGGTGACAGTGCCGCTGCTATTCGTAGCAATATTTATAATAGCGCCGAAAGCGCTGCCGCTGTTCACAAAAATGCAGCAGCGCGTTGACGGCGTCAACCGCGACGTGCAGGAGAACATTACCAATATCCGCGTTGTAAAATCCTTTGTTCGCGAGGATTACGAGCGGGAAAAATTCAACACGTCAAGCGACGATTTAATGAACGCCTCAATGCGGGCGATGAACCTGATAATTACCGCAATGCCGATTATGATGCTGCTGATGAACGCCTCTACCTGCGCCGTGCTGTGGATAGGCGGCAAACAGGTAATTAACGGCATAGGCAACGCGGCGCAGTTGACCGCTTTTCTCAACTATATTCTGCACGTGCTGATGTCGCTGATGATGCTCGCGATGTTGTTTGTGATGATTTCGCGCGCGTCAGCTTCCTTTAAGCGCGCCGGCGAGGTGCTGAACGCCGAAATAGACCTTGTCGACGCGCCCGACGCCGTCAGCGCCGACGATATTCGCGGCGAGCTTGAGTTTTGCGGGGTAAATTTTAAGTACGACCCGAACGACCGCGAGGACGTGCTGCACGACATATCATTTACCGCGAGTCCCGGGCAGACAGTGGCAATAATCGGCGCCACAGGCTCGGGCAAAAGTTCGCTCGTGCACCTGGTGCCGCGGCTGTACGACGTCACTGATGGTGCGGTGCTTGTCGACGGGCGCGACGTGCGCGAATACCGCTTGGAGTCGCTGCGCTCCCGCATAGGCGTGGTGCTGCAAAAAAATACCCTGTTTTCCGGCACAATTCGCGAAAACCTGCTTTGGGGCAACAAAAACGCCACCGAGCAGGAGATGAAGCGGGCCGCGGCCGACGCGTGTATTGCCGACTTCATTGAAAGCCTGCCGGATGGCTATGACAGCCGCGTGGAGCAAGGCGGCGTCAACTTTTCCGGCGGCCAGCGCCAACGGCTGTGTATAGCCCGCGCCATTCTCAAAGCGCCGGCAATACTGATTTTGGACGACAGTACCAGCGCCGTGGATACGGCCACCGAAAGCAATATTAAAAAGGCCTTCGCGGCAGCGCTGAAAAACACGACCACGCTGTTGATTGCGCAAAGAATAAGCTCGGTGCAGGACGCCGACAAAATTATTGTGCTTGACGACGGCGAAATAGTCGCCGCCGGTACGCACGAACAGCTGCTTGAGACGAGTGAAAACTACCGCGAGATTTACGACTCGCAAGTCAGCGGCAAGGAGGCGGTATAAATGGCCAGAGGGATTCCCGGACCCGGCAAGAGGGGCGCGTCAGAAAAGCCCAGAAACGCCAAAAAGGCACTCGCATTTTTGTGGAAATACATCGCCTGCCGCAAGTGGCTGGTGATAATTGCGCTGTCAATGACGCTGGTAAACGTAATTGCCGGACTTTCCGCCACCGCGCTGCTGCAGCCGCTTATAGACAACTACCTGCACCCCGACGCGGAGTCGCTGCTGACGGCGGCGCAGCGCGTTTCCGGACTGCTCAGCGGCGTAATAAAAATAGCCTGTGTATATCTTGCGCAAGTGGCGGCGCAGTACATTCAAAACAGGCTGCTGGTGCGGCTGAGCCAAAAAACCATAAACAACATCCGCACAGACATGTTCGGCCATATGCAGCGGCTGCCGGTGTCGTTTTTTGACCGCAACACCCGCGGCGAGATTATGAGCCGCTTTACCAACGACTGCGACACGCTCAACGACGCGCTGCAAAACAGCATTACCACAGTCTTTTCCAGTTCAATAACCATTGCGGGCATAATTATTATGATGCTTACGCGCAATGTGGTGCTCACGCTCATAAACCTGCTCGTTGTGCCGGTGCTGATGCTGACAGTCGGGCGGCTGATAAAAAAATCCTCGGAATACTTTGTCAAGAGACAAAACGACCTCGGCGAAGTCAACGGCTATGTGGAGGAAATAATCACCGGCGAAAAGGTTGTCAAGGTATTCGGACGCGAGCGGCAGTGCGTTGAAAAATTCGACGAGCTCAACGAAAAACTGTCCGATTCGGCGGCGAAAGCCTTTACCTTTTCCGGCATGATGATGCCGCTGTCGCGCAACATCAATAACATCGTCTACGCGCTTATTGCCACGCTCGGCGGCATAATCACGACCGGCACGGCGCTGAGCATGGGACAGCTTGTCGTCTTTTTGCAGTTGAGCAGTCAGTTCGGTCGGCCGATGAACGAGGTCGCGAACCAGCTCAACTCGGTGATTTCCGCGCTTGCCGGCGCCGAGCGCATCTGCGAGCTGATGGAGCAGCAGCCCGAGTCTGAAAGCGGCCGCTATCATCTTGAGCAAAGGAGCGATGTCTGGCAGTGGAACGACGGCAGCGAGACGGTGCCGCTGGCGGGCGATGTTCGCTTTAAGGACGTCGATTTCGGCTACCTGCCGCAAAAACAGGTGCTTTTCGACCTGTCGCTGTACGCAAAACCCGGCCAGAAAATTGCCTTCGTCGGCTCAACCGGCGCCGGCAAGACGACAATAATAAACCTGCTCGCGCGCTTTTACGACATCACCGACGGCACAATCACTATGGACGGTATAGACCAAAAACAGATAGACCGCGCCAGCGTGCGCCGGGCAATGGCCGTGGTTTTGCAGGATACCCACCTGTTTACCGGTACGGTGCGCGACAATATTCGTTACGGCCGCCCCGACGCTACCGACGCGGAGGTGGAAAAAGCAGCAAAACTGACCCGCGCCCACTCGTTTATCCGCCGCTTGCCAAAGGGGTACGATACTGTAATTGAGGGCGACGGCGCCAATCTCAGCCAGGGACAGCGGCAGCTGCTCAATATTGCCCGTGCCGCCGTGGCGAAAGCGCCGATACTGGTGCTGGACGAGGCGACAAGTTCGGTGGACACGCGCACAGAGCGCAACATAGAAAAGGGACTCGACACGCTGATGCGCTCCTCCACGACCTTCATAATCGCGCACCGGCTTTCAACCGTGCGCAATGCCAACGCCATAATGGTGATGGAAAACGGCCGCATAATAGAGCGCGGCACGCACGACGACCTGCTGGCGCTCAAGGGCAGGTACTACGAGCTTTACACCGGCAAGGTTGAATTAGCGTAAAATTACGCATACAGCGGCGGCAGGCGGCTATACGGCGTCTGCCGCCCTTTTTTGCCGCCTTTTGCGCCGAATCGTGCGCAATCGGGCGATGGTCTTGAAAAGCAGCGCCAAAGAATGTATTATAGTATAGATAATATGGCGAGGTATGACATGAGCAAAACAAAACTGTGCATGAGCTGTATGACCAAGGTGCCGGACGACGCCACATTCTGCCCGAACTGTCGCTACGACGGCTCGCAGGAGAACGACAGCTATGCGCTTCCAATAGGAACTCCGCTGGGTGAGCGGTACATACTCGGAATGACGCTGGACAGCGACGGTGAGACTATCACATACGTCGGCTTCGACAAAGCCAGCCGCGGCCGCGTTATTGTCAAGGAATATATGCCGCGCAACGGCTGTATGCGCGACAGCGCCAGCGGCGCAATTTCGCCCAAGCAGGGTGCCGAAATCCACTACAAGACGGGACTTTCCGATTTTGTCGAGATGTACGGCACGCTGCGCACATTGAGCGCGACCGAGCCGGGACTTATAACCGTGACGGACGTTCTCGAGCTCAACAGGACCGCCTATGCCTTTACCGAGGCGTTTGACGGCATTACATTTAAAGAGTTTTTGCATCTGAACAACGACAAAGTTACGGTCGGGCAGTGCCTGTCGCTGCTGGAGCCGATATTCACGGCGCTCAGCGCCATGCACAACGCACGGCTGGTGCACCGCGGCGTCTCGCCGGAAACGATATTTGTCAGCCGCAAGGGACAAATAAAACTCGGCGGCTATGCGACGGCGTCTATTCGCACCAAGGGCACCGAGTACCCGGCACGGCTCTATTCGGGTTACAGCGCGCCGGAGCAGTACACCAACAATTCGTTCCAGTCGGCGGCTACCGACGTTTACGCTCTGGCCGCGACATTTTACAGTGCCGTAACCGGCGTCCAGCCGCAGAGCGCTGACCAGCGCAAGATGTTTGACAACCTCGTCAATGCAGACGAGGCCGAGGCGACAGTGCCGTATGACGTCGCGCGGGCGCTGAAAATCGCCATGCTGATAAACCAAAAGGAACGCACCCAAATAGTGCGCGAGCTGCAGCAGCGGCTGAAGGGCCAGGACGTGGCCGAAAGCTACGACGAGACCCCCGAAGAAGAGCCGCTTGAGCAAGAGGACGAAGAGGTAGAAAGCGGCGGCGAAAACGACCCGCTCGATTTGTTCCGCATTCACCCCGGCCGCAAGTTGAGCAAACTTGAGAATACTTTGCGAATAAGCGCGCTGAGCGCAATGATACTCGTTGTGGTCTCGACAATAGTGTTCTTTTCCTGGCAGCTTATCAATTCCCGCAGCGCCCCGATACAGGAGGAGGATCCCGGCACAGCAGAAGAGACGGGTATACCCGACTATTCCGGCGTTGCGCTGGCGGATATTGTTTTTGACAACAATTATAATTACGAGATTCAGTACGTCTACAACGACAGTTTTGACGAGGGCGTAGTTGTTATTAGCGACCCGCGTGCCGGCAGAGAGCCGGACGAGGACGGGCGCGTTATACTGAAAGTCAGCAAGGGCAGTCACGTGGTGACTATGGTCAACCTGCGCGGCATGACGCCGATGAACGCCCGTATCTGGCTGGACGAAAACAACATCAGCTATTCTTTCGATACGATGTCGGATACGTCTGCTATCCCCGGCACTATCTACCGCCAGAATGTTGAGGCGGGTACCGAGTTCAACGCCGGCACGACCTCGCTTATTCTGATGGTCGCGCCAGACCCGCCGACCCCGGAACAGGCTCCGGCGCCGACGAACTGACATAGGAGTAACAATAATTCGGGGCGCGCATTTGCGGCGTGCCCCGTTTTTTTCTAAGGAGACGAGAACAATGAAGGATTACCGAGATTTGATAGAACAGGGGCGGCGCGCCACCAAGTTTTGGCCGGACGACGAGTTCCGTTCCGACCAGCAAAAACAGCTGCCGCAACCGCCGCTGGCCAAAGAAAAAATGACCGGCGAGCAGATAAAACTGCCGGACGATTTTGGCGAGCTTGACATGCAGCGGGACTTTTTGAGCATTCTCGACTCCCGCATGAGCCACCGCATATTCACCGGCGCGGGCATATCGCTTTTGCAGCTGTCTTTTTTGCTGTGGGCGACGCAGGGGGTAAAGGGCATACGCGGCGACAACTACGCGACGCTGCGCACCGTTCCCTGCGGCGGCGGCCGGCACGAATTCGAGAGCTACTTTATTGCCCGCAACGTGACGGGATTGCGCCCCGGCGCCTACCACTACTTGCCGCTAACTAATGAAATAGAGTTTCTTTGCGCGGTGCCGCAGGTGGAAAAGAGCATAGCGGACTCGCTGGCACAGCAGCAGTGGGCGCAAAGGGCTGACGTCGTATTTTACTGGTCTATGGTACCCTACCGCGCCGAGTGGCGCTACGGCATATATGCGCACCGCATCGCCCTTGTAGACCTCGGCCATATCGGCGAGAACATGTACCTTGCGGCCGAGGCGTTGAAGCTGGGTACTTGCGGCGTCGGCGCATTCGACCGCGCGCGCTGCAACGAGCTTTTCGGTCTTGACGGCGAGGAGGAATATGTCGTCTACACCCAGCCGGTAGGTACGGTAGACGCCGACGACCGTGAGCGCGAGCAGCGCATCTCCATTTCAATTCACGACAGCGAAAAGAAGTAGACCCGACAAAAACGGTATTTGCGCGGGAAGAATTTCGGCACAATACACTCAAAGGGCTGCCGCAGTTGAACAGACTGCGACAGCCCTTTATTGCGAAAGTTTGTATTTGCTTTCAAAACCTAAATATTCTATTGACGGGCGGCCGCGATTAAGGGATAATTGAAGTACTAAAAAACGGACGGTATTTTTATGTTCAAAGATTCGCGACTTATCAAGATACGCGATATTTTGCGCCGTCGCCAGCAAGCGGCGGTCAGCGAGCTCAGCCACGAGCTGGGCGTCTCCAGCGTTACGGTGCGCAGCGACCTTATTGCGCTGGAAAACGAGGGCTTTTTGTACCGCACCCACGGCGGCGCCATATTGCGCGAGTCGGCCGAGGCGTCCGGAACGCTGCCGGAAAGCGGCGAGCGCCGCTTGCGCAAGCGCGAATTGGCGGCGCTTGCCGGCAGCTATGTGCGCGACGGCGGTTGGGTCTATCTCAGTTCCGGCAACACCTGTACCGAGCTCGCAAAGGAATTTGCCGCCCACCCGCTGAGCGTCGTCACCGGCAACATTGCCGCGGCGCAGATATTGGCGCGCGGCGGCCGCGCTCAAGTGCTTATAACCGGCGGCAATCTCGTGTGCGGTCCCGACTATATGTTTTTGCGCGGCGACTGGTTTTTGCGCGCGCTGGGCGACGTGATGGTGGAACAGGCTTTTTTGAGTGTTTCCGGCGTCGACATGAATGGTTATTCCTGGGGCAACGCGCTGGAATGCGAGACGCAGATGATGAGCACCATTCGCCGGGTGACAAAGGAGATAATAGTTCTTGCCGACGCGACAAAATTCGACAAGCGCTCTTTTCTGTGCGCCGAAACGCTCGACTATGCCGACGTTGTCATCAGCAACAGCGACATTCCGCAGCCCTACGTCGATTATTTTGCGGCGCACGCCATAAAACTGCTGACGCCGGAAAAATGAGCAACTTTTTTTTCGTATCAAATTCGCTCGACGCTTTTTACAACCAGGCGCTGGAAAGCGCGCTGCTGGACGCCGTGCCGGACGACGGCGCGCTGCTGTATTTGTGGCGCAACGAGCGCACTGTGGTGGTCGGCCGCAACCAGAACGCGGCTGCCGAGTGTGACATAGCGCTGCTGGAGTCCGAAGGCGGCCGCCTGGCGCGGCGGCGCTCGGGCGGCGGCGCCGTCTACCACGACGCCGGCAACCTTAACTTTACTTTTATTGCCGCGCGGCGCTACGATACCGCACTAAACAACGCGACAGTGCTTGCGGCCATGTGCGCGCTCGGCGTGCCGGCGCAGCTTTCCGGACGCAACGACATGACGGCGCAAGGACGCAAATTTTCCGGCGCCGCCTTTTACTCGAGCGGCGGCAAAAAGCTGCACCACGGAACCCTGCTTGTGGCGCCGGTGATGGCGGACGTGCCGCGCTATTTGCGCGCCGGAGCTGCCAAACTGCGCGCCAACGGGGTGGCGTCGGTGGCGGCACGAGTGTGCTGCTTGAGCGAATTTGTGCCGGGGCTCGGCGTCGACAGAGTCGCCGCGGCGCTCAAAGAAGAATTTTCCCGCTGTTTTCGCGGTGAGCTTTCAGATGGCGGCGCGCTTGTCGACAGCGACAGCTGCGCGCGCTGGCAGCGCTTTTTTACCGCCGACAACTGGCGCTACGGCTCTCAGCAGCCGTTTTCGCTGGAATACCGCACGCGCTTGCAGTGCGGGGAATTCTGGCTGCGCTGCGAGGTGGAAAACGGTGTGGTATGTTCCGCACAAATATTCAGTGACGCGCTGCAAAGCGAGGTGCCGCCGCTGCTCGCGCAGCAGCTGCGCGGCTGCCGCGCGACGGCGCGCGAATTTGCGGTTGCGGCCGCGGCGCTGGCGCAGCGGTGCAGCGGCGCAAAGCGCACAATGCTGCGGGAAATAGCCGCCTATTTCGGCGGCAGCGGAGGTAACGATGAACAGCTTTGATTTGATAGTTGTCGGCGCCGGGCCGGGAGGATACTCTGCGGCGCTCAAGGCGGCAGAACTCGGTATGAGCGTCGCGGTCGTCGAGCGCGGCGAGCTTGGCGGCACTTGTCTCAACCGCGGCTGTATGCCGGCAAAGACGCTGCTGCACGCGGCGGAACTGCTGCGGGAGCTGCGCAGTGCCGCGAGTCTGGGCGTCGGCGTCGGTGAGGTGACGGTCAATGCGCCGGCGCTGTTTGCCCGCCGCGACGCGGTTGTCGCGCAGTTGCGCAGCGGTATAGACGCGCTTCTCACGCGCGCCGGAATAACGCAGATAAAAGCCCGGGCGAGCATAGACGCGCGGCAAATGACGCTCACCGCCGGCGGGGAAGAATATAGCGCGAAAAACATACTTGTTGCCACCGGCAGCGTGCCGGCACTGCCGCCGATAGAGGGAATTGAAGCTGACAATGTTTTCAGCGGCGACAGTTTTGTCGCCGCGGCGAAAGAGATTCCGGCGGACGCAGTCGTTATCGGCGGCGGCGTTATCGGCGTTGAGCTCACGGAATTCCTGCTTGCTGTCGGCAGCCGGGTTACAGTTATTGAGGCGGCGCCGCGGTTGCTGCCGACAATGGACCGCGAGCTGTCGCAGGCGGCGGCGGCACTGCTGAAAAAGCGCGGCGCGGTGCTTTACACCGACGCGACAGCGCAGCGCGTCGCCTTTGACAAAGTCGAGTTCTGCTGTAAGCAGCAGCAATTGAGCGCCGCGGCGGACACAGTAATTGTGGCGGCCGGCCGGCGCGCCGACATCAGCGGACTGTTCACCGGTGACTCACCGCGGTGCGCACGGGGAATAACCGTCGACGAAAACGGCCGCACCAGTCTCGACGGTATATGGGCGGTCGGCGATGTGAGCGAAAACAGCTTCGGTCTTGCCCACGCGGCGGCGGCGCAGGGCATAAACGCCGTGTGCGCAATGGCGGGACTGCCGGCTTGCCGCGACTTGAGCGTGATGCCGGCGGGAATATATACCTCACCCGAAATAGCTTTTGTCGGCTGCGGTGAACAGCAGGCCAAGGAGCAGGGTATTGCCGTAGTTTGCGGCAAAGCGGCAATGGGCGGTAACGGCCGCACTGTCATAGCCGGCGGCGAGCGCGGCTTTGTCAAATTGATATTTGCCGCGGCGGACATGCGCTTTGTCGGCGCGCGGCTGATGTGCGAGCGCGCTACCGACATTGTCGGCGAGCTGTCGCTGGCGATAGCGCGGCGGCTGACGGCAAGCGAGCTTGCCGCAAGCGTGCACGCGCACCCCACTTTCAGCGAGGCAGTCGCCGAGGCTGCCGAGGCCGCGCTGCGGCGCTGAGCCGACGGCACTGCCGGCGAAGTACCAGCGCATTCAGTACCGTACCGGCAAAAACACCCTTACAGCCAAATGGGTCGCCCAATACCGCAAAAAGCGCGGCAAGCGACGCCCCGGCGAGCATGGCGCGCAGCGCCGCTTGTCGGGGCATTTTGCAGCCCAGCAGCGCTGCCGCCAGCGGCGGCAGAACAACCGGCGCCCAAAAGCGGTAGGCGAAGGTGAGCGCGTCAAGCACGCTGGGAAAGAGCATAGCCACACCGTAGGCGGCGGCGCCGACAAGTACATTGAGCGAGCGCACGGCAGTAAGCGCGCGGCGCGCGTCCGGCGCAGTGCGGCAGCGGGGCAGAATTACATCCTGCCACAGCGACACGCAGCCGCTGTTGAGAAAGGCGTCGGCGCTGGAGACTACTACCGAGAGCATGGCGGCAATAATGAGCCCGCGCGCGCCGACCGGAACGGCGCTGCGCACCATATGGTACATTATTTCGTCGGCGGACACAGTGCCGGCAAAGCAGACGCTGCCGACAAGACCAATTAGCCCCGTGACGGCAAAAAAAGGTACCGAGACGAGGCCGGAAAGCCGGCAGGCGCGCGCCGCAGTATTGGCGTCGCGGCACATCATTACCCGCTGCACGAACGGGGGCGAGAGCGACTCGCCGACGAGCATAGTCAAAAAGAGCGAGACGAGTCCTGCGCCGCCGCGGCCGTTGAAAATGTCCAGCTGCTCAGACGGCACCAGTTCGGCAATTTTGCCGACTCCGCCGGCCATTTGTACGCTGAAGAACAGCAGCGCCGGTATGCCGACGGCCAAAATTACGAACTGGACGGCGTCGGCGCTGATTACCGATTTCATGCCGCCGGCTGTGGAATAGGCGATTACCGCGGCGCAGCCGAGCGCGGCCCCGAGTGCTGCCGGTATGCCGGCGAGAGCAGCGAACAGATGGCCTATGGCTGCCAGCTGCGCGCCCAGTACCGCCGTGCAGGTCAAAAAGGAGAACAGACCGCCGAGCGTGCGCACCTGCCGCCCGCAAGCAGCGCCCAGCAGGCCGCCGACGGTGTGTGCGTCAGATTTTGGGCAAAGGCGCGGCAGCAGCAGTCGTCCTATTAAAAACATACCCAAAGAAAACCCGCACAGCGCAACGATGTTGCCAATTCCGAACTCCGCCACCGCGGCGGCGTTGCCCGAGCAGAAGCCGCCGCCTATAAAGGAGGCCGACAGCGACGCGGTCATGACAAAAACGCCGTATTTGCGGTCTGAGAGCGAAAAATCCTGCACGGTGCGAACTTTTTTTGCACCGCGCAGCGCCGCAGCGGCAAGAGCTGCCAAGTAGACAGCTATCACCAAAATATCCATGGATAGCTCCTTTTTTGTTAACGAGACCAATAGCGTTGCGGTATGGGTAAACAGCTGGGTGGTATGCTGAAAGAATTGCCTGTTTTATCTAAAAAAACAAAAAATAAGCTTTTAATTTAGCGATAATTGTGCTATAATATTGGCGAATACAGCCGTCGGCTAAACCGGCAGGTACGTAATTAAGGAGGATGATAATGTCTGTTGAACATGCGTACGGTTGGTTGTCGCTAATCCCGCCGCTGATTGCCATTACACTTGCTATCACGACGAAAGAGGTGTACAGCTCGCTGATACTCGGCGTACTTTCCGGTTACATAATTTACGTCAATTTTGCGCCGGCAGAGATATGGTCGACACTGGCGGTAAAAAGCCGCATCATGGGGCCTATAAGCGAGACAATAAATTCTATGTTGAATGCCGCCGGAACGCGCGAGAATTTGTCCTTGCTTTTTTTTCTGTCGATTTTAGGAGGTCTGGTCGCAATACTGACTTGCGCGGGCGGGTCGCGCGCTTTTGCGCGCTGGGCGTCAAACAAAATTAAGACAAAACGCGGCGCACAGATGTCTACCTTCGCGCTGGGCGTAGTTATTTTTATTGACGACTATTTCAACGCGCTGACAGTCGGCAGCGTCATGGGCCCGATAACCGACCGCTACAATATTTCCCGCGCCAAACTTGCCTATATTATTGACGCGACGGCAGCGCCGGTAACGGTGCTGTTTCCGGTGTCGAGCTGGGTGGCGACGGTAATTTCCATGATTGACCCGACCTTGCGCCAGTGCGGTTACGAGACGCAGGGACTGGCGGCATTTTTGGCGTCGGTACCCTATAATTTCTATGCGTGGCTGACGCTGTTTATGGTGGTGCTGGTAAGCCTTACCGGCGCCGATTTCGGCCTGATGAAAAAATTCGAGGACCAGGCGCGCGAACACGGCACCGAGTCGGTCAACGTCGACGAGTCGATGCGCGGCGATTTAGCCTCGCTGAAAATTTCTGACAAGGCGTCGGTTTGGGACCTTATTTCTTCTATTGTCGTGCTCGTTGCGCTGGCAATAATATCAATGATATACACCGGCGGATTTTTCGAAGGCGGTATGACCTTTGCCGAGGCGCTGGGCAACTGCGACTCCTCGCTGGCGCTGGTTTATGCAGGCATAGGCACAGTGCTGTTCTCGCTGGTGCTTTTTGTGCCGCGCGGGCTGCTGAGTATTAGGCAGTTTCTCGACGCCTTTATTCAGGGAATGAAAATGATGGTGGGTCCGGTGCTGCTGCTGATACTGGCGTGGACTATGGGCAATGTGCTCGGCGAGGGTTGCCTTAACACCGGTAACTATGTGGCGGAACTTGCGCGCGGCGCGCTGCCGGGCTGGCTGCTGCCGGTTATGATTTTCGTCCTTTCGGCCTTTATCGCCTTTACCACCGGCGTTTCCTGGGGTACGATGGCAATAATGCTGCCGACTTCCATTGCCGTGTGCACGGCGGTCGACCCCAGTTACATATTCGCGGTTATCGGCGCGACGCTGGCCGGCTCGGTTTTCGGCGACCACTGCTCACCGCTGGCCGACACCACGATAATGTCCTCAGCGGGTGCGGGCTGCATACATCTCGACCACGTTATGTCGCAGCTGCCCTACGCACTGCTGACGGCGGGGGCGTGTGTTATCGGCTATGTTATTGTCGGCCTTACCGACAACTGGCCTGTGGCGCTGTTGCTGTGTGCGGCAATGCTATTTGCAGTGATGATGTTCATAAAACGCCGCAACCTGAAAAACGAACAATAAAATTTCGGCATTTGCGCCGGGCTTACAGCGGATTGACCCGCTGGGCCCGGCGTATTATTATATGTGTATAGGTGTGGCAAAGCGCCGAAAAGGTCGGCGGCATGCAGCGTCGGGTCGACAGTCTGCCGGCGGCCGTGATATAATTTGAGCGTAAATTACCGAAAACGACCGGCAAGCGCGCCGGCCGGCAGGAGGAGCAGACAATAT
>CAYZIL010000001.1:0-124344 GCA_964478515.1 uncultured Faecalibacterium sp. | reverse complement strand
TTCGCAGCGATGAATTAAGGCCAACGGGTTCGGGGCGGTTTGTTTATTCCCACTCTATAGTGCCGGTGGGCTTGGGTGTGAGGTCGAAAAGTACGCGGTTGACGCCGGCGACCTCGGCGGGAATGCGCCGGGCAAGTTCGTTCATCAGCGGCCAGGGAAGCTCTGCGACCTCGGCGGTCATGGCGTCCACGGTGTTGACGGCGCGAACGACGACCGGCCATTCGAAGCTGCGCTTGTTGTCACGCACGCCGGTAGAGCGAAAATCGGGAACGACGGTGAAATACTGCCAGACTTTTTTGTCGAGTCCCGCTTTGGCAAATTCCTCGCGCAGTATTGCGTCGCTCTCGCGCACGGCCTCAAGCCGGTCGCGGGTGATAGCGCCGACGCAGCGCACGCCGAGTCCCGGGCCGGGGAAGGGCTGACGCTGCACCATGCTTTCCGGCAGTCCCAGCGCGGCGCCGACGGCGCGCACCTCGTCCTTGAACAGCATTTTCAGCGGCTCCACCAGCTCAAAATTCAAGTCGGGCGGCAGCCCGCCGACATTGTGGTGGCTCTTTATGCTTTTCTGCGTCTTGGTGCCGCTTTCTATTATGTCGGGGTAAATAGTCCCCTGGGCGAGAAAGCGGATGCCGTCCAGCTTGCGGGCCTCTTCTTCAAACACGCGAATGAATTCCGCGCCGATTATTTTTCGCTTGCTCTCCGGGTCGCTGACGCCGGCAAGCTTGTCCAAAAACCGGTCGACGGCGTCGACATAAACGAGGTTCGCGCCGAGCTGCTCGCGGAACACGCTGACGACCTGCTCGGGTTCGCCCTTGCGCAGCAATCCGTGGTTGACGTGCACGCAGTTCAGCCGCTCGCCGACGGCGCGAATGAGCAGCGCTGCGACTACCGAGCTGTCGACGCCGCCCGACAGTGCCAGCAGCACCTTGCCGTCGCCGACCTGACGGCGAATGAGCTCTACCTGGTCGTCAATAAAGTTTTCGGTGTTCCAGTTTTTGCGCGCCGCGCATTTGCCGCAGACGAACTCGGCGAGTATGGTCTGCCTAGCGTCGTCGGCGTCTGGCCAGGGCGCGGCGCCCTTGTGGTCGACAGGTAACAGCGGCAGGCCGCTGCCGTACACGGCGGCGCCGGCGTCTATTTCGACTCCGTCGACAACGCGGTTGGGTCCGCCGTTGAGAATTATGCCCTTAACATTGGGTATTGCCGCCAGCGCCGCGGCGGTGATGTCGTGGGGCGCTATTTCACTGTAGACCCCCAAAGCGCGGATCTCACGCGCCAGCGCCGCATTGTTTTCGCTGCCGAGATCCAGCACCAGTATGCAGTCTTGGTTCATTCCGTTAGCCCTTTCTGTTTTGCAAATGAAATAGAAATAATATATCTTTTGCGAAAAATATGTACCAGCCGTCTGCCGACCGACAATAAATGCCGCAGAAAAAGACGTTCTTCAAAGAAAAATTTTCCGCAAACGTGAAACCGTTTTTATATAATGCCCAGCGGCACCAGGACCGCGAGCAGGACGACGTTGAGCGCCACAAGCGTGCCGACGACCCGCCACTGTTTTTTTGGTTCCAGGTCATAGATAAGATACGCACCGACAAAGAACGGGATGTAGGTTGTGATGAAAACGGGCAGTGCGCCCCACCAGGGATAGACCCAAATGAACGCGGGCGTCCAGGCGAGGAATATCTCGAACACCGAGCAGAAGAACGCAAACGCAATGCCCATGAACCAGCGGTTGTTGATGCCGAGTATTTTCATGTTCTTGTCCTCGGGCAGCAGCTTGCAGGTGAAGCCGGCAATGGAAAACATTAAGGACAGCTCCACGCTGACGCCGATGAGCAAAATGAAACTCGTGCTCTCGGGCGAAACAGTCCACAGCGCGTAGCCGGTAAAATGGCAGATGAGCGCGTTCGCAATCTCGTACAGCCAGTGGATACTGTACAGACCGAGCGCGGACGCCACGGCGCGAAAATTTTTGGCCTTGATTTCGTTGCTGTAGATTATCATAACGATGGCGAACAGCGTCAAAACTGACCAGTGAAAATTTGCCGGGTCGCGCACTGCGGCGACAGCCGCCGCGGCGTCGGCGGCGAAGGACCAGTTTCCGAATAACATAGCGGGTTCCTCCTGAGAAAAATTAAGCTAAGCGAGACGGTCGTTTTGCTGTAGAGCCAAAACACCGCCGTCATCGTCTATGCTTTTTTACTTTCTAAACACAAATAAATACTCGTGCGCAATAAGCAAGAAATTGTATTTCACACTGTTTGTTTTCCAGTAGCCTGTTGCCTTGCAGTTGTGCTGTTCTTTAATAATAAGCTCTTTTAACTTGAAACCGGAGCCTTGGAATATCTGCATAACCTCAAAAGACATCGGTATCATATGACCTTTTTGACGTGTATCGCCCATAAGTATCGCACAGAACTTGTCCTTTTTTAAAACACGGTAGCTCTCTGCAGCTACCTTTTTCATTTCTTCAAGGAATTCGGGTACTTTTAGATGCGATAAGTCTTCATCTATGTCCTCGCTGTAAGCAATTATGTTAGAATACGGGGGATGTGTACAGATTAAATCAATACTTTCATCTGGTACAAAATTGAGATTTCGGGCATCACCTTTATGAAGATATACTTTGCCATCAGCACCCTCGTGCTAAGCTAAACAGTATATTCATATCTGCAAAAGTGGATCACCACGCTTTAAATACAATATTTATATTATTTTACGATATTTTCCTCTTTCAACAAATTCAATATAGCCTTTATCTCGCAGTAATTGCAGCTGTTGTCTGATTTTCGCTTCAATATTATGGTTGTCTATATGTTTACTTCGTAATACTTCAGTATAGCGATAAATATCAACAAGGCAAAATTCAGTTTGATTGAGGTTGTTAATGCAATTCAGAACGTCAAAAAGCCAACCCCTGTTTTCAATGCTATTTGTTTTTAGTGTTACTGCGTGTTTATAAGAATTAATGACCTCTTTTTTATTGCAAAATATTTGCTTATTGATAATCGAAATGCGACCTTGTTGTGGAATGTCGGAATAAATTATATTACATCCAACCCAGCCTGCTCGTCGTGCCGATGGTGAGAGGGGCTTTCTTTTTTCAATAACCGCCGGAGTGAAAAAAACTTGGGAACGATCGATAATTCCATGACTTGCAAATCGTTTGAATATTGCATTACAAACAAATCCGGATTGCTAATGCTTGTAATCCTATTTATCATAGTATCATAAGCACCATCCGCTATTGTTCTTCCGATTTTCCCACACTTACTTTTCAATTCAAAAATCTCTCCGCAATAGTCGCATTGAAAATCAGCCACAGGCATATTGTTTTCCAAATTAGTTATTTTAGGATTACCGCATACAGGGCAGTACATATTATTTTCAACCCAATTTTCACTCATTATTCTGATTTTTTGTGAATTACTCTTGTATTTCGCTGCAATGCTTTCGTCAAATCTAAAATTCATCAAAACTCTATCCATTCCATTTCCTCATGGTTAAGACTTGTAATTGCCATTTGTTTTGCAACTAAGAATCCAGGTTCAAGAACAAATTCAGAAGTATTATATTTATCTACTGCAATCTTCATGGCCTCTTTGGCATTTTCAGCAATTACAGTAAAGGTGTCTGATACTGTTTCTTCAATAGTAATTTCAAATTTCTTGTTTTTCATTCTATTTCATGCCCCTCTTAAATTTCTAACAACTACTTTGGCACCCTTTTCATTCATTGCCTGAACGAATTTCGCAAGTTCAATTTGTTCTTCATCGTTGAATAGTTTTTCAGTATATGCCGTAAAACTTGCTGTATTGGTAATCGGTCTGTATGGAGGGTCAAAGTATACAAAGGTGTGTGTATCAATAAAACTCTCTGCTGTTCTGTAATCCCCACAAACTATTTGAACACGTTGAAGCCTTTTGGAAACTGCACGTAAATTATCTTCAGCACAAATTATCGGTTTCATATATGTACCCTTCGGAACATTAAATAGACCTTTTTTGTTAACTCGATAAAGTCCGTTAAAGCAGGTTTTGTTTAAAAAAATCATCAACGCTGCTTTTTCAATATTAATCGACTCATCGCCATTAATTTTTATTTCGTTGAAGCGTTCTCTTTGTTTTAAGTAATACGCCTTGCGATGTTCAGTGTTCATAGGAATATAGTTGCCTTGCATATCCAAAAGCAATTGCACAAGGTCATCTATATCATCACGGATAATTTGATAGGCATTTATAAGCTCAGCGTTTATATCACAGATATATACTTCTTCAATGTCATATTTGCTCAAAACATCAAACATAACGGCACCGCCGCCGACAAATGGCTCGGCATATTTTGTTATCCTGCTATCCGAAAAAGGATAATATTTTTCAATTTCCTTTAGGAGCTGACCTTTTCCACCGGCCCATTTCACGAACGGTTTCAGTGGGACATCTTGTGCATATCGTGTGCGTTTCTGACGACTGTCAGCAAAGGTTGTTGTTTTTTCAGAAAGTATCCAAAAACTATTTGACATTATCGCACCTGCAATTCGGTTTTCTGTACAGAGCCGAGAAAAACTTTATTGAGAACACCCGCTTTTTGGCAACTCTGCTTTGAAAATATTTTTCAAAGTCTGAGTCTGCTGGCAACCGTGTTCAAATATATAAATTGGCTGTATAACAGTTAATTAACAATTGTATCAGATATTGCGAAAAATGTCTCACTCCCACTCTATTGTCGCCGGCGGCTTGTCGGTGATGTCGTAGACGACGCGGTTTACGCCCTTGACCTCGTTGGTTGTGCGCCGCGAGATGCGCGCGAGCAGCGTGTGCGACAGCGGCGCATACTCGGCCGTCATGAAGTCGCCGGTGACGACGGCGCGTACGGCAACGGTATAGTCGTAGGTGCGTCCGTCGCCCATTACGCCGACCGAGCGCAGGTCAGTGAGCACGGCAAAGTACTGGCTGGCCGGCTCGCCGCTGCTCGCTATTTCGTCGCGCACTATGGCGTCGGCAGCGCGCAGCAGTTCCAGCTTGTCGCGCGTGACCTCGCCAATAACCCTAATTGCGAGCCCGGGCCCGGGGAAGGGCTGGCGCTGTGTGAGCGCGTCGGGCAAGCCGAGTCGGCGGCCGACCTCGCGGACCTCGTCCTTAAACAGGTTTCGCAGCGGTTCGACCAAACCGACAAAATCTATGTCGGCAGGCAATCCGCCGACGTTATGGTGGCTTTTTATTGTCGCGGCGGTGCCGTTGCCGGACTCAATAATATCGGGGTAGATAGTGCCCTGAGCGAGAAACTTTTCGCCGTCGCCCAGCGCCCGCGACTGCTGTTCGAAAACGCGAATAAATTCCGCGCCTATCAGCTTGCGCTTTTGCTCCGGCTCGCTGACGCCAGCAAGACGTTCGAGAAAGCGCTCTGCGGCGTCGACGCGAATGAAGTGGGCGCAGCGCGTGCGAAAGGTGTCCTCAATTTGCTGCGGCTCACCCTGGCGCATAAAGCCGTGGTCGACAAAAATGCAGACGAGCTGGTCGGGCACAGCGCGCGCGAGCAGCGCCGCGCAGACCGAGGAGTCAACCCCGCCGCTGAGCGCGAGCACGACCCGGCGCGAGCCGACCTTAGCGCGAATAGCGGTAACGGTAGTGTCGATGTAGTCGCTGATGCGGTAGTCGCCGAGCGCGCCGCACACCTCGCTGAGAAAATTTTGAATTATTTCGCGACCGTGGGCGGTGTGGACGACTTCGGGATGAAACTGCACGCCGTAAAGCCGGCGCGCGGTGTTTTGTGCCGCGGCAATGGGACACTCGGCAGTAGCGGCGGTGCAGACAAAGTCGGCGGGCAGCTGCGTGACGCGGTCGGTGTGGCTCATAAGTACCTGCTGCTTGGTGTCGAGGCCGCGCCACAGTTTGCTTTCGGCGGTAAGCTCGCAGTCGGTGACGCCGTATTCCGAAACGCCGCCGCCGCTCACGCGCCCGCCGAGCAGGTGACACATCATCTGAAAGCCGTAGCAGATGCCGAGCACCGGCACGCCGAGCTCAAAAAGCTCGCTGCCGCACAGCGGCGCTCCGGGCGCCCAAACGCTGTTGGGCCCGCCGGTGAGAATGAGCCCAATGGGCTTTTTGGCGGCAATGTCCGCTACCGGCGCGGTGCCGGGCATTATTTCCGAATATACGCCGCACTCGCGTACCCGCCGGGCAATTAGCTCTTTGTATTGCCCGCCGAAATCGAGCACAAGTATGGTCTGGTTTTCCATAGCATTTCCTATTCCGTGTAAGTTTTTAATATGTTATTGGCGACGACGGCACGACTGACACGCAGGTCCATCGCCTGTTTTTCAATATAGCGGTGAGCGTCTGCCTCGCTCATTTTAAGGTACTCGACCAGCGCCCATTTGGCGCGGTCGACCAGCCGCAATTCCTCTATTTTTAATTGCAGGCGGCGGTTTTCGCACTGCAGGCCGGTCATTTTGGCGCGATTGGCGAAGCAAAGGCGTATGGCCTCGCAGAGCAGCTCGTCGCTGGGTGGCCGGCACAGCACCAGCGCGCCGCTGCCGGCAAGAGTGCGCCGCAGCGCCGCGGCGGTCGCCGGGGCAGCTAAAAGCAGCAGCTCACATTCGCCTGCCTCGCACAGTGTGCGGGCAAAATCGCAGCTCAGCTGCCGGTCGGCGTCGTCAATCACCAACAAGTCGCAGCCGCGCGAGTCAAAAAGCGCGCGGGCGGCGGCGCAGTCCTTTACGACGTCGCAGCGCACGGCGCCGGCGTCTTCGGCTGCCGCGCTCACAGCGGCGGCAGCGCTGCCGTCACAGCACACAGCCAAAACGGTGAAGCCGAATGTTTTTTTGTTTTCGCCCATGGCTGCGCTCCTTTTTTGCACAAAAGAAAAATACCGCCTGCCGAAAGGGGCAGTACGGTAAGGAATTAAAAAGAGGTGACGAAACAAGGCGCCGTGCGGCGGGGCCAGCGAACGATGCGCCGAATTACGGTTGCACTGTGGATTTTGTTTTGAGCGCCGCGCGACATAGTCGACTCCTAACAGTTTGCACCTGCGGTCCCCGTAATAAAAAAACGCGTCCGGCGGGGACGTTTGTGCTTCTAAAATATTACTGTTTTAATAATACAAGCGGCGTTTTCGCTTGTCAACAAAAAATATGCGCGCTCGGTGTGTTTGGGCAGATTTAATATTTTTTTGCGTTGTGGCGGGGGCAAATTTTGGAACGCTCCGGCTGCAAAATCATATTGACAGCGGCCGCCGTGAGGTTTATAATCACGAAGTATTCAGCAATGACGCTGTGGGCAATCTGCCCGCGGCGTCTCATTTTTTATATTGGAAAGGGTGAGCGGCAGATGGCTACAAACAAATACCAGACGATTCGCGACTTTCGCGTCGCGTTCCGACAGCGTTGCGGCAACCTGCAAAGCTCCGGCGGCAATATTGCCGCGTCAAAAAAATATAGAAAATGAGAGATATAGATAATATGGATAAGATACCCGAAATGTTCGGCAGTATGGTTTTTAACGACGACGTTATGCGCGACCGCCTGCCGAAAGAGACCTACAGAAGCCTGCACAAGACTATAGAAGAGGGCAGCGAACTCGACCGCAACGTGGCAAATATTGTCGCCGCCGCAATGAAGGACTGGGCGATAGAGAAGGGCGCCACGCACTTTACTCACTGGTTTCAGCCGCTTACCGGCATAACCGCCGAGAAGCACGACAGTTTTATTGGCGCCAAGGACAACGGCCGCGCCGTAATGGAATTTTCCGGCAAGGAACTGATACGCGGCGAGCCCGACGCGTCCTCGTTCCCCTCCGGCGGGCTGCGCGCCACCTTTGAAGCGCGCGGCTACACCGCCTGGGACCCGACCTCCTTCGCTTTTATTAAGGATGACTCACTGTGCATTCCCACCGCATTTTGCTCGTACGGCGGCGAGGTATTGGACAAAAAGACGCCGCTGCTGCGCTCAATGGAACTGCTCAGCGAGCAGAGCCGCCGTGTGCTGCACTATTTCGGCGTGGACGACGTCACACACGTTTCCGCCTCAGTCGGCGTGGAGCAGGAATATTTTCTCATAGACAAAAAGCTGGCGGACGAGCGCAAGGACATTTGTTTTTGCGGCCGCACGCTGTTCGGCGCCAAGTCGCCCAAGGGTCAGGAGCTTGAGGACCACTATTTCGGCGCCATCCGCCCGCGGGTAATGGAGTTCATGCGGGCGCTCAACATAGAGCTTTGGAAGCTGGGTATCTACGCCAAGACCGAGCACAACGAGGTCGCGCCCTCTCAGCACGAGCTGGCACCCATTTTTACCACCGCCAACATCGCTACGGACCACAACCAGCTGACGATGGAGATAATGAAAAAGACCGCCGAGCAGTTGGGAATGACCTGCTTGCTGCACGAAAAACCCTTTGCCGGCGTTAACGGCAGCGGCAAACACAACAACTGGTCGCTGTGCACCGACACCGGCGTCAACCTGCTTGACCCGGGCCGGCATCCCGAGGAGAACCGCTGTTTCCTGCTGTTCTTAAGCGCCGTTATTGCCGCGGTTGACGACTACGCCGACTTGCTGCGAATTTCCGTTGCCAGCGCCGGGTGTGACCACCGTCTGGGCGCGAGCGAGGCGCCGCCGGCAATAATCTCAATGTATATCGGCGACCAGCTCAGCTCTATACTGTCGGCAATAGAAAAAGGCGAGCACTATGACCCCGTTGCCTCGGCGCGCATGAATACCGGCGTTTCGGTGCTGCCGGACTTCCGCCGCGACACCACCGACCGCAACCGCACCTCGCCTGTGGCCTTTACCGGCAACAAATTTGAGTTCCGCATGCCGGGCTCTGCGGCGTCCATAGCCGACATCAATATGGTGATAAACACCATTACCGGCGACACCCTGCGCGGCTTTGCAGACAGATTGGACAGCGCTGCTGACGCCGACGCCGAAATAGAGGCAATAATTCGCGATACCATGCGCGCACACGAGCGCATACTGTTCAACGGCAACAACTACTCGCAGGAATGGCGCGACGAGGCGCAGCGGCGCGGTTTGCCCAACCTGCCGACAGTCGTGGACGCCCTGCCGCATCTTATGGACAAAAAGAACGTCGAACTGTTTGCGCGCGACTCAATATTCACTGAAAGTGAGCTGCACTCGCGTTACGAGATTCAGCTGGATAATTACTGCAAAATAATCAATATTGAAGCGCTGTGCATGCTGGAAATGGCCAAACAGCAGATAATCCCGGCTGTCGTGGGTTACATCAAAGACCTTGCCGAAACGCTTGCCGCCAAAAAAGCTGTCGGCATGGACGTCGCCAAAGACGCGGAGTACTCGCTTTGCGACAAGCTTTCGCGGCTGTGCGCCAGTTTTTCGGACCGTACCGACGCGCTCGACGCGGTGCTTATTGCCAGCCACGACTGCAAAGACACAGCGGAGCTTGCCGCGTTTACCCGCGACAATATTTTGGCTGCTATGCGCGAGCTGCGCGCGGTTGCCGACGAGCTGGAGACGGTTACCGCCGAAAAATACTGGCCGTTCCCGACCTACGGCAAGCTGATGTTCAGCTGCTGAAAACCGAATACCGGTTGCCGCTCTCAGGCGGCGACGCGCAGAAAACCGGCCTCTTTCCCAAGGGAAGAGGCCGGTTTTTATGAATTTGAAAGGGTGGCTTATTTCGCCACGCTGTTGCCGCTGTTTTGAGCTTTTTTTGTTTCCTCGTCTTTGTCGGGCGGCGGCAGCGGGTTGCCGTCCTTGTCCTTTGGCGGCTCGGGGCGCTCGCCGTCCTTGTCGGGCGGCGGCAACGGGTTGCCGTCTTTGTCCTTTGGCGGCTCGGGGCGCTCGCCGTTCTTGTCGGGCGGCGGCAGCGGGTTGCCGTTTTCGTCTTTAGGCGGTTCCGGCGGCGTCAGTTTTTCCTTTGTGGTACTTTGCGTGTCGGTGCTTTTCTTTGCCATTATACATGACCTCCCGATTTGTATTAAACAGCAATATGACGATGCTGTCATCAAAATAATAAGTGCGCAAGCTGAAAATTATCTTAAAAAGTGGTTGCAGAGTGCGGGATAATTGACAGTTGGGCGGCAATTGTTTAGTTAGTCAAAAACGTCAAATATTGTTCATAAAAAACGTTAAATTCGTGTGATAGACTAATATCAGTGATTAGTAAATGCGGGTTATTCCGCAAAACGGAGTGATGCATTGTGGAAAATAAACTGTATCTGATTACCGGCGCCGCCGGTCATGTGGGCAATACTCTGGTGCGCGAGCTGCTTGCGCGCGGCGCGCAGGTACGCGGACTGATATTGCCGGCGGAAAAGAGTATGGACATTGTCAACCCCCGTTTTGAGACGGTGCGGGGCGATATTTGCGACAAGGCCACGCTGGAGCCGTTTTTTACCGACGACAAGGGCCGCAGGCTGGTAGTCATTCACACCGCCGGCATAGTTTCTATAGCCTCAAAATACGACCACCGTGTCTGGGACGTCAACGTGACCGGAACGGCAAATATTATTGAGATGTGCGAGCGGTACAAGGTAAGCAAGCTTGTCTATACGAGTTCGGTGCACGCCATTCCCGAATTGCCCGACGGGCGGCAGATAAGCGAAATCGACCGCTTTTCGCCCGACGACGTCCACGGTCTTTATGCCAAGACAAAATCTGCGGCGACACAGCTGGTACTGGACGCCGCTGCGCGCGGTCTTGACGCCAGCGTAGTGCACCCATCGGGGATTGTCGGCCCCGGCGACTACGGTCACGGCCATATAACCCAAATGGTTAAGGATTATGTGGAGGGACGCCTGGGAGTGTGCATTGACGGCGGTTACGATTTCGTCGATATTCGCGACGTCGTCGCCGGTATTCTTGCGGCGGCGGAAAAGGGCGCGCGCGGCCGCTGCTATATTCTTTCCAACCGCTATGTCTCGGTCATAGAACTGCTAAACATTCTCCACGAGGCCACAGGCAAGAGAAAGATAAAATTCAAATTGCCGATGTGGATAGCCAAGGCGACGGCGCCTTTGGCAGAGGTGTACTATAAAATACTGCGCCAGCCGCCGCTGTTTACGCCCTACTCGCTGTACACACTGACAAGCAACGCGAATTTCACCCACGCGCGGGCGACAAAAGAGCTCGGCTACGCGCCGCGTGACATGCGCGTGACTATGAAGGACACCTACGACTGGATGGTTGAACACAAGCGCGTCGTCCGGTAAGGCTGCGCCGCGCCCGTTCCTCGGCAGTGTAAGGCGGCAATTTATACTGTGAGCAAAGTTCTAAAGCAATAAAGCGCGGCGGCCGCATTCCTGCGGTCGCCGCGCTTGGTCGTTAAAGTTCTGTTGCAGCTGTATTTTGGCCGAATATTGCCGCGCAAACGAGAAAGACAAGAGAAACGGCAAAAAGCCGTCGGTTTGCACCGCGCGCCAAAGACTGTGCGCGGTATCTGTTGGAAAATTACAGTGAACGTTATATAATAAATTAACAGCTTGCTGAGGGGGATAATTATGGGACTGCTTGACAAGTTGTTCGGCAGCATCCGAGACAGCGAGAACGCCAGATTAAGGTCTGGATACACAGCGGGCGATTTCGGAATGGACGCGCAGGAGACTGAGCTTTTTCGAAACAGTGAGAACGATTCCTGGGACTTCAGCGAAGACCCCGCAGACATGGACGACGTCGATTACCACAGCGAAGACGACATATAAGCGGCGGACATTACACGCGCGAAAGCGGCCGTGTTGCCGGGTGCTGTTTCAGCACGCGGAAAGAACGTTCACCATTATCATACCAACCAGCACGCCGACGACCGAAAAAACCGCCGGGCGGCGGCTGCGGTTAAGCATTGTGACCTGCGGCAGTATTTCGCAGAAGGTGACGTACAGCATGGCGCCGCCGGCAACTGCCAGCGAGTAGGCGACAAAGTGGTCGTTTATGCCGCCGATAAGCATGCCGGTAAGACCGCCGAGCAGTGTCGGCGCGCCGCTGAGCGCGGTCAGCAATACAGCTTTGTATTTGTTCATGCCGCCCTCAATTAGCGGCACGGCAATGCTTATGCCCTCGGGAATGTTGTGCAGCGCAATGAGCAGCCCGAGCATGAGACCCATTGTTTCGCTGTGCGCGCCGCTGCTGCCTATGGCAAGGCCTTCCGGAAAATTGTGCAGCGCGATTACGGCGAACATAAGTATGCCGGAATTGAGCATAGAGCAGCGGAGTTTTTGCTTTTTATTTTCCGGACAAAGTTCGCAGCCCTCGCTTTTGGCTATAATCCCGCCTTGGTGATACATGTCCTGCGGCTGCACATGGATGTCGCCGGAATGAGTAAAGCGGTCAATGGCAAAGTTAAGCAGCCAGACTACGAAAACTCCCACGAGCACGCACACCGAGACCGGAATCGGACCGGAAAGGCGCATCGCCTCTGGCACAAGGTCAAAAAACACTATGCTGAGCATGACGCCGCCGGCAAATGCCAGCAGATAGCTGACGACGTTGTTGCTGCTGCGGCCGAAAATTAGTCCGGCAAGACCGCCTATGCCGGTGCCGACTACGCCGGCGATGGTGGAAACGAGAATGATGTGCAGCATTCGTAACCTCAGAATAAAGAATAAGTTAGCGACAGCTAACTTATTTAGTTTGACACCGCCGGCACGTTTTGTCAAGAGTCTTTGAAAAAATGCGGCGCTGTGGTAGAATAAATAACAAAACAAAGAGAAGGAGGCGGCTGGATTGGAAATTAAAGAATCGGGCGAAAATTATCTTGAGGCGATACTGATGCTGGCGCAGCAGCACGAGTCGGTTCGCTCGGTGGATGTGGCGCGGCTTTTGGGGTATTCCAAGCCGAGCATTTCCCGCGCCATGTCGCTGTTGATAGAACGGGAACTAATAAGTAAGGACGACAGCGGCGCAATCTGCCTTACGTCGGCCGGGCGTACCCGCGCGGAGCAGGTACTGGAGCGTCACAAAATAATCACCCTTATGCTGCGGAAGATGGGTGTCAGCGCCGAGACTGCCGAGACGGACGCCTGCTTGATTGAGCACGACGTCAGCGACGAGACTTTTGAAAAAATTAAAGCCTTTGTCGGCAATGAAAAAGACCGCGGCTGAGAACCGGCTAGAGCGCTCCGAACTGTTCATTAAAGGCGGACGAGTGTCCGCTTTTATTTTTTTGACAAAACGCACAAAGTTGTTTGACAAAAGAGCCACCACATAATAGAATAAGAAAAAATATTGTCAAAGGGGAACTATATGAAAAGGCGTACTTACGGCCTGATCACGGCAATTACCATGATCACCGGAATCATTATCGGCTCCGGCATATTTTTCAAGTCGGACGACATTTTGGCCTACGCTAACGGCAACGTGCTGGTGGGAGTTATTCTCTGGTGCGTCGCTGCTGTCGCCGTCGTGTTCGGCGCAATGACTATTGCCCAGTTGGCCACGCGCACGGACAAGCCCGGCGGAGTTGTCACCTATGCCGAGGATTTCGTCGGTATGGGAACCTCTTGCATGTTCGGCTGGTTCGAGACGTTCTTGTATATGCCGTCGCTGACGGCCATACTGTCCTGGGTCTGCGGCACTTTCGTCTGCCAATTGTTCGGCTGGCAGACCACGGTACTGACCTGTTCAGTTATCGGCTTTGTAATAATCGTCGCGCTGTTCTTTTTTAACGCGCTGTCGGCAAAGCTCGGCGGGACGCTGCAAAACGCCACGATGTTTATTAAGCTTATTCCGCTGCTGGTGCTGGCGGTCTGCGGGCTTATTTTCGGCGACACCGGCGAGGTTGTGGCGGACAGCTCGGCCGCCTTCGGCGGCGCCATGGGCGTCGGCATACTCGCGGCGTTTGCGCCGCTGGCCTTTTCTTTTGACGGCTGGATAATTTCGACTTCAATCTGTCACGAAATCCGCAACAGCAAGCGCAACCTGCCGCTGGCGCTGATGGTGGCGCCGCTGATAATACTGGTGTTGTACGTCGCCTACTTTGTCGGCATCAGCGCTTATCTCGGACCCGAACAGGTCATGGCTCTCGGCAACGAGGCGCCCTACGCGGTGGCGCAGCAGCTGTTTGGACCGGTCGCCGCCAAGATAGTGCTGGTGATGATAGTCATCTCGGTACTCGGCACGGTAAACGGCGTGGTGCTCGGCATTATCCGCATGCCCTATTCGCTGGCGCTGCGCAACATGATGCCGTTCGCCAACAAGCAGCTTGCTAAAACGAACGATAAATTCGGCGGAATGCCGGTAAATTCGGCGCTGTTCACCTTTGCGCTGTCGCTGGTCTGGCTAGTGGTCAACCATTTCTGGCTGGGCGGCGGGCTGTCCGGCGACGTTTCCGAAATTGCCATTGGCATGAGCTACGTACTGTATATTATCCTTTACGTCGCGGTTATTCGCATGGGCGTCAAGGGTGAAATAAAGAACAAGTTTTACGGCATAGTTGCGCCAATACTGGCGATAGTCGGTGCGCTGGTCATAGTTTCCGGCAGCGTTTCCATGCCGCTGTTCCCGTACTACCTGCTTATCTGCGTAATTATTCTCGGCGGCGCGTATTTATATTACGCCAAGCACAAAGATATAATTAAGCCCACAGAACCCATGCACGACGAGGACTGAGGCTTGCCGCTGCGAAAGTAAATTGGTTTTGTGAAAGCCGCGCCCGTTTCGGGCGCGGCTTTTTTGTGTTTTAGCTTAGACCGCTCGCGAGGCGGGACTGCAAAAACCGCCTGCAATGCGGGCGTGATTAAGTGTTACGGCAAAGACAAAAAAGTAAATTGGGCGTCTGTGAGCAAAGCGGACTTTGGCCCAAAATAAATGTATTTTGCGCGTTGAACACCGCGTTTTCACTTACTATGGCTTTATGGATTTTTCGCAAACCGCGCTCTTCAAAAATGTTGTGCATGTCAAAACAGCGACTCAAAGCGGTCTGTCTCGGCATATGGGAAACTTTTGCAAATAAAAAAGAGCCCCCGCGGTAACCGCGGGGACTATATTCATTCGGAAAGGATGCAGACCGCTCAGTCGCTGTATTTGCTGCGGGCAACATATTGGGTGTGCAGTATCTCGTGCGCCTTGTGGCTGCCCGGTTTTTCCAGGTAGCTGCTGTAGATCTCCTTGACGACCGGGTTTTCGTGGCTCTTGCGCAGAGTCATGGCCGCGTCCTCGGAGTAAAGCGCCTTGGCGCGCTCGGCGCGAAGGTCGGTAAAGTTGCGCACATAGCCGGGCTGGTGGGGCTGGCCGCCGCCGTTTACGCAGCCGCCGGGGCAGCACATGACCTCGACAAAGTCGTAGGTCTTCTCGCCGCTCTTTATCATATCGAGCAGCTTGTGGGCGTTCTCAAGGCCGGAAGTGACAGCGACGCGGACTTTTTTGCCGGCGACGTCGTACTCGGCCTCTTTGATAGCCTCAACACCGCGGACTTCGTGGAATTCCACTTTTTCCAGCGGCTTGCCGGTAACAACTTCGACTACGGTGCGCAGCGCGGCTTCCATAACGCCGCCGGTGGCGCCGAAGATGTGGCCGGCGCCGGAGGCGACGCCGAAAGCGGGGTCAAACTCTTCGTCGGGCAGGGAATTAAAGTCGATGCCGGCGCGTTTAATCATTTCGGCAATTTCGCGGGTCGTCAGCGAGACGTCAAGGTCGGGATAGCCCGACGCCGACTGGTCGTTGCGGCCTATTTCAAACTTTTTCGCGGTGCAGGGCATTACGCTGACCACAAAGAGGTCTTTGGGGTCGATGTTCTCTTTTTCGGCGTAATAGGTTTTCATCAGCGCGCCGTACATCTGCTGCGGCGACTTGCAAGAGGAGACGTTGGGGATAAACTCGGGATAATACTCCTCCAGGAATTTTACCCAACCGGGCGAGCAGGAGGTGAACAGGGGAAGCACGCCGCCGTTAGTAAGGCGGTCGATAAACTCGGTGCCCTCTTCCATAATGGTTACGTCGGCGGCAGTGTCGACGTCAAAGACTTTTTCAAAGCCCAGGCGGCGCAGCGCTGCGACCATTTTTCCCTCGACGTTGGTGCCTACAGGCAGACCGAAGCATTCGCCCAGCTGCGCGCGTACCGACGGCGCCGGCGCAATAACGACGTGCTTTTCAGTGTCGGCAAGTGCGTTCCAAACTTTTTCCGTGTCGTCGACTTCAGTCAGCGCGCCGGTCGGGCACACGGAGATGCACTGGCCGCAGTTGACACACGCGGTGCTGCCCAAGGGCATGTCGAACGGCGAGGCGACGTGAGTGCGGAAGCCGCGCTCGGCCATGCCGATAACGCCGACGTGCTGGTTCTTGCTGCACACTGCAACGCAGCGGCGGCAAAGGATGCACTTGGAATTGTCGCGCACCAGATGGGGAGTGGAACACTCTATTTGCGGCTCAAGCTCGGAGTTGCCGAACTTGTACATATCTACGCCGTACTCGCGGCAGAGGTTCTGCAGTTCGCAGTCGGTGCTGCGCGCGCAGGACAAGCAGTCGGTGCGGTGGTTGGAAAGAATAAGCTCCAAAGTCAGTTTGCGCGCTTTGCGCAGTGCCGGGGTGTTGGTCATAACCTCCATGCCCTCGCTTACGGGGTAGACACAGGCCGCAGCAAGAGCGCGGGCGCCCTTGACTTCGACTACGCACATGCGGCAAGCGCCGATGGCGTTAATGTCTTTGAGATAGCACAGAGTCGGTATCCTGATGCCGGCGGCGTGCGCGGCCTCAAGAATGGTGCTGTTCGCAGGCGTTTCGACCTCGAACCCGTTGATTTTTATCTTTACGGTGTCCAAATCTCAATTCCTTCCTTTCTCGTTAGTTAACACTAATAGCGTCGAATTTGCAATTGGATTTGCAGACGCCGCATTTGATGCACTTGGTGGTGTCGATAGAATGGGCTTCCTTGACCTTGCCGGTAATGGCGCCGACCGGGCAATTGCGCGCGCACAGCGTGCAGCCGCGGCACTTTTCGGGGTCAATGTGGTAGTTGAGCAGCGCCTTGCACACGCCGGCGGGGCATTTTTTGTCGCGGATGTGGGCGATGTACTCGTCGCGGAAATAGCGCAGTGTCGACAGCACCGGGTTGGGCGCTGTCTGGCCGAGTCCGCACAGCGAGTTGCTCTTAATGTGCATGCAGAGCTCTTCAAGGTCGTCAAGGTCGGACATTTCTCCCTTGCCGGAGGTGATTTTTTCGAGTATCTCTTTCAGCTTGCGGGTGCCAAGACGGCAGGGGGTGCACTTGCCGCAGCTCTCGTCAACGGTAAAGTCGAGGAAGAATTTGGCCATATCGACCATGCAGGTATCCTCGTCCATGACAATAAGTCCGCCCGAGCCCATCATCGAGCCGATAGCGATAAGGTTGTCGTAGTCAATAGGAACGTCGAGATTCTCAGCCGAGATGCAGCCGCCGGACGGGCCGCCGGTCTGCGCGGCTTTGAATTTTTTGCCGCCGGGGATGCCGCCGCCGATGTCTTCGACTATCTCGCGCAGCGTGGTGCCCATAGGTACTTCAACAAGACCGGTGTTGGTAATTTTGCCGCCCAGGGCGAAAACCTTGGTGCCCTTGGATTTTTCGGTGCCGATAGCGCTGAACCAGTCGGCGCCCTTGCGAATTATCTGCGGCACGTTGGCGAGCGTTTCGACGTTGTTGATTACCGTCGGTTTGCCGAAAAGACCCTTGTTGGCCGGGAACGGCGGGCGCGAGCGCGGCTCGCCGCGGTTGCCTTCAATTGAGGTGAGCAGTGCGGTTTCCTCGCCGCAGACGAAAGCGCCGGCGCCGAGACGCAAGTCGATGTCAAAATCAAAGCCGCTGTTAAAGATGTTTTTGCCAAGCAGGCCGTATTCGTGCGCCTGGTCAATGGCCTTGCGCAGACGCTGTACCGCTATGGGGTACTCGGCGCGGATGTAAATATAGCCCTGCGTTGCGCCGATGGCGTAGCCGGCAATGGCCATGCCCTCAATCACCACGTGGGGGTCGCCTTCGAGCACGGAACGGTCCATGAACGCGCCGGGGAAGCCGGCGCCGCCGCGGCCGCGCAGACCGCTGTCAAGTACGGTCTGAATGACCTGCTCGGGCGTCATTTCCGTAAGCGCTTTGCCAAGTGCCGCGTAACCGTCGACGGCGATATACTCGTCGATGTTTTCGGGGTTGATAACGCCGCAGTTGCGCAGTGCAACGCGCTTTTGTTTTTTGTAGAAATTGGTGTCGTTCAAAGAGGTGTGGATGTCAGCGGTGTTGACGTCCTCGTGAATGAGGCGTTGCACCACACGGCCTTTGAGCAGGTGTTCTTCAACAATTTCGGGCACGTCGTCTAACTTTACGCGGCTGTAAAAAGTGCCGTCGGGATAGACGATCATTATCGGGCCGAGAGCGCACAGTCCGAAGCAACCGGTGCGGACGACTTTAACTTCGTCTGCCAGCCCTTTCGCGGCTATTTCTTTCTCCATGGCCTCGATGAGCTTGGCGCTGCCGGACGATGTACAGCCGGTACCGCCGCAGATCAATACCTGTGAACGAATCATAATTTATTGTCCTCCGCTTATACTGACTGACTGCCGATTGTGTACTCGGTCACGACCTTGCCGCCCTTAAGGTGCTCGGCAACGACGCGCTTCGCTTTGTCGGCGGTCATTTTGACGTAAGTGACCTTGCTGTCGCCCTCAAAAACTTCGACGACCGGCTCGTACTGGCAAATGCCTATGCAGCCGGTCTGGGTGACAGAAACGCGGTCCTCCAAATCCTCTTTGTTCACTTCCTCGACAAAGGCGTTGAGGACAGGACGCGCGCCGGCAGCTATGCCGCAGGTGGCCATGCCAACGACGACACGCACACCGTTGCTACCCTCGCGCAGGGCGATTTTGCTCTTCATCTGTTCTTTGATCGCCGCGAGTTCTTCCAGTGATTTCATGTTATTTTGATCCTTTCCGAAAATAATATATCTATTCAATCCCCGCCGGGCGGGAGCTGAGCGCTTGGTACTGTTCTTGCAGATATTGGCTTACCCAGTTTAGCACCTCGAGACTGTCAAGCGGCACGTCCGGGCCGAGAATGTCGCGCAGCTGTGCGGTGTCCAGCGACACGCTGTGTTCGCCGCAACGGTGGGTGAACACGAGGTGCACTTGCGGGCTGCCCTGAATAAGCGTTACGAGCGTGGCGACAATATCGCCCAAAGGCGTAAAGTCGATGTTCGTTTTGTCAAAGCTCGCGCACACCTCGGTGCCGCAGTTGTCGGGATATTCGGCGCGTGGCCTGGAGGTGACTGTGACGTCGCCGCCGGACTGCATGGCGGCCAGTTTGAGAAACGGCACGCCCAGACCGACCTTGCGGGTGGTGCGGGTGGTAAAAAACGGGTCGCTGAGCTTCGCGACTTGCGCGGCGCTCATGCCGCAGCCGTCGTCGGCAATAGTGAAAGTGAGCGACGTGTCGCTCTCGTCAATGGTGATTGTTACCGTCGTGGCTCCTGCTTTGAGCGAGTTCATGGCGATATCAAGGATATTGAGAGAGAGCTCTTTCATCTATCCTTCACCCCTTAAACGGTTTACCAGCGCGGCGGCGCTGCATTCGGGCAGTTCAATGTCGTTTTCCGCCTCGGCAATGTCCCACAGTTCGTGGGCGTCGGAGCTGAAGACGCCGCGCAGACCCTCAAGTGCTGGGTTTTCACGCCGCAAGCCGGGCTCGCTGTCACGGCTGTGAAATTCCGCGGCGGTAAACGCAGGCGTGTCGGGAAAAACGCCCAGAGCCGCAATAATGCCGTTGGCAGCGCGGTCAATATGCGCCGGGTAGACGGCGGCGCCGAAAAGTTCGCCGAGCGAAAATGCCTGAGACAGCGACAGTTGTGTGGCGTTGGGCAACAGGTGCTCCTCTTCCGAAACTATGGTGTCGTCGGCGGCGCAAAGGTGCTGGTGGCCGAAAATTTCCGGCCGGTTGGCAATGCGCACGCGGCGCTTTTCCACCTCGGCGCCGAAAGCCAGTGCGCTGTCAAGGTCGGGTAACAGACAGACCAGGTGAATGTCCTCCGCCGTGGTAAGCTCCATGCCCGCTACGGGAACAACGCCGAATTCGGCGCAGGCCGCAAAGAAAGCGGGACAGTTTGCGCAGCTGTTGTGGTCGGTCAGCGCGACGAGTTGCAGACCGTTGAGCTTGGCCATGCCGGCTATACTGTGCGGGGTCATGTCGTCGCCGGCGCAGGGGGACAAGCACGAGTGTATGTGCAAGTCGTAGAAGAATTTCATTTTAACAGCGCGGCGATGCGCGCGCAGGCTGCAAAGCTAGCGTCGGCGCAGCCGAGCAGGTTCACACCCTTTTCGCGCGCCAGTGCCAGCATACCGTCAGGCACGGTGCAGCCCTCACAGACGACGGCGCAGGCCACGTCGACGAGCGAGGCGACGGCGATGACATTTTCGTTTGTCATTATTGTCACCCAGGCGTCACCGGCGGCAGCGTTGCCCATTACCCAGCTGAGCAGGTCGCCGCAGTAGCCGCCGCTGACCACCCGTTCGGGGTGCTCGCAGCACAGCGCGGTAAAACCGTCGAGTTTGGCAAGTTCACCGACCGTCATTTGCCGGCCTCTCTTTCTTCGCGGATGAGCTTTTTTATGCGCTCGCGCATGCGCACTATGCACTCGTCCTCGTCGGCCTCGCCTTTTATTATGTCCTCGGCAAAGGCGGCACAGGTCGGGGCGCCGCAGGAGCCGCAGTCAAGATCGGGCAGCGACTCGCGGATTTTCTGAATGTCGCCCATTTTGCGCAGCGCCTCAGAGCGGTCGCTTGACAGCCCGCTTGCGGGCTTATAGGTGACGGCGGCGCTGAGCAGGTCTTCGGGGACGTCGGCGTCGGTGTCGGAGTCGTCGGCAAAGTTCCAGTTTTGCGAGACCGGCAAATACCGTTTGAGCGTTTGCAGGCGCGCTTTGGCGATGTAGGGGTTTTCGACGGTCATTGTGCCGCCGACACAGCCGCCGTTGCAGGCGTTGAGCTCAATGAACTCAAGTGAAGGAAAGTCCGCGTTGTCGATGTTCTCCAGCACCTGAATAACATTTTCTATGCCGTCGGCCGCAAGATATTTGTCGTTGAATATGGCGGTTGCCTCGCCGCCGGTCGCGGCCCAGCTGACGCCTATCATGCCGGTGCGGGACACGGGCACGGGGCTGAGCTGCTTTTTCATCACGCCGAGCAGTTCGAAGTATATGTCGCTCATTGAGACGACGAGGTCAATGTTGCTCTTGTGGCCGACAAGGCCGTTTTTAACATAGCTGACCTTGGCGGGGCAGGGCGAAATGAAAATAACGCCGATGTCCTGCGCTGTGAGTTCGGGGTGCTTTTTCAGCGCGCGTTCACGCGCAAGCTGACCGGCAAGCTCGACAGGCGGTAAAACGGGCATGACGTTGTCGCAAAGGTAGGGGAAGCGCAGACTGATAAGTCTGACGACCACCGGGCACGCAGAGCTGATGACCGGCATTTTAATGTCCTTGCGGTGCAAATAGCGCCGCGTGTAGCCGGAAACTATCTCGGCGGCGCAGGCGACTTCAAAAACGTCGTCAAAGCCGTAGTCGAGCAGACCCTGCAATAGATAGTCGATATCGTCTAAATTGTCAAACTGTCCGTAAAGCGACGGAGCGGGGAGGGCAATTTTGTACTTGAAACGCGCAATGTCCTCAAGCTTGTCACAGACGGCCTTTTTTGCCTTGTATGGGCAGATGCGTATACACTCACCGCAGTCGATGCAGCGCTCGGAATTTATCGCGGCGTGTCCGTCGCGGATTCTTATCGCCTCGGTTGGACAGCGCTTAAGGCAGTTAGTGCAGCCCTTGCACTTGTCAATATCGAGAGACACCGAGTGATTGTATTCAGCCATCTTGTCCCTCCGGTAATCATTTTACGTCGATGCGCATGAATATGCGGGTGCCCTTGCCGACTTCGGACTGTATGTCCATGTAGTCGGAATATTTTTTCATATTGGGCAACCCCATACCGGCCCCGAAGCCGAAAGAGCGGATGTTGTCCGGCGCAGTCGAATAGCCCTCCTGCATCGCCAGTTCAATGTTGGCAATGCCGGGGCCGTGGTCGTCGAGAGTTATCTCGATTTTGTCGGGAAAGACCAGGACGCACGCCTTGCCGCCGCCGGCATGGATAACCATGTTGATTTCACCCTCGTACATTGCAATGGAGACTTTGCGAATAGTCTCCGGCGCGAAGCCGAGCTGACGCAGCTCGTTCTTGATTTTTATAGACGCCTCGCCAGCAGAGGAGAAATTGGCGCCGTCAATGTCGAAGGTATACTTTACCGGCTCACTCATCGGCTGCTGTCGTGCGCCCAAGACCGCTGCTGAACAGCAGGCCGCAGGCCTCATACATGCGGTAGCGGGAGTGCATCATGACAATGCCGTTGCGCTGTGCGAGCTCAATCATTTCCGCCGTGGGCTCTTTGTCGCGCACGAGCACAATGCACTTCATGTCCATCATTGCGGCGGTGCGCACGACCTGTTCGTTGACAAGGCCGGTGAGCAGCAGCCCCTGGTCCTTGACATAGGCGAGCACGTCGCTCATCATGTCGCTGCCGCAAGCGGAGAGTATTTCCGCGTCGAGTTTGTCTTCACAGCACAGCACCTCGGCGCCGAGGATGTCGCGGATCTGTTTGACTTTCACTGTAGTGACCCTTTATTCGTACTTGGCGAGAATGTCGTCTATTTTGTCTTCTGTCAGGCGGCCGTAGACGTCGTCGTTAATCATCATGACCGGGGCGAGTCCGCAAGCGCCGACACAGCGGCAGGCGTCAAGCGAAAACTTGCCGTCTGCGGTGCACTGACCGCCATCAATACCCAACAGCTGCTGGACTTTTTCGTACACCTTGCCGGAACCCTTGACATAGCAAGCGGTGCCGAGGCACACGGAAATTTTGTACTTTCCCTTCGGGTACAACGAAAACTGGGAATAAAATGTGGCGATGCCGTAAACCTCTGACAGCGGCGCGTCGAATTCGTCGGCTATCATCTTTTGCACCTCAATGGGCAGATAACCGTAAATATCCTGCGCGTGCTGCAGTACGGGCATGAGCGCTCCGCCGACGTCCTTGTACTGGGCCATCATCTCACGGAGCTTTTTTTCCTGTTCGGCGGTGCCCTTAAACGGCACCGCGGCGGTCTTTGCCATAATAAACCTCCAAGTAAAAAGTCGAAAACGTTCGTAAAACAGTATAACATAATGTAAAGGTTAAAATCCATAGCAAGCGATATTTTTTTAACAAAAAATTCGGTATACTGCGGGATATGTCGCCGCCGATTGGGGCCCGTTATAGTTTTTGCGCTGCAGTTGGTGTATAATCTATATAAATATCACCCGAATGTGAGGAGAAAACATGGTATTCAGGGATTACGAGTATCGCCGCCCCGACACCGACGCGGTCGTTGCGAGCTACGGCGAACTGGCGCAAAAGGTCGCTGCTGCCGCCGACTATGCCGCGGTGCGCGAATGCGTTGAGCGCCACGAAAAGCTTTTCGGCGCATTTTATACGCAGCGCACTCTCGCCGAAATACGCCACACGGTCGACACGCGCGACAAGTTTTACGACGATGAGAATAAATTCTTTGCCGACGAGTCGCCGCGCGTGGAGCAAGCGCAGAGCGTTTTCGCTTTGGCGCTGCTGGCAAGTCCGTTTTTGCCGCAGCTGAAAAAGGATTACCCGGCAGTCGTTTTTGACAAGCTGGCCATGAAGACCAAGACAATCAGCGCGGCGGTCGTGCCGCTGCTCGGCCGCGAGGCGCAGCTGCAGCTCGACTACCAGCGCCTGCAGGCCTCGGCGCAGCTCGATTTTATGGGTAAGAAACTTACCATTGCTCAACTGGGCATATACAAGACCGACCCGGACACCGCGGTGCGGCGCGCCGCTTTTGCCGCCGAGGGCAGCTTCTATATGCAGCACAAAGACGAGTTTGACGGAATCTATGCCGACATGGTGACGCTGCGCACCGAAATAGCGAAAGAACTCGGCTTTGACAGTTTCAAAAAGCTGGGCTACTTGCGCATGCAGCGGCTTGACTACGACGAAAAGATGATAGATACCTTCCGCGCCAATGTGCGCAAATATCTGGTGCCGCTTATTGTAGAGCTGAAAAAGCAGCAAGCACAGCGCATCGGCGCCGACCACATAAAATACCAGGACGACGCGGTGCTGTTCAAGCAGGGCAACCCGCGCCCGGTCGGCAATTACGACGATACCTATGCCGCCGGCGTGGCACTCTACCGCAAAATGAACGCCGAGACGCGCGAGTTTATTGACTTTATGGACAGCAGCGAGCTGTTCGACCTTATTGCCACGCCCGGCAAGGCTGCCGGCGGCTACTGCACCTACCTGCCCGACTACCGCGCGCCGTTTATCTTTTCCAACTTTAACGGAACCGCCGGCGACGTTGAGGTCTTTACGCACGAGGGTGGGCATGCCTTCGCCGCCTTTACGGCCGCAAAGCAATGCAATATGCTGGAGGCGATGGAGACCAGTATGGAGAACGCCGAGGTTCACTCCATGAGCATGGAATTTATGGCCTGGCCTGAGCTCGAAAGCTTTTACGGCGAGCGTACCGCCGACGCAAAGCTCGCTCACCTGCTCAGCGCGCTGTATTTTATCCCCTACGGCTGCATAGTTGACGAATACCAGCACATAGTATACGCGCACCCCGAGTACACGCCCGAACAGCGTAACGAGGCCTGGATGGGGCTCGAAAAGCAATACCGTCCGTATATTGACTTCGACAATATTCCGTTTTACGGCGACGGGCGCGGCTGGCAGCGGCAGCTGCACATCTACCTTGACCCGTTCTACTACATCGACTACTGTCTGGCGCAGACGGTGGCGCTGGGCGTGTTTGCGCGCATACAGAACAACGGGTTTGACGACGCCTGGTCGCACTACTACGAATTTGTCAAGCTGGCAGGCACGGACGCGTTTTTGGCAAACATCAAAAAATCGGGACTCGACGACCCGTTTGACGAAAATTCCATCAAGCTGATTTGCGACACTGTGCGCGGCTATCTTGCAAAAAACAGCTAAAAAAACGAAGAAATAATGTTGACCCGCCGCGGACGTCTGACCGCGGCGGGTTTTGTATAAAAAGAATTTGAAATTACTTGAAAAACCTTGTTGCGCGCGGCGGTCGATTGAGATATACTAATATTTAAACGTTAAAGTATACTACTGCGGTGGGAAAATGGCTAAGGAAAAGACACAAGCGGAGCTTTACCGCGAATTGATATTGCAGCTGCCGGGCGTCATAGACAGCGAGCTTAATTTTGACGGCGGCGAATTGCGCGAACTGCACGTGCTTGCGGACGACACGCGCACGGCCAAGCAGGTTGCGCGCAATATTCAATCGGCGCTCAAAGCAAAATATAAAACAGATATTGACCACAAGCTTATCAGCGTCGCCCAAATAAGCTCGCAGATGTCCGCAAAACGCAGCGAGGCGCAGCGGCTGGCCTTCGAGGGTCTGGAACTGTGCTTGACAAACGCCGGGTGTTCGGTGCGCGTGCGGCTCAGCGGCGGTGAACAGACCTACGCGGCCGACACGCGCTGCGACGGCGACAAGCTGGACCGCTACCGCGCAATCCAAAGCGCGACGGTGGGCGCAATCAACAGCTATCTTGGCAGCGACAGCGTCAGCGCCAAGGACATTCGCGCCGTCGACATGAGCGAGGGCGCCGTAGTTGTGGCAACAGTCAACTATAAAAGCGGCGGCCGCAGCGAGCTGCTCAGCGGTTCTTGTCTTGAGGACGAAAACCAGGCGGTTTGCGTAGTGCGCGCCACGCTTGACGCGCTTAACCGCCGCTTGTCGGTGCGTTAACGCCGGCATATTGCGAACAATGCTCAAGCGAGCATTTTCGGACCCGTTTTCCGCATAGCGGAGCGAATATGACCTGTCCAGATAAGCGAAAGGACAGAGCCTTTTATAAAGGGGGTCATATTCGATGAAAAAGATCGTTTTGGCGATTTCGTCCCTGATTGGTCTGCTGATGGCCAGCGGCGCTTTCTTCATATGGATCTGATTGAGCGCGTCTGAATAAAGGAACAAAGCGCGGGAAACGGGTCGGGCCTGCTTTTTGCCGAAGACGACTTCGGTGACTATATGCGAGGGGAACAAATGAAAAAAAGTACAGTTGCTTATGCCGGTACTGTGTCGGTTTTGGGAATGGCGGCGGGGATATACGGCTGCTATGTCTTTTTTTCTACCCTGAGCGCACGCGACCCTGCCGAGGTGCTGACATTGGTGCTGCTGTTGCTGCTGTGCCGCTGTTTGCCGCTGGAAATACGCGAGGGCTGTGCGGTTGAAATGTCGTTCATCGGCGTTTTGACCATTTTCTTGTTAGAGGGCCCGGAGACTGCTGCGGCTCTTTACCTGCTGACGACGCCGCTGGTCGTTCGCCCCGCGTCGGGAAACCCCAACAAGCTTATGCACATTTTCAACACGCCGCTTATTAAGACGGCGTTCAATGCCGGCAATGTGATGATTACGATTGCACTGTCGGGAATGTGCTTCAAAGCGCTGAGCGTGGAAATAGGCAGCACTCAATTGCCCGGCGTGCTGCTGCCGGTGTTTTTGTATGTCGTTATTGCCATGCTCGTAAACAGTTTATTAATGGCGATTCTGCTCAAGCTTGAGGCCGGCGTTCCGGTGGTGCAGACCATGCTCGGCGGATTGGGACAATTTTTGCCCAATATAGTTTGCGCGGCGCCGCTGGGCTACTTTTTCGCCTATCTCATGCAGCAAAACAGCGGGCCGTATTTGACGCTGCTGTTCCTGCTGCCGCTGCTGCTGGCGCGCTTTTCGTTCAAAATGCTGCTGGACACAAAGCGGCAGCACTATAAAGTCGTAAAAGCGCTTACCGCGGCAATAGAGGCGAAGGACCCTTATACAGTCGGTCACTCAAAGCGCGTTGAAAGTTACAGCGGACTTATTGCGCAGAAAATGCACTTTTCGCCGCGCCGCGTCGAAACCATAAAAACTGCGGCGCTTTTCCATGATATCGGCAAAATAGGCATAGGCGACACAATATTGAACAAGCCCGACAGACTGACGAACGAGGAATACGGCGAAATAAAAAAGCACCCCGATATCAGCGTGCATATTTTGGAAGATATTGATTTTTACGGCGACATCCGCGACATAATCCGTTGCCACCACGAGCGACCCGACGGCAGAGGCTATCCCGACGGTTGCGCCGGAAAGGACATTCCCGTCGCGGCCAAGATACTTGCCGTTGCCGACTCGTACGACGCCATGACCAGCGACCGCCCCTACCGCCGTGGCTTCAGTTCGGAAAAAGCTATCGAGATAATCAAGCAGGAAAGCGGCAAGCAGTTTGACCCCGACGTCGTTGCGGTAATGGTAAAGCTTTACGACGCGGGCGCGCTGAATAACGTCGCGGCGGACAGATGACGGCTGCGGCTATTGTGCTGGGCGCCGCGGTGCTGCTGCTCGTGTGCGGCGGCAGCTTCAAGGCGGTGCGCGACACCGACGTCAGGGCGCTGTGGCTGCCGCTGGCGGCAATAGCGCTGCAGCCGCTGACAGCCTGGGTGTGTGCGCTTTTTTCGGTGCGCGGCGCGCTTTTTGCCGCCGGACTGACGCTGTGCTATATACTGTGCGCGGTTTTCATTGTGCTCAACCGCCGCGTGCTGCTGTTTTCGTTGCCGGCAGCGGCCGGAGTGCTTTGCAACTACGCAGTAATAGCGCTGAATGATTTTTACATGCCCGTCGCGCGCGAGGTGCTCACGCGCAGCGGCTTTACCGGTATTCCCGCGGCCAAGGCGCTGTTTTACCGCATCGCCGACGGCGGCGAGCGACTGGGCTTTCTTGCCGACAATATCTGGCTGCCGGTGCCAGGCGGCTTTGCCAGCATCGGCGATGTTTTTGCGACGATAGGAATAGTGTTTCTCGCCATATATCTGTTTAAGCCGGGCAGCCGGTTGTTTGCCAAAACGGTGCTGCCCAAAGCGCGCTGAGCTGCCGCGCCGACACGAACTAAACGTTTTTTTGCGCCGCCACCGAAAAAGGAGCGGCGCATTTATTTGCCCGCGCAGCAGCCGTTGCCGGCAGCGCGGGCAATTTTTCGGCCGTCAGGAACGCGCTTGGCAGTCACAGCTAAAAAGGAAGCGACCCGCCGGTATTTTACCGGCGGGCCGCTTTGTCTCGGTTATTCTTTTTCGATTAATTTTATGCCCAACTCGTCCAGCTGCTGCCGGTCGACGGTGTCGGGACAGCCGGACATCAGCTCGCCGGCGTTTTGGACTTTGGGGAAGGCGATGACGTCGCGAATAGTGTCGCGCTGCAGCAGCAGCATTACGAAACGGTCAAGCCCGTAGGCCATGCCGCCGTGGGGCGGCGCGCCGTAACGGTAGGCGTCTATTAGGAAGCCGAACTGCTTTTGCATGCGTTCTTCGGTAAAGCCCAGCGCCTCGAACATGCGCCGCTGTGTCGCGGGATTACTGATTCTTATAGACCCGCCGCCGAGTTCGACGCCGTTAAGGACAATGTCATACGCCTTGGCGCGGCAGGCGCCCGGGTCGCTGACTATGCGCTCAAGGTCGCCGTCCATGGGCGCCGTAAAGGGGTGGTGCATGGCGACAAAGCGCTCCTCTTCCTCGCTGTACTCAAACAGGGGGAATTCGGTTATCCACAGCAGATTGTAAGTGTCCTTGGGGATGAGACCGTGTTGGCGGGCAATTTCGCAGCGCAGCGCGCCGAGCGCGTCAAAAACGACCTTGTTGCGGTCGGCGACAATAAACAGCACATCGCCGGGCTCGGCGCCGAGTGCGGCGCGCACCGCGTTTTTCTCGTCGTCGCTGAGGAATTTTTCGTAGCTGCCGGAGGCACCGTCTGCACCGAGCTTGCACCAGGCAAGTCCCTTGGCGCGGTAGGTCTTGACGTATTCAGCCAGTCTGTCAATCTCTTTGCGGGTCAGCTTGTCGGCCATGCCTTTGGCATTAATGGCGCGCACGCTGCCGCCGGCGGCACACGCGTCGGCAAACACCTTGAAGTCGCAACCTTTGACAACGTCGGAAATGTCCTGCAGCTCAAGCCCAAAACGGGTGTCGGGTTTGTCGGAACCGAAACGGTCCATCGCCTCGGCATAGGTCAAGCGCGGGAAGGGCGTCGTTACATCGACGCCGAGCGTCTGTTTGAAGCAGCGCTTCACAAAACCCTCGTTGACCGCAATAATGTCGTCGATGTCGGCAAAGGACATTTCAAGGTCAATTTGAGTGAACTCGGGCTGGCGGTCGGCGCGCAGGTCCTCGTCGCGGAAGCAGCGGGCAATTTGCATATAGCGGTCAAAGCCGGCTATCATCAGCAGCTGTTTGTAGAGCTGCGGCGACTGCGGCAGAGCATAAAAGCGCCCCTGCTGCACGCGGGAGGGAACCAGGTAGTCGCGCGCCCCCTCGGGGGTGGAACGAATCATTATCGGCGTCTCTATTTCGGTAAAGTGGTTCTCGTCGAAATAGTCGCGCGCGCATTTAACTATGCGGTGGCGCAGCTGAATGGTATTTTGCAGTACCGGGCGGCGCAAGTCGAGGTAGCGGTAGGTAAGAGCGAGGTCGTCGCGGACGTTGACGTCGTCGCGTATTTCGAAAGGCGGCGTTTGTGCCTGCGAGAGAATAAGCAGTTCGCTGACAAAAAGCTCGAAATCGCCGGTGGGCAGGTCGGGATTTTTGCTGGCGCGCTCGCGCAGCGTGCCTTTGGCCATTACTACATATTCGCCGCGCAGTGATTTGGCTTTTTCGAAAACGGCGGGGTCCGTCGTCTCGTCAAAAGCGAGCTGCAGTATGCCGGTGCAGTCGCGCAAATCGCAAAAGATAAGGTTGCCGAGATTGCGCGTTTTGGCGACGAAGCCGGCGGCGACTATTTCGCTGCCGCAGGCGACGCCGACGGTTTCGCCGCAGTAGTGAGTGCGGCGCAGCTTGCCCATCGTGTCCATTATTGTTGCTCCTTATATATGCGGGATTTTATCTGTTCGGCGCTCAGCGGGCAATTGCTCTCGCCGCTGCCGTCCATACTTTTAAGTGTGACAGAGCCGCTGTTCATTTCATCGTCGCCAACAACGGCGCTGTAACGCGCGCCGGTGCGGTCGGCGTATTTGAACTGTGCTTTGAGTGAGCGGCCGGTAATATCGTATTCGGCGCGCACGCCCAGCCGGCGCAGCTGCTCGCAGACAAGAGCCGTGCGCCGCCGCGCGTCGTCACCGACGTAGCAGACGAACAGGTCCGGCACAGCGTCGGCGGGGAAGGCGACGCCTTCGGCTTCCATAACGCTGAGCAGACGCTCAAGTCCCATGCCGAAACCGATAGCCGGGGTTGGCTTGCCGCCGAGAGTTTCCACCAAACCGTCGTAACGTCCGCCGCCGAGCACGGTACCCTGGGCGACGGCGCCGCTGTGGATAAACTCAAAAACAGTGCGCGTGTAGTAGTCGAGACCGCGAACTATGCGCGGGTTGACGGTAAATTCTACGCCGCAATCTCCCAGACCGGTTTTGACCGCCGCAAAGTGCTCACGGCACTCGTCGCAGAGGTAGTCGAGAATAACCGGCGCGTCTTTGGCAATATCGGAGCAGACCTCGCTTTTGCAGTCGAGTATGCGCATGGGGTTGCGCTCAAGTCGGTCGCGGCAGGTTTCGCACAGCCGGTCGGTATGCGCGGCAAAGTAGTCGTGCAGCGCCTCGCGGTAGGCGGCGCGGCACTTGGGGCAGCCGATTGAGTTGAGCTCTAAGCGCACGCCGCTGACGCCGCATTCGCGCAGCATGGCAGACGCGGCGAGAATTACCTCAACGTCGGCGTCGGGCTGCGCGGAGCCCAGCTGCTCTATACCCAGCGTGTGGTACTCGCGCAGACGTCCGGCCTGCGGCTTTTCGTAGCGAAAGCAGGACATCAGGTAATAGCAGCGCACCGGCAGCGTGCCGGCAAGCAGCCCGTGTTCAAGCGCGGCGCGCACCGTGTTGGCGGTGCCCTCGGGACGCAGCGTTATGCTGCGCTCGCCGCGGTCGACAAAGGTGTACATCTCTTTATTGACGACGTCGGTGGTGTCGCCGACGCCGCGAGCGAAAACTTCGGTGTGCTCGAAAGTCGGCAGACGAATTTCGCCGTAGCCGTACCGCGCGCAGACGGCGCGCAGCTTGTTTTCTATGTACTGCCAGCGCCCGCTCTGCGCGGGCAAAACGTCGGCAGTGCCGCGTGGGGCGCTGTAGGTTTTGGCCATGTTCGTAACCTCCGGTGTTAGCTGAGAGTCAAAATTACAGCCGCCAAGCGGCCGGCTTTGAGTCGGCGGCGATTGACGGCGTGGGTTTCGCTTTGGGCTTTTGGGCTCAGAACTTCGACTGCTTGCCGTTAACAATGTTGCGCCAGTCGAGGTCGCCGCGCTCAAGGCCGTGAATAAGCACTTCGGCCGTGGCGATATTGGTGGCGACCGGTATGCTGTGTACGTCGCACAGCCGCAGCAGGCTAAGGTCGTTGGGCTCGTCGGCTCTGGCGCCGATGGGGTCGCGGAACATCAGCAGCAGGTCAATCTCGTTCCAGGAGATGCGCGCACCTATTTGCTCGCCGCCGCCGAGTTTGCCGCTCATGTAGCAGTGGATGCTCAGCCCCGTTGCCTCGGCGACCAGCTTGCCGGTGGTGCCCGTTGCGCACAGCTGGTGCTGGGCAAGTATGCCGCGGTAGGCGATACAGAACTGGACCATCAGTTCCTTTTTACTGTCGTGGGCTATCAGTGCGATGTTCATAGATAATGCTCCTGTATCTGAAAAATCAGAAAATTGCCAGCGGTACGTCGTCGCCGAGCAGCCGCTGCGCGATATTGTCGAATACCTGGTACTCCACGCTTTTGCCGGAAAGGGACTCGCCGCGGGAAGAGGCGAGAGAGATTTCGGTAGACTCGGGGATAAGTCCGATAAGGCGCGCGCCGATATTGTCTATGCAGTAGTCGAGATTCGGCACAACGCCGCGCTTGACGGTGTCGGGCATAAGGCGGTTTATTACCAGCCGGATGTCGTTGATTGATTGTTCGTGCAGCCGGTCGACGACTATGCGCGCGTCGCGCACCGAAACGGGGTCGGGCGTGGCAATTACTATTGCGCGCATGGCCACCGCCGTGGCGGCATAAAACGCGCTGCCGATACCGGCGGCAGTGTCGATAATAATATAGTCGAAAGGCTGTGAGAGCGCTGCTATTAACTGCACGAAATTGTCAAGCGGAATAACGTCGCTGTTGTAGGGCGCGCACAGTATGCAAAGGTTGTCGCAGCGCGGACTGTGGACAATGGCCTTGGTGGGCTCGCAACGGCCGGTAAGAACGTCTTCAATGTCGTAGACCGCTTTGCCGTAGACGCCGGAAATAACGTCGACACTGCGCAGACCGCAGTCGAGTTCGACGACGAGCACTTTGTTTTCTCTGTTTGCAAGCGCCTCGCCGGCAAAGACGGAAAATGTGGATTTGCCGGTGCCGCCCTTTCCGGAAGAGACCATCAGAATGGAACCCATTGGTGTTGTCCTTTTTGTTTATCACTCGCCCCGGGGCGGGGCGGCGCTTAAAGCTTATCAGTTGTTTAAGTATACCACATTGCGAGCGCTGTTTACAATATAAACTTAAGCGCGCTTCGCAATGCCGAGCGACAGCAGTGCGCGGTACAGCCGGGACAGGGGCAGGCCCATAATGTTGAAATAATCGCCGGATATGCTCTTGACGAAAACGCACGCCGCGTCCTGGATGCCGTAGCCGCCGGCTTTGTCGTAGGGTTCGTCGGTGGCGATGTAGCGCTCTATTTCGGCGTCGCTCAAGGGAAAAAATTCGACGCCGCTGCGGCAGACAAAACTGCGCTTGCCGAGCGGCGAGAGCACACACACGCCGGTAAAGACGTTGTGGCGCCGTCCGCTCAAAGCAGAGATTATGCGGCGGGCGTCGTCGCGGTCGGCGGGCTTGCCGTATATTTTGCCGTCAAGCTCGACAAGAGTGTCACAGCCGACCACGCAGCACTCGGGATGAGCGGCAAACACGGCCGCAGCTTTTAGCCGCGCGAGTTCGGCACACTGCGCGCGCGCCGGCAAAGCGCGGCAGCCGCTTGCATCCACACCGGCGGTAATTACGGAAAAGTCGGGGCATATCTTGGCAAGAAGCTCGCGCCGACGCGGCGATTTTGAGGCGAGAATAAGCTGCATGGCGCTCACCGCGTTCCGGTGGAACCGAAGCCGCCCTCGCCGCGCCCGGTAGCGCCGAGTTCGGCGCACTCCACGGCCGTAAAAGGACACACGCCGCTGATGACCATCAGCTGGGCGATGCGGTCGCCGTTGCTGACGGTAAAAGGTTCGCTGCCAAGGTTAATAAGTGTGGAGCACAGCTCGCCGCGGTAGTCGCTGTCTATTAGACCGACGGAATTGGCCAGCGTGACGCCGAACTTGCGCCCGTGGCCGCTGCGCGAGAAAATCAGCGCCGCATGGGTGCTGTCGGGCAGTTCCATGGCGACGCCGCAGGGGATGTCGGCGCGCTCGCCGGGCGCTATGCTAAGCGGCGCGTCAAGACAGGCATAAAGGTCGGCGGCGGCGGCGCCGTCGGTCTGGCGCGCGGGAAGCCGGGCGCCGGGGCGCATTTTCTTGAAATTTATCTTCTGCATATATATTGTGTTCCTAACGTATTGTTTTTAGTTCTTGTTCAGTTCGTCTATCCAACGCAGGTCGGGCATGTAGTCCTCAAGACCGCTTTGTACGGCGACAGCGTTGTCGTCGCGCACCGGCACGTCGTCGGCCGGAGGCAGCTGCGGCGCCGCGGGTTCGACCGGCGCAGGTTCGCTGAGCGCCGTCTCGTTGTCGGCGCCCGGAGATTTTGCGCCGCCGTCTTCGGTTATCATCTGCTCAAGCGTGTCCAGCTCGCGCTGCAGGCGCTGCGTCTCTTTTTCGCTCGCCGCCAGTCTGTCGGCGAGCTGCTCGTTGCTTTGCTGCAATTCGTCGGCGCGGTGCTGCTGCTCGGCGGCACCATTTTGCTGGGAGTCCACAATAAGTTGCGCTTGCAGTTGAGCCATTGACGCGAGCAGTGAGTCGCGCTCGGCCTCAACTTTTGCCAGTTCTTCGTTCCTTTGCTCCAGCTGCGTTACGCGCGTTTGCAGCGCGGTGTTTTGCTCGCTGAGATTGGCGGGCTGAGCGCCGCTTTCAAGCTGGGCGCGCAGTTCGTGAATGTCGTCGTCCCGCGCGCTGACGAGCGCGCGCAGCGACTCGGCGTCGGAGAGATAATTTTTTATTTCGCTGCGCAGGTTGTTGGCGCTGCGGGTGGCTTTTTGGTATTTATCGTAGTAATCGACGGCACACAGCAGCGCTGCATGGGTAACGGAGGCGTGTGCCGAGGAATTGAGAACGGCGTAGACGTCGCGGTCTATTTGGTCGGCTAGCTGGTTTACGTAGTCGCGGTCCTCGTCGGTGGTGACGAGCAGCGTCAGCCCGGCAATGGTCAACGGTATTCTGTTTTCCATATTTCTCCTTTCGGCCGCCTGGCAATAATACTTTAATATACATTATACATTAATCGAGCCGGTTTTCAACTGCGGTATACTGTAAACAATGTGCAAAAATTACCGTAGCGGCGCTCAGACTTTGCAAAAGCGGGGAATTAATATATAATAAAATACGAAATTACACGGAGGTTACCAATGCCAGTATTTGATTCGCTTTTTTTGGAAAATAAACTTGAGGACCGCCTGTCGCGGTCGTTCAATACCGATATCGACAGCGCCACCGACGAGCAGCTTTACAAAGCGCTGGCGCTGATGACGCGCGAGAGCCTTGCCGAGCGCCACCGCCGCTTTACCGCCAAGAGCTACGGCGAGGGACGCAAGCGCGTGTGTTACTTGTGCGTGGAGTTTCTTATCGGCCGCTCGCTGCGCAACAATTTGTCCAATCTCAACGTGGAAAAACAGACAAGAGAGCTGCTTGAGCGCCACGGCATGTCGCTCGACAATATCTACGAGCAGGAACCCGACGCGGGTCTCGGCAACGGCGGTCTCGGACGGCTCGCGGCTTGTTATCTCGACGCGCTGGCCAGTTGCGGCTATCCCGCCGACGGCTATTCAATTTTGTACGAGTACGGCATTTTCAAACAGGCCGTCATAGACGGTTGGCAGCAAGAGCAGGCCGACAACTGGCTGCCCGGCGGCAGCGTCTGGCTGGAAGAGCACCCCACCGAGGCGGTAGAGGTGCGCTTTGACGGCGAGATTGACGAGCAGTGGCTGCAGTCCTACCACCACGTCAATTACAAGAAATACAACTCGGTCATGGCCATGCCGTACGACATGTACATCAGCGGCTACGGCTCGCCGGCAGTGAGCCGGCTGCGCTTGTGGAAAGCGGTTGCTCCCGGCATAGACATGGAGCGCTTCAACCGCGGCGACTATTTGGGAGCGATAAAGCAAAACAGCTCGGCAGAGCTTATTTCGAAAGTGCTGTACCCCAACGACGAGCACCTTGAGGGCAAAATACTGCGCTTGCGCCAGCAATACTTTCTGTGCGCGGCCAGCATTGCGGACATGGTTCACCGGCATATAGACCAGTATGGCACGCTGGAAAACCTGCCGGAAAAAATAGCGGTACACATTAACGACACCCACCCGACGCTGGCAATTCCGGAGCTAATGCGCATTATGATTGACGAGTGCGGCTACGACTGGGACAAGGCTTTCGACATTGTCTGCCGTACCTTTGCGTTTACCAACCACACCATTCTCAGCGAGGCGCTTGAGTGCTGGAATGTCGACATGTTCAGCTCGGTGCTGCCGCGCATTTACAGCATACTTGTCGAGATGGACCGCCGCTTGTGCGAACAGCTGCGGGCGCGTTACGGCAACGACACCGGCAAAATTGAGTGGATGCGAATAATTTCCGGCGGCAGCGTGCACATGGCCAACATTGACGTAGCTGTCTGTCACAGCGTCAACGGCGTGTCCAAACTGCACAGCGAAATACTGAAAGAGTCGCTGTTTAGCGACTATTACGACTTTGAGCCGCAAAAGTTTACCAACGTCACCAACGGCATTGCCTACCGCCGCTGGCTGTTGCAGGGCAACGAACTGCTCAGCGATTATCTCAGCGGGCTTATCGGCGACGGCTTTAAAAAAGACGCCGCGGCGCTGAAAAAACTGGAAAAGTACCGCGACGACGCCGCCGTGCTCGCGGCACTGGCCGACATCAAGAACCAGAACAAGCGGCGCCTGGCCGATTACATCAAAAAGACCGGCGAGATTGCGGTCGACCCCGACTCAATCTTTGACGTGCAGGCCAAACGGCTGCACGAGTACAAGCGCCAGCATTTGAACGCGCTGCACATTCTGCGGCAGTATCTCGACATCAAAAACGACCCGAAGGCAGACATCGTGCCGCGCACCTATATTTTTGGCGGCAAAGCCGCGCCGGGTTATTACATGGCAAAGCAAATGATTCGTCTCGTGTGCGCGGTGCGCGACTTGCTCGCCGCCGACGCCGACGTTGCCGGACGGCTGCGCGTCGTGTTTCTAGAGGACTACCGCGTCTCGCTGTCAGAAATCCTAATGCCCGCGGCAGAAATAAGCGAGCAGATATCGCTCGCCGGTAAAGAGGCCTCCGGCACCGGCAACATGAAATTTATGCTCAACGGCGCAATTACGCTCGGCACGCTCGACGGCGCCAATGTCGAGATACGCGAGCGCGTCGGCGCGGAAAATTTCGTGCTGTTCGGCATGACCAAAAAAGAGGTGCTCTCCCGCGCCGCCGCCGGCTACGACCCGCGCGCGGTGCTAAAGGACAACGCCCGCCTCGCCGAGGTGATGGAGCTTGTCAAAAAGGGCTTTGCCGGCGGCAGTTACGACGACATTTACAACAACCTTTCGCTCAGCGACCCGTATATGGTGCTGGCCGACTTTGACGCTTACTGCAAGGCGCAAGGCGAAATAGACGAGATATACCGCGACAAACAGTGCTTTGGGCGCATGTCGCTGATGAATATTGCCAACGCCGGCATTTTCTCCGCCGACCGCTCGGTGCGGGAATACGCCGAAAATATTTGGGGACTGGGAGAGTCGCGTTGAAAACTGTTACGGCGACGCCCGGCGTCGGCGAACCGCTGGGCTGCCTTGAGCGCGGCGCGAAAGCGGTTTTTCACTCAAAGACCCCGGGCGAGCTAACGCTTTGGCGCGACGGGCGGCAGGACGAGCCGACGTGCTGTGTGCTGCGAGCCGAGAGCGGTGCTTACACGGCCGAATTTTTTGCGGCCGAGACCGGACTGTATTTTTACCGTTTAACGACGCCGCAGGGCGATGTGCCGCCGAGCGGTGCGTTTCAGATTACCGTCTTTGAGCCGCGCGCACTGCCGCGCGGTTTTTGCGGCGGAACCATGTACCAGATATTTCCCGACCGATTTTGCCGCAGCGGCGCGCCGAAAAGCGACGTGCCGGGCGACCGTCGCGTCGACCCGAAAATGTCCCGGCCGCCATTTTTGCCCGACGCTGACGGCCGCTACAACAACGATTATTACGGCGGCGACCTTGAGGGCGTTCGCTCGCGCTTGCCGTACCTGCGCTCGCTCGGCGTGACAATAATATACCTGAATCCCATTTTTGAGGCGCATTCCAACCACCGCTATGACACGGCAAATTACTTAAAAATAGACCCGCTGCTGGGCACGCAGGCCGACTTCGAACGCCTTTGCCGCGACGCGCACGCCGCCGGCATGAAGGTGATACTCGACGGTGTTTTCAGTCACACCGGCGCCGACAGCGTCTATTTTGACAAAAACGGCCGCTACGGCAGCGGCGGCGCGTGGGGCAACCCGCACAGCCGCTGGCGCAGCTGGTACAAATGGGACGCCGACGGCGTCGGCTATAAAGGCTGGTGGGGAGTGCCCACACTGCCCGAGACGAACGAGCGTGACCCGGATTTTGCCGAATTTATCTGCGGCGAGCGCGGCGTGCTGGCTCACTGGCTCCGCGCCGGAGCGGACGGCTTTCGCCTGGACGTGGCCGACGAACTGCCGGACGAATTTATCCGCCGCATTCGCGAGCGGCTGGACGCCTTCGGCGACCGGCTGCTTATCGGCGAGGTTTGGGAGGACGCGAGCAACAAGATAAGCTATTCGCAGCGGCGGCGTTATTTTCTTGGCGACGAGCTGCACGGTGTGATGAATTATCCGCTGCGCAGCGCGATAATAGATTTTCTCAAAGACGGCGCCGCGGCGCCGCTGGCAGATACCGTGGCGACGCTGTATGGCCACTACCCGCCGGCGGCGCGGGCGCTGACGATGAATATTTTGTCGACCCACGACACGCCGCGACTGCTGACGGCGCTGGCGGCGCCGCCGCTAATGGACAAGGCGCAGCAGGCAAGCTACACGCTGCCGCGCGGCGAATACCTGCGCGCCGTTGAGCTTGCGAAACTCGCTTTTGTGCTGCTTTTCACCCTGCCGGGCATACCCTGCGTCTATTACGGCGACGAAAAGGGCATGCAGGGCTTCGGCGACCCGTTCTGCCGCGGTGTTTTTGACAATGAGGAAGGCGTGGCCGCGCTGCGCGAACTTGTCGCCCACCTGGGCCGGCTGCGCGCCGGCTGCGACGCCTTTGCCGGCGGCGACTACCGCGAGCTGCGCCGGGACGGCGGCGCGTTTGCCTTTGTGCGCAGCGGCGAGCGGCAGCGCGCCTTAATTGCGGTAAACCGCGGCGACGCGCCGGTGCTTGTCAGCTTTGAGGGGCGCGAATATTTCGTCCCCCCCTGGCAATATGTTGTGGAAATAATCAAATAGACAGTGAGGGTAAGAGAATGTCGGAGCTGCTTTTTATTGACGCCAACGTCAGACCGGCAGGAGTTTCGCGCACGCGCAAATTGGCCGAAAGCTTTTTGGCCGCGTTTGCCGCCGCGCACCCCGAAACAAAAATTACGCGGCTGGAGCTTGCCAAAATGTCGTTGCAGCCGCACTCGCAGCAAAAGCTTGAGCACCGCGACGCGCTGCTTGCCGCAGGTAAGAGCGACGACGCGATGTTTGCGCTGGCGCGGCAATTCGCCGCTGCACAGCGCATTGTTGTCGCCGCGCCGTTTTGGGATCTCTGCTTTCCGGCGGCGCTCAAGCTGTATATTGAGAACATCAGCGTTTACGGCATCACTTTCGGCTTTGACGGCAACCGCATGTACGGGCTGTGCCGCTGCAAGTCGCTCGCCTATTTGACCACGCGCGGCGGCGTTTTTACCGGCGCTGACGCCGATATGGACATTGCGCTGCCCTATATGCGCGCACTGGTAAAGATGTTCGGCCTGGGAGAGCTTGTCAGTGTGGCGGCAGAAGGGCTGGACATAGATGGCGCCGATGTCGCCGAAATAATGGCGGCAGCCGAAAAAGAGGCGCGGGAAATTGCCGAAACCTTCTGAGCGAGGCATTGTGCGCAGCGAGTCCCAAAAACGTTAATGCGCGGCGCCGGAAGTCGGCCGACACACGCGCAAGGCGGGCGCGGCGGTAAGTGAATGCGTTTGCGGTACTTTTCCGACGCCTTCGCGGCAAAGCAGAAAAACACACGCTGCCGTCAAGTCCAAAAGGCTTGACGGCAGCGCATTTTTATGGCGTCTGTCAAAAAAATATCGGCTTGTTTTTGCTGCGTGAGCGCCGCTCGCGCACTTTAAAACTCAATGCCGCGCCGCGCGGCGGCGCCCGAAGTATAGGGGTGACGCCGCGCACTCATCTCGGTGATATAGTCGGCGCACTCGCACAAAACCGGCAGCGGTTTGTGGCCGGTGACGACGGTTTCGGTGCCGGCGCCGCGCAGCGCGCGCGCCAGCTGTGTCAGCCGCTGCGGGTCAATCAGTCCGAGCGCGGCAGCGTCGCCGGCCTCGTCCAGCACGACGACGTCAAAAGCTGGCGAGTCGCGTTCAATTTGAGCGAAGAAGACGGCAAGCTGTTTGCGCAGCTCGTCAAGCTCGCTTTCGCTGCGCTCGCAGACAAATTTGCCGCCGCCGCAGCAGCGCACGTCGGCGCCGAGCTTGCTCAGCGGTACGACCTCGCCGCTGAGCGGACCTTTCAAAAACTGGGCAAAAAGCACGCTCAGACCGCTGCCGAGCGCGCGCACCGCAAGGCCGACGGCCGCCGTGGTTTTGCCTTTGCCGTCGCCGTGGTAAAAGTGAATACAAGCGCTATTCATAATAAAGTTCGTCCTCGTTGCCGGCGAGACCATCGGCCTCGTCGCCGTACAGCGGCAGTGTGCCGCTGACTTCAAACAACCTGTCACGCGACCACATTTCAAGCGAGGTGGCGAGCGAGTACCCCTCGCCGGGCGCGCACAGCCACTCGTAGGGCGGCTTTTTGGGCAGCGCGACGGCGGAAAGAATGTTGCCGATGACGCCGGCATGCGTTATAACGGCCGCGGAAAAGACTCTGCGGCTGATCATATCCTCAATTATAGAAATAATCGATAAGACGTTGCGGCGGTAAAAATCTGCCGGCGCCTCGACGCCGTCGGGGCAAAATTTTGAGCCCGGCGTCACCCAGCGGCAGTACTCGTCGTCCTGCTGCAGCTCGGCGAGACTGTGACCGTCAAAGCGGCCGAAGTCGGCCTCGGCCAGGCCGTCGAGCACTACTGGTTCCTGCTCGGGGTACAAGATATTGGCTGTTTGTTGCGCGCGCAGCATAGGACTGGTATAAACAGTGTCGGCAAACGGATAGGTCGCGGAATCCATAAGCACGTCGAGCTGCTGTTCGCCCGTTGCGCTCAGCGCAATGTCGCTGCGTCGGCCGCAATAAACGCCGGCCTCGTTTGCCGCGGTCTGGCCGTGGCGAAGTAAAAAAATACGGTAATTTCTCATGATTCCCTCCCCGCGCGGCGGGCAATTCGCCCCGCCGCGGCGGTCGTTTTTTGTTGAGTTTTACGCTTTACAAACAGTATTTTTTGTAATATAATCGTCAATACATTCTGTTTTAATCGTATTGGGGAACTAATGGCCGAAAGCAGCTTCAACAGAATATTGACACTGCTGCGCAAGGAGCGCGGTATCACCCAAAAGCAGGCGTCGCAGGCGCTTGGCGTCAGCCAGGCATTGCTTTCGCACTACGAAAAGGGGATACGCGAGTGCGGGCTGGATTTTGTCGTGCGCGCCGCAGACTATTACGGCGTTTCCTGCGACTATCTGCTCGGCCGCAGCGCCGACCGCAGCGGTCTTACGCTCAGTGTTGAAGATATTCCCGACGAGGCTGACCCCAACGACAAAAAATATACCGGCAGCGTGCTGTCCACGCTGAACAAAAAGCTGCTGGCAAATTCGCTGAACGTGGTCTACGGCATACTGCAAAAGTGCGGTGACAAGGCACTTATTGGCGACGTGTCCGACTATCTGTTCGCGGCAATATACAAAGTGTTTCGCGCGCTCTACGCCGCAAACGCCAAAAACCAGGACGACCTTTTTTCGGTGGGCAAGCGCGTATATGCCGGTTTTGCCGACGCGGCTATGAGCCGCGCGCAGGCCAATATGTCGCTGGCACTGTCGGGCGACAAGCCCGGCTCACAGCTGGACCCGCCGCACCTGACGACAGAGAGCATAAACAAGGATTACCCGATGTTCGCCAGCAGTCTTTTCAATCTTATACAGACGACCGAGAAAAAGATAGGCAAATGAACGGCTTTCCGTCAATCCCAGGCGGGGAGCTTTTTTGTGCCGTGCCGCGTGCCGGCGCATAAGATAGCACGAGGTGATGAAATTGCAATGGCTTGAAAGTCAAAATGTATTCACGGCGGTCCTGCTGGCCACCGGTTTTACCTGGGGCATGACGGCTCTGGGAGCCGCGACGGTCTTCTTTTTTAAGAACATTCGCCAGCATGTGCTCAACGCCATGCTGGGTTTTGCGTCGGGCGTCATGATAGCGGCAAGCTTCTGGTCGCTGCTGGAGCCCGCTTTGGAAATGGCACAGGGCGGCGCGGTACCGGCGTGGGTAAAAGTGTCAATTGGCTTTGTGGGTGGCGCGGCGTTTTTGCTGCTGTCCGACCGGCTGATGCCGCACATGCATTTCGGCGCGCCTGAGGGCGAGGCTGAGGGGCTGCCGAGCCGGCTGCGGCGCAGCATTTTGCTGGTATTTTCTATTACGCTGCACAACATCCCCGAAGGTCTTGCGGTCGGCGTCGCCTTTGGCGCCGCCGCGAGCAGCGGCGAGCCCGGTGCGGTCGCTGCGGCAGTTGCCGTGGCGCTGGGCGTCGGTATACAGAACTTTCCCGAGGGCGCGGCGGTGTCGATTCCGCTGCGGCGGGAAAACCTCTCGCGCTTCAAGTGCTTTATGTACGGACAGATGTCCGGGCTCGTTGAGCCGATTGCCGGTCTTTTGGGCGCGGCGCTGGTGGTGTCAATGAAACCGATACTGCCCTACGCGCTGGCGTTTGCGGCCGGGGCGATGATATACGTCGTAGTCGAGGAGCTTATACCGGAAGCGCAGTCGGGCGGCGAGCACGAAGGTACCCACATTGCCACAATAGGCTGCATTCTCGGCTTTGCGGTGATGATGATACTTGATGTGGCGCTGGGCTGACCGCGCCGAAAGAACACTATATATTGTAATATAAAAGCTCCCGAACCGCAAGGCACGGGAGCTTTTTGAGTGAATTTTCAGATATCAATGCCGAGAAAGCGCTTTACCAACAGGCCGATGATGAACGATATGGCGGCGACCGACAGGCTGATGGCGGCCATTTCGGCAAAACGCTTGGCAAAGGGCTGCGATTTTGCGACGGAAATATAGTAGTTGAAAAACAGAATTATCAGAATTACGCTCGCGAGCATTATCAGCAGCGCCGCAAGATAGCTGTGGGCGGGCAGCAGCAGATAGGGAAGCACCAGAATGACGACGGTGATGAGATAGGCAACGCCGGTGTAGACGCTGGATTTCAGCGCGTTTTCGTTGCCGTCGGCGCGCTCGGCCAGGTAGTTCGACGCCGCCATGGAAAGCGTGGCGGAAATGCCGGTAATTATTCCCGACAGCGCGACGAGACGGGTGTTGGCCATGGCGAAGGTAAGGCCGGCAATGGTGCCGGTGAGCTCTACAAGCGCGTCGTTGAGCCCGAGCACCATTGAGCCGACATACTGCAACCGCTCCTCGTCGAGCATATCTATTAGCATGCGCTCGTGCGCGTGTTCGGTCTGCATTATCGCCGCCGCCTCGGGCAGTTCGCTGACGACGGTGTCGTAGTCGCTGCCGGCAAGTTCCTCTTTGTTTTGCAGCAGCTTGAGCACGAAGGTATAGCCCATAACGACGCCGATAAAGCGGTACCACAGCACCAGCGCCCGACTGGGGGCAATGTCTTTTTTTGTGTAGCCGCGCCAGGTGTCGGCGTGTTCTTTTTCATCCTTTGACATCTGGGCGAGGATGGCGCTGTTCTTTTCGTCTTTTTCGCGCCGCGCCAGCGCCGCGTAGACGTAATAGCTGTTAATTTCGTCGCGCTGCCAGCCGCACAGACGCCGCAGCATCGACTCGCTTAGTTGTTTGTCCATTTTTTTGCTCCGTTATTTTTTATTGTGTTTATAATATTATAGCATAAAATTTCCGTGCAGCTAATTAGAATGCCGGTGCAAACGTCTCGGCTTGAAAAATGCCAACTTTAAAAGCGGCGTTATTAAACGTTTTTGCGGCCGTTATTACGAATTGAAGGTCGAAAAAATTTTTACAGACGCGGCCGGCAATAAGCGCTTTTTCAGCCGTGCCGGGTTGCGACAGAGATTTTTCGTCTATATAATGGCGGCGTGGTCACTGAATATTTTGCCTTTCTGCTTCGCCGTTGGCGAAGCGCTTCATTCGGGAGGAGCAGCCCCTCCCCTACGGTTGCAGATATTGTTTGCTCCTTCAAATCATTGACAACAAAACTGGCAAACGTATGCTGCGTGGGGCAAATAAATAGTAAAAACCAGGGCGTCGCTGCTGCAAAGCAGTGACGCCCTGAAATATATTTTTGAAGCGACAGCAGCCTGAGCGAAATAGCAGAGCTCAGCCCCAAAAGACGCTGCGGGCGGCGAGCGCGTCGGCGTCGGCGCTGTTGTGGGAAATAAACACCAGCGCGGCGTCGCCGAGCTGTGCGGCAATGTAGGCGAGTGCCAGGCGCCGGCTTTCGGCGTCGAGACCGTTAAAGGGCTCGTCAAGGACGACAAGCTGGGCGCCGGCGAGCATACAGCGCAGAATGGCGACGCGGCGCGACATGCCGCCGCTGTATTCGCGCAGCGGCAGACCGCGCTGCTCGGCGGGGATGCCCAGCGCGGCAAGGCCCGTGTCTATTGCCTCGTCGCTGACTTTGCGCGGCAGCAGTGCGCGGATGTTTTGCGCCGCGCTCAGACCCGCCAGCAGCCTGTCTTCCTGAAAGACGGCGGCGCGGCGCGCCGCGCTGACATTGACGCTGCCAGAGTCGGGGCGCTCCAGCCCCAGAATAATGCGCGCGAGCGTTGTTTTGCCGCACCCGGACGGGCCGCGCAGGCAGACGCGCTCGCCAGCGGCAAGCGACAGGTCGAGACCTGCGTAAAGCTCGCCCGCGCCGTAATTTTTGCGGATGTCTTTTAATTCTACTATCATTCGCTGCGCCCCCTTATTTTTTCGGAGCCGCGGCGCAGCAGCGCGCCGACAGCGCGCTCAAATACGGCGCTGATAAGCACTATGACAACCGTGTAGGCAAAAAGCTCGCCGGTATTGAGGTAGAGCTTGGCCTCGTAGATGCGCTCGCCGATAGTGTTGGCCGGCAGACCTATTACCTCGGCGGCGACGCCGGACTTCCAGCACAGCCCGAGCGCGACGCTCGCGCCCGACATAAACTGCGGCAGGGCGCAGGGAAGGTAAATGTACAGCAGCCGGGCGCGCGCGCCGGTGCCGAAAACGCGTGCCGCCTCAACAAGCTTGCGGTCGGCACAGCGAATGCCGTCAAGGGTATTGATGTATATTATCGGCAGCACCATTAAAAAAGAAATGAATACCGAGAGGTTTTTTGACGGTATCCAGATGAGCGCGAGCACAATAAACGAGACCACCGGCACCGCTTTAATTACCCGCGCCGCCGGCGACAGCAGCAGCGCTGCAAGTGAAAAACGTGCGGCCAGTATTGCCAGCAGCGCGCCGACAAGCGTGCCGAGCACAAAGCCGGCGGCGATTCTCACGAAGGTGGTGCCTATGCTCAGCCAAAAGACGCCCTGCGTCACCAGCGACGCGAGCGTCTTCAGGGTGTCGAGCGGCGACGCTAAGAACAGCGGCCGCCCGATCACCATGGCTGTTATCTGCCACAGCGCCAGCCAAAACAGCGCCGCGAGCAGTTTTGAAACTTTCTTACCCGGCGTAGTAGAAGTCATCGTCAGGAAGCGCGCCGCCGACAGAGTCGGCGTTCTGGTCATAAAGCACCTGCAAGTAGCCGCTGAGCGCGCTGCGCATCTCGTCGCCGCTCAGGAAGGTGAGCGAACAGTAGGGCAGTGCCTTTTCGGCCACAGCGGCGGCGACTATGTCGTACTGCTCAATAAGCGCGGCAGCGTCAGCCGTGTTGGCGTTGACCCACTCGACAGAGGCGGCGTATTCATCAAGGAAGGCGGCGACGGTCTCGGGATACTGGGCAAGAAACTCGCTGTTGACGGCGACGACGCCGGTGACTATGCCGCTGCCGTCGGGAGTGACGGCGCGCATCTGCTCGTCAAGGTCGAGCACTATTTTGACGTTCGGGTTCTTGGCGGTGACGACGCTGACATAGGGCTGGGGGAGAACGGCGGTAAACTCGCCGCCCTCAGCTATCATTGCCGCGACCTCGGTGGCCTCTGATTTGTACTCGACTTCAACGTCGACGCCGGCTGTAAGGCCGTTTTGCGCCAGCAGATAGTTGAGCACGTATTCCGGCGTGGTGCCCTTGCCGGTGGAATAGACAGTGCGGCCGGCAAGGTCGGCGATTGACGTGATGGACTCGTCGGTGCTGACAATATAGAGCACGCCGAGCGTATTGACTGCGGCGACGGTAATGCCGCCCTCGGTGCGGTTGTAAAGAACGCTCGCGAGGTTTGCGGGAATGCAGGCGACGTCAATATCGCCCGAGGTCAGGCCGGGAACTATCTCGTCGGCCGTGCCGTAAATAGTAAAGTCATAGCTGCCCGCAGCGGTGCCGGCGTCGGAGTCGGACATGAGCTTGACAAGGCCCATTGACGTCGGTCCCTTGAGCGAGGCGACGGTGAACGAGTCGGGAGGGGTCTCCGGCTCTTTTGCACAGCCGGCCAGCGGCAACGCCGCAATCAAGAGCACGGCGAGCAGAGCAAAGAATTTTTTCATAGTTTTTCCAACTTCCTTCCGGTCACAAAAACTGTAACCATTGTTTTTACAATGACATTATGCTATTATTTTAACAAAGATTATGTTGCCGTTGCAACAAAACGGAGGCAAATGTGCAAAAATACATCGCACAAATAGCCGCAATGCCGGTTTTTGCGGGAATAGCGGCGCCAAAACTGCCGGCGCTGCTCAGCGCGAGCGCCGCCGTGCTGCGGGAACTTAAGGACGGCGAGGCGGTAATAATGCAGGGCGAGAGCAACACGGACGTCTGCTGCGTGCTGCGCGGCGAGCTTTACGGCACGCAGGTGCACCGCGACGGCACTGCGACACTAATTGCGGTGCACAGTGCCGGCACTGTCTTCGGCGAAATGCTGTCGGGCGCGGCGGCGCCGAGCCCGGTTACGGTGGCGGCGCACGGCGCGGCGGCGGTGCTGTGTCTGCCGTTTGCGGCAATTGTTTCCGGCAACGCCGACCCGGCAGCCAAGCAGCAGCTGATAGCAAATCTTTTTGCCGAGACAAGCGGCAAATATTTTGAACTGCGCCGCCGTCTGGCAGTGCTGACGGCGCGCTCGCTGCGCGCCAAGATAGCAATCTGGCTGCTGGGGCAAAGTCGGCAGCGCAGTGGGGCGCTGAGCTTCAGCTGCGGCATGACGCGCGAGACACTCGCCGACTATCTCGGCTGCGAGCGCAGCGCGCTCAGCCGCGAGCTGTCGCGTATGTGCCGCGCCGGACTTATAGACTGCCGCCGTGAGCGCTTTACAATATTGTCCGCAAAAGAGCTTGAGGAATACGGCGAGTGAGCTTTACAGAATAAAACATCCGCTGCAGCCTATTTGGCCGCGGCGGATGTTTTTCGTTGCTGCCGCGCAAAGTCGGCGGCAAAAGCTCAGCGTTTAGAATATGGGCACGACGGCGCCGCCGTAGTTGCTGTTGATAAAGTCGCGCACCTCGTCGCTTTGCAGCGCCTCGACCAGCGCGAGGATAGCCGGGTTGTTCTCGTTGCCCTCTTTGACGCACAAAATGTTGGCGTAGGTCTGGGCGGCGACGGAATCCTTGTCCTCGGTGGCGAGCGCGTCGGTACTGGCGTTGAGTCCGGCCTGAATCGCGTAGTTGCCGTTGATGATGGCGAAATCGACGTCGGCCAGCGCGTGGGTCAACTGCGCGGCCTCAAGCTCCTCAATTTTCAGGTTGTAGGGGTTTTCAACAATGTCGAGCACAGTGGCGGTGAAGCCGGCGTCCTCGCTTAGGGTAATGTAGCCCAAGGACTCGAGCAGCATCAGCGCGCGGGCCTCGTTGGTACCGTCGTTGGGAACGGCAATGACCGTGCCCTCGCCGAGCTCGTCCAGCGACGAGCACTTGCCGGCGTAAAGGCCGAACGGCTCGTAGTGGATGGCAGCGACCGAGACTATGTGAGTGCCGTTCTCGGCGTTGAAATCGTCAAGATAGGGCTGGTGCTGAAAATAGTTGGCGTCCAGGTCGCCCGACTCGACGGCGGTGTTGGGCAGCACATAGTCGGTAAATTCGACGATGTCGAGGGTGATGCCCTGCTCGGCGAGCAGCGGCGCGGCAACGGCGAGAATTTCGGCGTGCGGGGTGACGCTGGCGCCGACGCGCAGGGTGGTGGTTTCGCTGTCGCCCTGGTTGTCGTCAGAACCGGAGCAGGCGCTCAGGCAGCTGACGCACAGCAGCAGTGCCAAAAGAATTGCGGTGGTCTTTTTCATAATTTCCTCCTATTATTGTGGAACGGATTCAATGCGGCGCCTGAGGGCGCCTTATCTGATGCGCCGGTCGCTGCGTTTTGAGATGGCGGAGCCGATTTCGGCTATCACCTGAACTATCAAAACGAGGATGACGATCATTACTATCATTACATCGCTTTGGGAGCGATAGTAACCGTAATTGATGGCGATGGCGCCGAGGCCGCCGCCGCCGATGATGCCGGCCATGGCCGAATAGCCGAGGATAGTGGTCGTTGCCACTGCCGCGCCGCTGAGCAGCGAAGGCCGCGCTTCAAGCAGCAGCACGCGCATTACAATTTGCAGCGGCGACGCGCCCATAGCTTGTGCCGCTTCTATTACGCCGCGGTCGACCTCGCGCAGCGAGCCTTCGACCACCCGCGCCACATACGGCGCGGCGGCGATGACCAGCGGGACAATTGTGGCCGTTGAGCCGATTGAGGTGCCGACTATTACTCTGGTAATGGGGATGACGGCGACGAGCAGGATTATGAACGGCACCGAGCGCAAAACGTTGATAATGCCGCCGAGTATGCGGTTGACGGCAGCTTGCGGGCGAATGCCGTCGCTGTCGGTGACGACAAGGATAACGCCCATCGGCAGGCCGAGCAAGTAGGCAATAAGCGACGAGACGAGCGTCATATACAGCGTTTCCAGCACGCCGTTGAGTACCAACAGGGCCATTTCCTTAGTGAACATCGTGTATCTCCTCCTCGTAGGTAACGTTCTCCGCGTCGAGGAAGGCGAGCATTCGCCGCGCTTTGGCGCTGTCCTCGGGTAACTGGACTATCATCTGTCCGTAGCTTTTGCCGTCAATTATTTTTGTGTCGGCAAACAATATATTGACCGCGCCGCCACAGGAAAGCACCATGTTGGCGACTACCGGACGGTCGGCGCTGTAGCCGTCGAACACCAGCCGCAGTGAGCGGCTGCCCGGCTTGAAGGCGTCGATATTGCTTTTGGGAAAGAGCAGACTTTTGGCCTCGGCGGTTTTGGGGTGCTGAAATATCTCGCCGACGTCGCCCACTTCCACAATGCGGCTGTCGCTGATTATTGCCACGCGCGAACAGATTTTTTCAATTACCCGCATCTCGTGGGTGATAATTACGACGGTGACGCCCAGCTGGCGGTTGATGTCGCGCAGCAGCTGCAGTATTGACTCGGTCGTGCTGGGGTCAAGCGCGCTGGTTGCCTCGTCGCACAGCAGTATGCGCGGGTCGGTGGCGAGAGTGCGGGCAATTGCGACGCGCTGTTTTTGACCGCCGGACAGCTGAGCGGGGTAAGCCGAGCCGCGCTCGCCGAGCCCCACGAGCGTCAACAGTTCGCCGGCGCGTTTTTTGGCGGCGGCGCGCTTGACGCCGGAGATGAGCAGCGGAAACATCACGTTTTCCAGCGCCGTGCTCTGCATGAGCAGGTTAAAGCCCTGAAAAATCATTCCGATTGAGCGGCGCGCTTGCAGCAGCTGGCGCTGCGTCAGTTCGGTAAGCTCAACGCCGCAGACGCACACGCTGCCGGCGTCGGGGCGCTCCAGCAGATTTATGCAGCGCACCAGCGTGCTCTTGCCGGCGCCGGACAGCCCGATTATGCCGAAAATCTCGCCCTCGTTTATGCTCAGGTCAATGTCGCTGAGCGCCGTAACGGCCTCGTCGCCGCTGCCGAAAGTTTTGCTCAATCCGTGTATTTCTATTATCGCCATGTTTCCTCCGCAGACAAAAATAAAAGTCCTTTGCGAATAATCGCAAAGGACGAAATAGTTTCGTGGTACCACCTTTATTCGCCTTTCCCTCGCGGGAAAGACCTTGACAGGTACGGCGCCCGGCGGCGCGATACCCTGACGCTTTAACGGGCGCACCCGTCGCAGACTACGCATATTGCGGTCGCCTGCGCGGCTCCGAGACCATCTTCAGCGGCGCCTTCGGTACCCCTTTACACCAAACGGGGCTCTCTTTGACCTGTCTCACCGTTTACTCTTCTCTTCACAGCTTTTGTCGTTTTCGGTTGTTAAGTAGAAGTATACTCGCTCAAACCGCCGCCGTCAATTGGAGAAACTCACCATTCGGCACAAAAAATGCAGCGCTCTGTTGACAAATTTCACAAAATTATTGTTCAGGCGCGCCGTAACCGAGCTCTGCGGCCAGCTCGCAGGCGACCTGCTTGTCGCTGAAGGGGACGTATTTTTTGCCGCCGACATTGATGTGCTGCTCGTGACCGCGCCCGAGTATCAGCAGCATGTCGCCGGGTCCGGTAAGTTCAAGCCCGCGGCGGATGGCAGCGCGGCGGTCCATTATCAGCTCAAGATTGTCCGGCCGGCCGTCGCGGACGAAGTCGTCGAGAATCTGCTGCGGGTCTTCATAATACACATTGTCGAGCGTACATACGCTGTAATCGGTCATCTCGCAAGCGAGCTTGGCCATCATTGAGCGCTTTTCGCGGTCGCGGCTGCCGCAGCCGCCCTGGACGACTATAGCGCGGCCCTTGCGCACGCGGTTGACAGTGGTAAAAAGCTGCACAAAGCTTTCGGGCGTGTGGGCAAAGTCGATAACGACGGTGCGTTCGCCGAAATGCAGCACCTCCAGGCGGCCTTCGGGGTAGTTCAGCGCGCCGACTATGTCGGCGCTCGCGCTGCCGTCGACGCCGAGCTCATGCAAAAAAATAATCGTCGGCATGACGTTGTAGACGCTGTACTCGCCGAGAAAACGGCTGTGGTAGTGCGTGGTGACGCCGTCGTGAGTTACGTCGAAGTCGCTGCCGCGGGTGTCCATGGTGAAATTGCCGACACGCCAGTCGCCGGCGCGAAAGCCGTAAGTGAGGTTGCGGTTGCCCGACAGCATAAAGCGGCGGGCGTAAAAATCGTCGGCGTTTATCATTGCAAAGCCGCCCGGACGCAGCTTTTGGAAAAGCAGCGCCTTGGCCGCGGCGTAGCGTTCCATGTTGCCGTGGTAGTCAAGATGGTCGTGCGAAAGGTTGGTGAACACGGCGGAGCTGAAGTCGAGCAGACCGAAACGCCCCATGTCAAGACCCTGGCTGCTGGCCTCGACGACGGCAAAGTCGCAGCCGCCGTTATTTGCGTCCAGCAGCAACTCGTACAGCTCGCAGATGTCGGGCGTGGTATTTATCAGTTCGCGGACATAGCCGCTGTTGTCAAAAAAACCGTTGGTGCCAATATAGGCGCAGCGGCGGCCGCTGCGGCGCAGCGCGTCGTACAGCTCGTACGCTGTGGTGGTTTTACCGTTGGTGCCGGTGACGCCGACGAGCGTCATGGCGCGAAGGGCGCTGCCGTAGAGCTCGTCCAGCCGCCGCTCAAGCCAGGCGCGGGAGTCGGGCACTATTTCGTAATCGACAGGGTATTCTCCGTGCTGGGCAATAATTTTTACGGCGCCGTTTTTAATGGCGCCGGGTATAAAGTCGTGTCCGTCGCTGGTGACGCCCGGCAGCGCCACAAAAGTGTCGCCGGGCTTTACCCGGCGCGAGTCTGATTTGACTGTCAGCTGCATGTTTTTCCCCTGCGGTCTTTTTTATAATGTATATTCTATCACAAAGCGCTTACAGTGTAAATCTGGGAAAGAAGCGCGCGATACGGCAAAAAAATGAATAATCACCCGTAGCATTATACAATCGGGTGTGCTACAATCATTAATAATCGCAGCTTCGGGAGGAAAAATGAAAGACTACTTTGAACTTATCAGCGCTCGCCAGAGCTGCCGCAACTATGCGGAAAAAACTGTCGACAGGGAGCTGCTGGTAAAATGCGTGCAAGCGGCGCGGCTGGCGCCGTCGGCTTGCAACAGTCAGCCGTGGAGCTTTGTCGTAGTTGCCGGCCGCGACACGGCGGCGGCGCTCGCCAAGTGCTGCCAGAGCCTGGGCATGAATCGCTTTACCGACGCGGCACCCGCCTTTATTGCCGTAGTGGAAGAAAAGGCAAATCTCAGCGAGGCGGCCGGCGCGCGCTACAAAAAACAGGAGTTTGCCAATATCGATCTCGGTCTTGCGGTCAGCCAGCTGGTCTGCGAGGCGCAACAGCTGGGACTGGCAAGCTGCATTTTGGGCTGGTTCGACGAGAGCGCGGCGAAACAGCTGCTGGGCATTGACGACTCAAAGCGCCTGCGGATGATAGTCAGCGTCGGTTACGCCGCGGCAGACGACAAGCTGCGCGAAAAAAAACGCAAGCCGCTGGAACAAATAATGAAAGTAATAGATTAGAGCGGCGCACGCGCTGTTCGGCGGTACATATAATGAGGTGTAAAAAATGGCAAAGGTCGCAATTCTTGGTTACGGTACGGTGGGCGCAGCGTCGGCACAACTGCTGCGCGAGTGCGCAAACAGTATAGCCGCGCGGGCGCTTGAGCCGGTAGAGCTAAAATATGTGGTCGACTTGCGGCAGCCTTCCGGCGCCGACGCGGCGCTGTGGCGCAGCGATATAGCCGACGTGCTCGCCGACGGCGAGGTGACGGTGGTCGTAGAGGCCATAGGCGGCACGGTGCCGGCGTACGATTTTGTCAGCCGCTGCCTTGACACCGGCAAGAGCGTAGTCACTTCCAACAAAGAGCTAATAGCCACATACGGCGACGCGCTTACCGAGCGCGCAAAAAAAGCGGGCGTCAACCTGCTTTACGAGGCGAGTGTCGGCGGCGCTATTCCGGAGATTGCCGCGCTTTGCGAACTGTGTGCCGACGAGGTAGAGTCGGTGTGCGGTATTTTGAACGGCACGACCAATTTCATGCTCAGCGAAATGCAGCGCACCGGAGCGTCTTTCGACGCGGCGCTCAAACAAGCGCAGCAGCTCGGCTATGCCGAGACCGTCGACCCGTCGGCGGACGTCGACGGCATTGACGCGCTGCGCAAAATATGTATTCTCGCGGCGCTGTGCTTCGGCGAGCATTTTGAGCCGCAGAGCGTCGGCAGCAGAGGTATTCGCAGCGTGACGCCGCTGGACATGGAGCTGTGCGCGTCCATAGGCGGCAAGGTTAAACTCGTTGCGGCGGCGACAAAAGTCGCCGGTGGAGTGCAGATGTTCGTCGAGCCGTGCGTGGTGCGCCGCGGCGACCTGCTTTTCGACACTGACGGCGTGCTCAATATGGTAAAGATAAAATATAAGAACGCCGGCGAGCTTAGTTTCGGCGGCGCCGGCGCCGGCGGCCGGCCGACCGCGAGTGCCGTAATAGCCGACGTGGCGCGCGCGGTGCGCTGTAAGGGCGGCACCGCGACTCACGACTGGCCCGGGCGCGGCGGCGCGCGGCTCGTTACAGACCTGCCGGCGGACTGGTACGTGCGCGCACCGCTCAGCGCCGGCGCGCGGCTGTGCGGCGAGACCGCTTTTGCCCGCGAACAGGAAAACAACGCCTACCACATTAAGGCCCTTACGCGCGCGGCGCTTGAAGAAAAACTGGCCGACGCGGACGCCGGCGCGGCATTGATGAGGGTGCTGGGATGAGCGCGGCGGTAAAAGTAACTGCTGCCGCAACCACAGCCAATCTCGGCAGCGGTTTCGACAGCGCCGGCATTGCGCTTAAGCTATACAACACGGTGACGGTGAGCGAGTGGGATGAACTTGATATCTGCTCAGAACTGGGAGCAGAAATCCCCGCCGGCGAGCGCAATCTCGTTTATGTCGCCGCCAAAAAAGTTTACGAGCTGTGCGGCCGAAAGGCGAGCGGATTTCGCATTCGCGAACACAGCGACATACCGATGACGCGCGGGCTCGGCAGCAGTTCGGCCTGTATCGCCGCGGGACTTACGGCAGCAAATGAATTGCTCGGGCGGCCGCTGCCGTTGCAACAGATGGTGAGCATTGCTTGCGAAATAGAAGGTCACCCCGACAATGTCGCGCCGGCTTTGCTGGGCGGCGCGGTCATTTCGGCGCTCGACGACAGCGGCGCCGTGCAAAGCTGCAAGTGCGAGGTTGACGAGACGTTGCAGTTTGCCGCTGTCGTGCCCGACTTTCCGCTGCGCACGCGCGACGCGCGTGAGTGCTTGCCCGAAACGGTGCCCTTTCGCGACGCGGTCTACAACGTCAGCCGCGCCGGCTTGCTGGCGGCGGCGCTGTGTACGCGGCGCTACGAGCTGCTGCGTGTGGCTTGCCGGGACGCCTTGCACCAGCCCTACCGGCTGCCGCTCATAGCCGGCGGCGAGGACTTTATTACAGCGGCGCTTGAGCGCGGCGCGCTGGCGGCTTATGTCAGCGGTTCGGGTTCAACGCTAATGGCGCTGGGCGACAGCGATGGGTTTTGCGATAGGATAGAAGATTATGTGTGCGCAAACGAGCAGACAAGTAATTACCGCGTTTTGCGCTTGCGCGCCGACAATACCGGCACCCGTGCCGAAATGATACAGGAGGGAAGCGATTGAGCCTGATAGTTACAAAGTTCGGCGGCTCGTCAGTGGCCGATGCCGAACGCATAAACCGCGTGGCAAATATTATCTGCTCGCTGTCGCGCGGCGGCAACGAGGTAGTAGCGGTAGTTTCGGCGCAGGGCGACACCACCGACGAACTGATAGAAAAAGCGAAGCAGATATCGCCGCGGCCCGGCAGCCGCGAGATGGATATGCTGCTCGCCACCGGCGAACAGGCGTCGGCGGCGCTGATGGCGATGGCGGTTGAAAGACAGGGCTGCCGCGCCGTGTCGCTGAGCGGCCCGCAGGCGGGTTTTTTGACCAGCAGCCGCCATGGTATCGCCCGAATCCGCTCAATAGACGCGACGCGCATCAATACGGAGCTTGAGAACAACAACGTAGTAATAGTCGCCGGTTTTCAGGGCGCCGAGCCCGGCGGCGACATAACCACACTCGGCCGGGGCGGCTCGGACACGAGCGCGGTGGCGCTGGCCGCGGCACTGGGCGCGGACGTTTGTAAAATATACACCGACGTCGACGGGGTATTTACCGCCGACCCGCGCAAGGTAAAAAACGCGCGCAAGCTCGATTCCATCACCTATGACGAGATGTTGGAAATGGCGACGCTGGGCGCGCAAGTACTGCTCAACCGGGCTGTGGAGCTCGGCAAAAAATACAATGTACCGATAGAAGTGCTTTCCAGCGCTACCGGAAAGCCGGGAACTATGGTCAGGGAGGTCAACGACGTGGAGGGAATGGTAATACGCGGAGTGGCGAAGGACGCCGACGTCGCCGCTATTTCGGTGCTGGGTGTGCCGGACGTGCCGGGCGTGGCGTTCAACATAATCTCGCTGCTGGCCGCAAAAAAAATACATGTGGACCTGATATTGCAGTCTACCGGCAGCGACGGCCGGCAGGACTTTTCGTTCACGGTGCCGCGCGACATGCGCGACACGGCGCGCGAACTGCTGCAAAACAACATTGAGGTCTGCAAGGGGCGCGACGTGCATATCAACGACGACGTCGCCAAAGTTTCGGTAGTCGGCACCGGTATGCAAAGCCACACCGGCGTCGCCGCGAAAATGTTTGAGGCCCTTTACAGAGCAGGCATAAATATACTGATGATAGCGACGAGCGAAATAAAGATTTCGGTCCTTATCGGCCGCGAGGACGCCGACCGGGCAGTCGCGGCGGTGCACGAGGCTTTTTTCGAAAAATAACATTTTGTCTGTCCGCCGCGGTGTTTTGCCGCGGCGGACATTTTTTTGGTGACAATATTAAAACTTTTACGGTGCTTTTTGCGCAGTGATGTGGTATCATTGTAAAATCTATTTATGTGCGGGAGGATGAGAAAAATCAGCGAGCTTAGCACGACACAAATTAAAGACGGCGTGGCGCTGCACCGCATTGCCGACGACCGTTTCAAAAAGAATTACACCAGCATTTCGCTGTCAATGCCGCTGCGGCGTGAGGACATCACGCTGTCGGCGCTGTTGCCGTACCTAATTGACCGCGGCAACGCCGCCTACCCAGACATGAGCGATTTTCGCCGCCGGCTAATGCAGCTTTACGGCGTGTCGCTGTCGGCGACTGCGGCGAAGGGCGGCACGCGCCGGGCGCTGACACTCACGCTGTCTGGACCGGCAGGGCGCTATTTGCCCGAAGCAAATGCCTGCGCTCAGGCGCAGCAGCTAGCGTTTGATTGCGTTTTCGACCCCTACTTGCCCGGCGGCCGTTTCGACCCCGACGCGGTGGCAATAGAAAAAGAAAAGCTGCGCGAGACCATTCTCACCAACTATAATGATAAGCGGCACTATTTAATGATGCGCGCTGGCGAGCGCTTTTTCGGTGCAGACCCGCGCGGGCTGTGTGCCGACGGGTATTTAGAGGACATTGAGTCCATCTCTGCCGAAAGCTTAACGGATTTTTATTTTCGCTTGCGCGACACCGCCCGCGTGGACGTAATGTCAGCGGGGGCTCAGGCGCCCGAATACGCGGCGCTGGCCCAGCTTGCCGGCCGCGACACTCCCTGGCAGGCGGCCGACGCCGTGGCAAAGTGCCCGCAGCAGGACGTTGTCGAGACCCAGCAGCTCAATCAGGACAAGCTGGCGCTGATGTTTACCTGCGGCCGGCTGTTGAGTCGCAGCGAGCGCGCCGCGCTGCGCGTCGGCACGGCGCTTTTCGGCGGCACGGCAACTTCAAGGCTCTTCACCAACGTGCGCGAAAAGCGCTCGCTGTGTTATTATTGCGCCGCGTCTCCGGCGCTGCGCGAGGCGTATATCTGTGTCGACAGCGGCGTGCAGCACGCCGACGTGCCGGCGCTGAGTGAGGCCGTGCTCGCAGAACTGGCTGAGCTGCAAAAGGGAAATATTACGCAGCAGGAGCTGGACGAGACGAAGCTGGCGCTGGTGAGCGCGCTGCGCTCGCTTGACGACGGCATACCCTCGCTGCACGGCTGGTATCTCGGACAAATACTGTACAACGGCGACGTTGTTACGCCGCAGCAGGAGCTTGAGGCGGTGCAGTCGGTCACGGCGAACGACATTGCCGCGGCAATGTCGCTGCTGGGGCTCAATCTCAGCTATCAGTTGAGCGGGGAGGCGAAGTGATGGGCGAATATATCTGCAGCGAGCTGCTCGGCGAGCAGTACTGTCGCCATGTGCTTTCGAACGGGCTGACGGTATTGTGCTATTATATGCCGCAGCGCACCGGCGTCTACGCGATATACGGCGCCGGTATCGGTTCAAACAACCGCGACTTCAGCCGCGACGGCAAGCGCGTCAGCGTTCCGGCCGGCATTGCGCACTATTTGGAACACAAGCTGTTTGAGGGCGAGCAGGGCGACGCGTTTTCGCTTTTTGCCAAGACCGGCGCCGCAGCCAACGCCTTTACTTCTTTCGACCGCACCTGTTATCTCTTTTCGGCGACAGACGGCATTGACGAGTCTATGCGCACGCTGCTGCGCTTTGTCAGCGAGCCCCACTTTACCGAGGAGAATGTCGAAAAAGAGCGCGGCATAATTACGCAGGAAATAAAGATGTACGACGACGACCCCGACTGGCAGCTGATGGCGGGGACGCTGCGACTGCTGTACAGCGCGCATCCGCTGCGGGACGACATTGCCGGCACGCCGCAAAGCATAGCGAAAATAACGCCGCAGCTGCTTTACGACTGCTACGACGCCTACTATCGCCCCGAAAATATGGTGCTGGCCGTTGCCGGCAACATGAGCGCGGAGCATCTCGTACAGCTGTGCGAGCAGACGCTCGACATGCGCGCCGCGTCGCGCGGCGAAATAAAGACGATTGCCGCCGCCGAGCCGCCGCAGATAGCCGCCGCGACCGGTTCGCGTCAAATGGACATCAGCGGCCCGCAATTTTGTCTCGGCTACAAAGCGCAGCCCTTTACGGAAGACAGGCTGAAAAACGAGGTGCTCTGCGACCTGCTTTGCGACCTTATTGTCGGCGAAACTACCGACGTTTACCGCGAGCTGTACGACGCCGGACTGATAAACACCAGCTTTTACAGCGAGTGCTTGTCGGGCGCCGATTACCTCTGCTTTATGTTCGGCGGCGAGTCGGAGGACCCGCAGCGCGTTGCCGACACCCTTCGCCGTCACATTGAGCGGCTGGCGCGCGACGGCGTCGACCCAAACCGGTTCGAGGAGGCGCGCCGCAGCGCGTTCGGCGACGCGGTGCTGGAATTTGACAGCACCAAAGATGTTGCCGCAAATCTTGCAATTTCCCGCCTCAAAGGGTATTGTATATATGATGTATTCGGGGTACTCACGCAGCTGAAGGCAGACGACGCGCACGCGATGATCAGCCGTCTGTTCTCGACACAGCGCTCGGCGCTGTTCACGCTGTTGCCCCGGGAGAGGAATTAATTTATGGGTTTCAGTCTGCTTGACACGACTGCTGACGTAGTTTCGTTTCCGAAACTCGGCTTAGAAATCACCGTCGACCGCGTCGCGTTCACAATTGGCGGTTTTCAGGTTTATTGGTACGGTCTGCTTATCGGCATCGGTCTGCTTTTGGGCATACTTTACGCCATGAAAATGGCTCCGAAATTCGGCATAGACACCGACCGCATGCTCGACGTCATTCTTGTCGGCGCAATTTGCGGGGTCATCGGCGGCCGGCTGTATTATGTCGTTTTCCGGTTGGATGAGTTCTCCTCCTTTGCCGACGTATTGTCTTTGCGCAGCGGCGGCATGGCAATTTACGGCGTGCTTATAGGAGCGTTTGTTTCCGGCGTTATTACCTGCCGCAAGCGTCGGGTGAATACGGCGGCGATGTTCGACATTGCCGCGATGGGCTTTTTGATGGCGCAGGCCATCGGCCGCTGGGGCAACTTTATTAATGAGGAATGCTTCGGCTTCAACACTGACTTGCCCTGGGGCATGACCAGCAGTAAAATTGCCACTTATATTATTAACCACACCAGCGAGCTCAGCGCTCAGGGCATGAGTGTCGACTTCAGCTTGCCGGTGCACCCGACCTTCCTTTACGAGTCGCTTTGGTGTTTGCTGGGTTTCATTCTGCTAAACATCTATGTCAAGCGCCGCCGCTTTGACGGCGAGATATTCCTTATGTATGCCGCATGGTACGGTCTCGGCCGCGCCGTAATAGAGGGCATGCGCACCGACAGTCTTTACATCGGCACGCTGCGCGTGTCGCTGGTCGTCGGCGTGTTGACCGCGGCGGTCGCGGCGCTGATAATTATTCGCGTGCGCAAGCACCAGGCTGCGGACCCCGAATACCGGCCGCTGTACGTAAATACGGAACAGTGCAAAACTGACCTTGCCGAAATAGCGGCAGAGCGCGACAGCAAAAAGAAGCGCCCCGGTAACGACGAAAAAAGCGCGGAAATAATTGCCGAGGACGAGACCGCGGCGGCCGAGAGTGCCGCCGAAGAGACCGCGGCGGCGGAAAAGGCAAAACCCGAGACGGCGCCGGCGAAGAAAAAAACGGCAGTGCGAAAAAAGACAAAAAAAGAGACCGAGACATCAACAGAGAATAAAAAGCCGCAGGACGACTGAGCCGACGGCAGTGCGCAGACGCGGTCAAGCCCGGGTCTGCGCAGTTTTTTAGAACGAGCGGAGGTGGCGAAATGAGTGCAAAAATTATCGACGGCAGAGCGCTGGCGGCAAGTCTGAGAGCCGGCATTGCGCAAGAGGTCAAGCAGCTTTCCGGCGCGGCGCCGCAGCTTTGCGTGGTGATTGTCGGCGACGACCCGGCCTCGCAGATATATGTGCGCAACAAGGTAAAGGGCTGCGCCGAGGTCGGTATCGGTTCGCGCACGGTGGCGCTCGGCGCCGATACTACGCAGCAGCAGCTTTTGGACACAATAGACGAGCTTAACGCCGACGACACGCTCAGCGGCATACTTGTGCAGCTGCCGCTGCCGCCGCAGATAGACAAAAACGCGGTTATTGAGCGCATAGACCCGAGTAAGGACGTCGACTGTTTTACGCCGCGCAACGTCGGTTTGCTGATCCTGGGGCGCGCCCGGCTGCTGCCCTGCACGCCGGCAGGCGTCATAGAGCTGATAAAATACGCCGGCGTCACTATTGACGGCAGTGAGTGCGTGGTGCTCGGCCGCAGCATGATAGCCGGGCGGCCGACAGCACAGCTGTTGTTGGCCGAAAACGGCACAGTTACCGTTTGCCACACGCACACGCGCGAACTTGCCGAATATACCCGTCGCGCCGACATTCTCGTGAGCGCCGTCGGCCGTGCCAGCACAGTCGGCGCAGATATGGTCAAGCCCGGCGCTTGTGTCATTGACGTGGGCACCAACCGCGGCGCCGACGGCAAGCTGTGCGGCGACGTTGATTTTGCCGCAGTGAGCGCCGTTGCCGGCTGTATTACTCCCGTTCCCGGCGGCGTCGGCCCAATGACAATAACAATGCTGCTGCGCAACACGCTGAGTGCTGCCGAAATGCGCTTTGGACAACGATAAATTGTTGACAGCCGGGGACTTTTTTGCTAAACTATAGTTTGCCGCGTGTAACAGGCTCCTTAAGGACAAAACGTCCGCCTGCATCAGCGAGCTTGAAAAAAACGAGCGAGGTAGAAAATGTACGCAGTTATTGAGACCGGCGGCAAGCAGTACCGCGTCAGCGAAGGCGACGTTATTTTCGTCGAAAAGCTTGACGTCGCGGCCGGCGACACCGTCGAATTTGACAAAGTTCTTGCCGTGGGCACCGACAAAAAGACGACCGTCGGCACCCCCACCGTCAGCGGCGCTGCCGTTACCGGCACCGTCGTCAAGCAGGGCAAGGGCAAAAAAATCACCGTCTTCACTTACCGTCCTAAAAAGGACTCCAAGCGCAAGATGGGTCACCGCCAGTTGTACACAAAAATCGAGATAAAATCAATTAACGCTTAACGCAGGAGGTGCGATAGAATGGCTCATAAAAAAGGTGTCGGCTCAACTAAAAACGGCCGCGATTCCGAATCCAAGCGCCTCGGCGCGAAACGTGCCGACGGACAGTTCGTGCTTGCCGGCAATATACTGGTACGTCAGCGCGGTACCCACATTCACCCGGGTGAAAACGTGGGCATCGGCCGCGACGACACACTGTTTGCCACAGCCGACGGCAGAGTGAAATTCAGCCGCGTCGGTCGTGATCGCAAAAAGGTCAGCATAATTAAGAGCTGAATAAAGAACAATAATCCCGGGCTTACTCAGCGTTAGCCCGGGGTTTTTTCATGACAGCGAAACGGAGTTTGTGACAAATGTTTGTAGATACAGCTCGCATCACGGTTGAGTCGGGCGCCGGCGGCGACGGCGCCGTAAGCTTTCACCGCGAAAAATATGTAGCGGCGGGCGGACCGGACGGCGGCGACGGCGGCAAGGGCGGAGACGTTATTTTTGTTGCCGACGACCACCTGGCAACGCTGCTGGACTTCCGCTACAAAAAAAAGTACCGCGCGGCCGACGGTGAGCCGGGGCGCGGCAAGCGCTGCAGCGGCCGCAGTGCCGACGCTCTCGTCGTGCGCGTGCCGCGCGGCACCGTTATTCGCGAGCGCGAAAGCGGCGCCGTTATTGCCGATATCAGCGGCGACGAACCGGTGGTTATTGCGAAGGGCGGCAAGGGCGGCTTCGGCAACAGTCACTTTGCCACGCCCACAAGGCAGGTGCCGCGCTTTGCCAAGACCGGTCTTGCCGGCGAAAAATACGATATAGTTTTGGAACTGAAGTTAATAGCCGACGTCGGCCTGGTGGGCTTTCCGAATGTCGGCAAGTCGACGCTGCTGTCGGTAATAAGTTCGGCGCGGCCGAAAATAGGGAATTACCATTTTACCACGCTGTCGCCCATGCTGGGCGTGGTGCGTGTCGACGCGGAAAAATCCTTCGTCGCCGCGGACATACCCGGGCTTATTGAGGGCGCGTCCAGCGGTGTGGGACTCGGTATAGGTTTTTTGCGCCACATTGAGCGCTGCCGTATGCTCGTGCATGTGGTGGATGTTTCCGGCAGCGAGGGGCGCGACCCGAAAGAGGATTTTGCCCAGATAAACCGCGAGCTCGCCGCGTTCAGCGACAAGCTTGCAAAACTGCCGCAGATAGTCGCGGGCAATAAAACGGACATAGATACCTCGAAAGAGGCCGACTTCCGCAAATTTGCGGAGCAGCAGGGGTATGAATATTTCTCTATAAGCGCCGCAACGCGCAAGGGAATTGGCGAGCTGATTGCGGCTGTCAGCGCAAAGCTCGACAAGCTGCCGCCGCCGGCGCGCTTTCAGCCCGACTACCAAAAGCCGCAGCCGCCGGTGGGACGTAATTTCACGGTGGAAAAGGTCGAGGATGGTTTCCGTATCGACGCGCCGTGGCTGGTGCGCATACTGCGCACGACCGATGTTTCCGACTACGAGTCGCTGATGTATTTCCAGCGGGCGCTGGACGACAGCGGTATTTTGAGCGAGCTGGAAGCGCAGGGCGTCAAAGAAAACGACACGATATTTATTGAAGATTACCAGTTTGATTACATCCCCTAAGGAGATATATGGACCTAAAAATGATGAGCGCCGTCGAGCTTGCGTTTGTCGGCGACGCTGTGTACGAGCTGCTGGTGCGCGAGCATATTGCCCGCACGGTGAACACTAATCCTGCGCGCTTGCACGCGCTGTCGGTAAGCTATGTTAAGGCCGAGGCCCAGCACCGGGCGCTAGCACAGTTAACGCCGCACCTGAGCGAGCAGGAACTGGCAGTGGCGCGGCGCGGCCGCAACGCCACCAAGACGTCGGTACCAAAAAACAGCAACCCGGCCGAGTACCGCGACGCGACAGCGCTGGAAGCGCTGTTCGGATACTTATTTCTTGCCGAGGAAAACCAAAGGCTGCAAGAGCTTTTTGCACTGTTGACAGAGGTAAAAAACGACGCTGCCGCAGAGTAAAAAAAATAAGGTCCGCAGCGTTTCGGCGCTGCGGACCTTTTTGGATTAAGAAGGGTACTACAGTTTTAACACAGCCAAAAGCTCCTCGTAACACTGTTCGGTAAGTTCCGGCGTTTTTTGGTTAAAAACAACAACCTCGTCGTCGCCGTAGTGCACTATTATGTATTCGTCGCAGCTTTTATAGGCGAGAAATTTGAACTTGCCGAAGGCGGTGTTTTCAAAAGTGCCGGCCATAAGGCGATTGGTTTCGGAGCCGGAAAGCCGGCCGCCGTAGTCGAAGCTGTCGACATACTCTACACTTTCGACCTCGTTGAAAGCAACGTTGACCGAACCGCCGAGAATGCACTTTACGCTGAAAGAATAGTCAAGAAAATCAATGTTGACGTTGCCGATGAAGAAATAAAAGATTACGGCGGCACTGATAATAATTACCGAGACAATGACGCTCGCTTTGCTGCGGTCCTCGGGCGTCTGGTCGACTACGGATTTTCCGCCGGGTCCGAATTTGTTGATAAAAGACATGTGCGCTTACTCCTTGTGCGCTCCGTTGCGGTAACGGGATTTATTTACTTTCCGCCGCTATGTCGGAATCGGCGTTGCGGCGAACGCTCTCAATGCCGTTCAGGCAGCTGGATTTGGCGGTGTAACTCTCGCCGGTGGCGATTATTTCGCCGTTGCCGGCTTTTAGGCGAAAGCGATACTCGCCCTTTTTGTCGGCGTATACTTCAAATTTGGGGTTGGACTTTTTTTCAAAGTTTTCCGAGGTTTGGTCTTCGACGGCGGCGATAAGGGCGTTCTTTTTTACGCTCTCAATGCCGTTTTTGGCGCCGGATTCGGACGTGTAGATTTCGGAAGTTGCGATGATTTCGCCGTTGCCGGCCTTAAGATTGAACATGAAGCCGCTTTTTACGGTGCGGATTACAAACTTTCCCATGGGTGCGTCCTTTCTGCGAATTATTGTTGATTTTATAATAATACAATGCAAATGTCGGGCATGTCAATTACGGCGCTGCGCCGCTCAGATTTTTTCGCCGTATTTTTCCTCGTATTCCTTGGCGAGCTTTTCGGCGTCCAGCTTAGCAACGGCGGCCTCGTCGACAATCTCCTCGGCATAATCGCTGAGCAGCGCCGCGGCCTTGCGCGCGCTGATAACTTCTGTTTCCAGACGGGATTTTTCGGTGTCAAATTTTTTCTCGGCTATCTCTTTGCTGAGGTCCTCGCGATAGGAGCGAATGGACATCTGCGACTCAAGAAGCTTTGCAGAAAGTTTGCTTTTGCTGCGCTCCGCGCTCAGACGGAAATTTTCCTGTGTGCGGGCAAGTTCACCCTTGGCGTCGCTGAGATAATCCTTGACAGTGTCGGACGTGGCGCCGGCAGCGTCCTGAACTTTTACCTGAAGACGGGCGATTTTTTCGAGCATCTTTTCCGTATTTTCGTTCATGTCAGTCTCTCACTTTCCTTATGGGTGTTTATTTTACAATACCTGCTTACAGTTTATTGTCTGCAGCGCGGTTTGTCAATTACATTGCACATATAATAATTAATGCACAGCTGTTGATATTTTGACATGTGCAAATTATAATTTACTTATAAAAAATGCTGGGCGCGGAGGTAAAGCATGCCGCCAAAAGAAAACGACCGCCGGGTAATGCGCACGCGGCGGGCGCTGCAGCAAGCGCTCATAGCGCTGCTGCAAGAACGGGAGCTGAAAGATATTTCCGTCAGCGAACTGACCGCGCGCGCAGACGTCAGCCGCGGCACGTTCTATTTGCACTACCCGGATGTATACGAACTGTACGCGTGTACAGAGAACGAAATGATTGCCGCTTTCAGCGCTATGCTCAAAAGGCACGCGAGCAGGCACGACGGCTCGCTGTACCCCGTGTTACTGGACGCTTATACTTTTATAAAGCGCAACGCCGAACTCGCCGAGGTCATTCTGCGCAGCGACGACATGTCTTTTTTGGCAAAAATGGTGGAGATTTGTGACCCGACGCAGCTCGGCGACGGCGTCGTTTGGGCGGGCATGCCGAAGACCAAAAGCGAATATGTGCGCTCGTTTATAATAATGGGCTGTGTCGGCCTTGTTCGCGACTGGTTTCGCGCCGGTTTCAAGCAGACTCCGGCGGATATGGCGGCGCTTACAGAGCAGTTGGTAATAAACTGCGTGCGCGGCAACAGCAAAAAATAAGTCCAAAACAACTCAGAGTTCAGACGCAACATTATTGTTAAGCGCCCCCCGACGCAGCAAAGCTGTATCGAGAGGCGCTTGTTGGTTTTATTTTAGCCGCGCTGCTGCGGTTCTTGCTTGTCAAGCTGGTCAAGCTCGCGCTGACCCGACTCGTTGGTATACATCGACTTGCGGTAGACAATAAACCGGCACACGCAAAATTCGCTGACAAAATTTATCACCATCGTGCCGAAAAGCACCAGATATTCGTTCCAGCCCGCGGCGGTCAACGCGTCTCCCCACCAGGTGGACAGCGGCGTAAAAATGAGATAGTAAATAAATATCTGCAACATCGCCAACGGCACATTGTTGGCTGATTTGAAAGTAAAACGGCGGTTGACAGTGAAATTGTACAGTACCGACAGCGTCAGCGCCACCAGGTAACATGGCCAGTAGGGCAGCTTTGCGAGTTCGTGCAAAAGGGTGAAAGAAAGTATTTGGATGACACCGGCTGAGGCGGAAAAAACGAGAAATTTGAGCGCCTGGACAATGTTTTGCTTTTTGGTGGGAACGACCGGAGCGTTGTCGCTCATTACAGACATCTCTTTTCGTGTTTTGGATAGGTGCGGCGTTGCCGACCGGTCGTTAATATAACACAACTGCGCGCCAAAGTAAATAGCGGCAAATGGAAAACCGCCGTTGCCCTTTGCGGACAACGGCGGCTGCGGCTCTTAATTGCGGCGTTGGTTATTTCAGCTTGCGGCGGCGGGTGACGAGCGCGGCGGTGCAAAGAGCGCCGCAGACACACAGTACTGCACCGGCAATAATGGTGGCGAGATTGTCGCCGGTAACGGGCGCGTCGCTGCGCTGCCACTGGGCGGTGAGCGTCACGTCGGCAAACGGCATTGTGAAGTCGGCGCCGGGCTGGTAAATGTCGTCGCCGGTTTTCCAGCCCGTAAAGCGGTAGCCGCTGCGCACCGGAACGGCGGTGGAAAGCTGTATTACCTGTGCGCCGTACAAATTAGACACTGTCGGCGGAACGGTTATGGTCTCGTCACTGACGCCGTCTTCGTAGCCCAGCGTATAGCGGTTGAGAGTGTAGTAGAGCTCCAGCGTCAGCGCGCCGTCGGGCAGTACATTGCCGGACAGGACCGAGTCGGGGTATTCCGGGTCGTAGGTGTAGCCGGGGTAGACGTAGGGGCTGCCCTCGACAAATTCGCCGACCGTTGCCGGCAAAGTGTCGGTCTGGGCTACGGCGAAGCCGCCGGCGGGCAGTTCTTTGTAGTGCTTGACGGTATACGTAGTTGTCGGGCATTCAAGCGTGTATTTGTGCACCAGTGTGCTGACGCCGCTGACGCCGTCAAAAATATTGGGGTCGGGTTCAAGCAGCTCCAGCTGCTGCGGATTTTCTCCGAATGGCGTGTAGGTGGAGCCGACATAACAATAGTCGACGCCGGCATCCTCGTAGCTCGCGCGCGGGGCGGCAAAACTGAAATCGACCGGTTTAAAATCCACAATAAGAGTCTGATTTTGCGGCGCCGGTGCGATTGTCGCCGGCAGACCGGTATAGGTCACGCTCATCATGCCGACCTCATAGTGGGCGAGCGGAACGGGGAAATAGGCGCAGCGGGACTTGTGCGAGTCAGCTTTTGAGTAGACGAGTTTTGCGCCGTCGTTCAGCGGGCAATTGTTAAAAATACCGTTGTTGTCGCCGAGTTCCACGCTGTGCAGTTTGAGCGTGTAGCGAATAGTTACAGTCGTGTCGGAGGCAATGGGCGAGTTGGGCGTCCAGTAAAGAGTATTGTCTATGACTGTTGCCGTGCCGTCCTTTCCGGTGACGCTGACGCTGCCGGTTACTATGTCAAGGTTTTCGCCGGCCGGGTCGACGACCATGGCGCTGATTTTTTTGTAGATTAGCTCAAAAATATTGCCGAGAACTGTGCCGGTGCCGGCAGTGCTGTAGCTATCCGGCGAGGCAATGTTGCGCATGGTGTTGCTGCCGTACATAAAGCCGACGGAATAAATTGTGATATCGTCGTCTTTTACCGACTGCGCCGCGGGCGTCGGGTCGCTGCCGTCGTAGTCGCCGTCGCTGAGAATGACGAGGAACTTGGCGTTGTCGGCATCGGTGAAAAGCGCGTGCGCCGCGTTTAAGCCGTCGGCAAGGCAGGTGGCGCCGACCGCGCCGCCGGTGGGAATGCAGTCAGTCACGGTCTTCGCGCCGCTGCCGGAAATGTCTGTGAGAGCACAGCGAAGACTGGTGGTGTCGTTGTATTCGCTGATACCGCCGGAATGGTTGTAGCGCGGTGTGCCGGAAAACGTCACGACGCCAATCTCGGCGGGTACGCCGCTGCCGGCCAGCGAACTGACCAGCTGCCGTGCGGCGCTGCCGGCAATGTATTGCCGCGAGTCTTCCTCGGCGACGCCGGCGCACGCTGAGCCGCCGGCGGCGTGTGAATGCTCGGGCAGCTCGCACACAAGTGTGTAGCAGTTACTGTTGTCTATTTCACCGTCGGCAGCTTTTCCGGTGTCAAACTTGTGCCGGCCGCTGTGCGCGGTGCAGGCGAGCTCATAGCAGTCTTCGCTGTGCGTGTGCGTGTTTTGGGTACACCATGCCATGGAGCCGGAGGTGTCGAGAAGTATGACCAGCTCGACCGGCTCGGGCGCAATGCGCGAGCTGGTGCTCAAAGTCATAGTTACTTGCCACTCGTCGGCCGCGGTGCGCACGGCGGTCTTGCCGATAGTGCCCACGCCTTTAATGTTTATGTCGGCCGGCTGCAGCGGGTCGGCTGCAGCGGCGAGACACGGACTTACCAGAGCGACGCTCAAAAGAACGCCGGCGGCCAGCACCGCCAAAAACTTTTTCATCTGTCATTTTCCTTTCGATGATGGATCGGCGCACCATGCGGCGACGTCAAGTCAAGGTTAGTTTGCCGCGCGGTGATATTCTGGCGAAGGCGGCGGGAAAAACCGTTCTATTTTTGCCGATAGATGTTGCGGCAGGGACTTTCGACACCGGCGCGGCAAAAGCTTGCTTTTGCGCGGGCTGCTTTTTGGCGCGCTTAGCGGCGCCGCCTTTTTTTTGCGCAGCGGAAAAATGACATAAAAAAACAGACCGCACGGCGGCGCCGTGCGGTCGAAAATATTAGCGGTTCAGTTATTGTAAAGCTCAGCCGTAGGTGCGGCTGAAAGCCGGAATGACCTCGGCGTACTTGTCGAGTCCGGACCAGGAGCACCAGGTGATATACCCGCCGCAAAGTCCGGCGCGGTACAGCCCGGATATCTGTTCGGCAACCTTTTCAAGGCCGTAATAGACGTACGGCTCGCGGATGGAGTTGTAGACCTGCAGCCAGGTGCGCGCCACTGCCGGGGTGGGGATTTCGGTCTGGCGGGCGGCGGCGTAAAGTCCCCAGTTGTAGCTGAGAAATTCCGGCACTGTCCACACCGGCACGGAGCTGCCGAACTCGTAGGCGTTGAAATGGTCGGGGTAGGGCATGGCGCTGATGGCGTCGGCCACGTTGGACATTGCCGGCCAATACTGGCCGTAGGCGGTCACGTAGTTGTATGCAGACTCGCCGAAAACGTCGCAGGAAACGTAGGCGCCCAGACGGTGCAGCGAGTCGCACGCGTAAAAGAGAAAGTTCTGTATTGCCTGCGCGCGGCTTTCGCCGTAGATGTTGTGAAGGTCAATGCGCCCGCTCGCCTCGGCGTCGCCCAGGCGGTCGGGAAAGCGGATATAGTCAAACTGAATTTCGTTGAAGCCCATTTCCAGAACCGACTCCTCGGCAAGAGCGAGAGTGTACTGCCAAACACCGCGGCTGTAGGCGCTGGGCCAATAGGAACCGTTGTGCAAATAGGGCGCGCCGCTGTAGGTGTCGGTTATGGCGCACTCGGGGTGGTCGGCAATATAATAAGAATCCTTGAAGACCGTAATGCGGCCTATGACATAGAAACCGGCGTCCAGCAGCTTGCGGATGGCGGTGCGGTAGTCCTCGTAACTGTTTTGGGCGTGCGCATAGCTCGTCGGCGAGTACTGCTGCATGGCGTCGGCAGGGTAGCCGGGCAGCAGCTCTTCCTTTATGTCGACGACAAAGGCGTTGACGCCGGTGCCGCGGGCAAGTTCAATGTAGGCGTCAATGTCGCCGAGTACCATGCAGTTCAAATATAGACTGCGCACCTCGTCCGGCATGGGGTTGTCCTCAAACACGGGCTTTTCTACGGGGTAGTAATCCAACCCGGCGGCGTCTCCGCCGCCATAACTGTTGCCGCGGGCGTAGTTCGGGGCGGCCTCTTCGCCGCCGTAAACCGCCAGCGCGGTTTCGGAGTCGCCGACCAGATATTTGGCGTAGACAAAGCCGCTGGCGTCGCCGTAGTCGACGCGGTACATCTCGACTTCGCCGTCAATAAGGCCGTTAAAGCCGCTGACGCTCAGCAGCGCTCCTTTCGGGGCGTAGCCGGCAATGCGCGAGGACCCCGGAGAGATATATAAAGTGACCGGAGTGCGCACATAAAGGTCGCTCAAAACGACGCTGTCAGCATAGCTTACGGTGATGTTGTCGCCGAGCATATAGTAGCGCTCGCCGTTAAATTCCACCTCGTAGTATTTTTCGCCGTCGTCGCGCGTGCGCGAGCCGTGCACTTCAATTGCGGTGCCGCGAACAACACTTCCGCACTCGGCAAAGCGGCGCGTATATAAAGTTGCCTCAGCAGTTTCGCTGCGCACATAGCCGTCGTAGCGGGGGTCGAGAAATTCGCTTATTTGGGTGAGATTGCTCTGCACCCACCAGATGCCCAGAAAAACGAGCGCGCCGATACACAGTGCCGCAATGGCAATGCTCGCGCCGCGACGTTTTTTGCCGGTACCGCTGCCGTGTCCGTTTTTCTTTTTCATCTTCATTCCCATCACCCCGTGTTTCAGAAATAATATACCATAATATCGCAAGTAAAGCTATTGTCTGCGCGGGCATAAAAAACGCCGCCGGAGAATAAAAACGACCGGATGGGGTCAATACTTCTCATAGCGGTATAGAATAGAAGGGGTGCATGGGCATGGAAAGCGACGCAATTATTATCGGCGCCGGTATTTCCGGGTTGAGTGCGGCGAGTTTGCTGGCCAAACGCGGCTTGAGCGTCACAGTAATCGAAAAGAATATCCGTCCCGGCGGCTCGTGCGGCAGTTTCAGCCGTGCCGGCGCGCGGTTTGACCAGGGAGCGGCAATGCTATACGGTTTCGGTGAGCGCGGCTTTAACGCCCACCGGTTTTTGTTCAACTGTCTGGAGGAACCGTTTACTGTCATTCGGCACGAGCTTTTGTACACGATTGTCTGGCGCGGGGTGCGGGTGCGGTTCTGGCCGGATATTGACCGCTTTGTCACCGAGCTCGGCGAACTGTTTGGGAGCGAGCGGCGCGCCATCGGCCGTTTTTATGCTGATATGTTTCGACTGTACGAGCGCGTCATAGCCGAGCAGCCCGACTACACCACTCCCGACGAGATGCAGCCGTTAGCGGCACTCGGGAAAATGCTGCGCCACCCGGCGGCGTATTTGAGATTTCTGTCGTACTTGAACATCAGCGCCGAGCAGCTGCTGAAAAAGTATTTTCACAACCCGGAGATATTTTGTTTTTTTAATAAACTGACGTCTACTTACTGCTATGCCACGCTCAAAGAAGCGCCGGCGATAATGGCGGGGGTGATGTTTGTAGACAACCATGTCGGCGGCAGCTACTACCCTGCCGGCGGAGCCCAAAAACTGCCGGACACGCTGGAAAAAGTGATTGAGGAACACGGCGGAAAAATGATATACGGCCGCGAGTGCCGGCAAATACTGTTTAGGGACGGTATGCCTGCGGGCGTCAGGCTCAGCGACGGCAGCGAGTATTGGGCGAAAAATATAATCTATTCCGGCAATGTCTGGCAGCTTTATGGCGGCCTGATTCCGAAAAAGTATTGCCGGCGGAGCGAGACAATGCTGCTGCGGCAACAGCCTACCTACGCGAGCGTCGTGCTGTATGCGCTCGTCGACAGCGCTGTAATTGACGCAGACACATGCCCGGTTGAGATGCTTATCGGCAATCCGGAAGAGATTGATGACAGCGAGGTAACGGTATACATTCCCAGCATTGACGACCGTACGCTGTGCGCGCCGGGGCTGCACACCCTGACGGTCATATCGCCGAGCCTGCGCCGCTGGCCGCAGCGCAACGAAGCCGGTTACGAGTGCCGAAAGCAGGCGGAAATTCAGCGCTTGCTCACAATACTGGAAAGGCGGTTTCCGGGCTTTTCCGCGGCGCTGCGCCACAGCGAACTGGCAACGCCGCGCACACTCGAACGCTTAGCGGGAAAGTGGCAGGGAGCTGTGGCCGGACCAAAGCAGCAGTTGGGACAGCACATGCTGCTGCGGCAGCACACCCGCAGCCGCTGGCCGTCGCTGTTTTGCTGCGGCGAGTCGACCGTTTTGGGTACCGGAACGCCGACAGTAACGCTTTCTGCCGTGGCCGCAGCAAACGCGGTGCTGCGCCGGCAGCGCGCGCAGCCCTTCGTCTGGCACGGCGGCCGGCACGAATATGTCAGAGTTGTGACGCCGCCCTATACCGGCAGAGAACCGGCCGCAGCGGCAGAAGATGATTGTGCCAAGTGGCGCCGGGCGGCGGCCCGCTGCCGCCAGTGTGAGTGCCCCGGGTGCTGCGAAAGATCAAAACTTGACGTCGGCGGGATAATGCGCCGCGTCGCGGCAAGCAATTTTGTCGGCGCGCGCCGCCTGCTGCGGCAGGCAAAAGATAGCGGTCGGGACGAAGACTTTCTGCGCCGCTGCGAGGGCGGCTGTGTGCTGGCTGAAGGCGAGTCGGGCGCGGTGGCAATTACTGCAGTGTGCGACTGGCTGCGGCGCAGCGCTAAAGACTTATTCTGAAAAGCGCCGGCACAAAAAACAAGCGGCGCGCCGTACAGGCGCGCCGCTTTGTGTCCGTGCGGCAAACCGCCCGGACACAGTGAATTATTCTGTTTTCGGCGCTCAAATAAGCTGCGCCGCGGTCTGCTCGGCGGTGCTGTCGCCGTCGCCGGTGAGCGCGGCGAGCGCGTCGCTGTAGATGCGCGCGCCGTTTTCCACGAAGCGGCGCTCTATAAGCTCCGCGGAGTCGCGCTCGGGCGCGTAAAGCTCCATTGTGAATATGGGCGTGCCGAGATCGACTATTGAGCAGCGCACGGTGTAGCCGTCGCTCTGGCGGATTATCTGTACCTTGTGCTGGCCTATTTTGGTTTTGTGCTCAAGCAGCGCGTCGCACAGCGACAGCGCCTTTTCGCGCACGGCGAGCGGCACGTCCTCTTGCAAGGCGTCGGCAATGTCGGCGCCGGAGTCGGTCGTGTTCAGCGTGCCGTCTGTCGCGCGGTTGAGATGGTCCTTGGCGAGCATATCGGCAATGGCGCCGGCGACCTCAAAGTAGTTGGCGAGCTCGCCGGCGGTGAAAAGGTCGAGCAGGTCAGCTTCGGTCAGCTTGCTTTGGCGCTTGTGCACCAGCAAGCAGACGAGGATGCGTATCTCGTTTTCGTTGTTAAGACCGCCCGGCCGGACGCCGGCGGTAAAAGCGTTGCTGGACATATTTCATCACTCCAACGCCATTATAACACGCCGCGGCGCATTTTCACACCTTATCTGTCGTTGAAAATTGTGGCGACGATGCGGCCGCATTCGGGCGGAGAATAGCAAAAATAGTCAATGTGACCGCCGGTGATGTAGTATTTTACGGGTGACGCCGCGGAAAACGGCGGCAGTTTTTCCACTACGGCAAGTTTTACTTTCATTTTTTCCGGGTTAATGTTTTTAATATGTACGCGCACGCGGTCGTTTAGCTCAAGCCCCGCGGTCGGCTCGCACAGCCCGCAGAGGTTTGGCGCCAGTTCAATAAACGCGCCGTATTCCTCTATGCAGCGCACGGTCCCAACGGCAGTGTCGCCGGTGCAAAAAACAGCGGCGTTCTGCTGCCAGGTTCCCAACAGCTCGCGGTGAGTAAGCACTATTCGCCCGCGCTCGTCAAAGCTGCGCACGACGGCAATAATGTCGTCGTCGGCGGCAAAGCGGCGCGAGGGATGGTCGATGCGGGCGACTGAAATATATTCGAGCGGCAGTAGACAGGTGATGCCGCAGCCGATGTCGACAAAGCAGCCAAACGGCTCTACGCGGGTTATTCGGCCGCTGACGACGTCGCCGGGGGACAGCTTTTCGATGTAATTCTCGCGACAGCGCTGCTGCACCGCCCGGCGCGAGAGCACGGCGCTGCCGTCGTTCGCGAAGCCGACGACGGTAAAACAGACCGGCCGCCCTACGCGTGAGATGATGGCAATATCGCGCAGCCATTCCGCAGCGCCCAGCGCCGTTTCGCGGTAGGGTATTACGCCGCGGCTGCCGCGCAGCGGCACAACCAGTTGCCGCTCGCGGTCGAACAAAACCGCAATGCCTTCCAGCACCGTTTTGTCGCGCATGGCGCGTTCCAGCCCGGCGCGGCTGGCAATATGGCATTGGTTCGCGGGCGTAGCGAGCAGACGTCCCTCCGGCAAATAGATCATATTACTTCTCCTTTTTTTGTGCCTTTACTATATATGTATGCGCTCCGGAGGTGAGAATAGGAGTGCAAAGGCCGTCACAATGTGATACAATAAAAAAAATATGCGCCGGAGGTTGGCGGCTTTGGACATAGGCGTCGGCGACATTATCCACACCAGAAAAAAACACCCCTGCGGCAGCAGCGAATTTGCGGTGCTGCGCGTGGGAGCGGATTTTAAAATACGCTGCTGCGGCTGCGGACGCACGGTAATGGTTCAGCGCGGCAAAATAGAAAAAAACATTAAGAGTGTAGACAGAAACGGCGGGGCGACAGATGATAGACAAGCTAAATGAAATAGAAGAAAAATACAACGGCATAAACGCGCAGCTGTCAGACCCGCAGGTCGTGTCCGATATGGAAAACTACACGGCGCTGATGAAAGAATACAAAACGCTCACCCCGGTGGTCGACAAGTTTCGCGAATACAAGCAAATGCTGGCGGACGCCGCGGAAAGCGAGCAGCTGCTTGCCGAACCGCAGCCCGACGCCGAATTTGCCGAGCTACTGCGCGAAGAACTGGCGGCGGCGCGGCAAAACGTACAGCAATGTGAGCAGCAGCTAAAAGTGCTGTTGCTGCCGCACGACGACAACGACGACAAAAACGTCATTATTGAAATACGCGGCGGCGCCGGCGGCGAGGAGGCGGCGCTGTTTGCCGGCGACTTGCACAGGATGTATACCATGTACGGCGACGCCAAGGGTTGGAAAAACGAACTTCTCAACGCCAACGAGACCGAACTGGGCGGTTTCAAGGAGGTAAGCTTTTCAATTTCCGGCGAGGGCGCTTACAGCCGCCTAAAATACGAAAGCGGCGTGCATCGCGTTCAGCGTGTGCCGGAAACAGAGACGCAAGGGCGCATCCACACCAGTACGGTCACGGTTGCAGTGCTGCCGGAGGCCGAGGAGGTCGAGGTTGAGCTTAACCCCAAAGACCTGCAAATTGACACCTACCGCAGCAGCGGCGCCGGCGGTCAGCACGTCAACAAAACCGAGTCGGCAATAAGAGTGACCCACCTGCCCACCGGGCTGGTCGTTGAGTGCCAGGACGAGCGCAGTCAGTACAAAAACAAGGACCGGGCGCTGAAAATATTGCGCGCGCGCCTTTTTGAGATGAAACGCCGCGAAAAAGAGGCCGAAATAGCGGCCGAGCGCCGCAGCCAGGTCGGCACCGGCGACCGCTCAGAGCGAATAAGAACGTATAATTTTCCCCAAGGCAGAGTCACCGACCACCGCATTGGGCTGACGATATATCGCCTGGAGGCGGTGCTCAACGGCGACATGGACGAAATCATCGACGCCTTGCGCACGGCGGAACAGGCCGAGCGGCTGCGGGCAGGGGAATGACAGGGGTGTTTTGGCAATGAAAACGGAAATGATAAAAGTCGCAGCGGAAAACTTCGACAAATCGCTGGGCAAGGCGGCCGAACTGATACGCGCCGGCAAAGTCGTCGGTATGCCGACCGAGACTGTTTACGGCCTTGCCGCAGACGCTTGCAGCGACAGCGCCGTAAAGGCTATTTTTGTCGCAAAAGGCAGACCGCAGGACAACCCGCTTATAGTGCACATCTGCGACTATGTAATGATGACCGAGATTGTCGAGCGGGTAACGGACGCGGCCAAGGAACTGGGGCGCGCTTTTTGGCCCGGGCCGCTGACGATAGTGCTGCCCAAGTCGCCGCTGATTTGCGGCACAGTCACCTGCGGACTCGACACGGTGGCGGTGCGCATGCCGTCGCACCCGGTGGCGGCCGAGCTCATTCGCCGCAGCGGAGTGCCGCTGGCGGCGCCGTCGGCAAATATTTCCGGCAAGCCCAGCACGACGACCGCCCAACATGTTCTTGACGACATGGACGGCAAGATATCGCTGATACTCGACGGCGGCGCTTGCGAAATAGGCATTGAGTCGACGGTGGTCTCGCTTACCGGCGACAAGCCGCTGATATTGCGCCCGGGAATAATCTCGCTGGGCGACGTGCGCCGTGTGCTGCCAAACGCCGAGATGTCGCCGCACGCCATGCATATGCTCGCGGACGGCGAGCGCGCCGAGTCGCCGGGGATGAAGCACACCCACTATTCGCCAAACGCGCAAGTTACTATTGTTGACGGCACGCTGGCGCAGTTCAATGAATACACAAAAAGCAAGCGCTGCAACGGCGCTTTCGCAATGTGCTTTGACGGCGAGCAGGACGAGATAGATATGCCCTCGGTCAGCTACGGCGAAAAGGCTGATGTTCATTCTCAGGCGCGGCGGCTGTTTGCAACGCTGCGCGCGCTCGACAAAATGGACGCGAGTTATGTCTACGCGCGTGCGCCGAGCAGCGACGACGCGGCGGCCGGAGTGTTAAACCGGCTCATCCGCGCGGCGGGCTTCACGCTGATAAAGCTGTGAGCGCGCCGCTGACAATAGGGCTGACGGGTCGCTCCGGCAGCGGCAAGACGAGCGTCTGCGGGCTGCTTGAGCACCGCGGCTTCGCGGTCATAGACGCCGACGCCGCAGTGAAAAAAATACAGTCCCCCGGCAGCGAGTGCCTGCAAGCGCTGGCGGACAGGTTCGGCGCCGACATCATCGGGCCGAACGGCTCTCTTGAACGCGCCGTGTTGGCAAAGCGGTGTTTCGGCGACCCTCGGCAGCTGCAAGCGCTGGGTGAAATAGTGTACCCGCCGGCACTTGCCGAAATAGAACGTCAGCGCCGGAAATGCCGCGCGCGGGTTTGCGTTATTGACGCGCCTACGCTGTTTGAAAGCGGCCTTTGGCAGCGCTGTGATTATACCGCGGCGGTCGTCAGCGGCAGCGCGGTACTGCAAAGGATAGTAGAGCGCGACAATCTTGAGCCGGCGGCGGCGCGGCGAAGGCTCGGCAGCCAATTAAGCGACGGTTTTTTTAAGCGCAACTGTGATTTTATTATCGACAACAGCGGCACTGCGGCGCAGCTGGCCGCGCAAGTAGATGATTTTGCACAAAAAATAGAAAACATAGCAAACGGAAAAACGGAGGTACAAATGGACAAAGAGAAAACGAAGGCCGAACTGCTTGCGGAGAATATACTCGCCAAAAGCAAGAGCTGCTTTGAGATGTTTACACCCGAGCAGCGCCGACACAGCGACGAATTTGCCCGCGGCTACATGCAATTTCTCAATGCGGCAAAGACCGAGCGCGAGAGCGTTGCCGCCGGCGTGAAGATGCTGCGCGAGTGCGGTTTCGGTGAATTCGACCCCAAGGCAAAATACGCCGCGGGCGATAAAGTATACTGGGTCAACCGCGAAAAAGCGCTTGTCGCCGCCGTTGTCGGCAGCGACGACATTGAAACCGGCGTCAATATGATAGCCGCGCACGTAGACAGCCCGCACCTTGACCTTAAACCCCGGCCGCTTTACGAGGACAGCGAACTGGCACTGCTTAAGACACATTATTACGGCGGCATAAAAAAGTACCAGTGGACCGCTATTCCTCTGGCTGTTCACGGTGTTATTTTTGACAAGAGCGGCCGGAAAATAGAGGTCTGTCTCGGCGAGGATGAGGACGAGCCGGTCGTCTATATAACTAATTTGCTGCCGCACCTTTCGGCCTCGCTCAACGAGCGCCGTGGCGGCGACGTGGTCAAGGGCGAGGAACTAAACGCCTTGGCCGGCTGCGAGCCGTTCCCCGGCGACGACATAAAGGACGCCGTCAAGCTGCAGACGATGAAGCTGTTAAACGAGAAATACGGCTTTACGGAAGAGGATTTTTCCATTGCCGAATTGGCGCTGGTGCCGGCGCAAAAGGCGCGCTTTGTCGGCCTTGACCGCCAGCTAATAGCCGCATACGGACACGACGACCGCGTATGTGCATACCCGGCGCTGGTCGCGCTGCTGCACGCCGAAAAACCGCGCCGCACCGCTGTTTGCATTTTTGCCGACAAAGAAGAGACCGGCAGCAACGGCGCCACCGGACTGCAGTGCGATTATTTAAAAAATTTCGTCACCCAGCTGGCGCACTGCGTTTGCGCCAACGCCGATGTACTTACAGTGCTGCGCAATTCGCAAGCGCTGTCCGCCGACGTGACGGCGGCGCTCGACCCGATATACGCCGACGTCAGCGACAAGCGCAACGCCTCTTTCATTAACCACGGCCCGTCAGTGGACAAATACGGCGGCTCGCGCGGCAAGTACGGTTGCAACGACGCCCCGGCCGAGTTTATGGCCAAGGTGCGCGGCATGCTGGACAACGCCGGCATCTGCTGGCAGACCGGCGAAATGGGCAAGGTGGACGAGGGTGGCGGCGGCACAGTGGCAATGTTCATCGCCCAGATGAACGTCGACGTCGTCGACTGCGGCGTGCCTATGCTCTCAATGCACAGCCCCTGCGAAATTGCGAGCGCCGGCGACGTTTTCAACTTTTACCGCTGCTGCGAGGAGTTTTACAAACTCAGCTGATTTGGTGCTTTGCGCCCGCGGCTTTTCGAGCAACAAAAAAGAAAAGCCGCGGGCGACGTACCGTGCCAAAGCGGTTCGCTTGTCTTTTGTATTTTACAGTTGACTTTAGCCGGCAAATATTTTATTATATTTAAGCGGCTGATTTGCCGCACATGCTTGAAAAGCTGTGGAGATGTCGCCTAGCTTGGTCGAGGGCGCACGATTGGAAATCGTGTAGGCCTTAACGGGTCTCGAGAGTTCGAATCTCTCCATCTCCGCCAAATAAGAACGCTGATTTTGAGACGATGAGTTGATGAATCGGCGTTTTTGTTTTATATTTTGAGTTGAACTGTGGGCAGAGATTATTTATATTTTGTGAAGGAGAAGTTTTTATGAAGAAAACCATTTTTGGAGCGTTGATTACAATAATAGGTTTAGTATTTGCTACCTTTTCTTTTGTTTATGCAACCACTAATCCTTGGGATTACAACGGGATAGGTGGACTTATGGGTTCTTTTCTCGGAACAAATATGCTGATTCCATTTATTATCTCTGTTGTAGTATTGCTAATTGGCTTAGTTATTGTATGGTTTGAGGCTTACCGCAGAAAATGAGCATAACTGTATGTGCTTCGTCGCGAGCCGAGTATGAAATCAGATGGTGCGCTCAAAGCACACGCAACAAACTGGAACGAGTCTGCCGGGGTCGTTTTTTGTCACACTCGTGCGCTGCGCTATATTGAAGAGCAAAACATAATATACAAGAAGTCATCCTTTACGGATGGCTTCTTTTGCTTTAGGCCACAAACACCAAAGCGCAGTGAATTGCTTGTCTTATGCTTTTTTCAAAGCAGTGCGGCAGCGCGACGGCAAGAGGGCGGGGGAATTAATATATATACTTTTTGCGCTTGTATTGCGGCGCTATATTTGTTTTAATATTAATATAGACGCACCGCCGACGGCGGCAGAAAAACAACTCGGGAGGCCCAAAATGTCTGTCGAAAAACTTACCATTCTGCATTCCAACGACATGCACGGCGCGCTGCTGCCGCACGACGAGGGCGGCGTCGCCACCGGCGGCGTTTCACTGCTGGCCGGATATGTCAGGCAGACGCGGCAGCAGGAAAAAAACGTCGTCTACGCCATTGCCGGCGATATGTTCCGCGGCTCGGTCATAGACAGCGAGTACCGGGGGCTTTCGACCATTGAAATTATCAACATGATGTCGCCCGACGTCGCCACAATAGGCAACCACGAGGTTGACTACGGCGTGGCGCACCTGCTGTTTTTGGAAAAGTGCGCCAAGTTCCCCATAATCAACGCCAATTTGTTTATTACTACCAACAACGCGCGGCTGTTCACGCCCTATGTTAATTTGGAAGTCGGCGGGCTGAAGATACTTTTTATCGGCATTCTCACTCAAGAGGTGCTCAACTCCACGCGCAGCGAGAAACTGATTGGCACCTTTCTGGACGTTAACGAGGCGGCGCGGGAAATAGGCATAATCTGCGACAACTACCGCACGACGGCGACCGACATGACAGTGGTGCTGTCACATATTGGTTTGGAGCAGGACCTGGAATTGGCGCGGCTGCTCGACAAAAATTACGGTATAGATATAATTATCGGCGCGCACAGTCACACGTTTATGGAAAAGGAAGAGACCGTCAATGGCATTCGCATTGTGCAAGCCGGCTGCGGCACCGACAAAGTCGGGCGCATTGAGCTTGAATACGACCGCGAAAACAACAAGATTGATTCTTTTAAGTACAGCCTTGTGCCTATAGACGAAAACCACTGTGAGCGCGACGCGGCGCTGGAAACGGTGCTCAATTCGTACAGCGAGAAAACCGACAAGAAATACAAGCGCATAGTAACGCGGCTGGCGCGAGAGCTGACCCACCCGGCGCGTGAGCAGGAGACCGAACTCGGCAATCTGTACGCCGACGTCATGCAAAACGATTCCAGCTTCGACATCATGATGTTCGGCTCCGGCAGCATTCGCAAGCAGGCGCTCGGACCGATAGTAGAGTACCAGGACTTGGTCGAAAACACCCCGTTTGACGACGCGGTTTGGATGTTGGAGCTCAGCGGCGCGCAATTTCGCCGCGTAGTCAAACACCTTATGCGCGACGCCGCCTGGCGCGGCGAGACGGAGTTTTACCAGTTTTCCAAAGGCGTGCACATTGTCTGGTCAAAGCGGGCGCACGAACTGCAGGAACTCAGCTTCAACGGCAGAAAAATAGCGGACGACATGCGCTTGAAAATTGCGCTGCAGGATTACCATTACAAAAATTTTGACGAATTTTTGGGCGTGCCGCTCACAGAAGTCGCGGCCAACCGCCGCCCGCGCATGGTGGCGACGTCGGTCAACAATATTATTGAGGAGTACTTTACCCAAAACCAGAATCTTGACGCGCGTGTAGAGGGGCGCATAACAATTTTGGACTGAGAAAGAGAAAACGCACCGAAAAAGCTTATGTGCTGCTAAAGCACCTTGCAATGCAGGGTGCTTTTAGGTGGAAAGTAAGCGCGGCGGCGAAAAGGGAAGCCGGCGGCACGGCCGGCAGATGCCCGACTGCTTTTTCGGCGCTCTACGCAGCGTAGGTTGCCCGGCGCTTGCAAATGCGCTAAGCTTATAGCAGAAAAACCGGGAGGAATATTATGGCCGGATATGTTACGGCGGCGTCTATAAAGACGCTGCGGGAGAAAAAGGGATACACCCAAAAACAACTTGCCGAGCTGCTGTGTGTCAGCGACAAGGCCGTTTCAAAATGGGAGACGGCGCGCGGACTGCCGGACATAACGCTGCTGGAACCGCTCGCTAAGGCGCTGGGCGTTTCGGTAGCGGAGCTGCTGTCGGGCGAGCTGGCGGTCAACGGCAACCGCTGCGGCAACATGCTGCGCGGCAGTTTTTACGTTTGTCCGGTTTGCGGCAACGTCATCCATGCCGTCGGCGAGGGCGCGTTCAGCTGCTGCGGCATACAGCTGCCGAAACTCGAGGCCGACAGTGCCGACGGCGAGCATGCGCTGAGCGTCGAGACGGTTGAAAACGAGTACTATGTGCATATTGAGCACCCGATGAGCCGCGAACACTTTATTTCATTTGTCGCCCTTGTCAGCGGCGACAGGGTGCAGTTTGTCAAGCTTTACCCGGAGCAGGACGCCGCCGCGCGCTTTACCCGCTGCGGGCACGGCAAGCTGTTTGCCTACTGCAACCGGCACGGGCTTTTTACGGCGTCGCTTTAACGGCGCCGCCTTTACTTTGCCGGCCGCAGAGTAGTATAATAGCGTCATCAAGTACACGAACGGAGTGAAATGATGGCGAAAAGAGTGTTTCTTATCGTTCTCGACAGCTTCGGCATTGGCGAAATGCCCGACGCGGCCGATTTCGGCGACGCGGGCAGCGACACGCTCGGCTCTATTTTCAAAAGCGCCGAATACGACACGCCGGTAATGCAGAGCATGGGCCTTTTCAATATTGACGGTGTGCGCTGCGGCGTGCTTTGCAACTCGCCGGACGCAAGCTTTGCGCGGCTGCGCGAATTGTCCAAGGGAAAGGATACGACTATCGGCCACTGGGAGATTGCGGGTGTTGTCTCGCCCAAGCCGCTGCCGACCTACCCGCACGGTTTTCCGCAGTCGATAATAGACGAAGTCAAGCGCCTTACCGGGCGCGACGTGCTGTGCAACAAGCCCTATTCGGGCACCGAGCTGCTCAAGGATTACGGCGAGGAGCACCTCAAGACCGGCGCGCTGTTGGTCTACACCAGCGCCGACAGCGTCTTTCAAGTCGCGGCGCACGAGGATATAGTGCCCGTGCCGGAGCTTTACCGTTACTGCCAGCTGGCACGCGATATGCTTACCGGCGAGCACGCGGTCGGCCGCGTTATCGCCAGACCCTTTGTGGGCACAGACAAGACAAATTTCAAGCGCACCCCGAACCGACACGACTTTTCGCTCAAGCCGCCGGCCGACACTATGCTCGACTGTCTGTCCGCCGCCGGACTTGCCACTATCGGCGTGGGAAAGATATACGACATCTTTGCCGGCGTCGGCGTCAGCGAGCAGATAAAATCAAAAAGCAATGCCGACGGCATGCGCATAACGTCTGAGCTGGCCGGGCGCGATTTTTCCGGCCTCGCCTTTGTCAACCTGGTCGACTTTGACATGTTGTACGGCCACCGCAACGACATTGACGGTTACGCGCGCGCCGCGACCGAATTTGACCGCTGGCTCGCCGGCTTTAAAAAACAGCTGCGCGACGACGACGTGCTGATAATAACCGCCGACCACGGCTGCGACCCCGGCACACCCAGCACCGACCATTCCCGCGAGTGCGTGCCTATGCTTGCCTGGGGCGCGCCGGTGCGCGCCGGCGTCGACTTGAAAACGCGCGACGGTTTTTGCGACATTGCCGCGAGCGTTTGCGACTATCTCGGCGTTAGCGCCGACATCAGCGGCCGCAGCTTTTGGGGCGAGATAGCCCGCTGAAGCGCTCAGTTAAGTTTTTTACACTAAAAGCTCTTGCGAAACCTTGGTTTCGCAAGAGCTTTTTTTTCAGCAGTATGCGGCAATATTCGGCAGCGCAAAAGCGACGGAAAAACCTGAGGAGTTTTGCGGCGCGCCGCACCAGCCGGCGTCACTGCGGCGGCGAAAAAAGACTGGTCTGGACACTGTTTTGGGGAAATTCGCGCAAATAGGCAAAAATCTTCTGCGGGTCGCTGAGCATGCCCAGCCGCGCGCACTCACTGTAAAAAAACGCGTTGAGTTCGGCGCTGTGCGCGCTCGCAATTTCGTAGCGCAGACCGTAGCGGCGCTCGTATTCCTGTTTGAGGCCGGGAAAATGCCGCTCGAGCGCGGCGTAGTAGTATTCGCGGTTACCGGCGCGCAATGTAAGCCCGGCGCCGAAAAAAATTACGCCGCGCACACCCGCGTCTGCGCACAGCTTTAATATGCCGCGCATATTCTCTGCGGTGTCGTTAATAAACGGCAGCAGCGGGCACAGCCAGACTACAGTGGGAATACCGCGCTCGCGCATGGCGCAAAGCACCTCGGCACGGCGCGCGCTGCCGCAAACACCCGGCTCAACGGTGCGGCAAACGGCTTCGTCAAAAGTGGTCAGCGTCATTTGCACCACGCACTTTGCGCGGATGTTTATATCGCAAAGCAGGTCTATGTCGCGCATTATCAGCTCAGACTTTGTCTGCACGGCAAGGCCGAAGCCCAGACGCTCAATACTTTCGAAGCAGCGGCGGGTGTAGCGCAGCTGTGCCTCGGCGGGAATATATGGGTCGCACATAGCGCCGGTGCCTATCATACAGCGCGCGCGGCGGCGGCGCAGTTCGCCCTCAAGCTGCTGCGGTGCGTCCAGTTTGACCTCAACGTCCTCAAAATCGTGCCCCATACCGTAACAGTCGCTGCGGCTGTCGCAGTAAATGCACCCGTGGGTGCAGCCGCGGAATATATTTACGCCGTTGTTGGCGCCGAGTATGGATTTGTATTTTTTGAAATGCATGTCGCCCTCCGTGACTACATACCAATACTATATCTTTTGCGTGCGGTGTGCGCAAGCCGCGGCGCGAAAAAGGTAAAGATGTGCGCTCGGGAATTACCGCGCGCGCGGCGGCATATGGTTTTGTCAGACGGAATACGGAGGCAAAGCGCATTGAAACTGACGCAACTCAAAACGGGCCGGCGCGCCGCGGTAAGCGCGCTTAACGCCGAAGGCGCGCTGCTGTTAAGATTGCTGGAGTTGGGGCTGACGCCGAAGGCCGTGCTGACTTTGGAGCGCTGCGCCCCGTTGGGAGACCCAATGCAAATTAAGGTGCGGCGCAGCCGGGTCTCGCTGCGGCGCTGCGATGCGGAGTTAATAGAAATAGAGCCGGTGGGAAGGGACAAGTAATGGTAATTGCGTTGGTAGGTAACCCAAATTGCGGAAAGACGTCGCTTTTTAACCGCCTTACCGGCTCAAGACTGCACACCGGGAATTTCCCCGGCGTAACGGTCGAACTTGTCAGCGGCAGGCTGCGCGGCGGCGGCGCCGCACTTGTCGACTTGCCGGGCACCTATTCGCTGTGCCCGCTGAGCGACGACGAGCGCATCAGCTGCGACTATATAAAAGCGGGAAAGTACGACGCGCTGCTCAACGTGGTCGACGCGAATAACCTTGAGCGCAATTTGTATTTGACGCTGCAGCTGCTGTCGACGCCGCTGCCGGTGGTAGTTGCGCTGAATATGACGGACGAGGTGCGCAAAAACGGCGGCTGCGTCAACGACGCGGCGCTGTCAGCACTGCTCGGCGTGCCGGTTGTCAACGTCAGCGCCGCTACCGGCGAGGGGCTTGAGCAGCTGTGTGCAGAATTGCGCCGCTGCGCAAGCAAGCAGAACTATTTGCAGAGAAGAACTTTGGGAGCGCTGCCGCTCGACCCGGGAACGCAGCCCCAAGAGCTCGTTCGCGAGGTGACGCGCCGCTACGCGCGCATAGACGAGTTGTGTGCTCTCTGCGCGAATTTCAACGAATATGACGCAACCGCCGCGCGCACCGCAAAAGCCGACGCGCTGCTGACCAGTCGCTTTCTGGCACTGCCGCTGTTTGCGGCGGTCATGCTGGGCGTGTTCTGGCTGAGCTTTTCGGTGGCCGGCGGCGCGCTCAGCGCGCTGGCGGCGCGCGCGGCCGACGCTGTGTACAGTTGGTGCTCGGTGCTGCTCGCCGGCAGCGCGCTGAAGCACTTTGTCTGCGACGGCGTGTTGGCCGCTGTCGGCGGGGTGCTCAGCTTTTTGCCGACGATATTGACACTTTTTTTGCTACTGTCGCTGCTTGAGGACACCGGTTACATAGCGCGCGTCGCATTCGTTTTGGACGCGCCGCTGCGCCGCATCGGTCTTTGCGGGCGCAGTGCCGTGCCGCTGCTGCTGGGCTTCGGCTGTTCAGTTCCGGCAATTATGGCGGCGCGGGCGCTGCCGGACGGCACGCTGAAAAGGCGCACAATGCTTTTAGTGCCGTTCATGAGCTGCAGCGCAAAACTGCCGGTGCTGACAATGCTCTGCGGCGCTTTTTTCGGTCGCTACGCGGCGCTGGTGATGTTGGCTTTGTATTTGTGGTCGATACTCACCGGTATTGTCTGCGCGGCGCTGCTGCGCCGCCGCGGCGAGCCGGAGCCGCCGCTCTTAATGGAAATGCCGCCCTACCGCTTTCCGGCGGCGGAAAGCGTACTCAGCGCCGCCTGGCTGCGGGCGGTCGATTTCATCAAGCGGGCGCTGGGGGCAATATTGCTCGCCGCGATTGCCGTGTGGGTGCTGGGCAATTACGGTGCCGGTTTTGCTCCGGTGGCAGCGAACGACAGTTACCTTGCCGCGGCGGCGCGGTGGCTTGCGCCGGTGTTTGTGCCGGCCGGACTTGACGACTGGAGACTCGTAAGCGCCCTGATAAGCGGACTTGCCGCCAAAGAAACGGCAGTGACGACGCTGATGGTGCTTACCGGCAGTACCGCGGCGACGCTGCCGGCGGCGCTGCGCGGCATAATGAGCGCGGCGAGCGCCGCCGCCTACCTGGTCTTTACGCTTTTATATACGCCCTGTGTGGGCGCGGTGAGCGTGCTGCGCCGCGAGGCCGGCGTGCGCGCCGCGGCAGCGGCGGTCACAGTGCAGTTTTCGCTCGCCTGGCTGACGGCGGTGATTATTTACCACTCGTTTTTGTGTTTCGCGGCGGTGTGCTGAGTGAAAACGGCGCAAAGCAAAAGCTTTGCGCCGTTAAAATATCCGAAAAAGTCAGAGCTTGACGGAAAAATCGCCGAAGTCGAAGCAGCCGGCGCCGTGCCGCAGTGCGCCGTCGCGGCGAAGTTGGGCAAAGGCGTCGCGCTCGCGCGCAATGAGCGACGGCGTGACGTCGAGCGAATTGTGAGCGGGAAAGACGCGCTGCACCGGCAATAGGCTGAGCTTTTCCAGCGAGTCGGCGTAAGCCGCGGGGTCGGTTGTAGGAAAAAAGGCGTACAGGCAGCCGGCGTAGACAAGATCGCCGCTGAAAAGCAGGCCGAGGTCGGGCTCGAAAAAGCAGAGATGGCCGGGAGAATGGCCGGGCGTGTGTACAGCGAGCAGCCGGCGGCCGCCGAGCTCAACAGTGTCGCCGTCTTCGAGCGCGCGGCTGACGCCGCCGTCGTAAATGCGGTAGTCGGCGGCCGAAAAATCCGCCGGTAGTTCGGCCGAAGCTACGGTAAGCTGGCCGAGCACCGCGGCGCGCGGCAGGGGATAACTGCCGCTGAGCCAGGGGACTTCGAGCCGGTGAGCAGCTATGTCGTGAAAATAGCGGTGGCCGCCGGTGTGGTCCCAGTGGGCATGAGTGGTCAATACCGTTACCGGCAGGCTGTTAAGTCGCGCGACGACGGCGCTGATGTCCGCTATGCCAAGGCCGGTGTCGATGAGCGCGGCGCGCTCACGGCCAGATACGAGGTAACTGTGGGCCTTTTCGGGGTGGCGGTACTCGCTGAGCGCAAAAACGCCGTCGGTGCAATTCTCGACAGTGAACCAGTCGGAACCCATCTTTATTCCCCCACATATGCATTGTGACCCGCGCTTGTTGTCGCGGGCCACAGCAAAATAATTTTTTTAGTCCTCGCGGTTGTTGTGAACCATAAAGCCCAAAGACATCAGGCTGTCGCCGAGATGGACGTTTTCGACGCTTATGCTTTTGGGCAGGTGCAGCTCGGTATGGGAAAAGTTCCAAATTCCCTCTATTCCCAGCGACGCCAGTTTTTCCGCCAGCTGCTGCGCCGAGTCGCCGGGGATGCAGAAAATCGCAATCAGCGGCTTGTTTTTGCGGCAAAAATCGTCGAGCTGAGAAATGCCCATGACGTCGAGATCGGGGTTTGAGTCCATGGCGAGTTTGGGGTTTTTGTCAAAAAGACCGATGAGCGAGACGCCCTTAGCGTCGTAGGCAAGGTAGCTGTACAGCGCCTTGCCGAGGTTGCCGACGCCGATGAGGACGGCGGGAATTTTTGTGTCGAGGTAGAGTATCTTTTCTATTTCGCGCGCAAGCTGCTCTACGTTGTAACCGTAACCCTGTTGTCCAAAGCCGCCGAAGCAGTTGAGATCCTGACGGATCTGCGAGGCGGTCAGACCCATGCGGCGCGCCAGCTCCTGCGACGAGATGCGGGAAATGCCGCTGAGTTTGAGTTCGCTGAGGAATCTGTAATAGCGCGGCAGCCGCCGCATTACGGGAATGGAGACTGTTGATTTTGCCATTGATGCGCTCCTGAATAACTTTTTTTATACAAATTAAGATTATAAATAATTGTTTATAAAATGTCAATATTGAAAACAAAGTTGAATAACAATCTTTTTTTTAGGGACAATAACAGCTGATAATGCGAAATAAGGGGGCGAGGATTTGGCGGAAAAGAGCCAGGACGACCAACTGCTGGACGCGGGGCTGATGAAAGAGACGGCGGCAGTGGCAAAGACTTCCGGGCGACACCCGTTCCACTGTCTGACTATAGTCGGTCAGGTAGAGGGACACACCGAGTTGCCGGCCGACACAAAATCTACAAAATACGAAACCGTTATTCCGCTGTTAGTGGCGGTGGAAGAGGACCCGGAAATAGAAGGACTGCTGATAATCCTTAACACTGTCGGCGGCGATGTGGAAGCGGGGCTCGCCATAGCGGAGCTCATAGCCGGAATGCGCAAGCCAACGGTGTCGCTGGTGCTCGGCGGCGGCCATTCTATCGGCATTCCGCTGGCGGTCAGCGCCGAGCGCTCGTTTATTGCGCCGACGGCGACCATGACGGTGCACCCGGTGCGTCACAGCGGCACAGTAGTGGGCGTGTCGCAGACAATGCGCCATTTTGAGCGCATGCAGCAGCGCATTACGGGGTTTATTTGCGACCACTCGCGCATTCGTGCGGCGCGCTTTCGCGAACTGCTGGCCAACACCGGCGAGCTGGTGATGGACGTCGGCACCGTGCTCGACGGCAAGCAGGCGGTGGCGGAGGGACTAATAGACGAAGTCGGCGGTCTCGGTGACGCGCTCGCTTACTTGTATAGCGAATCAAAAGGCAAAAAGCGCCGCCGCAGCGACGCCTAAAATGCGGTTTGCGCAAAGAGTCGCGCGGCGGCCGCGACTCTTTTCTGTTTGTGCATTTAGCCCTTTGCGCGACCAGGTCTCAAAAGCTGCCCGCGGTGAGAGTGCGGTTAAGCACTTAGGCTAACGCTAAAGATTTTCCAACGCAAAAGCACAGCTGACGGCAAGAGGAAAACCTCTTGCCGTCAGCGATTAACTGGGCCTCCGGGAGATAGGCGCGAATCGGGTAATCCCTTTGGCATCAAAATGTTATTCGTTTTCAGACGCGACGTATTTACTTATCGGGTTTAGTCCGTTTGCCGTTGCCGGAGTCAAAGCATCCTCAAACGCCGGTGTACTTTGGCCTTATGGGCTTGCGCATCCCGGCGCAGCTGTAATTTGCCTGCGGCAGCGGCAGGGACAATTTTTAGTGCATTGGCGGTGTCAATATGATATAATTACTAAGATATTATTATATATAAAATAATGACACAGATCGAGAGTGAGAAAAATGACACTATTAGAGGCGATCATTCAGGGCGCAATACAGGGCCTTACCGAGTTTTTGCCGGTTTCAAGTTCGGGACATCTGTCCTTGTTCCAGCACTTTTTCGGCATCGCCGGCGAGGACTCGCTGTTCTTTACCCTAATGCTGCATGTCGGTACGCTGGTGGCGGTGTTTGCCGCTTTTTGGAAGACCATCGTCAAGATGATAGTCGAATTTTTTAAGATGGTCGGCGATATTTTCGGCCGTCGCTTTTCTTACCGCGAATGCAACGAGGAGCGCAAGATGGTGATAATGGTGCTTGTCACCTTAATACCGCTGGCGTTCTTCTACGTATTTGCCAAGGGTTACATGGAGAGCGTCGCCGAGGACAGCGACATTATTATAGAGGGCCTGTGCTTTTTGTTTACCGGCACGCTGCTGTTTCTTGCAAGCCACTGCGTGCACGGCACCAAAACCGGCGTAAATATGACGGCGCGCGACGCGGGCATTATCGGTCTGTTCCAATGCATTGCAATGCTGCCGGGAGTTTCGCGCTCCGGCTCGACAATAGGCAGCGGGCTTATGCTGGGCTATTCAAAAGAATTTATGGTCAAGTTTTCGTTTATTATGGGCATTCCGGTAATTCTCGGCGCCTCGCTTGTTGAATTTAAAGACGCGATGTCGGCCGGAATAGACATAGAAATTTTGCCGGTACTTATCGGCGTCGCGACCGCGGCGGTCGTCGGCTATTTTTCCATCATCCTAATAAAATGGCTGGTGGTAAGCGACCGGTTCGGAATATTCGCCTACTACACATTGACGCTTGGCGTGTTGGTCGTTGCGGTCGGCATAGTTGAGTCTGTCAGCGGCATGAATTTTGTCGACTTTATCCGCAGCCTGAGTGCGGTTCAATAAATTAGAAACGGGAAGTACATATGGCACAAACGAGCAAGCGCGGGCGCCCCAGCAAAGCCGCGCAGGAAAGAGAACGCATGAAGAAAGAGGCACAGCGCCGCGCAAAGTCGCGCGCGCGGGTGACTTCTTTGGTGCTGTTTGCGCTCGGAGTGCTGTTGACGTGTCTGGCGTTCATTGAGGGCGAGCGGGACTGGAAAACGCTGCACGACGTGCTGTTCGGGATTTTCGGGCTGGTGGCGTACGCACTCGGACCGCTGCTTGTCTACGCCGCAATTATGACGGGCTACGAAAAACGGCCCAGCAGCGCGCAGATATGGCTGAGCATTGCCCTGGCACTGTGTGTGTGCGGCGCTTTTTACATTTTCGGCAGCAATTTTGCCACCTCCGCGACCTTCGTCGGCAAATTGAAAGAGCTTTACGCCCTGGGCGCCGGCGGCACGGGCGGCGGCGCGGTGTCCGCTGTGAGCGGAATGCTGCTTTACGACCGACTGGGAAAAGCCGGGTCGGCAGTGGTAATTTGCATAGCTATTTTCGTGTTGTTCATGATTCTGAGCGGCCGCACCGTAGTGGGAATAATCAATTTATTCCGCAGCGCTGCCGGCAAGACCGCGGATTCAGTCAAAAAGGCGCGCGAGCGGCGCGAACTCGAGCGCGAGGTAGTGCAAGAAGAACAGCAGCGCCGGCAGAGAATGCCCTCGCCCGACATCCCGCTGACGGCGCAAGAGGCCGCTGCGGCGCGCCGTGCCGCCAAGACGGAAACAGAGAACCCACAAAAAGAGGAACCGGAAAAGGCGGCGCCGACGCGCGGCGCAAAATTCGACATAGACCTGCCGCTCGGCCCGGCCTCGCCGGCACGCAGCGGCGCAGCGGTGACCGGCGCAGCTCAACCGGCAAAGCCGGCCGCGGCGCTGCCGGAAGTCGGCACGGCGGCGGAAAAATCGGCCGCTCAAACCGAGACTGCCGCGCCGACACTTCAGCAGAGTTCGCAGGTAATCCGCGAGATATTCGGCGACAACGAGACACATTCGGAGTCCGAGCTTGACGCGCTGGTACACAAGGCCGCGCGCCGTCCTGCCGCAGAGCCGCTTACCGCGGCAAGCACACAGGGCGGCGAGCCGGAAAAACCCGGCCGTGAAAAGGCGGATTACCGCTTTCCGCCGCTGTCGCTGCTCAAGCGCACTGCGGCCGACAGTTCGGACGTTTCCGCAGAACTGCGCGCCAACGCGGACAAGCTTGTAAAAACGCTAAACGACTTCGGAGTACAGACCAAGGTCGTCGACATCAGCTGCGGCCCGACAGTCACTCGCTACGAGCTGCAGCCCAATTCCGGCGTGCGTGTCAACCGAATCAGCAACCTTGCGCAGGACATAGCCTTGTCGCTTGCGACCACCGGCGTGCGCATAGAAGCGCCGATACCCAATAAGGCGGCGGTGGGCATTGAGGTGCCGAACCGCGTCAAGTCGGTCGTCGGGCTGCGCAGCGTGCTGGAAAGCAGCGAATTTGCCGACGCCAAAGCGCCGCTGACGGTGGCGCTGGGCAAAGACCTGGACGGTCATGTGCGCGTTGCCGATATTGCCGCCATGCCGCATATGCTCGTAGCCGGCGCGACAAATTCCGGCAAGTCGGTGTGCCTCAACAGCATAATAGTAAGTTTAATTTATAAATCGTCACCCGACGACGTGCGCATGATATTGATTGACCCCAAGTCGGTGGAGTTTATTGGCTACAACGGTATTCCGCACCTGCTGTCGCCGGTCGTCACCGACCCGCGCAAGGCGGCTGGAGTGCTCAGCTGGGCGCTGGGCGAGATGATGAAGCGCTACAAGCTGTTCTCTGACGCCGGCGTCAAGAATATAGATACTTATAACAAATATGTCGAGCGCAAGCTCGCAGAGCAGAAAGCCGCCAAAGCGGACGCCGAAACCGAAGAAGAGACGCCGCTTGAGCATTTGCCGAAGATAGTTATAATAATCGACGAGCTGTCAGATTTGATGATGGTGGCTCACAACGAGGTCGAGGACGCCATCTGCCGTCTGGCTCAGCTGGCGCGCGCCGCCGGCATGCATCTGGTCGTGGCCACGCAGCGCCCCTCGGTCGACGTAATAACGGGACTGATAAAGGCCAACATTCCCTCGCGAATAGCCTTTGCGGTGTCGTCGCAGGTGGACAGCCGCACAATTTTGGACGGGCAGGGCGCCGAGATGCTGCTCGGTCGCGGCGATATGCTTTTCAGACCCATTGAAGTTAACAAGCCCATTAGATTGCAGGGCTGCTATGTCAGCGAGGAAGAGGTCAACTCGGTAGTGGATTTTGTCCGCCACCTGGGAGAAAAACAGGGCGACGAGCCCTACGACGCCGACGTAGTCAGCGAGATAGAGCGCCTTGCGGTCGCCGACAAGAACACCGCTGTCGCCGCCGGCGAGTCCGACGACCCGCTGTTGGACAACGCCATTGACGTGGCTGTGGAGAGTGGACAGATTTCCACCTCGCTGCTGCAGCGCCGGCTGCGCGTCGGTTACGGCCGCGCCGCGCGAATAATTGACGCAATGGAGGAGCGCGGCATTGTTGGGCCCTCCGACGGCAACAAGCCGCGCGAGGTAAAGCTGAGCCGCACGCACTGGCAGGAGATGAAACTGCGGCGCAGCGACGACTGAACACTGTAATGACCAAGGAAAGGGCGGCGGCAGAATTTGTCCGCATACCGACACCGTAAATACGGCGCTGCGGCGCGAAAAAGACGCGCGATACTTTTCGCCGTCGCGTCTGCGGGCGCGGCGGCGTTGCTGCTTGCCGTCGTGCTGCTGGTGCGCGCCGTGGGGTGGCGCGCCGTCTACGAGCGGCTTGACGTTGACTATTCCGGCACTGCGAGCCAACTTGCGAACGACGAGGTCAGCGTCAGCTTTCTCGACGTCGGCCAGGGAGATTGCAGTGTCATAATTGCCGGCGACAGTGTGGTGATGATTGACGCCGGCGACTGGGACGCCGGCGACGGAATAGTCGCCTGGCTGCGCGAGCGCGGCATAAAAAAGATAGATTATCTCGTTTGCACCCACCCGCACACCGACCATATCGGCGGTATGCTTGACGTATTGCAAGCGCTCAGCGTGCGCAATTTTGTCGCCGGAGAGCTGCCGGATGAGCTCGTGCCGACGAACAGCACCTATATTGAGCTGCTTAGCACTTTACAGCGACTCGGTACCGGCTATATTGACGCGCGCAGCGACGGTGTTATTGCGCTGGACCGCGGCGAGCTGCAGTTGCTCTGCGGCGGGGAAGTCTTTGACGACCTCAACGCCTGCTCGCTGGTAATAAGATATGTTTACGGCGAGCGGGCGTTTTTGTTCATGGGCGACGCCGAGCGGCAGACCGAGCAGTTTTTACTTGACCGCGGCGTTCAGTTGAACTGCGACGTAATAAAAGTCGGTCACCACGGCTCGCGCTACGCCGGCTCAAAGCAATTTTACCGGGCAACGCGCGCCGCCTACGCGGTAATAAGCTGCAGCGCCGACAATTCCTACGGCTACCCGCACCAGCAGACGCTGGAGCTGCTGAAAAGCTGCAAAATTAAATATTTTATCACCGCGCAAAACGGGACGGTCACCTTTGTCAGCGACGGCGAGGGCTTGAGCGCGGCGGCGCAAAGGGAGTGAAAAAATGTTGTATTCAGTCGACAGAGTGGAGCAGGGAACGGCGGTGCTTGTCGGCGACGACGGCACGCGGCTGGAACTGCCGGAAGACAGCTTTGACTTTGAAGTGTGCGAGGCCATGCTGCTGTGGCGAGACGCCGCGGGCGTCTTTTTCGCCAGGCGCGCAGACAAGCGACGCAATTCGGTACAGCGCATGTTGACGGAACTGAAAAAAAGAGGGGAGAAAACGGACGATGAACGCTGAGAGCGAAAAGAGGCTCGCAGGTATAACGCTGCGCAATTGGGTGCTTATTTGGGCGGTGGGCCTTGTCGGGCAGCTGTGCTGGAATGTCGAAAACCAGTGGTTCAATACCTTCGTCTACGCCAAAATCGGGCCCGACGCAGCAATAATCGCCTGGATGACGGCGGTGTCGGCCGCATTTACGACAGTTTCGACTTTTGTCAGCGGCACACTCAGCGACCGCATAGGCCGCCGCCGTCCCTTTATTTTTTGGGGATACATTCTTTGGGGCGGCTTTACCGTAGCCTTCGGCGCTACCGAATTTTTGCCGAAAAGTCCGCTGCTTCTGGCCGCGGCAATGGTCGTAGCCATGGACGCGCTGATGAGCTTTTTCGGCTCAATGGGTAATGACGCCGGCTTCAATTCCTGGACGACAGACATTACCGACGCGCACAACCGCGGCCAGTTGGGCGCAGTCGCGGCGGCTCAACCGGTGCTTGCGACAATAATCGGCACGGTGGGCGCGGGCATAATAATAGAAAAATTCGGCTACTTTGCCTTCTTTATATTTATGGGCGTTTTCGTCGCCGTTGTCGGCGCGGCCGGTGTGGCCTTTATGCGCGAGGGCGACGTCAAGCCGCAGCGCGACGAAAAGGGCTTTATGCACCAGCTGCTGTCGGTGTTCAATTTTCGCACGTTTGTCAAAAACCGCCAGCTCTTCTGCGTGTTTTTTATAATGACGACCTACTTTATCTGCTTTAATTTTTATTTTGTCCATGTCGGCAACTATTTCATTTACACGCTCGGCTATTCCGAGGGCACAGCCGGTATTATTGAGGGCGTGGGACTGTTGGCGGCGGTGCTGTTTACCGTTCCGGCAATTAAGTTTATTAACCGCGGCCGGCACGACCTGATGATAGTCGCGGCGGTGGTGTTTTCTATAGCCGGACTGCTGATACTCGGTCTTTGCGGCGGCAACGTGGTACTTATTGAGGCGGGCATAATTCTTGCCGGCGTCGGCTATGTGCTGGTACTGCAAACGACCACGGCCTGGGTGAAAAACCTTTATCCCGAGGGCCAGCGCGGCCAGTACGAGGGTATAAGAATCATATTCTTCGTGCTTATTCCAATGATTATCGGCCCGGCGATAGCCAGCCCGATAATTAAGCGCTGGGGCGTGCCGGTCGTGATAAACGGCCAGGCGGGCACCTCGCCTTCTGGGGCGCTGTTCCTGTTTGCGGCGGCATTTGTGGTTCTGACGCTGGTGCCGCTGTACTTTGCGGTCAAAGAGAAAAAGCGCGCGCAGGCGGCCGCTTAAGCGCGGTGCGAGACAAATAATCGCGCGCGCCGCCGCGCCGCTGCGACTCAAAGGGCACAAAAGACATTTGCGGCGGTGAGCGCAAAAAAATAGAATTAGCGCCCGTCTGAAAGAATTGAAATTCTTTTGGACGGGCGCTTCTCTTAATTTAGTTTATGTTCGCAATATATTTGGTATATTATTTGATTGGGTTCCCCGCATCGTCATACCAAATATAATCCTGCACATTATATGTAAGGCCCTGCGAATTCCGAATCGGGTCAAACCCGCCGTCTCCGTAATCTTCATATAATTGCAATTGAGAACCGCAAATCATGAAGTTTACATAGTCATAATAGTCTACACTTGTGTGCATAAATCCATCTACATAGGCAACGAGCCTAATACCATCTTTGGTCACAACGTGTTCAGGAGTATACGAAAATCCGGTTAGTGCCACCATGTATGGGCAGGAAATTGCCAATGCAATTATTAATATAGAAGTAAGTACGTTTTTTAAAACTCTTGTTTTAATTCTAAACAACAGCTGAAAAATTCCGGCGATTATTAATACAAACGAAATAAAAGCTACAAAATAAACAATCCACCGCCTGAATTCCAAATTGAAAGCATTCAACAAGTTGTGCAAGATATAGAATGATAATGGAATCAATACACCTATAATTATTATCCATTTTTTTAACAGACAGCATATCTTTTTTAACATATTACCGTTTCATGGAGCCGATTACCACCGACAAAGTAGTGGACGGGTTTCCCGCCTCGTGGCTTCCTGTTTTGCAAATTAGCAATAATAAATGAATGTACTTCGGCATTACAACAAATTTTTCAACATTTACATTCGCGTATTTTTGCGGTATGCCTTTGATGAATTGTTCTACGACGCCGCCTTGTGCGGCCAGATTAACCGATATGTTCGGGACGGGAAACCCGTCCACTACGATACGACCTATATCTGTGAATTGCAATTTATCTCTCTATAAATTCCCGAATTATTTCGCAAGGCACGTGCGTGCGCTTAAATACGTTTACCGCATACTCTTCAAGAGAACTGCTCAATTCAGTTAACTAAAACACCGCGTTGGCCTGACGCTCAAAAATAATATCGATTAATTCCTGCTTGTTAAACCCGGCAATGTTATATAAGCCATAGGAAGCGATATAGTTCAATCTATAGTCGTTCTCAATTCTGCGCTCAACAATCCAGCTCATTATTTTTCTGACGTCGCCGGCGTCCCGGTACCTGTCTGCAAGTTCCAGCACCTGGCGCCAATCCGGTTCCTCAATATCATAGTTTTCCAAATCGTTCCACTTGCCAATTGTCGGTCTAAACTCACTCATATTGCCTCCGTATGATATTTTTTTCTTCCGGCAACTATATTTTCCAGATGTACGGTGGGGTGGTTGTCTTGCCGCAATTATTCTTTTGTCAACCACTCTGTGAGCTTCCTGCGGTTCTTGATGCTTTGACTGAAGCGGGTACACACCGGCTTGCGAATGAATTTCACGTCCATCAGTTGCTCAATGTATGCAATGGTTTCCTTCAGGTGCAGCAGGTCACAACCGTTTGGAACCTCTGTCAGCTTTCCGTTAAGATTTAACTCCATGTACTCGTATTTGCTGTAAGAGTAGGGCTCGTACGGCGAATTCCAGAGTACAGAGTAGGAGCGGGAATCCTGATGGTTGCTCAATATATCAATATCAAGGTCGTGGTAAGCGCCCGGACCGTTGATGCGCACGCACAGCACATACCAGCGCTTCTTGTCCTGCTCGTCGGCATGGATTTCGAACCGTACGTCCTCCACCGTGGTAAGGTCGAAGCTGTAACTGCTGCTGACGTCGCGGTCGCCGCTTTTCATGCGCTCGGCAATAGCCGAAACGTCAAGGCCAACTTCCTCTGCAAACTTAAAGTACCGGCTTTTGTCAAAAGCCTTTCGATAATCATCTTCCAGAAATTGACGCATTATTTTGCAAAGCCGTTCGGTCTTTTCCGTTTTTGCCACGCGCAGCGCAAAATTCAGATTAAGACACATCCCGAAATAGTCCTCATCGATTGCCTGTCTGCACAGGCTTTCCAGTATCTTGAGCGCTCTGTCCGTTTGCGAATATGCCAGCAGCAGCATGCTGTATGCCATTGACTGGGTGACTTCGCTTGCCGGCACTTCAAAGCTGTCGATCATGTCGCAGACATAATCTACCACCGCTTTATTTTCGGCAAACGGTTTTATCTTGTCCGCGTGCTTATCGTCAATATAAAACAGACCGTTGACGATCTTGGCAAAGTTGAGAAAATCCTGCGGCGGCATAACGGGCAACTCATCCGGCTGGATAAAATAGGTGTCGGACGACGGCAGGTTTGCGTTGCATTGGTGCATAAGGCGCCTCCTTTGGCTCGGCAGATGGTCAGCCGCAATTTTGCGGAAAAATATGGATGTATATTTCGGTGTGTCGGGCTGTTTATTGCCTCGTCTCAACAGTCAAAGGGCAAAAAACGAAGCGCGCCTGCCGAAAAACCTGAAATTGACGTGCTGCGGGCGTTACGCTCATTTTGAGCAGGAAATTACGTCTTCCTCCCATTTTAACGGGTTCTCGTCAATGTATTGCCAGATTTCTTGATAGTCTTTTTCGCTGCGAACAATGCGGTCGTAAAATGATTTTTGCCAGATTGGAAACCCGATTTGTTTTGTTGTCCACCATTTCATGGAGCCGATTATAACCGACAATGTAGGGGCGGATATCATTCGCCCGCTTTCATTTGGCATAATGTAAACGATTATATGCACATGGTCTGGCATAACGCAATATTTGTCCACAACAACATCTTTATAATGCAACGGTATTTGCTCTATTGCCCTTGCCGCGATTTCCCCGTATTGTGATAATGTCGGGGCGTTCGGGCGGATGATATCCGCCCCTGCATTCCACAACAACGGATTTCTATCGGCAACACATATCGTCACAAAATACGCACCGCACGAGGAATAATCGTACCCCGCAAGCCGCATAATTTTGCGTTCTGGCAAATCCATGCTGTCAACTACCTCCAGGTCCACCCGAATTGCCGGCGATTTAAAATATACCTGTATTATCTAAAGTATAACATATATCAAAAACGCAAAAAAGAAGGGAATTTGTGCGGCGGGGCTCTATACAGACGCCGCAAAAACAGCGGCTTTCCCGCTTGAAGGGGAAGCCGCTGTTTTTGATTTTGAAAAATAGATAAAAACCGCTATTTATCGTTGCGGCCGCAGCATTTTTTGTACTTCAGACCGCTGCCGCAGGGACACGGGTCGTTACGGCCGGGCTTTTTGTCGGCTTTTTGCGGCTTTTTTTGGGCGGCGCTGACGCCGGCGGCCGCGGCCGTGATGCGCTCGGACTGCTGCTTGGCGCGCTGTTCGGCGTTGACGATTTCGGCGGTGAGCATGTATTTCGCGGTGTCCTCGCGAATGGACTCTATCATCGCGTCGAACATGTTGTAGCCCTCTATGCGGTATTCGACGACCGGGTCCTTTTGCGCGAAGCCGCGCAGCCCGATGCCCTGCCGCAGCTCGTCCATGGCGTCAATGTGGTCCATCCAGTGACTGTCTACGACGCGCAGCATTACCAGGCGCTCCAGCAGGCGCATTTTCTCGGCGCCAAGCCGGTTTTCTTTGTCCTCGTAAATTTTGTGGGCGCGCTCGCTGAGTAGCTCGACAACGTCGGCAGACTGCAGCTTTTTGAGCGCGGCCTCGTCGTAGCGGAAATCGCGCTCCGAGCACAGCCAGCCGTAATAGTGACTGCGCAGTCCGGCCAGATTCCATTCTTCCGCCGGCACGGACGCGGACAGGTACAGCGACACATTGCCGGTAATGGACTCGTCAATCATTTCAATAATTTTTTCCTTGATGTCGCGTCCTTCAAGGACCATATCGCGCTGCGAGTAGATTGTCTCGCGCTGAGCGTTCATGACGTCGTCGTAATTGAGCACGTTTTTACGAATAGAGAAGTTGCGCGCCTCAAGTTTTTTCTGCGCCGACTCAATAATGCCGGTCATCATTTTGTGCTCTATGGGCATGTCTTCCTCGACTTTGAGCGTCGACATTATTGAACCCATGCGCTCGCCGCCGAAAAGCCGCATAAGGTCGTCGTCGAGCGAAAGATAAAACCGGGTCTGGCCGGGGTCGCCCTGACGGCCGGAACGGCCGCGCAGCTGGTTGTCAATACGGCGGCTTTCGTGCCGTTCGGTGCCGATAATAAACAGCCCGCCGGCCGCTTTGACCTGTTCGGCAGCGGGAACTATTTCGGCGCGGCGTTTGTCAATAAGGGCACGGAAATGCTCGCGCAGCGCGTTGAGTTCGGGGTCGTCGGTCTCGCTGTAGCCGGACGCGTCGGTCAGCTGCTGCTCGTCGTAGCCCTCTTTGAGCATGTCGTTGCGCGCCAAAAATTCGGGGTTGCCGCCGAGCATAATGTCGGTGCCGCGGCCGGCCATGTTGGTGGCGATTGTGACCGCGCCGGGGCCGCCGGCCTGGGCGACAATAAGCGCCTCTTTTTCGTGGTGCTTGGCGTTCAGCACCTCGTGCTTTATGCCCTTGTTTTTCAGCATGCGGCTGAGCGTCTCGGACTTTTCGACGCTGACAGTGCCGACAAGCACTGGCTGGCCGCGCTTGTGGCATTCAATAATGTTTTCTATAACGGCGCGGTATTTGCCCTTGGCGGTCTGATAGACGACGTCGTCAAGATCCTCGCGGACCATCGGCTTGTTGGTGGGTATTTCAATGACGTCGAGTCCGTAAATCTCCAAAAACTCCGCGGCCTCGGTGATGGCCGTACCGGTCATGCCGGCAAGCTTTTTGTACATGCGGAAGTAGTTTTGAAAGGTGATGGTGGCGAGCGTCTTGTTCTCGCGCGCCACGGTGACGTTCTCCTTGGCCTCTATTGCCTGGTGCAGGCCGTCGCTGTAGCGCCGGCCAATCATCAGACGGCCGGTAAATTCGTCGACAATAATGACCTCGCCGTTTTTTACGACATAGTCGACGTCGCACGTCATCAGCCCGCGCGCACGAATGGCCTGGTTGATGTGGTGGGACAGGGTCATGTTTTCCGGGTCGGCAAGGTTTTTGACGTTGAAAAAGCGCTGTGCTTTTTCAATACCGCTTTGCGTCAGCGAGACGCTGCGCGCCTTTTCGTCGACAATATAATCGCCGCCGAGTTCTTCGAGTTCGGTCTTGTCGTCGACCTCGGTCACTTTTATTGGCTGCAATGTGCGCGCAAAGTTGTCGGCGCGCTTGTAAAGGTCGGTGGATTTTTCTCCGGGGCCGGAGATTATCAGCGGCGTGCGCGCCTCGTCAACCAGAATGGAGTCGACCTCGTCGACTACGGCAAAGGCGTGGCCGCGCTGCACCTTGCTTTTTAAGTCACGCACCATGTTGTCGCGCAGGTAGTCGAAACCGAACTCGTTGTTGGTGCCGTAGGTGATGTCGGCGTCGTAGCCCTGTTTGCGCTGGGCGTGGTCAAGACCGGGCACAATAAGGCCGACACTCAGGCCGAGAAAATTGTAGACCTTGCCCATCCACTCGCTGTCGCGGCGGGCCAGGTATTCGTTGACGGTGACAACGTGCACGCCCTCGCCGCTGAGCGCGTTTAGATAGCACGGCAGCGTCGCGACCAGCGTTTTGCCCTCGCCGGTTTTCATTTCGGCAATGTCGCCGTTGTGCAGCACGACGCCGCCGATTACTTGTACTGGGAAGTGCTTCATTTTCAACACGCGCCAGGCGGCCTCGCGGCAGACCGCAAAGGCGTCGGGCAAAATGTCGTCGGTCGTCTCGCCGGCGGCGAGACGCGCGCGCAGTTTTCCGGTCATGCCGCGCAGTTCGGCGTCGCTCATTTTTTCGTATGTGCTTTCCAGCGACAGCACGGCGTCGACGGTCGGCTTAATCTTTTTTAGCTCGCGGTCGGTCGGCGTGCCGAGTATTTTTTGAAAAAGTCCCATAGTGTTAAGTTACTTCCGTTCATTGTTAGTGGTTTTAGCATATGGATTGTATATTACATAACGATTTAATTCTACAATCGCATATATACTTTGTCAAACGAAGATATTGTAAATTTATGCTGTGGCACTTGAAAACAAACGGCGCGGCATTTATACTTGTTATGCACATAACGAAAGGAGAAACATATGAATTACTCTAACGAAGTGGAGCGCATGTGTCCTGTTACCAAGGGACCGCACCACGGGCCGGCGCCTATCCCGGAAGAGGGAAAATGGGTAAAGGCCTATCAAATCAGTGATATTTCCGGTCTGACGCACGGCTGCGGCTGCTGCGCGCCCGAGCAGGGCACCTGCAAGCTGACGCTGAATATCAAAGAGGGTATCATTCAAGAGGCGCTGGTAGAAACTATCGGCTGCTCCGGCATGACCCACTCTGCCGCCATGGCCGCCGAGATATTGCCCGGCAAGACGCTGCTTGAGGCGCTGAATACCGACCTTGTCTGCGACGCCATCAATGTCGCCATGCGCGAGCTGTTTTTGCAGATAGTCTACGGCCGCAGCCAGACCGCATTTTCCGACGACGGACTGCCCGTGGGTGCCTCGCTTGAGGATTTGGGCAAGGGCCTGCGCTCGCAAGTCGGCACCATGTTCAGCACCGGCGCCAAGGGCGTGCGCTACTTGGAGATGGCAGAAGGCTACGTGCTGTCAACGGCGCTTGACGATAACGGCGAGGTCATCGGCTACAAGTTCTGCCGTGCCGGCAAGATGTTCGAGGACATCCGCCGCGGCATGAGCCCGGACGAGGCTTTCAAAAAGAACGTCGGTACTTACGGCCGGTACGAGGGCGCCGCCAAGTACATCGACCCGAGAGAAGAATAAGGAGGAATGCGAAATGGTTAAATTCGAAGGACAAGAGCGCCGCATGGACAAGCTCAACGCGTTCCTGAAAAGCAAAAATATGGAGTCGCTTGAAGCGGCACAGCAGCTGTGCCAGTCCAAGGGCATAGACGTCGACGCTATTGTCAAGGGCGTGCAGCCCATAGCGTTCGACAACGCCGTGTGGGCCTACACGCTGGGCTGCGCGCTGGCAATTAAAGAAAACGTCAAGTCGGCGTCAAAGGCCGCCGAGATTATCGGCGAGGGCCTTGAGGCTTTCTGTATTCCCGGCTCGGTTGCCGACCAGCGCCACGTCGGCCTCGGCCACGGCAACCTGGGAGCCATGCTGCTGCGCGAGGAAACCGACTGCTTCTGCTTTTTGGCAGGACACGAGTCTTTCGCGGCCGCCGAGGGCGCAATCGGCATTGCCCGCAACGCCAACAAGGCCCGCAAAAAACCGCTGCGCGTAATTCTCAACGGTTTGGGCAAGGACGCCGCGTATATTATTTCCCGCATCAACGGCTTTACCTATGTCGAGACCGACTATGATTTCAAAACCGGCGAGATTAAAATTGTGCGTGAAGTCCCGTTCTCTGACGGCGAGCGCGCCGCGGTGCGCTGCTACGGCACCAACGATGTGCTTGAGGGCGTCGCAATAATGAAGATGGAGAAGGTCGACGTTTCCATTACCGGCAACTCCACCAACCCCACCCGCTTCCAGCACCTGGTCGCCGGCACCTACAAAAAGTGGGCGACCGAAAACGGCGTGCGCTATTTCTCCGTCGCCTCCGGCGGCGGCACCGGCCGCACGCTGCACCCCGACAACGTCGCCGCGGGTCCCGCGAGTTACGGACTGACCGACTCCATGGGCCGCATGCACGGCGACGCTCAGTTTGCCGGCAGCTCCTCTGTGCCGGCGCACGTCGAGATGATGGGCTTTATGGGCATGGGCAACAACCCGATGGTCGGCGCTACAGTCGCTTGCGCCGTCGCGGTCGCCGAGGCCTGCAAATAAGCATAAACGCATTTCGGAACAGAGCCTGCGGGCTCTGTTCTTTTTTTGCGCTCAAGCGCAAGACAGTGCGCGACATTTTTTGCGGGGAGTTTAAGCTTTTTTTCAGCGCCGGGTGGTAAGCTTGCGCAGGAAACGGGGGCGATGACACGGAACTGAAATACCGGCATGAGTTCAAACACTGGTTGAATATGGGCGATTACCTGGCGCTGCGCGCGCGGTTGGCGGCGACGCTTGCGCGCGACGAACACGTTGACGCAAACGGCGAATACCATATCCGCAGTTTGTATTTTGACGACTACCGCGACCGCGCGCTCTATCAAAAACTGGACGGAGTCAACGAGCGGGAAAAATTCCGGCTGCGCTGCTACAACGGCGACACCTCGCTGATATTTTTGGAAAAAAAGTTGAAGCGAAACTGCCTTTGCGCCAAGCTGCAAACTTGCTTGAGCACCGCGCAAGCGCGGGCGTTGCTCGCGGGGGATACGAAATCACTGCTGTTTGCCGGCGACGCACTGCTCAGCGAATTTTGTGTCAAGAGCGCGACGCACATGCTTAGGCCAAAGACGATTGTGGAGTACGCGCGCGAACCGTTTGTGTTTGCGGGCGGCAATGTGCGAGTTACGCTTGACCGCGACGTGCGCACCGGTATTACCGGGGCGGATTTTTTCAGTGCTGCGTTGCCGACTGTTGCGGTTCCCGGCCCGAGCGTGCTGCTGGAGGTGAAGTACGACGAGTTTTTGCCCGACTTCATCACCGAGTTGGTACAAATAGGCGACCGGCCGGCCTGTGCTTTTTCCAAATATGCTGCTTGCCGAATTTACGGCTGAAAAGGAGTGCACTAAATGACTTTCAGTGATATTTTCAAATCGAGTTTTCTTGAGAATATAACCAGCGTGTCAATATTGGACATGGTCATAGCAATGGCGCTGGCCTTCGCGCTGGGACTGTTCATTTTTTTCATATACAAAAAAACGTACTCCGGGGTAATGTATTCCTCCGGCTTCGGTGTGACGCTCGTGGCGTTGACGATGATAACCACCTTGGTAATACTGGCGGTTACAAGCAACGTAGTGCTGTCGCTGGGTATGGTCGGCGCGTTGTCTATAGTTCGTTTTCGCACCGCCATTAAGGAACCGCTCGACATTGCCTTTTTGTTTTGGAGCATTGCTGCCGGAATAGTGCTGGCGGCGGGAATGATTCCGCTGGCAATGTTCGGCTCGGTGCTGATTGGAGTTATTCTGCTGGTATTTGTAAACCGCAAGTCACACGACGACCCTTACATCGCCGTACTGCGCTGCGCCACGACCGAGGGCGAGCGCGCCGCCGACGAACTGCTGGGCAAGAGCGTGAAAAAGAAGGTCGTCAAGAGCAAGACCGTTGCCGCCGGCAGTATAGAGACCAGCTACGAGGTGAGACTGCGCGACTCCGACACCTCGTTTGTCAATGCGCTCTCGGAACTGGAGGGCGTCAGCAGCGCCGTGCTGGTCAGCTACAGCGGCGACTACATGGGCTGACGGTATGATCAAAAATCGGAATATTGATAAAATATGCTGTGTGGTGCTGGCGGCGGCGCTGCTGATAACCGCGCTGTTTATGAACGGTGAGGCGCTGGGGCTGACCGCCGACGACAGAGTAACTATGGAGTACGAGAGCACTCTTTTTGATACGAGTGTGGTGCACACTATTGACATCCGCATGGATGAGGACGAGTGGCAGAGCTTTTTGCAAACGGCTACGAGCGAGGAATACACCGCCTGCGACGTTGACATAGACGGCACCGTCTACAGCAACGTCGCAATTCGCGCCAAAGGCAACACCTCGCTGTCGAGTGTTGCGCAGTATAACAGTGAGCGCTACAGCTTTAAGATAGAATTCGACCACTACCAGGACGGCATGAACTGCGACGGTCTTGACAAACTGGTGCTCAATAACATCATTCAGGACAACACCTACATGAAGGACTACCTGGTTTATCAGATGATGAACTATATAGGCGCCGACTCGCCGCTGTGCAGCTTTATTTGGGTGAGTGTAAACGGAGAGGATTTCGGCCTGTATCTGGCGGTCGAGGCGGTGGAGGACTCGTTTATTGAGCGCGTCTGCGGCGAATATGCCGACGGCGAACTGTACAAGCCAGACAGTGCCGAAATGGGCGGCGGGCGCGGCAACGGCGCCGACTTCAACATGGAAGACGCCGGAGATTTTGCGGCGCAGCCCGACACGGACGCAGCGCAGCAGTCACAGATGACGCCGCCCGACATGAGCGACGCCGCAGCGCAGCAGTCACAGATGACGCCGCCCGACATGAGCGACGCCGCAGCGCAGCAGTCACAGATGACGCCGCCCGACATGAGCGACGCCGCAGCGCAAGCAGATACGGCGCCGCCCGATATGAGCGGCGCGGACAATGCACCGCAGGCGGCTGACGGCGGCAACGCGCAGAATATGGGCGGCATGAGCAGCGACGCCGTCGCGCTGGTATACACCGACGACGACTACGACAGCTACGCCGACATTTTCGACAACGCCAAAACAGATATAACCGACGCCAACCGCGACAGGCTAATAGCCTCAATAAAACAGCTGAACGAGGGAACCGATCTTGACGAGGTTGTAGATATTGAGGAAGTGCTGAAATATTTTGTGGTGCACAACTTTTCGGTTAATTTTGACAGCTACACCGGCACGATGGTGCACAACTATTACCTGTACGAAGAGGACGGCGTGCTGTCGATGATTGCCTGGGATTACAATCTCGCCTTCGGCACATTCAGCGGCGGCGACGCGAGCGAGTATGTAAATTACCCCATAGACACGCCGGTAGCGGGAGCAGACAATTCCTCGCGGCCGCTCGTGGGCAGTCTTTTTGCGGACGAGGAGTATCTTGAGCTCTACCACGAGTATTTTGCCGAGTTTCTCAGCGATTATTTCGACAGCGGCACTTTTGAGCAGACGATAGATAGTACCTTAGAGCTGATTGCGCCATACGTCGAAAAGGACCCGACTGCGTTTTGTACCTACGCGGAGTTTACGGCCGGCGTGCAGGAATTAAAGGAGTTTTGCCTGTTGCGCGCCGAGAGCGTCAGCGGCCAACTTGACGGCACAATTCCCGCGACAAGCGACAAACAGAGCGCCGACAGTTCGGCGTTTATTGACGCCGCGGCGGTCGATATAAGCGCCATGGGAACTATGAACGCGGAAATGCAGGGAACTGCAGCCGGCGGTGAAAACGGTGACAGCGCGGCTCAGGCGGCCGGGCAGGGACAGCTGCCAGACGCCCAGACCCAGCCGCAGGTGGGGTTTACCCCGCCGGACGGCGCAACGCCGCCGGGACAGTGAGAAAAACAACACGGCCATTGCGACGGGCAAACTACCCGTGCATGTGCGGCGCAGTTGGCGCGGCGAGCGCAAAGTGATATAATTAAGCAAAACGCACCGCCGCTGCCGGCGGGGAAAGCGGGCTTGCTTTGTATACTTTCAGCGCCTTGATGAGCCGAATGAAATATATCTGCCGCTGGGGACTAATGCGCAACGCGCGTGCCGAGTCGCTGGCTGAACACAGCGCCGACACGGCAATGACAGCGCACCTGCTGGCCATTATTGCTGTCGCCCGCTTTGGCAAGCAGGTGCGGCCGGATACACTCGCGGCGGCGGCGCTGTACCACGACAGCAGCGAGATAATTACCGGCGACATGCCCACTCCGGTAAAGTACGACAACGAGACGCTGCGCGCGGCCTACAAGCAGCTTGAGAACACCGCGTCTGAGCGGCTGCTGGCAACTCTGCCGGCTGCCGAGGCGCAGGAAATAAAGGGCGTGTTTACCGCCGCGGCGCTCAGCGCCGAGGAAAAAAAGCTGCTGAAGGCCGCCGACAAGCTTTCCGCGCTGGTCAAATGCATAGAGGAAGAGCGCTGTGGCAACTGCGAATTTGTCAGCGCTAAAAATGCGACCGTGGCAGCGCTGCGCGAAATGGAGCTGCCGGAGGTCGACGTGTATGTGCGCGAGTTTTTGCCGGCGTTTTCGCTTGACCTCGACGAGCTACTGAGAAAAGGATGACACGGCGCGTCGAAATACAGTGAAAAATATATGGAATATTGAAAACATATATGTTATTATAAAAGAAACAATGTAGGAGGAGCTATTATGATTTTTTGTCCCAATTGCGGCACTCAGCTTGACGACAACGCAGTTTTTTGTGCCAACTGCGGTACGCCCATAGGTGCAAACGCAGCCGGCCCCGTGCCCGTGCAGCCTATGCGCCCTGTCTTTGTCGATACATACGACCTCGAGGAAAAAAGGAAGTACAAAGTGCTCACCACTCTTTGCTACTTGAACCTGGTGTTCGTTATTCTCGCGCTGGTAGCCGCGCCCGACAGCAAGTATGTGCGCTTCCACGCCAACCAGGCGCTTTGCCTGACAGTTTTCGCGCTGCTCGCGTCGCTTTGCAGCATTGTGCCGTTCCTGGGCTGGCTGGTGACTGCCGTTTGCAGCATAATCATCTTTGTGCTCACCATTATCGGCATTGTCAACGCGCTCAAGTGCCGCGCCAAAGAGCTCGGCATTGTCGGCAAATACCGCGTACTTACCGATTTTTAAGTACAGAATATTCAACCGAACTCACAGCGGCGCTGCTTTTTAAAAAGCAGCGCCGCTGCGCTGTTCAGCGCGGAGCAATACTGTGCAAATTGACTAAATTAACGCCGCTGATAAAAACCATTTGTCAAAAGTCACAAATCTTCGTTTTTTTGAAAAAAATGATGGACAAGAGGCCGCTGCCGTATTAAAATGGAAAAAATGCCAAGAGGAACATGCGGCTGAAGGGTTTGCCGCAAGGACCGAATCGTTTTTTTGGGGCGGCTCGCCGCCTGACTTGCCGGAAATCCGGCAAAAAAATTTTGCCCAAAAACGGGCAAAAAAATTTTATCCATCAGCGGCAGCGCGCCTGGACGTGCCGCTAAGAAACCGCAAGAGAAGCAAGAATCGGAGGTAGCACAAATGAACGAGAATTCCGCGGGAATCCGCAACGGATTCAAAGAGCTGGGCACCGGGAAAATGTTGATTGTAGGTTTGCAGCACGTTTTCGCAATGTTCGGTGCCACTATTCTTGTTCCGATCCTCACAGGTCTCAGTGTTTCAGCCACACTGTTCTGTGCCGGGGTCGGAACTTTATTATTTCACCTTATAACCAAAAACAAGGTTCCCATCTTCCTGGGCTCGTCGTTCGCCTTTTTGGCCGCGTTTGGCACTGTGGCGCCGCTGCTTGAGGACGGCTCGCCCAACACCGAAATGCTGCCCTACGCGCTCGGCGGCGTCGTTTGCGCCGGCGGAATCTACGTGATACTCGCGCTGCTGTTCAAAATTTTCGGCGTCGAGAAGGTCATGCGGTTGTTTCCGCCCATTGTCACCGGCCCGGTGATAATCCTCATCGGCTTGATACTTGCGCCCACGGCGGTCTCAATGGCCAGCAGCAACTGGATACTCGCAATAATAACGATTGTCATAATGGTCGTGTGCAACATTTGGGGCAAGGGCATGGCCAAACTGGTGCCGATACTTATCGGCATCGGCGGCGCGTATCTTGTTGCGGTAATCGGCACGCTGTGCGGCGCCGGCTGGGTTGACTTCGGTGCCATAAAGGCTACCACGTTCGTCGACGTTCCCGGCTTCATGTTCCCGAAATTCGACATCGGCGCAATAATTACCTTCGCGGTGGTTGCGCTGGCGGCCATGATAGAGCACATCGGCGACGTCGCCGCCATAAGCGCGACTTGCGGACGCAACTACCTTAAGGACCCCGGCTTGACCCGCACGCTGCTCGGCGACGGACTTGCGACCTCCCTGGCCGGCTTCCTCGGCGGCCCGGCCAACACCACCTACAGCGAGAACACCGGAGTGGTCGCAATGACGCGCATATACGACCCCAAAGTCATGCTGGTTGCGGCGGTAATGACCGTGATACTCTCCTTCGTCTCGCTCTTCTCCGACTTTATCAGCACCATCCCGACCGCAATAATCGGCGGCGTGTCGTTCATACTTTACGGCATGATTTCCGCAATCGGTGTGCGCAACGTGGTTGAGAACAAGGTCGACTTCGCCAAGTCCCGCAACGTCATTATAGCGGCGCTGATATTCGTCAGCGGCCTGGGCTTTAACGCCTACCCGCTCACCTTCAACGTCGGCAGCGCGACGCTCTCTTTCGGCGGTATCGCCATGGCCGCCGTAATCGGTGTGCTTGCCAACGTGATACTGCCCGGCAAGGACTACAACTTCAATGCCGAGCAGGACGAGAAACTGACCCAGCTCTAATAACACAGTAAAACAGTTAAAAGTGCGCCCCGCGTAAAGCGGGGCGCACTTGTTTTTTGCTTTAGCATAGAACTCTGGCCGCAGTACCGGACTTAAGAACTGCCTGCTGTGTAGGTGCGGTAATGCGCTTTGGCGGACACTTAGCGACGATTCGGGTACAATGCGCGCCGGGTGCGAAAACGAGCTTCGCGCCGCAGGCGCGAAGCTCGCAAAGACAAGAGGTTTTCCTTTTACCGCAAGAGATTATTGGTGCGTCCTAAGCAGACAGGAGCAAACCGAAATGTCGCCTTTGCCCTTTAACAAAAACGTTCTTCGCGTTCAAAAACACGGCGCAGTTTTTCTTATTAAGGCTCAGCTCGTTTACCGTTGCCGGGAGCGTTTTTAAGTGCGGGCAGGGCTTTGACCGCGTTGGTCTTGTGCACGCCGTGCCTTGCGGGCGCGGTAATGATTGTAAAAAGCGGCAGCTAGGTTTGACGCGCGGCGGTGTTAAGCGCACAGTGCTTCTCGAGAAAAATTGCTTTTGAGCTCAGCGGCAGACCAACACGCCGCCGCAGAACGAAACGGGAGTGAAAGAGCTTTCCTTGAGCTGACCGGAAAACTCGCTGTAGACAATATAGGTCTCCTCGGCGTCCCACTCGTCGCCGGCGTCTGTGCGGCAGCGCTCAAGTGCGGCGCGGTTGGGAAAAGCGACGTCGGCTATGGCAATAACGCCGCCTGGGGCGAGCAGAGTGCGTGCCTCGGCAATAAGCTCAAGCTGGCGCGCCGCGCAAAGATGGTGAAACATATAGCCGCTGACTATTGCGGAAAACTTTTCGCCGGCAAGCGAGCTTGGCAGCGCGACGCTCAAGTCGCCCTCAAGCAGGCGCGCGTCGGGCATTTTTGCGGCGGCGGCGTCAAGCATGCCGCGAGAAAAATCCACTCCGGTAACGGCGAGACCGGCGTCATAAAGCTGCTTTGACAGGTTGCCGGTGCCGACGCCGAGGTCGAGCACCGAACTGCCGCCTAAAGCTTGCTGTGCCGCCGTTTTCAGTGCGGCGCCGTAACCGGCAAAGGGATAGCAGCCGTTGTCGCAGCTGTTTATGTCGCTGTCGTAGTCGACGGCCCAGGAGTCAAATTCTTTTTTGCCGTACATTCGTTACAGTCTTTCCAGCGCCGCCGCAACGCGCGCGACAGTCTTTTCTTTGCCGAGGACAGCGGCGAGCTCAATGCCGCCGCCGGGCGTGAGCGGCACGCCGGACAGGGCCACGCGCAGCGGCCAGAGCATCCAGCCGTTTTTGCAGCCGGTCTTTTCTATCAGCGCGAACAGCGCCGCGTGTAAATGCTCAACGTCGTATTCGTCGGCAGGCAGCGCGGCGAGCACGGGCTGCGCGAGCGCCAGCGCCTGTTTGGCGGTGTCGGCGTCGGTCTTCATTTTTTTATTTAGGAACAGGGAGTCGTCGTATTCCGGCAAAGAGTCAATAAAGCCGAGCTTAGCCGAAATATCGCTGAAGACCTCAGTGCGGGGCTGCAGCGCGTCGCACAGCACGTCGACGTCGATGTCAGACTTGACGGCGGCGCGAATAAAGGGCAGAGCTTTCTGCTTAAATTCGTCGTGCGACAGCCGGCGGATGTATTCGCCGTTTATGTAAAGCAGCTTTTCCGGGTCGAAGATAGAGGGGGATTTGGAAATGCCGTCCACGTCAAATTCCTGCACAAGCTCAAGCAGGGAGAAAACCTCCTGCTCGCCCTTGGGGCTCCAGCCGAGCAGCGCGAGATAGTTTATAACTGCCTCGGACAAATAGCCCTTGGCGATAAGGTCCTGATAGGAGGCGTCGCCGTTGCGTTTGCTGAGCTTTTCGGTCTGGTTTTTCATTACCGGCGGGCAGTGGATGTACTGCGGCACCGGCCAGCCGAAATCGTCATAGAGCAGGTTGTATTTCGGTGTGGAAGAGAGGTACTCGCTGCCGCGAATGACGTGGGTAATGCCCATTAGATGGTCGTCGACGACGTTGGCAAAATTGTAAGTGGGCATGCCGTCGGCTTTGATAAGTATCTGGTCGTCAAGCTCGGAATTGTCGACTTCAATATGGCCGTAGACAAGGTCGTCAAAGCCGGTTGTGCCCGTGCTCGGCATCTTTTGGCGAATGACGTAGGGAAGGCCGGCGGCCAACTTTTCCGCGACCTGCTGCGGACTTAAGTGTGAGCACAGACCATCGTAGCGCTCGTGCAGTTCGCCGCGCGCTTGCTGTTCGGCGCGCAGCTTTTCCAGACGCTCTTTGTCGCAAAAACAGTAGTAGGCGGCGCCTTTTTCAACCAGCTGTTTTGCGTATTCCAGGTACAAACCCATGCGCTCGCTCTGAACGTAGGGGCCGTACTCACCGCCGCAGTCGGGGCCCTCGTCCCACAGCAGGCCGGTGTCTGTGAGCGTTTTATAAATAAGCTCGACGGCGCCTTCAACGTAGCGGGCGCGGTCGGTGTCCTCAATGCGCAGTATAAAACTGCCGCCGTCTTTTTTTGCCAGCAGATAGGCGTAAAGCGCGGTGCGCAGGTTGCCGACGTGCATATAGCCGGTGGGACTCGGTGCGAAGCGGGTTCTGACTTTTGACATAGCGTTATCCTTAAAATATTTATTTACACTAAATATATTAGTCTTGACGCGCGGCTTTGTCAATTGACGCGGCGGGGCAATTGCGCTAAAATGAAATTCGACAATATTAAGGAGATGACCACAAAATGGACAAACAACGCGTATTCAGCGGCATTCAGCCCACCGGCGGCTTCACGCTCGGCAACTATATAGGAGCGCTGCGCAACTGGCGGGACATGCAGGACGAGTACGAGTGCGTCTACTGCGTGGTCGACATGCACGCGCTGACCGTGCGCCGCGAGCCCGCCGCGCTGCGCCGTCAGTGCCAGGAGTCGGTAGCATTGTTGCTGGCCTGCGGTATTGACCCGAAAAAATCGCTGCTGTACATTCAAAGTCACCTGCCGCAGCACGCGCAGCTGTCCTGGATACTTGGCTGCTACACTCAATTCGGCGAGCTGTCGCGCATGACTCAGTTTAAGGACAAGTCGCAAAAACACCCCGAAAACATCAACGCCGGCCTTTTCACCTACCCGGTGCTTATGGCCGCCGACATTTTGCTTTTTAACGCCGACCTTGTGCCGATTGGCTCCGACCAGCGCCAGCACCTCGAGCTCGCGCGCGACGTGGCGCTGCGCTTTAACGGTATCTACGGCGACGTCTTTACAGTGCCGGACGGTTACTACCCCAAAGTCGGCGCGCGGGTGATGTCGCTGCAGGACCCGACAAGTAAAATGAGCAAGTCCGACGAAAACGAAAATGCCAAAATAATGCTGACCGACGAGCCGGACGCGATAGTGCGCAAATTCAAGCGCGCCGTCACCGACAGCGGCAGCGAGGTGCGCGCCGCCGCGGACAAGCCCGGCGTCACCAACCTTATTGAAATATACGGCGCGCTGTGCGGCAAGACGGCGGCGCAGGTGCAAAGCGAGTTCAGCGGCCGCGGCTACGGCGAGTTTAAGCTCGCCGTCGGCGAGCAGGTAGCCGACTCGTTGAGGCCGGTGCAGGAGGAATACCGCCGCATACTTGCCGACAAGCAGTATTTGGAATGCGTGCTGCGCGACAGCGCCGAAAAGGCGGAAGCGGTTGCCGGCAAGACGGTGCGCAAGGTCTACAAAAAGGTGGGCTTTGTCGAGCGCCCGCGCTGAAGGTCGGCAATATAGTCAGCTTGTGCCAAAAGACAGTTAAATAAACAGTTGAGCCCGCCGCAGGTGTTTACTGCGGCGGGCTGTATTTTTCACTTGTAATAGGCAGCGCAGCGGCGGCGGGCGCCTCAGCCAAGCAGCTGTCGTACCTCGGCGAGCGTCGGCATTGCCGGAATTGCGCCGCGCCTGCCGACACGCAGCGCCGCCGCGGCGTTGGCAAAGCGGCCGCAGTCGGCGAGAGCGTCAGCGCTGTCGGGCAGGCCGCTGTCGAGCAGGCGGTACAGCAGCGCCGCAAAAAAGGTATCTCCGGCGCCGGTAGTGTCGATTACGGGGCCGGCGCAGGCCGCGGATAGTGCGCTGAATTTGTCTGTGCGTATTAGTGCGCCGTTTGCGCCCAGCGTCACAGCCGCGCAGCGCGCCCCGCCGGCAATAAGCGCGGCAGCGGCGGCGGCGGGTTCGCGTTCGCCGGTAAGCAGCTCGGTTTCGCTGTCAGACAGCTTGACAATGTCGGCCAGCGGCAGCAGGGCGCGCATTTGAAGACGCGCGGCGTCCTCACCGGGCCACAGCGGCGCGCGGTAATTTGGGTCGTAGGAGATGAGCGCACCGTTTTTTTTCGCGGTGCGCACGGCGTGGAACGTGGCGGCACGGGCCGGCTCGTCGCTCAGCGAGAGCGAGCCGACGTGCAATATGCGGCAGCTTTTCAGCAGGTTTTCCGGGATTTCGGCGGCGCTCAGCAGCGTGTCGGCGCCGGGCGCGCGCGCAAAACTGAACTCGCGCTCACCGCCTGGTGACAGCGAGACAAACGCGAGCGTAGTGAACGCGGCGTCAGTTTCGAACAGAGCGCTGACGTCGACGTGTTCGCGCAGCAGACAATCGCGCAAAAAGCGCCCGTGCATGTCGTTGCCGACCTTGCCGACAAAAGCGGTACTCAAGCCCAGCCGCGCGGCGGCGCAAGCGACGTTTGCCGGAGCGCCGCCAGGGTTTTGTTCGAACAGACGCATGCCGGCAGCTGAGCGGCCGCACTCGGTAAAATCTACCAACAGTTCGCCCAGCGTGACGATGTCGTATTTCAAATTTTTTGCCTCTCTTTTTGAAAAAAATAAGCGGGAAGTCCCAAACAGCGGAACTTCCCGAATTTCAGCGGTTGCGCCAGTCGGTCTCGCGCATCTGTTGCTTAAAATTGCGGCGCGTGGCGCGGTAGGCGTTCTGACGCTTCATATACCGAATTACGTCGCCGCCGAAGAAAATGGCAATGTTTACCAGAGCAGCGATTATTGCGGCGCGCGTCGACCAGCTGTTGCTGGATATAAAAGTCACGACATACAACACCGCGTCGACGACGGCAAGGTATTTTGCCTTGACGGGTATGACGAAAAAGAGCAAAAACTGCGTGTCGGGGTAGAGAATGGCAAAAGCAAAAAAGAGCGACAGGTTTAAATAGGTGTTGGTTGCGTAACCGGTCAGCAGCGAGGCGACGATGGCGCCGATAACGCCGAGCAGATAAAAGATGTTGAACTTAAAGCTGCCCCAGGAGTTTTCCAGCGCCGTGCCGATAGAATAGTAAAAATACAGCGCAAACACGACAAAAACGGGGGAGGCGGACGGCGGGATAAATATAAAGGTTATTAGCCGCCAGACCTGACCGCGGGCTATCTGCGCCGGGATAAGCGCTAGAAAATTCGTAATATTGTAAGCGGGGAAGAACATGTTTAGCACGTACACTATCGCCATGCCGATAACGACGGTAAGCATAAAATTCGGCACAGCCCAGCGGCCGAATTTGCGTTCAAGTTTGTTGAGCCAGTTCATATATTTCTCCAAAGCTAAGAAAATTTATTCCGGATGGCTATAATTTTACCATAAACGCGCCATATGTCCAGTGCAAAGCTGTAAACAAAAAAGCAAGCCGCCGCGGTCTGAACGCGGCGGCAATATTCGACGCTGCTGTCAACCTTGCGGTTGAGCCGCCGCTCGTGTTGACACGGCGTCTAAAGTGCCGTTTGCTGTTTCGCTGCCGGAAATATATCGGCAGTGCTGTTTTGGCCGACAGCGCAGGCGCTGTAATTTTGCCGTCGGCGCGCAATACTGCTCAGAAAGCTGTTGCCGCGAAACGCGCCGGAACAGCGGCAAATAAGGAGAACCGGCGACAGGGCGCTTGCGGGAAGGCTTGAGTGATTCAAAAAGCTCACGCTCAATAATGGCTTGCCGAATTTTCTGCCGCGGAAAGTCCTCAGTCTTTTTTTTGGTGGAGAATCAGAGCGTCAAGCGTGTGGTACAAGACCTGAGGGTCAATGGGCTTGCTCAAGTGTGCGTTCATACCGGCCGCGAGACTCTGCCTCACGTCCTCCTCAAAAGCGTTGGCGCTCATGGCGACAATTGGAACGGTTTTTGCGTCTGGGCGCTTAAGCGCGCGGATGGCGGCCGCGGCGCCCAAGCCGTTCATTACCGGCATGCGGATGTCCATTAGAATTGCGTCGTATTCGTTGTGCGCGGCTGCTTTGAACCTGTCGACGCACAGTTTGCCGTTTTCAACAGTATCGACAGTGCAGCCGGCCTTTTCGAGAAGTTTTTTTGCAACAATAGTATTGATGTGGTTGTCCTCGCACAGCAGAATGTTGTGGCCGCGCAGCGAGACGGAGCTGCTGCTGAGAGCGGGGTGTGTTTCCTCCTGCGGCTGGCCGAGTTTCCGGTCCAGCTCAAACGTGAAAGTTGTGCCCACGTTCAGCTCGCTTTCAACCCGTATAGTGCCGCCCATAAGCTCTACGAGGTTTTTGACTATCGGCAAACCCAAGCCGGTGCCGCCGGCGCCGACGCCTGTTTCGGTCTGTTCAAACGACTGAAAAATGCGCTCATAATCCTGCGAGCGAATACCGCAGCCCTGGTCGCTTACAGTGCAGAGCATGTGCATGGTATCGGGCGAGCTCGGTGTGTCCTTTACCGTCCAGCGAATTTCGGTACCGCTTTGAGAAAACTTAATGGCATTGGAGAGCAAGTTGGCATATATCTGGCGGCTGCGCAGCTCGTCCATCATGACCCACGGCGTTGCGGACTCGGAAAAATCGGTGATGAGTTTTATGCCTTTTTCCGCGGCCTGTGCCCGAAAAACCCTGGCGATGCTGTTGAGGAATTTCGGACCGTCGACACTTTTTTCGTGCAGCGCAACCTTGCCGCTCTCTATTTTAGCCATGTCAAGAACGTCGTTGATTAGGTTGAGCAGATACTTACTGGAAACATCAATGTTTTCCAGATATTCCGCCACTCCGGCAGGTATGTCTGGTTCGTCCAGCGCGAGACTTATAAAGCCCAACACCGCGTTGAGAGGCGTGCGGATATCGTGGCTCATTCGCGACAGGAAGTCGCTTTTAGCGTCGTTTGAGGCTTTTGCCTGCATGGCCTCACGCTGTGCCTGCTGCGCTTTTCTCTGTTCGGACATGTCGAGATAGACGGCATAATATACGCGGCTGCCGTCTTTTTCGTCGTAACCCCAGACCGCAGAAAGGGACACCCACACCAGCGAGCCGTCCTTGTGCTTAAGGTTGTAGTTGAGGTAAAACGGTTTCTTTTCGGGAACGCAGGCAGAAATTGTCTCTAAAAAGCGGGGAAGGTCCTGCTCGCTGACGGTGTTTTCAAAAAGCCCGCCTTTTATCCATTCCTGGTACTCCTGCATTGTGCGGCCGCTGAGCTTGGGAATGCCCTGGCTTGAGTACAGCGTTTCAATTGCGTCCTTGCTTACTTTGCGAATACGGTAGATGGCGAGCCCGCCGGGGATGTTTTCCAGCAAGCTGTTAAGACCGCGCTCGCGGTCTTCCAGCTGTGCCACAACCTTTTTTCTGCTGCGAAGGACCAGCAATGCAAATACGGAAAAGGCGATGAGCAGGGCTATTATTATGCCTGAGGGAATGATGACGTTTTTATGGATTTGGAAAAAAGACGGTTGGTCGTTGACGTATTCAATTTTGCCGCCGTAGGCAGCGGCTACCTGCGCTTTGGTGATGCCGAAACGAGCCATGACAGCCGCGTCAAACGCACAGAAGACCGGCGCAGTCTGCACAGGGTAGTCCGAAATATCCCCGCCTTGCGCCAGGGCCAGAACTATGGCCGCAGCGGCGCTTGCCATATCGTGGTAGGAAACCATAACGCCGCCCAATATGCTTACGCCCAGCCCCAGCTCGTCCGCTTTGTAAACCGGAATGTTGGCACAGGAGGTCGTATACTCCGTGGCCTCGGTGTGGGAATAGGTGTTGCCATTTGCGTCTACGGTCATCATGAGATATATCAATATCGTGTCGTTAGTGTAGCCAGCCAGCGCGTCGCCGATTTCTGCACAAGTCAGTTGAGAACAGTCGAGCGTTGAAAACGTCAGGTCCGGAAAGCTTTTCTGACAGTCAAAAAACTGCGTTGTCGAACCCTGACCGGAAACGGTGTCGTCGGTTATGCCCACAATTTGGGCGGCGTCCGGATTGATGTTCAAGGCCAGCGCGATGGTTTCCTCCAGCGGGAAGGTCTCGACAATGCCGGTAATCAGCGGGTCCTCGGCAGCCCGGTAGGCAAAAGCTTCGTCGTTAATCCCCTCGAAAACGACCGGTATGCCGGAAAACAATTCGTCCTTGTATTCCAGCACGAACATCAGCGCCGCGTCATCCGCCGCAATAACATAGTCAAAGGGCCGGCTTTCCGAACGGGACAAAATGTCCTGATAGACGACCTCCTTGACGTCTTCGTACTCAAGACGCTTGGTGTCCATGAAGACGTAGTCGACCATGGCGTAGCCGTTTAATGTGTCGGTAATACCCGAAAGGTGCTTGGGAACGCTCTCCCATTCGTAATTGTACGAGCCGAGAAACAATACCCGGGGATTTTGCGATATATCTACTGCTTGTGCAGCGCTGCAAGGCAATGCCAGCCGGACGGCCAGCGCCGCCAGCACAAGCAGACTCAGCACAATTTTCAAAGAAATCTTTTTAGTTTTAGTTGTCATAGTCGGTCCTTTACGCAAGAGTGCTTGTTTTGAGCGAATTGCGGTTGCTCGGCATAAAACTGTGCGGCAGCCTTAAACGGCGTCGGGCCGCGCCCTGCCGGTAATACGGTGCAAAACACAAAACCGTCCGCAAAACGCGGACGGGCAGTTAATTTGCAGCCGGCTGCCGTCACGCAATATGAGGCCCTGTAGCTTTGCGAAGCGGTGTTCAACCGCCGTGCCGAATAGATTGTATATTTATTAAAAAACGCTGACGCCTGCCCACCGGAAAAGTACAAAAAAATGGGCATATTCCCCAAAATTTATATTTATTGTAACATCATATATTAATCGTTGCAACGAATTGCCGCGGAAATGTCGGTAAATGTCGGTCTGGTCGGTGCGACAGCGTTTTTTTGCAGGGAGCGACTTCACCGGCGGCGTGCGGAAATGTGCCGCCGCAGCGCAGCAAAACCGAGCGTGCAGGCTGTATTTGCAAAAACACGGTTTTGAAGGGGCGCTTTTCTCAGTTTTCTATTAAGCATTTTATTCGACTTTACAAGAGAGAATAAAGTATTGTACAATTTAGCGGGAAATAACGCTTATTAAACGTATGTCACAACACAATTTGGACGGTAGTTATGAAAACAATATTTTGCGACAGCAAAACCAACGAGGAAATTGCCGTGGCTGACGTCCCGCAAGGCTGGCAAAAGCACTGCGAGCTGGACACCAGCACCTATTTCGGGTGTCTCAATCCCATCGGTTACAGCCTGCGCGCGTTTACCGAAGACGACACCGTAGTCGTCTCTTACGCCTCGGCAGCAAATTATTCGTCTCCCGCCGTCCCGCTGCAGCGGGACAGTGACGTTTGCTTGAGTAAGAATAATAAGTCATTGCTTTTCAATTTTCGCGAGGCCGGGCAGTGCTGTGAGGAAATGATGAGCAGGAACTTTCCGAATAGTAAAAAAATCACCTTTGCCGCGGTTCTCAGCCCCAAAGAGGGGGAGACTGCCGCGGCCAAAGAAAACGAAGAGCGGTACCGACAAAGAATAGAAAATGCCTTCAATTCGGCAAAAGACAAAAAGCGCATATTGACCGATGTCTATTATGATAATTCGATACGCGCATATGATATAGAAACTGAAGACGGCGGGCTGCTCAGAGCCGCCGCAAGGCTCGTGGTGCGAGCCTTCGGATTTTACATTGAGGAAAACGGCAAAAAAAGCGAGAAGATGCTCAACTGGGACATAATCCACAGCAGTGCGTACTGGGCGCCCAAAGAGCTTTTCGAAAAGTACTATCCCTGCTTTTTGACTTTTGACGCCTCTGTCGCGCCTGCCGACCACTACAATAAACTGCTTTCAGACGCAATAAAAGAACTGAACGCGCCCGCCGGGACGCAAGCCGCCGCCGCACAAATTTTACTCGCCAAAGACGACAATGGCGTGAGTTACGGAAAAATAAAGGCGCCTGCCGGCTGGAGCGCTTCGGCAAAACGAAACGACAAGTATTCGGGGTACGGTTACCCGTTTAACTTCACAATAAGTGCGGCGTCTGCCGACAATTCCGCATTTTTATATTACATGTCGCCGCGAAAATATAACGACGATTTGACGAGCAGCAGCGGGGGCTGGGGAAACTTTCGCGCGGACGACTGCGGAAATCTGCTGGGTAAGTTCATGGGAGTCGAGGAATACCTGGATGCGTTTGCGTTCGGCGATCTTAAGGAATGCAACGACGTGAAATTTGTAAAACAGCTGCCGCCGCCGTTTGCGCAAAACGCGGAATATGCCAAGGCGGCAGAAGAAGATTTTACTCAGACGCAAAAAAAATACGGCAAAGATTACCCGGACAGGGTCCTGCTGATGAGCTACTTCAAAGCAGCCGTCAGAGTGTACAGATACAGCCGGAATAATGCGACTCGCATGCGCGCTTACTGCGCGCTGGTCGACGCGAAAGAATACAAAGAATACACTGACCCGCAAATACCGCAATACCTGCTTAACGACCCGTATATGAGAAATGTCGTCGGGAACGTGTTTCCCGAATTGCAGCCGGGAACTAGCGGCCGCATGCAGTTTTGTTCAAGTCACGACAGGCCCTGGTTCGTCAATAATATCACCTGTCTGGATGCGAAAGAGGCTGACTTCGACGCGCTTTTCGAAGAAGCGTATGTGTCCTTTGCAAACTACGGCGTTGTGTGGCAAACGGCAATATTTGACGAGATGAAAGCCCAGCAGGCAAAAATAGACCAAAGAAACAGGGCGGTGCGCGAAGACAGGGCTCAGGCGGACAGAATACGCAGAAAAATGGAAGAGGACAAACGGGCGGCGGAGCAAGAGCGGTTTGATATACTGCGAAAGAGCAACGAGGATATTAGCCGCATAACGCGCGAGTCCTACGAAAACAGACAGCGCGCACAGGACAAGGCAAACAGACAGTGGAGCGACTCCTTTCGGGGCGACAAACGCTATACCGACAGGTATAACGACGAGTATGTGGTGCACGGCACGGGAAGATATGCCTATAAAAGAGGCGACACGGTAATTAGTACAGACGACCCGTACAGCCCGGGGTTCGACTGGGAAGAATTGAAATAAGAGTAGGCACAGGAGGGAAACTTGATAAAAGTCGAAGATTTAGCTGCGCAAACTGTCCTGCTGCCCTATTCTTTTGCGAAGGCGATTGTGCAGAACACGGCGGCGCTGTTTTCAAACAGCGAGAACACCGGCAATGCCGGCAGAGTTGTGTATTCCGCACTCGTTACGAACACACAGGCGCTGGAAAAGTTTTTATGCGAAAGTGAAACAGCGGGCCCGGAAAGCGAGCGCCTTTTTGCGGCCATAGAAAAATATGACAAGAGGTTTTTTGAAACCAACGCCCTGGTCGCAATATTTTCTGACGAGCGCAGCGGCGCAAACAAGCTGAAAATAACGCAGGCCGCCGTAAACGGCGATGTCTTAGAAATACACATGCTGCGCGAACGCGGCTTGACTATGGACATGTCTTATAGGCTAATGCTGCTGTCAGTGCAAAGAAGTGAGCTCGGAGATACAAAAAAAGCGCTTACATATATTGCCGACGACGCCGGCGCCGGGGCAAACATTTTTTGACGGAGAGAATTATGTTAAAGCCGAGCGTGAATGTAATTTTTGCCCGCAAGCCCCGCAGCTGGGGCCTAAGAGGGGACCCTTATCTTTACGAGGACTTAAAAAAGCATTTTGCCAAGATGAAATTTCCGTATTCGCTCGAAGAGTTTTCAAAAGAGTTCCGTGCGTTTTTTTTTAGTGTTACCGGCAGGGAGCTGAGCGAAGGCGAAATATACCATGTCGCGGCTTACGAGCGCGGCGGAATGTCAAGCGGCGCCGTAAGCGGAAACTTTTGGGTAAAGACGCTGTTGCCCGACTTGCTCAAAGCGCTTAACGAAAAGAACGCGGAAGTCGAAAGCGGCAGTTATCTCAAATTCCCCGAGGTGGACTTGGCCGACGTCGATTGTTCGCCGGGGGAAGTGCTGTTCAGCGCGAAAAGAGGAAAGGTGCTGCTCAAGGTTGATTACGGTAATGAGTACCTTTTGAATGTTTATATGGATAAAGACCCGGCGGGCTTTGCGGGATTTTGCGTCAGTGTGACAAAGGCAGATGTCCTGATTTATTTGGACGAGTCGCTGCCAAACGAGTTCTATTTAAGGGAAGCTGCGGCAAAAGCGACCAAAAAGCTTCGGGAACTTTTGAAAGGGGAAAAATGATCGAGCTGCCAGACGCGCCGGTAAATGCAGTTGAATTTTGCGAAATCTGCGCCAAGGAAGAAATAAAGCAAATTAGAGTGCGGGTAAATCACTGCGAATATGCCCAGGCGCCGCAAACCGTAAAAAGCAAGCGGCAAATAAGCAAGATATACGACGAGTTGGAAAAGGTCAAGATAATAAAAAAAGGGCCGCCGACTTTGTCGACCGCCACGAGCATATATTTTGTATTTGAAACGAAGCGGGGAGAAACATCCGCTGTGTGTTTTCAGCGCGGGTATCTTGTAAAGGAGAACACCCTATATGAGACAGAGGGCTGCGCAGAATTCATAAAAAGCAGCGGGATAAAAATAGACGCTCAATAATTGCCTAAGCTCAATTCTTCGGCTATATTTTTTTCGAAAAGCCCCCGCAGGTAAAAACGCCGAGGTCGGCCTCGCCCTCGTACACTGTTCCGGCGGGGTCGGTATATTTGCCGTAGCCGTTGGCAAAAGAATTTGTAAAGTCGCCTTCATATTTCGCGCCGTCGGCAAAAAGCACCTCGCAGTCCATTCCGTCAAGAAAACCGTCGACAAAATTACCCCTGCAGGTCTTGCCGCTTTTGAATTTCATTATTCCCACGCCGTACGGCTCAAAGTCCTGCATATAGCCTTTGTAAGTGTCGCCGTTTGCAAAGACATAGCGCGAGTAACCGTATTGGTTGTCGGAGTCAAATTCGCCCTCGAAAACGTCTCCGTTAGCGAAGCGCACGTTCATGCTGCCGTGCATCATTCCGTCGACAAAGTCCCCGTCGTAAACAGTGCCGTCCGGCTGTGTGAATACGCCGTGCCCGTCGGCCTTGCCGCAGAGAAAGTCGCCCTCGTAAGTGTGACCTTCGGGAAAGGTCAGCTTTCCTTTGCCGCTGCGAAGATTATCCTTAAGCTCGCCCTCGTAAACGCTGCCGTCGTGGCCGGTGTACTTGCACCGGCCCTGAAAAACGTTGTCGACGCAAACGCCGTCGTAAATATCTCCGTCGGCTCTTCTCAGAACAGTGCTTCCGTTTAGGGCGGCATTTACAAATGTTCCCTCGTAAACGTCGCCGTTGGGCAGGCGCATAACTCCCTTTCCGTTGGGAAGGGAATTTAAGGTTTCGCCCTCGTAGCTGTATGCCTCATTGACTATCCTTTTCGACTCTTTTTTCATTCGCTGTCTCCGCTCAATACGAAAGTATTTGTTTGCGGCGTTACTTAGCCGAAACTTTTTCAGCAGCGCCGCTTAAATTTATGGTATAAATGTATTATGAATGATTATATGAAAAACGCAACTATTGAAAATGAGTTTTATACCTATGTCGGCGAGACCGTAAACGGACTGCCGCACGGCAAAGGGCATATGCGGTATAAAGACGACTATCTGCTTGAATACGAGGGAGATTTTGTTGCCGGAAAAGCCGACGGTCACGGCAGACAGGTGAGCGCCGACGGAACATATGTGGGAAGCTTCAAAGGCGACAGCCCAAAAGGCCCGGGAAAGTTTTATTACCAAAACGAAGACGTCTGCGAGGGGATGTTTGACGAGGTCGCCGAAGGACCGGGTAAGATGTATTACGCCAACGGCAGCGTGTATGAGGGCAATTTTAAGGGCGGGTTTCCTTTTGGAACGGGCAAGCTTACCTACGGTCCGGACGAGTATTATATAGGCGAGTTTGACGGGACCCCGTACGGCGAAGGCGAGCTGCACCGCGAAGACGGCACCGTGGTAAAGGGGCTGTTTGAAGACGGGGAATGCGTAGAGGAGCGCTGAGTGACGCTGTGCGGTTGACCGCGGCTGCGACTGCCGGCGCTCAAGAGAAAAGTGCGAGCCCATGTTTTTTTGCGTGTTTTCCGTGCGGCCGCATATGTGTGCAAATGACTGCTATTGACTGCCGTGCAAAGTGCCAAATATGAAAAAAGCCCCGTAGAATCGGCATCCTGCCGTTTTAGCGGGGCTAATATTTTGGAACCGCATAGTCCCGCGCCGGCAGGCGTGCGAGGCTGGAGCAAGGCAGCGCATACAACGGACCTCGCTGATATGTGCACAAATTATGGGCTAAATTTCAAATCAGGCGTTTGTTCTATTAAATAAGCGGGCAATCAAATGCGAATTAGCAAAAAAACAAGCCCCGGTGATGAGGCTTGTCGTTTCATTTAATATATTATTCAATTTAAGCTTTTTTTACAGACTATCCCAAAAGCGAATAAAGACAATATCATAATGGCTAAGGGAATCAACATATTTGAGCTGTCGCCTGTAGCGGGGTTGCCGGCATTATTCACTACAGTTAAGCTGAATATAGGGCTGTAGGCAGCATTGTTGATAAAGCAACGGTATTTATAGCCGTTGTTGCCTTGCGTAAGCGCGGCTGTCGAGTAGCTCGCTCGTGTTGCGCCGTTAATATTCTGCCAACCGCTGCCACTGTCTACCTGCCACTGATAGGTTATTGCACCTGTTGCCGTTATGCTCATTGTCGCTGTGTCGCCCGCCGCACGTGTGAGCGTCTTGCCGGCCGGCTGGGGGTCAGAAATGACTGGCGTGGGAGCGTACAGGTAATAAGTCGTGCTAATTGTCGGATCGGAAGTAAAGGTTCCAGTGGTTCCGATGAGCATATGGGTGTTCCACCCTGATACCGCGGTTGCCGTGCCTGCAGTGGGAATACGCCACTCGATAGTGTAATTACCCACCTTTGCCGCGCTTAATTTCAAGCCGGTGCAGCCAAAAAACATGTAGCCATAGCATCCGGACGCAAGCGTTGTCGCGGGTAGTCTGGGCACTGAGGCGAGGGAGGTGCAGCCGTAAAACATATTGTTATAGCAGGAATCTGCCATAGCTGTCGCAGGAAGCTCAGGCGCAGCAGTAAGTCCCGTGCAGCCCCAAAACATAGAATAATAGCAGTAATCTGCCAAAGCTGTCGCGGGAAGCTCAGGCGCAGCGGTAAGGCCCGTGCAGCCATCAAACATGTAAGCATAACAGTAATCTTCCATAACTGTTGCAGAAAGCTTGGGCGCTGAGGTAAGGCCCGTGCAGCCACAAAACATGGAATAATAGCAGTAATCTGCCATAGCTGTCGCGGGAAGCTCAGGTGTTGCGGTAAGGGAGGTACAGCCCTCAAACATGGAAGCGTAGCAATGATCTGCCGTAACCGTCGCAGGAAGCTCAGGCGCAGCGGTAAGCCCCGTGCAGCCACAAAACATGGAAAAATAGCATTTGTTTACCAGTGCTGTTGCAGGAAGAACAGGCGCCGCGGTTAGTGAGGTGCAGCCATAAAATAAAAAGGCATA